>NZ_JBWLPW010000039.1:0-8503 GCF_056521845.1 Pseudomonas sp. PF05 | reverse complement strand
TGAGATCGAAGCGACGCTGACGGCCTGCGAGGGTATCCGCGAGGCCGTGGTCATCGCCCGTGAGGACGAACCGGGCGACAAGCGCCTGGTGGCCTATGTGATCGCTGCGCAAGGTGCGCAACCGTCAGCGATCGACCTGCGTACACAGTTGTTGCGGTCGCTGGCGGAGCACATGGTTCCCAGCGCCTTCGTGATCCTTGAAGCGTTCCCGTTGACCACTAACGGCAAACTCGATCGCAAGGCCTTGCCGGCGCCGGATCAGTCGGCCGTGATCAGCCGTGGATACGAAGCCCCGCAAGGCGAGGTCGAGACGGCCATCGCCCGCATCTGGCAGGACTTGCTCAAGCTCGAGCAGGTCGGCCGTCATGATAACTTCTTCGAGTTGGGTGGCCATTCGCTGCTGGCGGTGAAGCTGATCGAGCGCATGCGCCAGGTCGACCTGGCCGCCGATGTGCGGGTGCTGTTCGGCCAGCCGACGCTGGCGGCCCTGGCGGCCGCGGTGGGTGGGCACACGGAAGTCGTGGTGCCGAGCAATGCGATCCCGGACGGCTGCACGCGAATCACCCCGGACATGTTGCCCTTGGCCGATCTGGACCAGGACGCCATCGACCGGATAGTGGCCACCGTGCCGGGTGGCGTGGCGAATGTGCAGGACATCTATGCCCTGGCGCCGTTGCAGGAAGGGATTCTCTACCACCACCTCGCCGCGGAGCAGGGCGATCCCTACGTATTGCAGGTGCTGTTCGGCTTTGACAACCGCGAACGGCTGCAAGCCTTTGCCTACGCCTTGCAGAGCGTGGTGTCGCGTAACGATATCCTGCGCACCAGCATGGTCTGGCAAGGCCTGGCGGCACCGGTGCAAGTGGTATGGCGCCACGCGACCCTGGGCCTGGAAGAGGTCGAGGTGGACTCGGCGGGGGGCGATGTGGTGCAGCAGCTGCACGGACGATTCGATCCGCGGCATTACCGCCTCGACATCGCCCAGGCTCCGTTGATGCGCCTGGCCTATGCCCAGGACGTGGCGAATCAGCGCTGGGTTGGCATGCTGCTGTTCCATCACATGGCGTTGGACCACACGGCGCTTGAAGTCGTGGTGCATGAGATGCAAGCCAGTCTCTTGGACCAGGCGCACTTGCTGTCACCTGCCGTGCCGTATCGCAACCATGTGGCCCAGGCGCGCCTTGGGGTCAGTCGTGAGCAGCACGAAGGGTTTTTCCGCGAGATGCTTGGCGATATCGATGAGCCGACGCTGCCGTTCGGTCTACAGGATGTGCAGGGCGACGGCAGCGGCATCGAAGAAGCGCATCAGGACGTAGACGCCGCGCTGGCCCGGCGCCTGCGGACCCAGGCCCGTCAACTCGGCGTGAGCGCGGCAAGCCTGGTCCACCTGGCCTGGGGGCATGTGGTCGGGCGGGTCTCGGGCCGTGAAGAGGTTGTGTTCGGCACCGTGCTGATGGGGCGGATGCAGGGCGGCGACGGGGCCGATCGGGCCCTGGGCATGTTCATCAACACGCTGCCATTGCGCGTCAATGTCGGCGCCCAAGGCGCCCGCGCCGGTGTCAGGGCGACCCATGGCCGGTTGTCGGCCTTGCTCGGACACGAGCACGCGTCGCTGTCCCTGGCGCAGCGTTGCAGCGGCGTACCGGCCTCGCTGCCGTTGTTCAGCACGTTGTTGAACTATCGACACAGTGCCGCTGAAGCGGTGTCCGACACGGCCATCTCGGCATGGCACGGGATCCAGACCCTGAGCATGGAAGAGCGCACCAACTATCCGTTGTGCCTTAACGTGGACGATCTGGGCGAAGGTTTCCGGCTTACGGCCCAGGTCGTGAGCGAGGTGGGGGCCCAGCGTGTCTGCGGGTATATGCACTCGGCGCTGGACAGCCTGGTGGCGGCGTTGGAGCACACGCCAGACCTGGCGTTGCGGGAACTGTCGATCGTGCCGGCGGCGGAGCGCGAGCGGTTACTGGTGGACTTCAATGCCACCCAGGCCGAATACCCGCGGGAGCAGACCATCCACGGGTTGTTCGAGGATCAGGTGCAGCGCACGCCGGATGCCGTGGCGGTGCGTCACGGCCGACAACAGCTCAATTATCGCGAGCTCAACGGCCTCGCCAATCGCTTGGCCCATTACCTGCGCAAGCAGGGCGTGCAGCCCGATTCGCGGGTGGCGATCTGTGTCGAGCGCGGCATCGACATGGTTGTTGGCTTGCTGGCGATCCTCAAGGCCGGCGGCGGTTATGTGCCACTGGACCCGGCGTATCCGTTGGATCGGATTGCCTACATGCTGCAAGACAGTGCCCCGGCGGCGATCCTGGTTCAAGGCAGCACCCGCCATCTGTCGGGCGAGACGTCGGTGCCAGTGATCGACCTCGACAAGGGCGTCTGGCAGGACGAGGCGGCGCCCAATCCGCAGGTTCCAGGCCTGGTCTCGTCGCACCTGGCTTACGTGATCTACACCTCGGGTTCGACCGGCCAGCCTAAAGGCGTGATGATCGAGCACCGCAACACGGTGAACTTCCTGACCTGGGCCCATCGCTCCTTCGATGACGCCACATTGTCGAAAACCCTGTTCTCGACTTCGCTGAACTTCGACTTGGCCGTCTACGAGTGCTTCGCGCCGTTGACCTCCGGCGGCAGCATCGACGTGGTCACTAATGTGCTGGAACTGCAACAGGGCGAGCACGACATCACCTTGATCAACACCGTACCGTCGGCCCTCAAGGCGTTGTTGGAATCGGGCGGGTTGGGCGAGGGCGTCGATACGGTGAACGTCGCCGGTGAAGCCTTGAAGCGCAGCTTGGTGGAAGCGTTGTTCGAACAGACTCAGGTCAAGCGCCTGTGCAACCTCTATGGCCCTTCGGAAACCACGACGTATTCGAGTTGGGTGTCGATGGCCCGTGAGGATGGGTTTGCCGCGCACATTGGTAAACCGGTGGCGAATACCCAGTTCTATCTGTTGGATGAGTACAAACAACCGGTGCCACTGGGCGTTCCGGGCGAAATTTACATCGGTGGCGCTGGGGTCGCTCGCGGTTATCTCAATCGTGATGACCTGACGGTTGAACGCTTCCTGAAAGACCCGTTCAGCACGACTCCGAATGCCCGCATGTATCGCACCGGCGACCTGGGTCGCTACCTGTCGGACGGCAACATCGAATACCTGGGCCGCAACGACGACCAGGTGAAGATCCGTGGTTTCCGCATCGAACTGGGCGAGATCGAAGCCAAGCTCGCGCAACACGACGCCTTGAACGAAACCGTGGTCCTGGCCCGTGAGGATGTGCCGGGCGACAAACGTCTGGTGGCCTACTTCACCCAGCATTCACCTATAGACATCGAAACCCTGCGTACGCATCTGCAAGCGCAACTGCCGGCCTATATGGTGCCCACCGCCTACATGCGTCTGGATGCCTTGCCCCTGACACCGAACGGCAAGCTCGACCGCAAGGCCCTGCCGGCACCGGATCTGGATGCCGTCATCTCCCGTGGCTACGAAGCCCCGCAAGGCGAGGTCGAAACCACCCTGGCGCAGATCTGGCAAGACTTGCTGGGCTTGCAACAGGTCGGTCGCCATGATCAGTTCTTCGAACTGGGCGGGCATTCGTTGCTGGCGATCCAATTGATTTCCCAGGTGCGTCTGCGCCTGGGTGTGGAGCTGGGCCTGACCGAATTGTTCGCCCAACCTCAACTGATGGGGTTGGCGCAGGCAGTGGCCCGGGCCGGGCGCAGCACATTGCCGGAGATCGTCCGGGTTTCGCGAGAGGACGACCTGCCCCTGTCGTTCGCCCAGCAGCGCCTGTGGTTCCTGGCGCAGATGGAAGGGGCCAGCACGGCCTACCACATGCCCGCCGGGCTGCGCCTGCGCGGGGTGCTGGATCGCTGCGCCTTGCAGCGGGCGCTGGATCGCATCGTTGCTCGTCACGAGGCCCTGCGGACCACCTTTGTGCAGGTCAAGGGTGAAGAGCCTCGGCAGCGCATCATGCCCGCCGAGATCGGCTTCGCGCTGCTGCAACATGACTTCTCCGGCCAGGCCGACGCCGAGGACCAACTGCACGCGCTGGCAGCAGAGGAAGCCACCGACACCTTCAGCCTGGAACATGGCCCATTGATTCGCGGCCGCCTGATCCGCCTCGCCAGCGAGGACCATGTGTTGCTGGTAACCATGCATCACATCGTGTCGGACGGCTGGTCCATCGGCGTGTTGATCAAGGAACTGGCGGCGCTTTATGAGGCGTTCCGTCATGACCTGGATGATCCATTGCCGACCCTGACGGTGCAGTACGGCGACTACGCGGTTTGGCAACGTCGCTGGTTGAGCGGCGAGGTGCTGCAGACCCAAAGCAATTACTGGCGACAAACCCTGGCCGATGCGCCTGCGTTGCTGATGCTGCCCACCGACCGTGCGCGGCCTGCGCAACAGGACTATGCCGGGGCGACATTGCCGGTGGTCTTCGACGCCGACCTGACCGCGAACCTCAAGGCCCTTAGCCAGCGCCATGGCGTCACGCTGTACATGACCGTGATGACGGCCTGGGGCGCGTTGTTGAGCCGGCTTTCGGGCCAGGATGATGTGGTGATCGGCTCGCCGGTGGCCAACCGCACGCGCTCGGAAGTCGAAGGGCTGATCGGTTTCTTCGTCAACACCTTGGCCGTGCGCATCGATCTCTCGGGGGCGCCAACCGTGGCAACCCTGTTGGCCCGGGTCAAGGTCCAGGCCCTGGGCGCCCAGGCGCATCAGGACCTGCCATTCGAACAAGTAGTGGAAGTGCTCAAGCCGGTGCGCAGCCTGGCCCACAGTCCGCTGTTCCAGGCCATGCTGTCCTGGCAGACCCATGACAACACCGACCTGGTGTTGGGGGACTTGAAACTCGAAGGCCTGGGGGCGGCAAGCAACGTCGCCAAATTCGACGTGTCCCTGGAGCTGGGCGAGATCCAGGGGCAGATGTTTGGTGCCCTTGAATACGCCACGGCGTTGTTCGACGAACGAACGGTGCAGCGTTACCTCGGCTACTTCGAGCGCCTGCTGCGGGCCATGGTCGCCAACGACCAGGTCCAGGTCGAACGGATTGCGCTGCTGGACGATGTCGAACGTGAGCATTTGCTGACCTGTCTTAACGCTACCCAGGTCGCGAACCCGCGTGAGCAGACCATCCATCAGTTGTTCGAAGCCCAGGTCGAGGCTCGACCGGACGCCATCGCCGTCTTGTGCGGTGATGAGCGACTGAGTTACGCCGAACTGAACCACCAGGCCAACCAGATGGCTCATCACCTGATCGGCCTGGGCATCCGCCCGGATGACCGGGTGGCGATCTGTGTTGAACGCGGAGCCGAAATGCTCATTGGCCTGTTGGCCATCCTCAAGGCCGGTGCCGGTTACGTGCCGCTCGACCCGGCGTTTCCAGCCGAACGCTTGGCCTACATGCTCGCCGACAGTGCCCCGGTGGCACTGTTGAGCCAAGATGAACTGCTAGGTCGTCTGCCGGCGTTGACGGTGCCGGTGGTGCTGCTCGACCGCGCCGAACGCGTGCGTTGCGGCATCGCCGCCGGTCGTGACGATAATCCGCTCGTTGCCTCCCTGGGCGCGCGCCACCTGGCCTACGTCATCTACACCTCGGGCTCCACCGGCAACCCCAAAGGGGTGATGGTCGAACACCGGGGCCTGGTCAACTACTGCGTCGATGCGGTTCGTTTGTTCGGCCTGACGCCGGCGGACACGGTGCTGCAACAGAACACCCTGAACTTCGACCTGTCGGTGGAAGAGATCTTCCCGGCGCTGCTGGCCGGTGCCACCCTGGCGCCGACCCGGCAGCTGTTTGGCAGTGCCGAGTTGCAACAAAATGGCGATATCCGCCCGACGTTCCTGCATCTGACAGCGGCCCATTGGCATACCCTCGTGGCCGAATGGCACAACACACCGGCCCAGGCTCGGGACCATTTGCGCGACGTGCGGCTGATCAACGTCACCGGTGATGCCTTGTCGACGCAGAAATTGCAGATATGGGACGCGGTTCGTCCCGCCCATACGCGGTTGGTCAACACCTATGGCCCGACCGAGGCCACGGTGTCCTGCACGGCCGCCTACATGGAGCATGACGCGGTCGATGGCATCCTCGGCAACGCCTGCATTGGCAGGCCGATGGCCAACACCCGGATCTACCTGCTTGATGCGCACCGCCAGCCTGTGCCGTTCGGGGTCATGGGGGAAATCTTCATCGGTGGTGACGGTGTGGCGCGCGGTTACCTGAACCTTGACGCCATCAGCGCCGAACGCTTCCTGGCCGATCCGTTCAGCGACCAGCCCGATGCGCGCCTGTACAAGACCGGTGACTTGGCCCGTTATCGTCCGGACGGACGCCTCGAATACCTGGGCCGCAACGACTTCCAAGTCAAGGTCCGTGGGTTCCGTATCGAACTGGGCGAGATCGAGGCCCGGCTGGGCGACTGTGCCGGGGTCAAGGAAGCGGCGGTGATCGTGCGCGAAGACACCCCGGGCGACAAACGCCTGGTGGCCTATGTGGTGCCGCAGGCCGGGACGCGCCTGGACGCGGCGACCTTGCGTGCGCAGTTGTCGACGCAATTGGCCGAATACATGCTGCCCGGCGCGTTTGTCAGCCTCGCCGCATTGCCGCTGACGCCGAACCGCAAGCTCGACCGCCAGGCGCTGCCGGCGCCCGATGCCGAGGCGTACGCCAGCCGCACCCATGAAGCGCCTCAGGGCAACACGGAAATCGTCCTGGCGCAGATCTGGCAGACCCTGCTCAAAGTCGAGTCGGTGGGCCGCCACGACCATTTCTTCGAATTGGGGGGGCATTCCTTGCTGGTGATGCGCTTGATCGCCCAGGTACGCGAGCAATTGGGCATGGAACTGAACCTGAGGGATGTCTTTGCCCAACCGCAATTGAATGCGCTGGCCCAAGTGCTCTCCCAGGCGGCACACAGTACCCGACCCGGTATCGTGCCGGTGTCCCGCGAACAGGCGTTGCCGTTGTCCTTCGCCCAGCAGCGCCTTTGGTTCCTGGCGCAACTGGACGGGACCAGTGCGGCGTATCACATCCCCACTGGCCTGCGCCTGCGAGGCGCGCTGGATACGTCGGCGCTCACCCGCGCACTGGATCGTATCGTCGCCCGTCACGAGGCCCTGCGTACCACTTTTGTGCAGGCGCAGGGGCGGGAAGTAGAACAGCGCATTGCCCCGGCCGACGTCGGTTTCGCGTTGCAGTTGCAGGCCTTGGCAGGGCGCGCGGACGCCGAAACCGAGCTGCTGGTCCTGGCCGAGGAGGAGGCTCGCCAGGCCTTCGACCTGGCCCATGGCCCGCTGGTACGTGGCCGACTGGTGCGGATGGCGGAGGATGATCACGTGCTGTTGGTGACCCTGCACCATATCGTCTCCGATGGCTGGTCCGCCGATCTTCTGACCCATGAATTGGGCGTGCTGTACGAAGCGTTCCGTCAGGGCCAGGACGATCCATTGCCGGCGTTGCCGATTCAGTACGCGGACTATGCCCTTTGGCAACGGCGCTGGCTCACCGGGGAGGTCTTGGCCGAACAGGAACGCTTCTGGCAGCAGACCCTGGCCGACGCACCAGCCTTGTTGACGTTGCCAACCGATCGGCCACGGCCTGCGCAGCAAGATCACGCCGGCGCGGTGGTGGGGATCGTCCTCGACGAAACCCTGACCCAAGGCCTCCAGGCGTTGAGCCAGCGCCATGGCGCTACCTTGTTCATGACGGTCATGGCCGCCTGGGCCACGATGCTCAGTCGCCTGTCCGGCCAGCACGACGTGGTCATCGGTACGCCGGTGGCGAACCGCATGCAAGCGGAAGTCGAAGGCCTGATCGGTCTGTTCGTCAACACGCTGGCGCTGCGCGTCGATGTGGCGGACGGACTGACGGTGCAAGCCTTGTTGCAACACGTGAGGGCTCGGACCCTGGACGCCCAGGCGCACCAGGACCTGCCGTTCGAACAAGTGGTGGAAGTGGTCCGGCCATTGCGCAGCCTGTCCCATAGCCCGGTGTTCCAGGCCATGCTGTCCTGGCAGAACAGCGAAGCCACGGGGTTGGAACTGGGCGATATGTCGCTGCAAGGGTTGGGCGTAACCAGCCGCACCGCGAAATTCGACGTGTTGCTGGACATGGCCCTGATCGATGGGCGCTTGTTCGGTTCGCTGGAATACGCCACGGCGCTGTTCGACCCTGCCACGGCGGAGCGCTACCTCGGTTACCTGGAGGGCGTGCTGCGGGCCATGGTGGCTGATGAGCAGACCCTCGTGGCGCAGATTCCGCTGCTGGCTGACAACGAGCGCCGGCATCTGTTGGAAACGTTCAATGCCACGGCGGTCGATTACCCGCAGGGCCTGACCTTGCACGGCTTGTTCGAAACACGGGTCGCGGCCTGTCCGGGTGCCGTCGCGGTTGTCTCTGGCGAGGCAGAGTTGAGCTACTCGCAATTGAATACGCGCGCCAACCAGGTCGCTCATCGCCTATTGGAACTGGGCATTCGT
>NZ_JBWLPW010000038.1:0-11656 GCF_056521845.1 Pseudomonas sp. PF05 | reverse complement strand
ACGAACAGGTCCATCAGGTCTTCGTCAGGGAAAACCGTGTTGCCCACCACGTTGATGTGCTGGATGGCCGCCACGGTGCCTTCGTTGATGTTGACCTTCAGGCCGACACGGTTGCGCGGTTGCGGCACCACTTCGGTGTCGACGGTGGCCGAGTAGCGGCCCTGGGCAACGTACTGGCGTTGCAGCTCGTTACGCACGCCTTCGAGGGTGGCGCGCTGGAAGATCTCGCCTTCGGCAAGGCCCGATTGCTTGAGGCCTTTCATCAGGTCTTCGGTGGAGATCGCCTTGTTGCCTTCGATCTCGATACTGGCGATGGATGGACGCTCGACAACGGTGATGACCAGCACATCACCGTCGTGTCCCAGTTGGATATCCTGGAAAAAACCGGTCTTGAACAGCGCACGCGTGGACTCCACCAGGCGTCGCTCGTCTGCGTTATCGCCGACGTTCAAGGGCAAGGCACCAAAGACACTGCCTGCGGAGACGCGCTGCAGGCCATTGATACGAATATCGGAAATCTTGAAGCCTTGGGCGTGGGCAAGTGTGACATTGAGCAGCAGTGCAGCCGAGCAGAGCAGGCGCGAAAAATTCATCAAGATCTTATCCAGGACACATCGACAGGTGGTGTAGGTGGACGCGGATATCTCACCGCAAGACGAGTCACCGCGGGAGCGAGCGGGCTGGTGGCGAGCAAGCATAAAAGTTCGCTGCGTTTGGTGCGGTTAACCCAATGTCAAGTTAGGTAAAGGTTGGCCCGTGGCGATGACGGTGCGCGGCGCACGGGCGATAATGGACCGACACCTACTCAAGAGCGCCCCATGATCTCTGTATTGCTAGTCGACGATGACCAGGAACTGACGGGAATGCTCAGCCAATACCTGGAGCGCGAAGGCTTTGAGGCGACTGCCGTGCACACCGGGGAGGAGGGCGAGGTGCAAGCGCTGTCCGGTCGCTACAGCATCGTGGTGCTGGACGTGATGCTGCCGCGGTTGTCGGGTATCGAGGTGCTCAGGCGCATTCGGGCCGTGAGCCGGGTGCCGGTGGTGTTGCTGACGGCCCGTGGCGACAACATCGACAAGATCACCGGCCTGGAGCTGGGCGCCGATGACTATGTGCCCAAGCCCAGCTCACCGGGGGAACTGGTGGCGCGTTTGCGGGCGATCATGCGCCGGGTGCAGCCAGCGGATCAGCCCTGCGGTGAAGTGATCAGGACCGGGCCGCTGGTCCTGTGGCCTGGCAAGCGCCAGGCGCTCTGGCAGGGGCGCGAGCTGGGGGTGACCAGCACCGAGTTCAGTTTGCTCGAGGAGCTGGCCCGCTGTGCCGGGCAAGTGGTGAGTAAACAGAACCTGTCGCTCAATGCCCTGGGTTGTCCCTTGACTCGCTATGACCGGCGCATCGATGTGCACATCAGCAGCATTCGCCACAAGCTGGGCCCGCGTCCCGATGCCAAGGCCTGGATCCAGAGCGTGCGGGGCCTCGGTTACCTGTTGATCGCCGAATGATGAAGCCCAGCCGGCTGTTCTGGAAACTGTTCCTGGCGTTCTGGCTCGCCACCAGCTTGACGTTTCTGGTGGGGTTGGGCCTCTTGGTCATGGGCAGTCCCAAGCCAGGTGATCCTCATCTGGAAACGGTCCTTGCCACTGAAGAGCAGCTATTGCGCCAGTTTGGCATCGAGTCGGGCCGGCAACTGCTGGCAGTGTGGGAACACCCGGATGACCAGGCCATCGGCGTCTATGACAGTGCCGGTCAGTTGTTGGCCGGCACGCCGGTGCCGCAACCGGCCTACGAGCGATCGGTTATCAGCAAAGAGGGCATCGTGCTGTCGCTCAAGTCAACCCATCCCCTGGACAAAAAAGGCGACAGAGGGCCGAGCCACTGGACGCCGTTGATCATCGGCACAGTCATGAGTGCACTGTTCAGCGGCTACATGGCGTTCTACCTGGCATGGCCGCTGGCCTATCTTCGGCGCGCCATGAGTGACGTGGCCCAGGGGCGCTTCGAGACCCGGGTCAAGCCGATCATGGGCGCGCGACGTGATGAAATCGTCGATCTGGCCGAAGACTGCGACCGAATGGCTAACCAGCTGAAGCTGTTGGTAGACGCCCAGCAACACTTGTTGCACGACATTTCCCATGAATTGCGCTCGCCATTGACCCGTATGCAAGCGGCCATCGGACTGCTGCAGCAGGATCCGGCTCGCCTGGAAATGGTGGAACGCATTGACCGCGAGTCGGTGCGCATGGACACGCTGATCGAGGCGCTGTTGACCCTGGCACGCTTGCAGGGGCGACCGGAGAGTATCGAGCGCGAACCCATCGATATCGTCGAGTTGCTGTCGGTGATCGTCGAGGACGCTCGATTCGAAGCGCAAATGAAAGGTTGCCAGGTCACTTTGCAGGCGTGCCCGGCCTTTGTCAGCCGGGGCAGCGGCGAGCTGTTGTATCGGTGTTTCGAGAACGTCATTCGAAACGCGGTGCGCCATACCCGGCCAGACACCACGGTGATGGTCGTGGCCCAGGTCAATGGCGACGCAGACGGCCTGACGGTGCAGATCAGTGATCAGGGTCCAGGTGTTGAACATTCGCGGCTACAGAGCATCTTCAACCCGTTCGAACGTGGCTTGAACGAAACCAGTGCCGGTTTCGGCCTGGGCCTGGCCATTGCCTCAAGGGCCGTGGAGATACACGGCGGCACCATCCTGGCGCGCAACGAGCCGTCCGGTGGGCTGACCGTGGAAATCAGCTTGCCTCGTCGGGCATGATCTTTACACGATATTACATTGGCTTGACGGCCCTGTACGCCCCGTCTCAGTAGACTTTGCGCTCAAACTTATTCAGCGTTTGCTGGTGTTTCAGCGTGGAGGTGCTCATGTTTCTGGTGCATAAGAAGGGCTTCGTTCCCGGCAAGAGAATGGTCGACGGTCTGGTGCCTTATGATTTCTTCTGCGAAGACAATCCGAGCCTCAACCTGTTTGTCTTCACCGGCTCCGCCACCCCGGGCAAAGTGGTCGAGGAGCAGACGCTCTGGGGGTTTACCCGTCTGGAACGCTTTGAAGCGCTGAGCGGCACCCTGGTGTCGAACAAAAAGCAGGAAGGCTGGTTCCAGAAGGTCAATGTACTCACCGGCCCCGCCCAGAACGGCACTCAAGGGGTGAAGTTCCAGCGGGTGCTGAAAATCATCAAGCACAGCGATGCATCTGGGCGGGTTGCCAGCAAGGCCGACTACGAGATCCAGACGGACGAAGGCGACACCTACTTCACCCGTCGGCCTGCTGCGGGGGGCAGTGCGCAAACCATTATCTATTCGGCGGATCAATAGGCTCGACTTATCCGGGGGCGTAGTTTTTACGGGCGGGATTTCAGGGTTTTGGGTGTATATCCGTTACCGCAAAAACGGATATGTACCCCATTCTCCCCGTCACCATGACGCACCGCTTCAAACGTCAGCAAGCTGAAACCGATAACCCACCCCATACAACGACTCGATAGGATTCTCCGCCGGGCAGGCCTGTTCAAGCTTGCGCCGCAGATTACGGATATGGCTGTCAACCGTACGATCAGTGACCACCCGGTGATCGGAATAGATCCGGTCGAGCAATTGATCGCGGGAAAACACCCGACCCGGGGACTGGGCCAGCGTGCTGAGCAAGCGCAGTTCCAAGGGCGTCAGGTCCAGGGCGACGCCATCAAGTGACGCCTGGTAACGGTCTTCGTCAATCAGCAGGCGCGCCGGTGCGGTGACCACCAGTTGCGGGCTGCGCCGCAGGATCGCCTTGACCCTGGCCACCACTTCACGCGGGCTGAAGGGCTTGCAGATGTAGTCGTCGGCCCCCAGGTCCAACCCGAGCAGGCGATCCACTTCCTCCACGCGGGCGGTGATCATGATGATCGGCACGGCGCTGAAGCTGCGCAGCTCCTGGCACACTTGCAGGCCGTCGCGCCCCGGCAGCATCAGGTCGAGCAGGATCAACCGCGGCGCGCTGGCCCGTACCGCCGGCACCACCTGAAGGCCATTGTCCAGGCACTGGGTCGCATAGCCGGCGGCGATCAGGTAGTCGCGCATCAATGCGGCCAGTTTGGGTTCGTCTTCGACGATAAGGATTGGACTGTCATGGGTCATGTTCAGGCGTTCCGTGGCAGGCGCAGGGTCAGCCAAAGCCCGCCCAGCGGCGAGTGATCGGCGCTGAGGCTGCCGCCATGGGCCAGGGCGATGCTTCGACAGATGGCCAGCCCCAGGCCGGCGCCGCCACTGGCGCGATTGCGTGAGGTTTCACCACGGTAAAAACGCTCGAACAACCGTGATAACTGGTCGGCATCGACCCCAGGGCCGGAGTCCAGGAACTCGACGCGCACGGTATCGCCATCGCTGGCGGCTCGAATGCGCAGCACGCCACCCTCGTCGGTATAACGCACGGCATTTTCCAACAGGTTGCTGAACAGTTGCTGCAAGCGCTTGGGATCGGCCTCCAGCCGTAGCGACGATGCCGGCAGTTCCAGCTCCAGGCTCAAATGCCGGGCATTGCAACGTTCCTGGAACATCGCCACGCAACCGTCCAGCAAGTCGTTGAGATCGCATTCGCTCTTGCGGTAGGTCAGCGCGCCGACATCGGCCAGGGACAGTTCGTACAGATCATCCACCAGTTTGCTGAGCATGCTGACTTCGCCTTGCAGCGATTTCATCGAGGAAGGGTCGAGGGTGCGCACGCCGTCTTCGATGGCTTCCAGCTCGCCGCGTAATACCGACAACGGGGTGCGCAGTTCGTGGGACACATCAGCCATGAATTCCCGGCGCATCTTTTCGTTGCGTTCCAGGGTATACGCCAGTTGGTTGAAGTCTCGGGCCAACTGGCCGACTTCGTCATTGGAGGCCACCGACACGCGGTTGCTGTATTCCCCGGCGGCCAGCCGGTGCGTGGCGGCGGCCACTCGCTTGACCGGGTCGAGCAGGGTACGGGCGATCCACCAGGCAATCAGCATCGCCAACAGCAACGAGAGCACGCCCACGGCCAGGCTCGTGCGCACCAGGTACAGGCGAAAGCGTTCGCCGCCAGCTTCGGTCACGTTCTGGAACGGCGTCACCGCCAGCCAGCCGACGGTTTTGCCGGCGACCTCGATCGGGCGCATCAGGGCGTCGTCGCCGATGGCCGAATAGCCCATGATCAGGTGTTTTTGTTGGTCGAGCAGGGCGATGCGAAACACCGCGCCGGTCAGGTCGGACATCGGCATGGGAGGGCGCCCTGGGGGGGTGGTGTTTTCGCCCGGTTCCGGGCGTAGCAGTTCGAACCAGCGATCGGGCTGGTTGCGCAGGAATTCCCAGTCGCCTTCGCGCTCGTAGGCGCCCGCCAGGCGGGGGAGCACCGGCTTCATGCGCAACAGTGCCTGTTCGTTGAGGTAGTCGAGAAAGCCGTTGCCAAAGCTCCAGCCGTTGGCCACTCCCATGCTCAGGATGACAAACAGCACGCTGGCCATGACGGCAATAAACAACTTGGTGGAGATGCTCAGTTTCATGGGCTCGGGCAGTTCGATGAATGGCCCGACCATTTAGGCCCTGGTGCGATGAAGATTCAAGGGTGGCGGACAATCTTCAATTTTCCTGCACATTTGCCTCGCAGTATGGCGCCTGGCTTGAACCATCCGTCTTGCAGAGGCAATTATGTCGACCAAATTATTCGCCAAATCCCTGGTGACCGCCGCCTTTCTGGTGTGCTTGATCGTTTTGTTCATGTTGGGCGGTTGCTCCGGCGAATCCGCGCCCACACCCGAACCGTCCAAGGTCTCGGTAATCACCGTGCAACCGCAAAGCCAGGCGCTGACCACTGAACTGGCCGGACGCACCCAGGCGTTCATGGTCGCCGAGATACGCCCGCAGGTGGGCGGTATCGTCCAGCAGCGCTTGTTTGTCGAAGGGGCCGAGGTCAAGGCCGGGCAGGCGTTGTATCAATTGGACGCAGCGTCCTACAAGGCCGCATTGGCTGAGGCCCAGGCGAACCTCGCCAAGGCCCGTGCCACCTTGAAGTCGGCCCAGGCCACGGCCAAGCGTGACGCCCAGTTGGTAAAGATCGATGCCATCAGCCAGCAGGACAACGAGGATGCCCAGGCCAGCCTGCTGACCGCCGAAGCGGAAGTGCAAGTGGCCCAGGCCGATGTCGACACCGCACGCATCAACCTGGCGTATACCCGCATCAGTTCCCCCGTCAGTGGGCGCATCGAAACCTCGACGGTCACGCCCGGCGCGCTGGTGGTCGCCAACCAGGACAGCGCACTGACCACCGTGCAGCAGTTGGACCCGATGTATGTCGACGTCACCCAGTCGACCACCGAACTGTTGCGCCTCAAGCGCGACCTGGCCAGCGGTCTGCTGCAGAGCAATGGCGAAGGTGAAGCGCGGATCAGCCTCAAGCTCGATGACGGCAGCACTTACGCCCATGAAGGTCGCTTGAAATTCAGTGGGGTCAGCGTCAATGAGGGTACTGGCACGGTGACTTTGCGGGCGCAAATCGCCAACCCCGAGCGGCTGTTGCTGCCGGGCATGTACGTGCGGGCGGTGCTGGAGCAGGCGCGGGATGACAAGGCCATCCTGATTCCACAGAAGGCGGTGACCCGCAGCGCCAGCGGCGCGACTTCGGTCCTGGTGGTGGTCAATGGCAAAGTCGAGCAGCGCATGCTGACCATCGACCGCGCCGTGGATAACCAGTGGTGGGTCACGGCTGGGCTGAACGCGGGAGACCAGGTGATTGTCGAGGGCGGGCAGAAAGTCCGGGTCGGTGAAACCGTCGTGGCACAGAACACCGGCACCCGCAGCCGTACGCAGAAAGCCACGCCTGTTGCCATTGCGCAGGAGGGTTGAGCATGGCGCGTTTCTTTATCGACCGACCGATTTTTGCCTGGGTCATCGCCATCGTCATCATGCTTGCTGGCGCCTTGTCCATCAGCCAGTTGCCCTTGGAGCAATATCCGGACATCGCGCCGCCGACGGTGCGCATTTCCGCGACCTACACCGGCGCCTCGGCCAAGACCGTGGAAGACTCGGTGACCCAGGTCATCGAACAGCAAATGAAGGGCCTGGATAACCTGACCTACATGTCGGCCTCCAGCAGCTCTGATGGCAGCGCCAGCATCAGCCTGACCTTCACCGCCGGCACCAACCCGGACGTGGCCCAGATGCAGGTGCAGAACAAGTTGCAACAGGCCGAGTCGAGGTTGCCGCAGTCGGTGCAAAGCGAGGGCCTGACCGTGACCAAGGGCGGTTCGGACTTCCTGATGATTGCCGCCCTGGCGTCCGACAATCCGAGCGTCACCGGCACGCAGATCGGCGACTACATTTCCAGCACGCTGCTCGATTCCATCAGCCGCATCGACGGTGTCGGCGACGTGCAGACATTGGGCTCCGGCTATGCCATGCGCATCTGGCTGGACCCGGCCTTGCTGGAAAAATACGCGCTGATGCCTTCGGATGTCAGCACTGCCCTGGAGGCGCAGAACACCGAAGTTTCTGCCGGCCAGCTCGGCGCCATGCCGGCGGTGAAGGGGCAGCAGTTGAACGCCACCATCAGCGCCCGCAGCAAGCTGCAAACCGTCGAGGAGTTTCGCGATGTGGTGGTCAAGTCCACCAGCGACGGTGCGGTGGTGCTGCTTGGGGATGTGGCGCGGGTTGAATTGGGCAGCGAAAGCTACGACGTAACCTCCGCCCTCAACGGCAAACCCGCTGCCGCCATGGGCGTCCAGCTCGCCGCCGGGGCCAACGCCCTGAACGTGGGAGAAGCGGTGAAGGCCAAGCTCAAGGAGCTGGAGCCGTTTTATCCGACCGAGATGCAACTCAAGAACGTGATCGCCTACGACACCACACCCTTTGTCAGCCTGTCCATCGAAGAGGTGGTCAAGTCCTTGGGCGAGGCGATTGTCCTGGTCGTGCTGATCATGTTCCTCTTCCTGCAGAACCTGCGGGCCACGTTGATCCCCGCGATCACGGTGCCGGTGGTGCTGCTGGGGACATTCGGCGTGCTGGCGCTGTTCGGTTATTCGATCAACACCCTGACCATGTTCGCCATGGTCCTGGCCATCGGCCTGTTGGTGGACGACGCGATTGTGGTGGTGGAGAACGTCGAGCGGGTGATGGACGAGCAGGGGCTGTCGGCCCTGGACGCCACGCGCCGGTCGATGGATGAAATTACCAGCGCCTTGGTCGGCATCGCCCTGGTGCTCAGTGCGGTGTTCATTCCCATGGCGTTTTTTGGCGGTTCTACAGGCGTTATCTACCGGCAGTTTTCGGTCACCATCGTCTCGGCCATGGTGCTCTCGGTGCTCGTCGCCATGACGCTGACGCCGGCATTGTGCGCGACCCTGCTCAAGCCCTCCGATGGTCAGGGCCATGGCGCTCAACGCGGATTCTTCGGCTGGTTCAACCGCACGTTCGAGCGGGCTGCCGAGGCCTATAAACGCCAGGTGGGGGGCATTTTGCAGCGCGGGCGTGTCGGTTGGCTGGTGTATGGGGTGGTGCTGCTGGTGATGGCCGCCGGTTATTTCAGCCTGCCGACTTCGTTCCTGCCTGACGAGGACCAAGGCATTCTCATGGCCCAGGTGCAGTTGCCGGTCGGGGCCACGGACAGCCGCACGCAAGCGGTGGTCAAGCAATTCGAAAGCTACCTGCTGGAACAGCCGGAAGTCGAAGCACTGATCAGCATTTCCGGCCTGGGCATGAACGGCAACAGCCAGAACAGCGCCCGTGCATTTATCCGCCTCAAGGATTGGAGCGAGCGTACGGGAGCGGGGCAGGATGCGGCGTCCTTCGCCCAGCGCGCGACCATGGCACTGTCGAGCATCGGCGATGCCAATGTGTTCGTCATGCAACCGCCGGCCGTACGCGGTTTGGGGCAGACGTCTGGCTTCGATGTACAACTCAAGGACCTCGCCGGCTTGGGGCATGACACGCTGGTGGCGGCGCGGGAAAAACTCATCGAGCTGGCCAACCAGGACCCTCGCTTGCTCGGCGTACGCAGCAATGGCCTGGACGACGCTCCGCAGCTCAAGGTCAGCATCGATGATCGCAAGGCCGGGGCCTTGGGCCTGAGCACCAGCGACATCAACACCACGCTGTCCACGGCGTTGGGCGGCACGTACGTCAATGACTTCCTCAACCAGGGGCGGGTGAAGAAGGTCTATGTCCAGGGCGAGGCCGCGGCGCGGATGCAGGCCGCTGACCTGGAGCACTGGTTTGTGCGCAACAGCAACGATGAAATGGTGCCGTTTTCCTCGTTCGCCAGCAGTTCCTGGAGCTACGGCTCGCCGTTGCTGGAACGCTACAACGGCAACGCCTCGCTGGAGGTGGTTGGCGATCCGGCGCCCGGCGTCAGTTCCGGGGACGCCATGGACGCGGTGGAAGCGTTGATCAAGCAATTGCCGGAGGGCATCGGCTACGAATGGACCGGGCAGTCCTATCAGTTGCGCCTTTCCGGTTCGCAGGCGCCATTGCTGTACGGGATTTCGGTGCTGTTCGTGTTCCTCTGCCTCGCTGCGCTCTATGAGAGTTGGTCGGTACCTTTCTCGGTGATGCTGGTGGTGCCGCTGGGGGTAGTGGGCGCGGTGCTGGCCACGCGTGTCAGTGGCTTGAGCAACGACGTGTACTTTCAGGTCGGGTTGTTGACCACCGTGGGGTTGGCGGCCAAGAACGCGATTCTGATCGTCGAGTTTGCCAAGCACCTGCAAGAACAGGGCAACAGCTTGCGCGAGGCGACGCTGATCGCCGTGCGCCAACGCCTGCGGCCGATTCTCATGACGTCCCTGGCCTTCATGTTCGGCGTCTTGCCCCTGGCCCTGAGTAGCGGCGCCGGTTCCGCCGGACGCCAGGCCATCGGTACCGGTGTGCTGGGCGGCATGTTGTCCGCCACGGTGCTTGGGATCTTCTTCGTCCCGTTGTTTTTCGTGCAGATTCGCCGGCGTTTCGCCCGCGTTTCCACGGCTTCGACCTCTGTTCCATCCGCCCAGTCAGGTGACGCATGATCAAGTTCCGCTGGCCATTGCTGGCCATCCTCACGCTGCTCGGTGGCTGCATGAATCTGGCGCCGCAGTATGAACGCCCTGAGGCGCCGGTCTCCGAGCAATGGCTGCCGGTCGCCAGCACGCCCAAGGGCGAGGTGAGAGCCGATATCGAGTGGCAAAATTTCTTCACCGACAGCCGCCTGGCGCGCTTGCAGTCCTTGGCGCTGAGCAACAACCGCGACCTGCGCCTGGCGGTCCTGAACGTTGAAAAGGCCCAGGCGCAATACCGCATCCAGCGGGCTGAGTCCTTGCCGTCGATCGATGCCAGTGTCAGTGGCACCCACAGTCGCACGCCCGGTTCGTTGTCCAACACGGGCTCGGCGGCGACCACCCATGACTACAGTGCGCAACTGGGGCTGAGCAGTTATGAAGTGGACCTGTTTGGACGGGTGCAGAACCTTCAGGACGAAGCCCTGGAAGATTATCTGGCCCTGACCGAAACCCGGCGCAGCACGCAGATCAGCCTGGTGGCCGAAGTGGCCACGGCCTGGTTGACCCTGGCGGCCGACAACGAGCGCCTGCACCTGGCCCAGGAGACCTTGCGCAGCCAGCAGGCGACCTACGAACTGACCCAGCGCAGCCACGCCTTGGGCGGCTCGTCCGGCCTGTCCGTGGCCCAGGCGCAAACCACCGTGGAGTCGGCGCGGGTCGACGCGGCGGCGTATGAAAGCCAGATCCTGCAGGATCGCAACGCATTGCGCCTGCTGGTGGGCAGCGACATTCCCGAAGAGTTGTTGCCGGGCGCGTACCTGGAGTCGGCCGCGGCGCTGGTGCAGGTGCCGGCAGACCTGCCTTCCAGCCTGTTGCAACGACGCCCTGATGTGCTGGCCGCGGAGCATACGCTCAAGTCGGCCAATATCGACATCGGCGCCGCCCGTGCGGCGTTCTTTCCCAGCATCAGCCTGACGGCCAACGCCGGTTCCTCAAGCTCGGCCTTGTCTGGCCTGTTCAAGTCCGGCAGTGGCGCCTGGACGTTTGCCCCGAGCATCAGCCTGCCGATCTTCGATGCCGGCAGTAACCGCGCGACCCTGGACTCGGCCAAGACCGAGCGCGAGATCCAGGTGCAGACCTACCAGCAAACATTGCAAAGCGCCTTCAAGGAAGTGGCCGATGCCCTGGCGGAGCGCAGCACGCTGGATCGCCGCATCGAGGCCCAGCAGGCGTTGACCGACGCCAGCCGCGAGAGCTTCGAACTCTCCGACGCGTTATACCGTGGCGGTTCGCAAAGCTATCTCGAAGCCCTGGACGCCCAGCGCTCCCTGTACAGCGCGCAACAGGACCTGATCACCCTGCGCCTGACCGAGCAGAGCAACCGCGTGACGTTGTACAAGGTGATGGGCGGCGGCTGGAATTAAGGAGCCCGCCCCTGTGGGAGCAAAGCTTGCTCGCTATAGCGTCAGCACATCCAACATCACGGCAGACTGACCCACCGCCATCGCGAGCAAGCTTTGCTCCCACAGGGATCTGTGGTGAGCATCGGCCCCGTGCTTCCCCGGAGCGCCCTGTGGGAGCAAGCTCAGCTCCCACAGAAGATTTGTGGTGAGCACCGGACCCCATGTCCCCCCGGGAACGCGCCTGTGGGAGCAAAGCTTGCTCGCGATAGCGTCAGCACATCCAACATC
>NZ_JBWLPW010000037.1:0-13017 GCF_056521845.1 Pseudomonas sp. PF05 | reverse complement strand
CCTACGGGTCGAGTTGGGGGAAATCCAAGCCGCCCTCGCCGCACTGGCCGGTGTACGCGAAGCCGCAATCGTCGCCCGCGAGCACGCGTCCGGCCAGCGTCTGGTGGCCTACCTGTGTGGCGAACCGGCCGCCGCCGGACACTTGCGCGCCGAACTGCTCAAGCGCCTGCCCGAGCACATGGTGCCCAGCGCCTTCGTCGTGCTGGACGCCTTGCCGCTCACACCCAATGGCAAGCTCGACCGCCGTGCCCTGCCCGAACCGGACCAGGACGCCTACGCCAGCCGCGCCTATGAAGCCCCCGAGAGCCGTGTGGAACGGATCATTGCCGGAATCTGGCAAGCCCTGCTGGGTGTCGAGCGCATCGGTCGTCATGACGGCTTCTTCGCGCTGGGCGGCCATTCACTGATGGCGGTCAGCCTGATCGAACGCCTGCGCGAACACGGCTTGAACGCGGATGTCCGGGCAATCTTCAGCACCGCCTCTCTGGCCGAGTTGGCCCAGGCCCTGACGCATGCCCCAAGCCCGGTGTTCCAGGCACCGGCCAACCGCATTCCCCCTCAGTGCACAGCCCTGACCCCGGACATGCTGCCGTTGGTGGCGCTGACCCCCGACCAACTCGAACGTATCGTCGACGCCGTGCCTGGCGGTGCCGCGAACATCCAAGACATCTACCCACTGGCACCGCTGCAACAGGGCATCTTGTTCCATCACTTGCTGGGGCATGAAGGCGACGCCTACCTGGTGCGCTCGCTGCTTGAGTTCGATGATCGCCAGCGCCTCGATGCCTTCACCGCCGCCTTGCAACAGGTGATCGATCGCCATGACATCCTGCGCACCTGCGTGCATTGGGACGGTTTGCCCCAGCCGGTGCAGGTCGTTCAGCGCCAGGCGCAGTTGCCGGTGCACAGCGTTTCCCTCGACAGCCACCTGGACCCGCTCAGCCAGCTCGAAGCCCTGAGCGACCCACGGCAACTGCGGCTGGATTTGCGCCAAGCCCCGCTGATGCGGGCCTGCGTCGCCCAGGATCCGCATTCCGAGCGCTGGCTGCTGGCACTGCTCAACCACCACATGGCCAGCGACCACGTGACCTTGGAAATCGTCCTGGAAGAAATCCACGCGATCCTCCATGACCAAGGCGAGCACCTGGCGCCACCACTACCCTATCGTGACTTCATCGCCCAGACCCAAGCCGTCCCCGCCGACGTCCACGAAGCCTACTTCAGCCGCCGCTTGGCGGATGTGGATGCCCCTACCGCGCCCTTCGATCTGCTGGAGGTACAAGGCGACGGTCGCCACATCGAGGAAGCCAGCGTGACCTTGAGCGTCGAGCTCAACCTGCGCCTGCGGGCCCAGGCCCGGGAACGAGGCATCACCCCGGCGACGCTGTTCCATGTCGCCTGGGCACAGGTGCTGGCCCGCTGCACCGGCCGCGATGACGTGGTGTTCGGAACCGTGGTCGCCGGCCGCCTGCAAGGCTCGGCCGGTGCCGAACGGGCCTTGGGCGTGTTCATCAACACCCTGCCGGTGCGGGTGCCAATGACCGCGGGCGCCAACGAACAGGTGCTGGCCACTCACCGCGACCTGGTCGAGCTGCTGGCCCACGAACAGGCCTCCCTGGCCTTGGCGCAACGTTGCAGTGGCGTGCCCAGCGCCTTGCCGCTGTTCACCACCTTGCTCAACTACCGGCACCAGCGCGACGACAGTCAGTTGCAATGGCCGGGCATGCGCATCCTGGACAGTGCCGAGCGAACCAATTACCCGCTGACCCTGTCGGTCAACGACTACGGCGATGCCCTCGGCCTGACCGTGCAAAGCGTCCAAGCGGTGGACCCGCAGCGCATCTGCGCGTTGATGCAACGGGCGCTGGAGCAACTGGCCCAGGCCTTGATGTACACGCCACGGATCCCGCTCACGCAACTGGACGTGCTGCCTGCCCAGGAACGCACGCTGCTGCTGGACACCTTTAACCAGACCGAGGTGGATTACCCCACTGGCCTGTGCATTCAACAGCTGTTCGAAGAACAGGTCCGCCGCACGCCAAACGCTTGTGCCTCGCTCGACGGCCGCCAATCCCTCAGCTATGCCGAGCTCAACGTCCAGGCCAACGGTCTCGCCCAGCAACTGATCGCCGCTGGCGTCCTGCCGGGGGATCTGGTGGCCATCTGCGTCGAGCGCGGCGTGACAATGATCAGTGGCCTGCTGGGGATCCTCAAGGCCGGTGGCGCCTACGTGCCGCTGGACCCGAGCTATCCCGCCGAGCGCCTGGCCTCGATCATCGAAGATGCCAGGCCGCGCCTGTTACTGGCCGATCCGGTCGGTCGTGCGGCCGTGGGCACGCTGCAAGAAGGCACTCGCTTCCTGGCCATCGAACGGGCGTTGGCGACGTCGTCGAACAGCCGCGACCCTCAACCCGATAGCGTCGGCCTGACGCCAGAGCACCTGGCCTATGTGATCTACACCTCCGGCTCCACCGGCAAGCCCAAGGGCGTGATGATCGAACACCGCAACCTGGTGAGCTCGACGCTGGCCCGGGGCACGGTGTATGGACCGGCAACGGGCAAGCGCTTTCTGCTGTTGTCGTCGATTGCCTTCGACAGTTCCGTGGCCGGGGTCTTCGGTACGCTGGTCAGCGGCGGTACCCTATGCATCGCCGATGCCGAGACCGCCCGCGACCCCGACGCCATCGCCCGGTTCATTGGCGAACAGGCCGTCACCTCGCTGCTGTGCGTGCCATCCCTGGGCCGCCTGGTGCTGGCAAGCCTTGGCAACGGCAACGGCAACGGCCATGACAGCCTGCAAGAAATGATCGTCGCTGGCGAAGCCTGTCCCGCGCAGTTGGTGCAGGCATGTGCCGCGCTGGAACCGGCGATCGCCTTGTACAACGAATACGGCCCCACCGAAGCCACCGTCTGGACCACGGTGCATCGCTGCAGCGCCGAGGACCTGGGCACGGTGCCGATCGGGCGAGCGATTCCCAACAGTCGCTTGTATGTGCTCGACGAACAGCGCCAGCCGGTGCCGCTCGGCGTGCCGGGCGAACTTTACGTGGGCGGCGCGGGAGTTGCCCGTGGCTACCTGGACCGGGCGGAACTGAACGCCGAACACTTCCTCAGCGACCCCTTCGCCCCGGGCGACGAGCCACGGATGTACCGCACCGGCGACCTGGTGCGCCAGCGCGCCGATGGGGTGGTCGAGTTCCTCGGACGCAACGACCAGCAAGTCAAGATCCGTGGTTTCCGCATCGAACCCGGCGAGATCGAGGCCTTGATGTTGACCCTGCCGGGCGTGCGCGAGGCGGCAGTCATCGCTCGCGAAGACACGCCGGGCGCCACGCGTCTGGTGGCTTACCTGAGCGTCGAGCCGCACCTGGCCGGCCGTAATGCCAGCAGCACGCTACGGCCATACCTGACGTCGCAGTTGCCGGACTACATGGTCCCGGCGGCGTTCGTGGTGGTCGAGCGGCTGCCGTTGAGCCCCAACGGCAAGCTGGACCGCCGTGCCCTGCCGGCGCCCGGCAACGACGACTTCGCTCGCCGCCAGTACGAAGCGCCCAACGGCGAAACCGAGACGCTGCTGGCACAGATCTGGACCGACTTGCTGGGCCTGGAACGGATCGGCCGGCACGACGACTTCTTCGAACTCGGCGGTCACTCGCTGCTGGCGGTGCAAGTCACGCTCCGGGCGCGGCAAACCTTCGGCGTCGAAATGCCGCTCCGGGGGCTGTTCGAACACCCGTCGCTGTTGGCCCTGGCCGATCTGATCAACACCTTGCAACTGGCGCAGTACGAGTCGGATGAACTGCTCGACCTGCAACAAGAAATGGCTTCGCTGTCTGAAAGCGAACTGCTCGCTATCGTCTCCAAGGATGCTTAATAAATTGAACGAACATAACGATAGTCTCGACCAGTTGAAACGTGCCGCACTGCTGCGACTGCTCAAGCAACGCGGTGCCACGCGGGTCATCGAAACCGTTGCCGACGACATGCCCGGCGTCGACCGCGACGCCCCGCTGGCGCTGTCGTTCGCCCAGCAGCGGCTGTGGTTTCTCGACCAGTTGGACCCGACCGCCAGCGCCGCCTATCACATGCCCGCCTCGCTGTTGCTACAGGGCGCACTCGACCAGGCTGCCCTCAAGGCCGCCCTCGATCGCCTGGTGGCGCGGCATGAAAGCCTGCGCACCACCTTCCGCCGCGAGGGCGAGCAGCCGGTGCAAGTCATCGCCCCGGCCGATTGCGGCTTCAGCCTCGAGACCCATGACCTGCGCCATCTGCCCCGGGAGCAGGCCGACACGCAGGCCTCGCACCTGAGCGAAAACGCCGCCGCGGCGCCGTTCGACCTGCTGCGCGGACCGCTGATCCGCGGCACCCTGCTGCGCCTGGCCGACGACGAACACACGTTGCTGATCACCCAGCATCACATCATCTCGGACGGCTGGTCCATCGGCATCCTGGTCAAGGAATTCGCAAGCTTGTACCAGGCGTTCAGCGCCGGGCAGCCTGATCCGCTGCCACCGCTGACCCGGCAATACGCCGACTATGCGGCCTGGCAACGCCAACACCTAGAAGGCGAGCGCCTGGCGCGACAAGTGGAATTCTGGCGCGCCCACCTGGCCGGCGCCCCGGCCCTGCTTTCGTTGCCAACCGACCGGGCCCGCCCGGCGGTGCAGAGCTACCGCGGCGAAACCCTGGGCTTCGACCTGCCGGCATCACTGTCTACCGCCATCGTCCAGTTCGCCCAATCCCGCGCGGCGACCCCCTTCATGACCTTGATGGCCGCCTGGGCGGTCTTGCTGGCGCGCATCAGTGGCCAACAGGACCTGGTGATCGGCACCGTCGCCGCCAACCGTGACCGCCACGACGTACAGTCGCTGATCGGTTTCTTCGTCAACACCCTGGCCCTGCGCGTGCGCCTGGACGCCAACCCGACCCTCGACCAGGTACTGCAGCAAGTCAAGGGACTGATGCTGGAATCCTCCACCCAGCAGGACACCCCGTTCGAACTGGTGGTCGAGGCCCTCAAACCGCCGCGCAGCGCCAGCTACAGCCCCGTGTTCCAGACCATGCTCTACACCAACGCTGGAGGCACCGGGGGACAGTTGCAATTGCCGGGGCTGAACCTGGAGTTCCTGCCCTCGCGCAAGGACAACACCCAGCACGACCTGTCCCTGCACATCGACGAAGGCGGCCCGAGCCTGTCCTGCAGCCTGTCGTATTCCACCGCACTGTTCGACGCCGCCACCATCGAGCGCCTCGCCGCGCGTTTCGAGCGCCTGTTGCGCTGCTTCACCGAAGCCCCGGACACCCGTATCGGCGCCCTGGAACTGGACGCGACGCTGGTCTTGCCCGAGGTCAAGGCCCTTGTGCCCGTGCCGGAACGGCTGCCGCTGTCCTTTCACCAGGAGCGGATGTGGTTCGTCGACACGTTTGAAACCGGCTACCTGTACGACGCCAACCCGGTCTACCACAACATTGCGTTGCTGCTGGAGCTGACCGGCGAAATCAATCAACCGGCCCTGCAAACCGCCCTCGACGGCTTGCTGGCCCGCCACGACATCCTGCGCTGCAGGGTGTTGAGCGACGGTAGCAGTGCCTGGCAACAATTCGACGGCCCGGCCACCCTGGCCCTCGAACGGATCCAGGCCGGCCCCCACGACCTGTCGGACCAGGCCCTGGCGGCCACCCGTCGCCCGTTGAACATGAATGGCGGCAGCCTGGTGCGTGCCAGCCTGGTACAAGCCAGCGATCAGCACGCGATCCTGGCCATCGCCGTGCACCATCTGCTGGCCGACCGCAGCGCCATGCAACTACTCAAGCGCGACCTGGTGGCCCTCTATGAAGCCGCCTGCGCCGAACGCAGCGCCGAGCTGCCAACCTTGCCGTTGAGCTATGGCGACTTTGCCGCCTGGCAACGCCACCTGCCGGCCACCGTGCTGGAAAACCTGCGCGCCTACTGGGCCTATCAACTGCGTGGCAAGCTGCAAGCCCTGGAACTGCCGCTGAGTCGACCCCGGGCGGCGGTGCATGTATTTGCCGAAGCCACCCACGGCTTCACCCTCGAACCGGCGCTGGCACGGCGCCTTGAAGCCCTGGCCCGTGAAGTCGGCGTGAGCAGTGACAGCCTGGCCCTGAGCGCATTCACCGCCCTGTTGCGCCGCTACGCCGGCCACGATGAAGTGGTGATCGGCACTACGGCCGCTTGCCGTGAACCGGCCCTGCGGGATGTCGTCGGGCCGCTGGACAACCTGCTGGTCATGCGCGGCCAGTGCGACAGCAACACAACCTTGCAACAGCTCTGGGAGCAGACCGCCAACAACCTGACCCAGGGCCTGCGCCACCGGCACATGCAGTTCGACCAATTGGTCCTGGCCCTCAACCCGGCCAAGGACATGAGCCGCACCGCGCTGTTCGATGTGCTCTTCAATTTCCAGCGCACCACCGAGCACAACGCACCGGTGGCGGGTCTGGCGGTCACTACCCTGGAAACCAACCTGGGTTACGGCAAGAACGACCTGCACCTGCTGATCACGGCCGATGAGTCACATTGGGCCGGGCACCTGGTGTACAACGCGCAATTCTTCGACGCGGCGTTCATCCAGCAGCTGATGCGCCATTACGTGCGCCTGCTGGAAGCGTACGTGGCGGATTCGCAGCTGCGTGTCGACGACGTCCCGCTACTGGATGCCGCCGAACGCCAGCGGCAGATCCTCGACTTCAACGACAGCGAAGCGGCCTGGCCCGATACCCTGACCCTGCATCAGATTTTCGAGGAACAGGCACGCCAATACCCGGAACGCATCGCTGTCAATCTGGGTGAGGAGCGGCTGACCTATCGACAGCTCAACGAACAGGCCAACCGCCTCGCCCACCGCCTGCGTGCGGCCGGCGTGCAACCCCAGGCACTGGTGGCCATCGTCCTGGAGCGCTCGGTGCAGATGATTGTCGCCACCATGGCGGTGCTCAAGGCCGGTGCCGCCTACGTGCCCATCGACCCGAGTTCGCCCCAGGAACGCATCGCCTATGTGCTACGCGACAGCGGCGCCCGCCAGGCCATCGCCAGCCAGGGCGTGAGCCCGGCGCTACAGGCCCTGGGCATTGAAGTGTTCGAGGCCGCCACGGACAGCACCTTCAGCGCTGCCAACCTGCCCAACGTCAGCGCGGCGGACCATCTCTGCTATGTGATCTATACCTCGGGCTCCACCGGAGAACCGAAGGGCGCATTGCTCGAACACCGCAACGTCGTGCGCCTGCTGCACAACAATCGCCTGGACTTCCAATTCAGCGCCGACGACGTCTGGTCGTTGTTCCACTCCAACGCCTTCGATTTCTCGGTCTGGGAAATTTTCGGTGCCCTGCTCTACGGTGCGCGCCTGAGCCTGGTGCCCGAGGCCCTTCGCCGCGATCCAGTACAATTGCTGGGTTTCCTTGAAAGCGAGCAGGTGACGGTGCTAAACCAGACGCCGTCGGCGTTCCTGCAACTGAGCGCCGCAGCCCTGGCAACGCCGGATGTGCGCCTGGAACGCTTGCGCTACGTGATTTTCGGCGGGGAAAGCCTGGAACTGGGTAAGCTCGACGCCTTCCACCGTGCCTTCTCCCACGTGGCGCTGGTGAACATGTACGGCATCACCGAAACCTGCGTACACGTGACCTACAAGGCCATTAGCGCCGCAGATATCGCCGCCGGAATATCCAATGTCGGACGGCCGATTCCGACCACCGTGGCCTACGTGCTCGATGCCCATCAACGCCTGCTGCCGGTGGGTGTGGCCGGTGAAATCTGCGTCGGTGGGCTGGGGGTGGGTCGTGGCTACCTGAACCGCCCGGCCTTGAGCGCCGAACGTTTCATTGCCGACCCGTTCCGGCCCGGCGAGCGGCTGTATCGTTCCGGGGACCTGGGCAAGTTGCTCGACAATGGTGAAATCGTTCACCTCGGCCGGATCGACGCCCAAGTGAAGATTCGCGGTTTCCGCATCGAGCTGGGCGAGATCGAAGCCAAGCTGCTGGCCTGTGACGGTGTGCGGGAAGCGCGGGTATTGGCCCGCGAAGACGCGAACCAGGGCAAGCGCCTGGTCGCCTACCTGATCCCCAAGGCGGGTGCCGTGCTGCAAGTGGCAGCATTACGCAAGCAGTTGGGGGCGACCCTGCCCGACTACATGATCCCCAGCGCCTTTGTCAGCTTGCACGCCTACCCACTGACCGCCAACGGCAAGCTCGACCAGGACGCGCTGCCGGCACCGGACCTGGACGCCATGTCCGAACGCGGTTATGCCGTGCCCGAAGGCGCCACCGAAATGGCCCTGGCGCAGATCTTCCAGGAGCTGCTGGGTCTCGAACGGGTGGGACGCAGTGACAGTTTCTTTGAATTGGGCGGGCACTCGCTGCTGGCCGCGCAACTGGTTTCCCGGGTCCGGCAGCAGTTGGGCGGCGACCTGATGCTGCGCGAACTGTTCAGCCATCCCACCGTGGAGGAACTGGCACGGGTGGTCGGCGGGCTGCCAAACCCCAGCACCGAGACCATCGGCCTGGCAGACCGCAGCGCGCCCCTGGCACTGTCCTTTGCCCAGCAACGCCTGTGGTTCCTCGACCAGCTCGATGCCGGCGCGGGCAGCGCGTATCACATGCCCGCCGCGCTGTTGATGCGCGGCGTTCTCGATCAGGTCGCGCTGAAGGCGGCCCTGGATCGCCTGGTGGCGCGTCACGAAAGCCTGCGCACCACCTTCGAACGCCGAGGTGAGCAACCGGCGCAAATCATTGCCTCGCCAGATTGCGGCTTTGCCCTCAGCGAACAGGACCTGCGCGCGCTGCCTTATGAGCAGGCCAGCCTCAGCGCGGCGCGGATCGGCAACAGCGAAGCCCTGGCGCCGTTCGACCTGGCCCGGGGTCCGCTGATTCGCGG
This sequence comes from Pseudomonas sp. PF05, assembly GCF_056521845.1. Lineage (NCBI taxonomy): Bacteria > Pseudomonadati > Pseudomonadota > Gammaproteobacteria > Pseudomonadales > Pseudomonadaceae > Pseudomonas > Pseudomonas sp. PF05. The sequence goes on along the minus strand of NZ_JBWLPW010000037.1, from coordinate 4,124 downwards.
CCGCCTGCTGCGCCTGGCCGACGATGAGCACATCCTGTTGATCACCCAGCACCACATCATCTCCGACGGCTGGTCGGTCGGCGTGCTGGTCAAGGAGTTGGCCGCTCTCTACCAGGCCTTCAGCCAACACCAGGCCGACCCGCTGCCCGTCCTGCCGATCCAGTACGCTGACTACGCGGCCTGGCAACACCAGGCCTTGGACGGCGAGCGCCTCAACCGCCAGGCGGATTTCTGGCGCGAGCACCTCGGCGGCGCCCCGGCCCTGCTGTCCTTGCCCACCGACCGTCCGCGCCCGGCCATGCAAAGCTACCGCGGCGGCGACGTCCCGGTGCAGATCACCCCTGCGTTGCGCGAGCGCCTGGAACGCTTCTGCCAACAGCACAACGTCACCTTGTTCATGGCGTTGCTCAGCGCCTGGTCGGTGCTCATGGCGCGCCTGGGCAATGAGCGCGACGTGGTCATCGGTGTGCCGACGGCCAACCGCGGGCGTACCGAAACCGAAAACCTGATCGGCTTCTTCGTCAACACCCTGGCCCTGCGGGTGAACCTGACGGAGAACCCAAGCGTGCTTGAGTTGCTGGAGCAGATCAAACAGACGACGCTGGCGGCCCACGAAAACCAGGACATTCCGTTCGAACAAGTCATCGAAGCCCTGCAACCGCCGCGCTCGCTGAGCCACAACCCGCTGTGCCAGGTCGCCCTGTCACTGGACAATACCCCGGACGGCGGCGAACTGAGCCTGCCCGGGCTGACCCTGGCGCCCGTGGCCCAGGCCCATGAAACCGCGCAGTTCGACCTGATGCTGACCCTGGGCAACGACGGCGGCGACCTGGCCGGGGTGATCGAATACGCCAGCGACCTGTTCGACCGTGCCACCGTGGAACGCTTTGCCCAACATTTCCAAATACTGCTGGAAGCAATGGTCGAGGCGGTCGAGCAACCGGTGCTGAGCCTGCCGTTGCTCAGCCCGGCACAGCGCCAGGCCTCGCCGGCAACGCTGCCGCCCAAGGCGGCATGCGCCCCCGGGTTGCTGATCCACCAGCGCTTCGAACAATTCGCCGCCGCTCACCCCCAGGCCATCGCCCTGGTATTTGGCGAACTTCAACTGAGTTATCAAGACCTCAACCGCCGGGCCAACCGCATCGCCCAGGCGTTGCTCGCCCAGGGTGTACGTCCTGACGACCGGGTGGCGATCCTGGCCCGGCGCGGGGTGGAAATGGTCTGTGGGGTACTGGGTGTGCTCAAGGCTGGCGGCGCCTATGTACCGCTGGACCCGGCCTACCCCAGCGAACGCCTCGGTTATCTGCTGACGGATAGCGCCCCGGTGGCCCTGTTGGCGCAACCGGCCTGCCTCGACGTCTTGCCTGAACATCAGGTGCCGGTGGTGGACCTGACCGATGACATGGCGGCGCCGGATCAGGCGGATGGCGCCCTTGACCGCAACCCCGACGCCGATACCCTCGGTCTGGCGTCGCGGCACCTGGCCTATGTCATCTACACCTCGGGTTCCACCGGGCTGCCAAAGGGCGTACTGGTGGAACACGGCAATGTCGCACGGCTGTTCGACACCACCGCCGGGCTGTTCGATTTCGGCCGCGACGATGTCTGGACGCTGTTCCACTCCTTTGCCTTCGATTTCTCGGTCTGGGAGATCTGGGGCGCGCTGAGCTACGGCGGCAAGCTGGTGATCGTCCCCAGCGAGGTGGCGCGTTCGCCCGATGACTTCTACGGGCTGGTCTGCCAGCAGCGGGTCACGGTCCTGAACCAGACGCCGAGCGCCTTCCGCCAGTTCATCGAAGCCCGCGGGCGCAGCGACCAGGAACATGCCCTGCGTGAAGTGATCTTCGGCGGCGAGGCTCTGGACTTCCGCAGCCTGCGGCCCTGGACCGCGCGCACCGCCCTGTCGCGCACCCGCCTGGTGAATATGTACGGGATCACCGAAATCACCGTGCACGCTACGTATTACCCGATCAGCCAAGTGGAAATCGACAGCGGCGCGCCCAGCCTGATCGGCCCGCCCCTGCCCGACCTGTGCCTGCGCATCCTCGACGAGTACCAGCAACCGGTGCCGGTGGGGGTCGATGGCGAGATCTACATCGGCGGCGCGGGAGTGGCCCGGCATTACCTGAACCGCGACGCCCTCAATGCTGAACGGTTCATCAGCGATCCCTATGCCGCGGCGCCCGGCGCACGCTTGTACCGCACCGGCGACATCGCCCGCTACCGCGCCGACGGCGGCGTGGTCTACGTGGGCCGCAACGATTCGCAGATCAAGATCCGCGGTTTCCGCATCGAGCTGGGGGAAATCGAAGCCCAACTGCTGGCCCTGCCGCAGGTGCGCGAAGCCCTGGTGATCGTGCGTGAAGACTCGCCCGGCGACAAACGCCTGGTGGCGTACCTGATCGCCCATGACGACGTCGTGCTCGAGTCTTCGACACTGCGTAGCCAACTGGCCGATGTACTGGCAGAACACATGCTGCCCAGCGCCTTCGTAACCCTGCAAGCGTGGCCGTTGACCACCAACGGCAAGCTGGACCGCAATGCCTTGCCGGCGCCGGATTTGTCTGCCGCCGCGAGCCAGCACTACGAAGCCCCCCTGGGCGACATCGAACGCACCCTGGCCAGCGCCTGGCAGGAACTGCTCGGGGTTGAACGAGTGGGTCGCCAGGATCACTTCTTCGAGCTGGGGGGCCACTCGTTCCTGGTCATCAGCCTGATCGAGCGCCTGCGCCAGGCCGACCTGCAATTGGATGTGCGCACGGTGTTTGCCGCGCCGACCCTCAAGGCCATGGCGACTGTCCTGGCCGGTGGCAACAACGCCCAACGGGTCGTCCCGGCCAACCTGATCCCGGCCGACTGCACGGCCATCGAACCGCACATGCTGCCGCTGGTAACCCTCAGCCAGGGGGAAATCGAGCAGATCGTCGACGACGTGCCAGGCGGGGCCGCCAACGTGCAGGACATCTATCCGCTGTCGTCGCTGCAGGAAGGCATCCTGTTCCACCACTTGTTGCAGTCCGAAGGCGACGCCTACCTGATGCGCACGGTGGTGACGTTCAGCCGTCGCCAGGTGCTCGACGACTTCCTTGCCGCCCTGCAAGTGGTCATCGACCGGCATGACATCCTGCGCACCGCCCTGCGCTGGCACGGCTTGCCGCAACCGGTGCAAGTGGTGCATCGCCAGGCGCAACTGCCCGTGGTTACCCTGGACTGCTTCCCCGGCGAAGACGCCCTGCAGATCCTGCGCGAGCATACCGATACTCATCACCTGCGACTCGATTTGCAGCGCGCGCCACTGATCGCCGCGTACATCATCTACGACGAATCCCACGCCCAATGGTTGCTGGCGTTGCTCGACCATCACCTGGTCAGCGATAACGTCACCTTGCGCCTGATCATGCTGGAAATTCAGGCGATCCTGGCCGGCCAGGCCGACAGCCTGCCGCCCTCCCAGCCTTATCGTAATTTCATCGCCCAGGCCGCCAGCGTGTCCCAGGCCGATCACGAAGCCTATTTCCGTCGCTTGCTGGCCGATGTCGACGCCACCACCGCGCCTTACGGCGTGCTGGATGTCCGGGGCAACGGTGCGGGAATCAAGCGCGCCGTGAAATACCTGGGCGACGAGCTCAGTGCCCAGGTGCATCGCCTGGCACGCCAGCAAGGCGTACCCACTTCCGTGTTGTTCCATGCGGCCTGGGGCTTGGTGGTGGCGGCGACCAGCGGCCGCGACGACGGGATTTTCGGCACGGTGCTGTCGGGCCGCTCCCAAGGCACCGCCGGTGCCGACCACGCCTTGGGGATGTTCATCAACACCCTGCCGATGCGCATTCGCTTGCAGCAGAACACCGTCAGCGACATTGTCCGCGACGCCTACCAGCAACTCAGTGAACTGCTGACCCACGAACAGGCGCCCCTGGCCCTGGCCCAGCGTTGCAGCGCGGTGGATGCCTCGCTGCCCTTGTTCACGGTGATCCTCAACTGCCGCCATGGCGACCTGGTGAACGCCTCCGGGGAAAACGTCGAAGACATGGGCGACCACGAAGGCATGCAGTTCATTGCCTCCGAAACCCGCACCAACTACCCCATCGAGATTGCCGTGGCGAATGTGGACAGCGGGTTCTCCC
>NZ_JBWLPW010000036.1:0-25602 GCF_056521845.1 Pseudomonas sp. PF05 | reverse complement strand
CTGCCCCTGACCGCCAACGGCAAGCTCGACCGCCGTGCCCTGCCGGCCCCCGGCCAGGATTCCCTGGCCAGCAAAACCTACGAAGCGCCCCAGGGCGACACCGAAATCGCCATTGCCGAGATATGGAAAGGTTTACTGCACCTGGACCAGGTCGGCCGCCATGACGGCTTCCTTGAACTCGGCGGGCATTCGCTGCTCGCCGTGCAACTGCTGTCACGGCTGCGGCGCAAGCTGGGCGCACGGCTGACGCTACGCGAACTGTTCGACGCGCCGACCGTGCGTGGCCTCGCCGCCCTGGTACACGCGGCCTCGCCCACCGAGGCCGTGTCGATTCCCTTGGCCAATCGCGCCGCACGCCTGCCGCTGTCCTTCTCGCAACAGCGGTTGTGGTTCCTCGATCACCTGGACCACGCGGCGGGCGCGGCCTATCACCTGCCGCTGGCCTTGAGCCTGAAGGGAACGCTGGACAAAACGGCGTTGCAAGCGACCCTCGACCGCCTGGTGGCGCGTCACGAAACCTTGCGCACGCGGTTCGAGCTGGTGGACGACGAGCCCTTGCAAAAAATCGCGCCGGCCGACTACGGCTTCCGGCTGGAGCAACAGGACCTGCGCGCCGTCGCCCCCACTGAACGCCAGGCCACGCTCGAACACCTCGGCCAGATCAACGCCACCCAGCTGTTCGACTTGCACAACGGACCACTGCTGCGCGGCCACCTGGTGCAATTGGCCGATGATGAACATGTACTGTTCATCACCTTGCATCACATCGTTTCCGACGGTTGGTCCAACAGCGTGCTGGCCCGTGAGGTCAGCGTGCTCTACAACGCCTTCACCCAAGGCCAGAAAGACCCGTTACCGCCCCTGGCGTTGCAATACGTGGACTATGCCGCCTGGCAACGACAATCCCTTGAAGGCCCGACGCTGCAAGCGCAGATCGACTTCTGGCGGCAGCACCTGGAAGGTGCGCCCGTGCTGCTGAACCTGCCGCTGGACCGTCCGCGCCCGGCAATCCAGCGTTATACAGGCGGCATCATCGAGTGCAGCTTTTCGCCAGCCCTCAGCGCCGACCTGCGCGCGTTCAGCCAAGCCCAGGGCACCACGCTGTTCATGGTATTGCTGGCCGGCTGGTCGGTGTTAATGAGCCATCTGAGCGGCCAACGCGACGTGGTGGTCGGCACACCGGTGGCCAACCGTCAGCGGCCGGAGCTGGAAGCGTTGATCGGTTTCTTCGCCAACACCCTGGCGCTGCGAGTCATCACCGAGCAAGACACTCGCGTCGACGAACTGCTGGGGCGAATCAAGGACCTGACCCTGGCCGCCTACAATCACCAGGTCCTGCCTTTCGAACAGGTGGTGAGCGCCCTGCAACCGACGCGCAGCATGAGCCACAGCCCGTTGTTCCAGGTGATGTTGAGCCTGGACAACACGCCACCGGCACCGTTGCAATTGCCTGGGCTTGAGGTGCAAACCCTGGCGAGCCCCCACAACACCACGCAGTTCGACCTGTCACTGTCCCTGATCGACAATGGCGAGCGCATCGGTGGCAGCCTGCAATACGCCAACGACCTGTTCGACATTGCCACCGTGCAGAATATCGCCGGATTGTTTGCCAAGGTCCTGGAAAACCTGGTGAGCGATCCACAGCAGTCCATCGGCCAGTTGTTGCAGAACACCCCGCCGCTGGTGCGCTCGGCCAATGCCATCGTCCAACCCGTCATCGCTGAGGACGGTCCTGCCCCGCTGCCTTACGAAGCGCCCCAGGGTGACACCGAGATCGCCATCGCGGCCCTCTGGCGGGACCTGTTCAAACAGGAGCGGATCAGTCGCCATGACGACTTCTTCAGCCTCGGCGGCATTTCGCTGATGGCGGTGCAAATGGCCTCTCGCCTGCGCAAAGTCCTGGGTAAACCGATCGCCGTGCGCGACCTGTTCGTCGAGCCGACCATCGCCGGTTTCGCCCGAACCCTCGATGGCCAGTCACGGCCGGGCGCCCAGCGCAATCTGGTGCCGATCCGCCGTACCGGTTCCCAGCGGCCGTTGTATCTGGTCCATCCTCTGGGCGGTGAGGTGCAATATGCGCGGGATCTGGCACCGGTGCTCGATCCCCAGGTACCGGTTTATGGCTTGGCCGCCAGTGGCTTGGTGGCAGGCGAGGCACCGCTGTCCGATGTACCGGCCATTGCGACGCGTTACCTGACGGCCATCCGCCAGGTCCAGCCGCAAGGTCCGTACCGAATCGCCGGTTGGTCGGCCGGTGGCCTGATCGCCTATGAAATGGCGCGGCAACTACAGGCCGGTGGTGAAGTTGTAGAGTTCCTTGGCATCATCGATGCCTCGGCCCGCCCGGATCCGATGCCTGAACAATCGATCAGTGAAGCGCAGTTCCTGATGGCCTGGCTGCCCGAGGGGATCGATCCTGATCTGCTTCGGCAACTGACGGCGCTGGCGGAACACGCCGCCATCGAGGCGATGCTGGCGCTGTGCATGACCCATCGCCTGCTACCGGAGGAGTTGCCCCACGACATCGACGCCGCCCTGCTGCGCATTCATCTGGAAGTGGCTTATCGGATGCGACTGGCCATCGGCGCCTACGTCAGCCCACCCAGCCCGCTCAAGGTGTCGCTGTTCACCGCGAGCGAACAGCAACGCAGCGACCCGACCCTGGGCTGGCGTGGGTTGCTGGCCGATCAGGTGAGCGTGACGGCACTGCCTGGCACCCACAACACGTTGGTCAAGGCGCCCTATGTGGCCAAGCTGGGCGAAGCGATTTCCCTAGCCTTGAAAACCGCTACGGTGTCATAACAGCCTTGGGCTGCCCCGCGAGCAATTCGCTGGGCAGCCGATGATGTGCAAGCTGACCCATCGTCATCGCGAGCAGGCTCGCTCCCACAGGTTTCACCCCTGATCCGCGGGCCAAAATGTCCCCGTTTTCCGCTACAGACGTTTCCTACCTGCAACCGCTTAAATAACCCCTCAAGCTGAATCGTTTCTGTGGACGGAGTCCACAGGCGATGTCCGGTCGCCCGCCCATCAGGATTTTCACCCACCGCACGATCACTCTAAAAGGGAGCCTTATGCATGTGATCATTACGGCCATCGGCTCAGCCGGTGACGTTCACCCATTTATCGGGATCGGCCGCACCCTCGCCGCACGTGGGCATCGGATAACCTTTTGCGCCAGCGCGGCGTTCGCGCCGGTAATCGAGCGCTGTGGCTTCAAGTTCCTGCCCTTGGGTACCCGCGAGGAATATCAAGCGGTCATGGCTGACCCGGCGTTGTGGCATCCGCGCACGTCACTGCCCACCCTATGGAAAACCGTCGGCGGTACATTGCACGAGCAGTATCGGCTACTGGAGCAAGCGTGTGACGACGACACCGTCCTGTTGGGCTCGTTGTGGGCGTTTTCCGCGCGCCTGCTGCAGGAAAGACACGGCGTCCCCCTGGTCACCGGCCAGGTCACACCGTTCGCCATCTGGTCGCCCCTCGCGCAACCCGTCCAACCACCTGGAACGAACCTGCCGGCCTTCGTACCGTATCCCTTGAGGCGCCTGCTGCTGGGGGTCATCGAGCACACGTTCCTCGATCGGCTCATGAAGCCTGAGCTCAACGGCTTTCGCCGCGAATTGGGCTTGCCCCCGGTCAAACGCATCATCAGTCAGTGGATCTCCTCGCCAGACCGGGTATTGGGGTTGTTTGCCGACTGGTTCGCCCCAATCCAACAGGACTGGCCAGCCCAAACGGTATTGACCGGGTTCCCGTTATTCGATGAGTCCGGCTTCGAGGCGCCAGACACTGAACTGGAGGATTTCTTGAGCGTGGCCCCGCCGGTGGTGTTTACCCCGGGTTCAACGACGGTCAATGCCGAACAGTATTTCGCCGCGGCGGCGAAAGCGCTGAAGTTGATCGACCGCCGCGGCGTATTCCTCACCCGCCAGCCGGTCGACCCGTCGTTGTCCAGCGACGGCAGGATCCTGGTCAGGCCTTACGTCCCCATGAGCCGCATCCTGCCCCACACCTCGACCCTGGTGCATCACGGCGGCGTCGGCACCACGGCCCTGGCAATCGCCGCCGGGGTGCCACAGATCACCACGCCCTTTGCGCACGACCATTTCGACAACGCCGCGCGAATGCAACGCCTGGGGTGCGGCTTGCAGGTGTCCACGCCGGCCTCTGCCGAGTCACTGGCCACGGCCCTGGACACGGTGCTGAACAGTCCTGACGTGCGCGCCAGTTGTGACCGCTACAGCAAGTTGATGGCCAGTGGTGACAGCGCCCGCGAAGCGGCAGCGCTGCAAGTCGAGGCCATCGCCCGCAGAGCCGCCATCTATCACGTCGCGTAATCACGATTCGATGAGTGACCTGTGGCGAGGGGATTGTCACTTTTCTCAAGTGAACGGCATCACGGCCTGACGGCATCTTTTTTTCATTCGCTTCATCGGGCCAGCGGATCGGCCCACGGAGAACACCATGACCCAGACCCTGCCCGCATCGAGCGCAGAGCACGTACTTTACCCCCTCACCATCCCGCAACTGGATATCTGGCTGGACCAGGTGCTGCATGCCGACAGTCCGCTGTACAACATCGGCGGCTATGCGCGCATCAACGGCGCGATCGACGCCACGTTATTACAGGTGTCCTTCAATCAGGTCGTCAACGGCCACGATGCCCTGCGGATCCAGCTGGTGCCCGGCTCCAGCGAGCACCCGCTGCCGCGCCAACGCTTCCTGGGGCCGGTCGACGTCCCGCTGGCGGTACACGACGTGTCGGGGCATGCCGACCCGGAGGCCAGCGCATTGGCCTTGCTGCAGGCCAAGCTGCAAACCCCGTTTTCCTTTGACGATGGGCTGCTGATGCGCGCGGACCTGGTCAAGCTCCGGGAAAACCTCCACTACTGCTTCGTCAATTGCCATCACCTGATCATCGATGGTTGGTCCTTCGCCATGATCGGCCGAGCAGTCAGTCAGGCCTATACCGCACTGCACGACCAGGCGCAAAACGTGGCAACGGCACCGACCTACCAAGCCTATGTCGAGCAGCAAGCCGCCAACAAAGACTCGGCTTCGTTCCAGCGCCAACGCCAATACTGGCTGGAGAAATACCGCACGCTGCCCGAGCCCCTGCTCGCGCCACGTCACCCGGGTCGATTCGACCAGCGCCTGGCGCCCAGCCAGAACCATGCCTGGCGCTTGCCCCGGGCGCTTTACAACCGTCTTGGCGATAACGCGAAGGCCGCGGGCCAGGCGACGGTCTTCCACGTCATGCTCGGCGCGCTGTACAGCTACTTTGCGCGCACCGAGCAACGGGATGAAATCGTCATCGGCCTGCCCATCCTCAACCGCGCCAATGCCGCACACAAGGCCACGATGGGCTTGTTCGTCGGCATGAGTCCGGTACGCCTGAGCCTGGGCACCGACCTGAGCTTCAGCGAGCTGGTCGGCAAGATTGCCTTGACGCTCAAGCAGGATTATCGCTACCAGCGCTTTGCGCTGAGCGAACTGAACCGCGAACTCGGCTTGCAGAACCTGGGCCGGCGACAGCTGTTCGATGTGGTGGTGTCCTACGAACAGGACCAGGACACCTGGTACGGGACAGCGCCGGCACAGCCGGTCAAGCTCAGCAATGGCTACGAACAGATGCCATTGGCGATGCACGTGCGTGAGTCCGCGCCGCAAGACGATGTGTGGATGCACTTCATCTACAACGAGGCCTATTTCGACGCGCCGCAGATCGAGGCTTTGCAACAACGCTTCATGAACATCCTGGCGTGCGTGGCCGCTGATTTCGAGGTGTCTGTCGCCGCCCTCGACCCGCTGCCGTCCACCGAGCATCAGATGCTGCAGGAATGGAATCGCACTGACGTCGACTACCCCAAGGATGTGCTGCTCCATCAATTGATCGAAGCCCAGGTCGTCGCGCGCCCCGAAGCGATCGCGGTGCGCTTCGCGGACCAGGCGCTGACTTACGACGCACTGAACCGCCGGGCCAATCGTCTAGCCCACGCCCTGCTGGAAAGCGGGCTGGGTCGGGACGACCGCGTGGCCATCTGCATGGACCGCAGCCTGGAAATGGTGGTCGGCTTGCTGGGCATTCTCAAGGCGGGGGCCGCCTACGTGCCGCTGGACCCAGGCTATCCGGCCGATCGCTTGCGCCACATGCTCAGCGACAGCGCGCCCAGTGCCCTGGTCACAAGCCAGGAATTATTGGCGAGCCTGCCCGCAGTGACGATACCCGTACTGTGCCTGGATGCCGAACCTGAAGCGCTGTCTCGACAACCGGAACACAACCCGGACGCCGCTGCGCTCGGCCTGACGCCTCGGCACTTGGCCTACGTGATCTACACCTCGGGCTCCACCGGTTTGCCCAAGGGCGTGATGAACCAGCACGACGGGGTCGTCAATCGCTTGCTCTGGGCCCGCGATGCCTATGGGATCGATGAACACAGTCGGATCCTGCAAAAGACCCCGTTCAGTTTCGATGTATCGGTCTGGGAGTTTTTCCTGCCGTTGCTCAGCGGCGCACAGTTGATCGTCGCCGCCCCCGACGGGCACAAGGACCCGCGCTACTTGATGGACATCATGGCAAGCGCCGGCATCACACTGTTGCATTTTGTCCCGTCGATGTTGCAGGTCTTCCTCGACCAGGTTGAACCGCAGCGCCTGACGACACTCAAGCAGGTGCTGTGCAGCGGCGAGGCCTTGCCCCATACCTTGCAGAAGCGCTTTTTCGAATGTTTGCCGACGGTGCAGTTGCACAACCTTTATGGCCCCACCGAAGCGGCCATTGACGTGACGGCATGGCATTGCCGGCCCGATGCGCACGACGGCATCGTACCGATCGGCCGACCAATCGCGAACATCCAGATGCACGTCCTCGATGCAAACCTGCAATTGCTGCCGCCGGGTGTGGCCGGCGAGCTGCACATCGGCGGCATCGGCGTCGCGCGGGGTTACCTGAACCGTCCCGAACTGACCGCTGAACGGTTTATCCAAGACCCCTTCCACAGCGATCCCCGAGCCCGGCTGTACAAGACCGGCGATCTCGGACGCTGGCTGCCCGATGGCAGCCTCGAATACCTCGGACGCAACGATTTCCAGGTGAAGATTCGCGGCCTGCGCATCGAATTGGGCGAGATCGAAGCCCACCTGCTCGCCTGTGAAGGTGTCAAGGACGTGGTCGTGATCGCCCGCCAGGAAGCCGGTGATGCCTACCTCAACGCCTATTGGGTGAGCGAGCCCGGAAGCTCGCCATCCCCGCAAGCGCTGCAGCAAACCTTGCGCCAGCAAGTGCCCGACTACATGGTGCCCAGGCACCTGGTCGAGCTTGGGCAGTTCCCGCTGAGTGTCAACGGCAAGCTCGACCGCAAAGCCCTGCCCGAGCCAACAGCCATCCAGGGCAGCGATACGACAGCGCCACGCACGACGCTGGAGCAGACGCTCGCCGAGCTTTGGCGGGAAAACCTCAAGCGCCCGACGCTGGGTGTGCACGACAACTACTTCATGTTGGGTGGCGACTCCCTGAAAGTCATCCATTTGCAGATCCATGCTCGTGAACAAGGCATTGCGCTGACATTGGCACAGGTCTACCAGTACCCGACCATCGCCCAGTTGGCCGAGGTTCTGCAAGCCGGGAAAATGCCGGCAATCGAGTGCGCCCCCCTGACCCATGTGAAAGCTTTCGCCCAGGTTCCGCCGGCGATCCGCCTGTCCAGCGAAGGCGTGTTCGATGACGTGTTTGCCGCTTCGCAGTTGCAAGTCGGGATGATTTATCACTCGATGATGCACCCGGACTCGGCGATCTATCACGACATCTTCCGCTACCGCTTGCGCCTGCGTTGGGATGCGCCGGCCTGGAAGCGGGCCTGTGACGCCTTGATCCGGCGTCATCCGGCCTTGCGCATGTCGTTCGATATCGGTCACGCCGAAGTGCCTATGGCCCGGGTGCACTCGACAGTCGAGCCTGCCGTGCACGTCATCGATGTGCGCCCGCTGAGTCCCGAGGCCCGGGCCCAGGCCATTGCCGCCTACGTGGAGGAACGCAAGCGCTACCGCGAAGATTGGCAACGGGCACCGCTGTACCAGTTCAGCGTGTTCGTCGCGCAGGACGAAATCGACCTGGTCTTCAGCTTCCACCATGCGATTCTCGACGGCTGGAGCGTCGCCACCTTGATGCGCGACCTGATCACGCTCTACACCTCGGCGCCTGGCACCGACGCACTGCCTGCCCTGAGCACCACGCCGGCTGACTTCGTGGTCCTGGAGCAAGAGGCCACGGCAACGGATACCCACCGCCAGTTCTGGCGCGACTACTTGCACGAGGCCCCCGCCGCCGCCATGACCAGCTGGATTCACGCCGTGGCGCCAGACCCGACGCCGTACCGCTCGGCCTACCGGGAACTACCCGCCGCGGACCTGGCCCGCCTCGAAGCGTTCTGCCAGGCCCATGACCTGCCATTGCGCGCGGTCCTGCTGGCGGCCCACGGTTTCGCACAAGCGATCATGTCCAACCAAAAGGAAGTGCTGTGTGGCGTGATCAGCCATGGCCGACCGGCCTTCGAAGATGCCGCCTCGGTCCTGGGCCTGTTTCTCAACACCCTGCCGGTACGTTTCAGCAACCAGGGTCAAAGCTGGCTGGAGATGATCCGGGCAGCAATGGCCCAGGAACAACAGGTGTTTGCCCATCGGCGTTATCCATTCGCGTTGATTCATCGCGAGACCGACGTCGCCTTGAACGTGGTGTTCAATTACGTCGACTTTTACGTGCTCAAGGACCTGCTGACCCAAGGCGAAGAGATCCTTATTGATTGGGAAACGACAGAAGCGAGCAACTACGATTTGCTGACTACCTTGGGCCGCCACCCGGCCAACGGCTTGCTAATGCTGAAGATGGACTACCGCACCGCGCGAGTCGCTACGAGCCAGGTCGAGGCCTATGCCGATTACCTGCTGCGCACGCTGGAACTGATGATCGCCGCGCCTGAGGCTAAACCGGCCATACCGGCCTGGCTGCCGTCCGTGGAGCAAACCACACCAGAAGCCGCTACGATCTTGCCACACGACAACCTGTCAACCCTGTTGCTGAACAGTTTCGCGCGCCATGGCGAGCAGACCGCCGTGAGTCTTGGCCAGGCTCGTCTTTCCTATCGCCAATTGCAGGACGCTTGCGCCCAACTGGTGAGCTGGTTGCACCGGCAGGGTATCGGACCGGGGGATCGGGTCGCGATCATGATGCCCCGCTCGCCCGACCTGATCGTCGCCTTGATCGGTGTCGTACAGGCCGGTGCCGCGTACGTTCCGATCGACCTGAGCTATCCGAACGAGCGCATCGAGCTGATTCTTGAAGACTCGCAGCCGCGCCTGGTGCTATTCGCCGATGCGTCGGCGAGCCTGGCGATGACCCTGGCAGGCCAGGTCGATACGCGCCATTGGGACAGCGTAGTGGCCGGTTTCGACGACAACCTGGCCCGCGATCACCAACGGGTAGCGACCATTGCCGCAGGTGTTAGAGGGGAAGACAACGCCTACGTGCTCTATACCTCGGGCTCGACCGGCCGTCCCAAGGGCGTGGCCATGCCGCACCAAGCCCTGACCAATATGATCCTCTGGCAGAACCGCCAGCAGGCACAGGACGTCAGTGGGCTGAAGACGCTGCAATACGCGCCCATCTCGTTCGACGTTTCGTTCCAGGAAATTTTCTCGACCCTGTCCAGCGGGCATGAGCTGGTGATGATTGACGAAGGGCTGCGCTATGACTTCATCCGCTTGCTGAGGTTTATTGACGCGCATGCGGTGAATCGCCTGTTCCTGCCCTACGTTGCCTTCCAGGGTTTGGCCGAAATCGCCACACAGCTGGGTATCCACCCCGCCTCGCTGCGCCAGATCAACGTCGCCGGCGAGCAACTGAAAATCACCGCCGAAATCCGTGACCTGATCGATCGCCTCGGCGATTGCCGGGTCGAGAACCACTATGGCCCGACCGAGGCCCATGTGGTCACGAGCCTACGACTTGAAGGTCCCTCGGCAAGCTGGCCGAGCATGCCGCCGATCGGCACGCCCATCGACGGAGTACGCATGCATATCCTCGACGCGACGGGCAATCCTTGCCCGGTCGGCGTGATGGGCGACCTGTTCATCGAAGGCGCCTGCCTTGCCAATGGCTACTGGAATCGCCCCGACTTGACCGACGAACGCTTTATCTATCGCCAGCTCGAAGGCCAGACCCGCCGCTTGTATGAAACCGGCGACATCGGTTTCTACCTGCCTGGGGGCGACCTGGTATACCAGGGCCGTAGCGACGCCCAAGTCAAGATCCGGGGCTACCGCGTCGAGCTCGGCGAGATCGAAGTGGCCATGCTCGGCGCCGTCCGGTCCAGAGCCGACATCCAGCAGGTGGCGGTCATCGACAAGACGGCAACCGATGGCAGCCGTTACTTGGTGGGATTCGTCCAGGCCATGCCGGGCCGCGAGCCGGACCTGAATCAACTCAAGGCGCAAATGCGCCTGGCACTGCCCGACTACATGGTGCCGACCACATTGGTCAGGATCGCGAAGCTACCGCTTGGCCCCACGGGCAAGATCGACCGTCAGCGCCTGCAGAAGATCGAAGTCCAGACCACCTTGCAGCGCCCCTTCATTGGCCCCCGCAATGCCATGGAGGATCTGCTGCAAGCCTACTGGCAAGAAACATTGGACCTGGACAGCATCAGCATCCACGACAATTTCTTCGAGCTGGGAGGCAATTCGCTCAAGGCGGTACAACTGGTGGCCATGCTCGCCAAACATCAAGGCCTGGAACCTTCGCTGTCGGACTTTATCCAGGCGCCGACCATCGCCGAATTCGCCCAAGTGCTGCAACAGACCGAAACCGGACACCCCGACGCCGGCGCGCTGGTGGACTTCAAGAATGCCACGCGCGGGCCGACGTTGTTCTTGGTCCACCCCATCGGCGGGCATGTGCTTTGCTACGCGGCATTGGCGCGGGTACTCAAGGACCAGGTCCACCTGTATGCCCTGCAAGCGCCGGGTACCTGGGATGCCCGTGAACCGTTGCAATCGGTGCAGGCCCAGGCTGTGTACTACGCGGACGCCATCGAGCAGGTCGCCCCTGAAGGCCCCCTGAATATCGGCGGCTGGTCCTATGGCGGCGTCGTGGCGTATGAGCTGGCGAGCGAGTTGCAGAGGCGCGGACGGCGCCTGCATAACGTGTTCCTGCTGGATACCATCGTGCGCGTCAGGCAGGGCGAGGTGCAGATAGAACGCAGCGAGTTCATGAACTGGTTCATGTGGGAACTGCTCAGCGGCGACGGGCAGAAGGAATACGCCTACCACGCCCTGGATTTCTCCTCCCAGGACGACCCGCAGGCATTCGCGGCGATACGGCAGCACGGCATCGACCAGGGCATTTTCGACGAGACCATCACCCTGTCGACACTCGATCAGCTGTTCCGCGTGTTCCATGCCAACTGGCAAGGGCTGCTGGACTATCGCTTCCCGCCCTTGGATCTCCCCATCACCCTGTTCGCGGCGGACGTCGAGTTGCCCGATGTGTTGCAAGCCCCCCACGAGCTGGTGGGCACCGCCTTCCGCGACCCGTACCGCGGCTGGCGCTCGATTGCGCCGCACGTGCAGCGAGTCGCCGTGGAGGGTGACCACCTGACCATGATGCGCGAGCCGCACATTGAGCGAGTGGGCCAGTGCATCCTGTCGCGGATGGACCTGGCCCGGGCCAGGAACGCCGAATCCATGAGCGCACTGGCTTAACCAAGACCGACGATCACGGGGCGGATTGACGGTCCCGCTTGACTCCCATCGCCCGGTCGTTCCGGGCCGATACAGGTGAAACAACATGACAGCACTCAGAAAAGCCATTGTCGCCGGCGCCGGGATCGGCGGGCTGACCGCCGCCATCGCGCTGCAGCGCGCGGGCTGGCAGGTCAAGGTCTTCGAAGCGGCGCAGACACTGCGCACCGGTGGCACCGGCCTGTCCGTCATGGCCAATGCCATGGCGGCGTTGCACTCGATTGATGCCCATGTCCCGGTGGAACAGGCCGGCCAGGTGATCCGCGACTTCTTCTTCAAGAAACACCAGGGCGATGCCATTACCCGCATGCCGATCCATGAGATCGGCGAACAGTTGGGCCATCCCAGTGTGAATATCCAGCGCCCGCTACTGCTACGTGCACTGGCGCAGCAGCTCGCACCCGATACCCTCACGACAGGGTTGCGCTGCACGGGGTATGACCACCGCCCCGATGGCGTCGTGGTGCGGTTCGAAGACGGCAGCCTTCAGGAAGCGGATCTGTTGATTGGCGCCGATGGCCTGAACTCGGTGATTCGCCAGCAGATGCTCGGCCAAACCCCAACCCGCCCATCGGGTTATGTCGCCTGGCTGGCGGTGGCGCCCTTCAGCCACCCGGTCATGACCGAAGGCTACGTGGCGCATTACTGGGGACGCGGCAAGCGCTTCGGGCTCTGCGATGTCGGCGACGGCCAGGCGTATTGGTGGGGCACCTGCAATCACGAAAACGCGGCGGATGCCGCCTTGAACATCAGCAAGCAAGAAGTGCTCGCGGCCTATGCCGGCTGGGCACCGGAAGTCGTGGCGGCCATCGAGGCCACCCCCGAGAGTGCCCTACTGAAAATGCATGCCCGGGATCGCCATCCCGTCGAGCAATTCTGCGAGGGACACGTGGTGCTCTTGGGCGACGCGGCTCACCCCATGCTACCCAGCCTGGGCCAAGGTGCCGCACAGGCGATCGAGGATGCCGTGATATTGGCCGATCGATTGGCGCAAACGCCGGACCTGCGCACCGCACTGCTGCATTACCAGGCCCATCGGCACCCCCGGGCCAACGGGATCGTCAATGCCGCGCGCTTCATGAGCGGCATCGAGCAAGCCGAGTCGACCCTCGCCTGCTGGCTTCGAGAATGGTATATGCGCCTGACACCGCAGAGCAGCTTGCGCAAAAAAAACATCGACATCCTCTCGTTTAAGCCCTGCGCATGAACCGCGCGAACGGCCACTGAGCGACATGGGCTGGACGGCGTGGGACCCCCTCCCGTTAGTCGCCCCCCTAAAGCGCCAATGACAAAAAGCGACTCCTAGATAGACAAAAAGCGACACATACCGACAGAAAAATCGAGAAATGAGAAGTTTTCACCATACTGGGAATCCAGGTTCCGGACATGTCTGCCAGATGCTTCCTACATTGATGATTCTAAAAAAACAGGCATCCCGAAACCAAACCCAGAACACAACCTTTTAATTTAACTGGATATTTTTCCTGGAATCGCGCCAAAGCCTGGCCGCGCAGCAATCGTTGCCAGGGGAAAAACCTTTGGTCCAACGTGTTTTTTTGCTCGGAGGTATCACAAACCAACACCCACTGGCCGGCCCGGAATGTCCCTGTTTTCCCTTACAGACTTTTCCTACATGGAAACGCCTAATAGCCCTACCGGCTAAACCGTTTAAGTCAATAGGTTCACAAGACCGGCATTGACTCCGAGTATCAAATCCAGAAGAGGCTTCAACTTTCTCGAAACCGTCGGATTTTTTCCGTCAACATCAGCGATGCGGAGCCTTTTCGAGTAAGCAGGAATAAGGACTATGAATCGACATGCGCGTATTGGGGGTGCAGAAAAGTCGCACCTCTACGTAGAGCTAGGAAAGCTGATTTCAAGTGTCGGACACGAAAGTTTCTTGACCAACATGCACCAGATGATCGAGACATCAGTGCCTGTCAGTCGCCTCGAATTGAGTGAATGGACAGCCGACGACACCCAGTCGAACGTCCTCGATGTACAGCTGTTGGGGTATGCGGGTTCGGAAAAAAGCGCGCACATGCAATCCCCCTGCCCCACCACGGCGATACGGCGCAACGATCACCCCTTGGTGAAAAGAGTGCTGGAGGTGGATGACGCCCTGCTGATCCATCTGAACGCACGGATGAAGGACGAAAGAGGCAACGACTGCCTCGGTACGTCCCACCAGTGCATTCTGATTTCGCGCAAGGCCAATCGCCGCTGTGTGATTTCGTTGCAACGCCCCCAGGTACAGCGCGACTTTTCCCTCCAGGAACTGTCCTTTCTGAAATACCTTTCCGAAACGCTGCTGCCCTTGGCCGAGCGTCATGCGCACCTCAATCGCCAATGTTTCAAAGCTTCTGGCAGCGCTACGGGCCATCCGCTCGATGCCGCTGAACAGACCCAATTGCAGCGCGATTTCAATGATCGGTTGAGCCCCTGCGACGTGACCCTTTCGGTGCGGGAAAAAGAAGTCTGCCTGGGCCTGCTGGCCGGGGGCACCGTGCCGGAGATCGCGGAAAAACTACAGGTCAAGAACAGTTCCATCGAAACCTACCTCAAGCGTGCCGCCGCCAAGCTGGGCGTGAGCGGGCGACATGGGCTGGCGAAATGGATGATCGGATCATGACGGCTCGCCGCGCACGGCCCGCCAGAACCCGCCTGCCTGCGCCAGTGGGGTCCGGGCAGGCACCACAATGAGATAACGGTCGATGCATAAACTCTTGAGCCCCCTGGCGGTCGCGGCATTCATGTTGGGCGGTTGCTCGCTGATCCCGGACTACCAACGCCCCGACTCACCGGTCGCCGGGCAGTATCCGCAAACCTCGGCCTATGCCCCGGCCTTGTCGGGGCCCCTGGCGGCCGAACAGGGTTGGCGTGACCTGTTCCAGGATCCGGTGTTGGCGCAACTGATCGAAAGTGCGCTGGCCAACAACCGCGACTTGCGCGTAGCGACCCTGAACGTCGAGGCTTACCAGGCGCAGTATCGGATCCAGCGGGCGGACCTCTTCCCGGCGATCAGTGCCAACGGCACCGGTTCGCGCCAGCGCCTGCCGGCCAGCCTCACCGGAACCGGCGACGCGGCCATCAGCCGTTCGTATTCGGCAACCCTGGGGATCAGTGCTTATGAGCTGGATCTGTTCGGGCGCATACGCAGCCTCAGCGACCAGGCATCGCTGATCTATCTGTCCAGCGAAGAAGCCCGCCGCAGTAGCCAATTGAGCCTGGTGGCCAGTGTGGCCAGTGCCTACCTGACCTGGCGTGCCGATCAGGAGTTGCTGGCGTTGACCCAAGACACGCTGCAGTCCTATGAGCAGAGCCTGCGCCTGACCGAACGCAGTAACCAGGTCGGCACCGCCTCGGCATTGAACCTGAGCCAATCGCGAACCTCGGTAGAAAGCGCCAGGGCCAGCCTGGCCAAGTTCCAGCGCCAAGTCGCCCAGGACCTCAACAACCTCACGTTACTGGTCGGCACGTCGGTCGCCGATGACCTGCCCGGCCGCCCATTGTCATCGGACCTGCTCAGCGAAGTACCGGCGGGCCTGCCTTCAGACTTGCTGCAACGCCGGCCGGACATCCTAGAGGCCGAGTACCTGCTGCAATCGGCCAACGCCAACATCGGCGCGGCCCGTGCCGCGTTTTTCCCGAGCATCAGCCTGACCGCCAACGCGGGCAGTTCCAGCAACGAGCTGTCCGGGCTGTTCAAGGGCGGGTCGGGCAGTTGGACGTTTCAACCGCAGATCAATTTGCCGATTTTCAACGCCGGCAGCCTTCGGGCGAGCCTGAACTACTCGAAAATCCAGAAAGACATCCGTGTGTCGCAATACGAGAAAGCCATCCAGACCGCCTTCCAGGAAGTCTCCGATGGCCTGGCGGCACGCAAGACTTATAAAGACCAGTTGATCGCCCAGCGCGACCTGGTGCAAGCCAACCAGGATTACTACCGCCTGGCGGAGAGGCGCTATCGCATCGGCGTGGACAGCAGCCTGACGTACCTCGATGCCCAACGCTCGCTGTTCAGCGCCCAGCAAACCCTGATCGTCGACCGGTTGTCGCAGCTGCTCGCCGAAGTCAACCTGTACAAGGCTCTGGGCGGGGGTTGGGTAGAACGCACAAGCAACGTGACTGTGAGGTGATTGCAGATGGGGACATTCGAACCCGGGACACTGGTGCGCTTACGCTCGGGAGGTAAGACGATGGTGGTCAAACATTCGTCGTCCATTTCCCAGATGCCGGATACATTGCTGCTCCTGTGCGAGTACCGGGCCAAGAATCGCCTGGTGCAGGGCTTCTATGCGACACGCGACCTCATCCCGGCTGTCGGCAACTCGGACACCGAACGGTCCTAGACCCGCAGCGAGGCTACTTTTGTGGCGAGGGGTTCGGGCTTCAGACCGTACGCGAATACTGAACCGTCTGGTCCGCCCCCAGGTACGCGTCGAAGGCCATGGCCACGTTGCGCATCATCAATTGCCCCTGGGGCAACAACACCAGCGCGTCGTCACGAAGGTCCAGCAACCCATCGCGCACCAGCTCCTGAAGCCGGTCCAGGGCATCGGCGAAGTACTCGCTAAACCGAATGCCATGGGCGCTCTCGATCCGGCCGAAATCGATGCAGCCATGACACATCAATTCGCTGATGACCTCGCGCCGCAGGCGATCGTCATCGCTTAGCCGATAGCCACGTTGCACCGCCAGCAGGCCTTGATCCAGCCGGGCGTAATACTGGGAAAGCTCCTTGACGTTCTGGTTGTAGCTGTCGCCCACCTTGCCGATCGAAGACACCCCCAGGCCAATCAGGTCGCAGTCGGCATGGGTGGAATACCCCTGGAAATTGCGCTGCAGGCTGCCCTGGGCCCGGGCGCGTACCAGTTCGTCATCCGGCAAGGCAAAGTGGTCCATGCCGATATAGACGTAGCCAGCTTCAGTCAGGCGATTGATGGTCAACTCCAGCAACTCCAGCTTGCGCTCTGGCGGCGGCATGTCTTCTGGCCGGATCATCCGTTGCGCCCGCACCCGTTGCGGCAGGTGGGCGTAGCTGTAGGCCGCGATCCGATCCGGACGCAGGGCGATGATCTTGCTCAAGGTGACATCGAAACTGGCGATGGTCTGCAACGGCAGGCCGTAGATCAGATCGACGCTGACGGACTTGAAGCGCGCCCGGCGCGCGGCCTCCACCAGTTCCACAACCTGGGCTTCGCTTTGCACCCGATTGACGGCGATCTGCACCTGGGCATCGAAATCCTGGACGCCAAAGCTCAGGCGGTTGAACCCCAGCTGGCGCAGGCCTTGGATCTGTTGCGCATCGATGGTCCGCGGATCGACCTCGATGGAAAACTCATGGGCGTCGCTGTCGTCCATGTCGAACGATTGGTGCAGGCAGTCCATCAGGTCGGCCAGTTGCTCATGGGTCAAGTACGTCGGCGTGCCCCCGCCCAGGTGCAGTTGAGTCAGTTTGCGCGAGCGGTCGAACAAGGCCGCCTGCAGGGCAATTTCGCGCTTGAGGTAGGTCAGGTATTCGACGGCGCGATGGGTCTTGCGCGTGATGATCTTGTTGCACGCGCAGTAATAGCAGAGGCTCTGGCAGAACGGGATATGGATGTACACCGATAACGACTTGGGCAGCGGCGCCTGGTTACTGCGCTGGGCAGCCTGCTGGTATTCGTCCATGGCAAAGGCCTGGTGGAACTGCGGCGCGGTCGGATAGGAGGTGTAGCGCGGCCCCGGACGGTCGTATTTTTCCACCAGGGCACGATTGAAACCGGATGCAGCATTCATGATGGGTTCAACTTTTCAAAAGGGTGTGGGCCTGTGTCATCCAGTCCTGGGTCGAACAGATTGCAGATCGCATCGACGCTCAAGCGCCCGGCGGGCAGGATGCCGATAAACCGGCTCGACAGTTCGATCAATCCTTGGTCATGCAACGCTTCCAGCGACGGCCAGACGAATGCGAAATACTCGCGAAACACCAGGCCGAAGCGTGCCTCGATGGCCGGGATATCCAGCTCCAGGTCACAGGAAAGCTGCTCGGTCACGCAGGCCTTGACCTGATCCTGCGCTTCACAGCGCCAGCCGCGACAGACCGGCAACTGCCCGGCGTCCAGCTGTTGGCAATATTGATGCAGGTCGTCGGTGTTCTGCACGTACAGGTGCTCGATCTGAGTGATGGCCGACAAACCGAAGCCCACATGATCACAGCAACCGTGACGGGTAAAACCCTGGCAATTGCGATGCAGGCGTCCGTGCTCCTGGGCCACCGCCAGGTCATCGTCGGCCCTGACAAACTGGCCCAGGCCGATGTAGTGATAACCGGCGCCAATCAGTTGCTCGCAACAGATCCGCCACATGGCATCCTTGTCGACCGGGCTGCAAAAATCACCGGCCACCCCGGCGTTCTTCGAGCGATAACGATAAGGCGCGCGGGCATAGTCGAAAACGTGCAACCGGTCCGGTTCCAGTTCGATCAGCGTCGCCAGTTTCAGGGCGAAGCTGTCGGGTGTCTGCCAGGCGTGGCCGTAGCCCAGGTCAATGTTGATGGAGCGAAAACCAAACGTGCGCGCCGCATCGATCAGCGAATGGATCGGTGCCGGGTTCTGGTAGCAATCGACCGACAGGTCGCTGTCCACGCCAATGTCGGGGACGCCGATGCTGACATGGGTGAACCCCTGGTCACGGATCAGGCCCATGGTCGACCAGTCCGTGTGGTGCAGGTCCACCTCGATGCTGTGGTCGCCGCCGTCGTATTCATTGAAGTCAAAGCGCTTGCGCAGGCCACTCATCAGCTTCTGCAGGTGTGCGATCACCGGTGTACCACCGGTCAGGCAAAACTGCTCGACGCGCCGCCCTGCGCCCAGGTGGCAACCAACCAAGCCCATCTCATACGTCAGGCGTTGCAGGTAGCCCTCGATCTCACCGCACCGGCAGTCGCTGGCCAGGGGCGAACACGACGCCAGCCGCAAGCGCGAAGGCAGGTGCACCGCCAGGGACAAGGGCCGTCGTTTCTGGCGGCTGCTGCGCAACCCTCGAAGCAGGTCGAGCGAACCGATGCCTGTGTGGAATCTACGTGTACCGACCGGACAATCGAAATCAGCCACCACAGGGGCACGTCCCGAGGGTCGCTCACCGAGGGTATGGAACGGGTCGAACATGACAATCTCCCAGTGGCTGTGCGCGAGCAGTTTGCGGGGTAACCCGCGGGGCCACCTTGACCTGTATCAAGCGCTTTGGAAGCACGCTGCCAGCGCTTACCAGGTGACGTAGAACATAGCCTTGGCCAGCAGCACGATCGCGACCATATGCAGGAACACACTGGTATGGATGATGCGCACGTAGCGGGCATTCATGCGCCCGCTCCTGAACAGCCACATGGCCCAGAGGAAATGCCCCAGCACACTGCCCGCCAACAGGATCTTGAGCCCCAGCAGCAAACCGAAGGATGACTGCAACGGTGACGAGAGCACCGGCCAATAGCGCAGCCAGACCATGCCAATGCCCGCGCCGAACAGCACCAGTAGCACCCACGGCATCAACTGCCGGGCGCGTTGGCTGATGCCTTGTTCCAGCAGCACCATGACCTTGACAGGCAGTTGCTTGCGAATGCTCTCCAGGAACAGGACTTCGAAGAAAACCGTGCCGATGAATATCAGCGCGGCAAACAAGTGCAAGGTCAGAAACAGCGGATAACTCATGAGCTTCCTCGGTCGCCCTCTTCAGCGGGGCGATGGTTTATTGGAGGTTATCGCGCCGTCCCCGAAGTGAGGTTGATGCCAATCAAGGAAACCCCCTGTCTGCCCCCCACAAAGGGGACATCGTTCGGCCTTGAAAGCGTCAACAAAACGTTTCCCATGCACAATTCCTACAGAACCGCTGATCAGTTAGTCCGGCTTTTTGACACTTTCCCCGATATGCGGTCACAACTTTTGCGCCTCCCTGGGTCATAACACCGAGGTCGTCGATGGAATGTTGGCGTCTACCTAGGTTCAAGCCTGATACGGAGATAAGCTCATGATTTTCAACGTACAAAATTTTGGCGCCAAAGGAGATGGCATCACGGACGACACGGCAGCCATCCAGAGTGCGATTGATGCGGCGGCCGCGGCCGGCGGTGGGCAGGTGTACATGCCGACCGGCACCTACATCGTGTCGGGGGGAGAGGAACCTTCCGATGGCTGCCTGATGCTCAAGAGCAATGTCTACCTGTACGGCGACGGCATGGGCCAGACGACGGTCAAGTTGGTCGATGGCTCCGACACCAAGATCACCGGGATCATCCGTTCTGCCTACGGCGAGGAAACCCACGACTTCGGCGTCAGCAACCTCACCATCGACGGCAACCGCGACAGCACCACCGGCAAGGTCGACGGCTGGTTCAACGGCTACATTCCCGGCGAAGAAGGCTACGACTCCAACGTCACCCTCGACAGCGTCGAGATCAAGGATTGCTCCGGGTACGGTTTCGACCCCCACGAGCAAACCGTCAACATGGTCATCAAGAACAGCGTGTCCCACGGCAACGGCCTGGACGGTTTCGTCGCCGACTTCCTCAGCGACAGCACCTTCGAAAACAACGTCGCCTACGACAACGACCGCCACGGTTTCAACGTCGTCACCAGCACCCACGATTTCACCATGACCAATAACGTCGCCTACGACAACGGCGGCAATGGCATCGTGGTCCAGCGCGGCAGCGAGGACATCCCCTCGCCCAGCAACATCACCATCACCGGCGGCGAGGTGTATGGCAACGGCGCCGAGGGGGTGCTGATCAAGCTCTCCAGCGAGGTGACCGTCAGCGGCATCGACATTCATGACAACAGCAGCGCCGGGATTCGTATCTACGGCAGCAACCACGTCGAGATCATCGACAACACCCTCAACAACAATGCTCTGGGCAGTGCCGTACCGGAGATCATCATCCAGTCCTACGACGACACCCAGGGCGTGTCCGGCAAGTACTTCAACGGCAGCGACAACCTCATCCAGGGCAACATCATCAGCGGCAGCGACCTGTCGACCTATGGCGTGGCAGAGCGCAACGAAGACGGCACCGACCGCAACGCCATCATCGCCAACACCATCAGCCACACCAGCAAGGGCGCCACGCTGGTCTATGGCGACGGCAGCTACGTCAGCGCCACGGTGCCCATGACCACCGTACAAGGTACCGCGGGCAACGACACCCTGCTCGGCAGCGCCGCCAACGAGATTTTCTACGGCGGCGCAGGCAACGACACCATCAATGGCGCGGCCGGTAGCGACATCCTCGTCGGTGGCGCCGGCATTGACAAACTCACCGCAGGCACCGGTGCCGATACGTTCCGCTTCGTCGCGCAGTCGGACAGTTACCGCAACGCGACCACCAGTTTCGATGACACCATCACCGACTTCGACGTCACCCAGGACAAGATCGATCTCGCCGGCCTGGGTTTCACCGGACTAGGCAATGGCCGTGGCGGCACCCTGCAGGTCAGCTACAGCGCCAGCAGCGACCGCACCTACATCAAGGACTACGACGCCGACGCCAATGGCAATCGCTTCGAGCTGATCCTCTCGGGCAACCTGACCAGCACCTTGACCGCCAGCAACTTCATCTTCAATCGGGTGGTCACCGGCACCAGTGGCAGCGATTCGCTGCTGGGTAGCGATGCGGCCGATACCCTGCTCGGCCTGGCGGGCAACGACAGCCTCAGTGGCGGCGCCGGCGATGACAAGCTCGACGGCGGTGCCGGCAAGGACACCCTCACCGGTGGTGCCGGGGCGGACACCTTCGTGTTCGCCAGCCGCCTGGACAGCTACCGCAACTACAACACCGGCGGCGTCAACCTGGGCGACCTGATCACCGACTTCGACATCAGCGCCGACAAGATCGACCTCTCCGCCATGGGCTTCACCGGCCTGGGGGACGGCAAGAACAACACCGTGTACCTGGTGCTCAACAGTGCCGGCACCAAGACCTACATCAAGTCCCTGGAGGCCGACGCCAATGGCAACCGCTTCGAAGTGGCGCTGGACGGCAATTACCTCAACACCCTGACCAGCGCCAACTTCGTCTTCGCCACCTCCTCGCCGACCAACCAGACACCCGTGGTGGCGACGCCGCTGCTGGACCAGAATGCCACCGAAAACACCCCGTTCAGCTACGTGGTGCCGGCCACCAGTTTCACCGATCCGGATAACGACAGCCTGAGCTACACCGCCAAGCTCGCCGATGGCAGCGCCCTGCCCAACTGGCTGACCTTCGATGCCGCCACCCGTACCTTCAGCGGCACACCACCCGACACCGCGTCGGGCACCTACGCCATCCAGGTCACCGCAACAGACGGCAGCAACGCCACCGTCAGCGACAGCTTTACCCTCGCGGTGCAGGACGTCCCCACCGCCATTGTGATCAATGGCACGCCGAACAACGACACGCTGACCGGCACCACAGCCAACGAGCAACTGTTCGGTGGCGCGGGCAACGACACCCTCGATGGCGGCGCCGGCAACGACATCCTGGTCGGCGGCACCGGGGTGGACAAGCTCACCGGCGGCGCCGGGGCCGATGTGTTCCGCTACACCTCCAAGCTCGACAGCTACCGCACCAGTTCCACCAGCGCCAGCGACCAGATCCTCGACTTCGACGTGGCCGCGGACAAGATCGACGTGTCGGCGCTTGGCTATACCGGCCTGGGCAATGGCAGTGGCGGCACGCTGCAGATGACCTACAGCGCCTCGACCAACCGCACCTACCTCAAGGACTTCACGGTCGACGCCAACGGCAATCGCTTTGAAATTTCGCTGGCCGGCAACCTGGCCGGCAGCCTGACGGCCAGCCACTTTGTCTTCGCCGACCAGAACACCCCCACCAACGTAGCGCCGGTCGTGGCCATTGCGCTGTTGGACCAGAATGCCAGTGAAAGCACACCCTTCAGCTACACCCTGGCCAGCAACAGCTTCACTGACGCCAACCAGGATGTACTGACCTACACCGCCACCCTCGCCAACGGCAACGCTCTGCCCGCGTGGCTGAGTTTCAATGCCACCAATCTGACCTTCAGCGGCACCCCGACCAGCACCGCGGCAGGCAACTTCGACGTATTGGTCAAGGCCACCGATCCCTCGGGCGCCTCGGTCAGTGACAGCTTTGCCCTGGCGGTGGCCGATGCGCCCGCCAACACCATCACCGGCACCAACAACGCCGAAACCCTCAACGGCACGACCGGTGCGGACCTGATCCTTGGCCTGGGCGGCAACGACACGATCAAGGCCGGCACCGGCGCGGACATCATCGACGGCGGTGTGGGACGCGACTCGCTGTACGGCGGCGACGGTGCCGATACGTTCCGCTACACCAACGGGCTCGACAGCTACCGCGACTACGACGCGGGAGGCGTCACGGCCACCGACACGATTTATGACTTCACCATCGGCGTCGACAAAATCGATGTCTCGGAGCTGGGTTTTCTCGGCCTCGGCGATGGCAGCAACGGCACGCTGTACATGACCTTGAACGCCGCCGGCGACAAGACCTACATCAAGTCCGCCGAAGCCGATGCCGACGGCAATCGCTTCGAGATCGCCCTCAGTGGCAACTACCTCAACACGCTCACCGCCAGCGACTTCGTCTTCGGCGAGCGTGCCCAGCAGGACATCCTCTACCTGCCGACCCTCGGCCAATCCAATGCACGCCTGCTGCGCATGACCGAGGACGACGACCAGTCCGGCACGTCGATGCTGGTCAATGACCTGGACCGTTACACCACCTACGACGTGCGCAGCCAGTTCACCGATGCCGATGGCAACGGCATCGACATCGCGGTGGGCGGCAGCACGGTCAACGGCCTGTCCACACTCAGCGCCGAGGAGCTCCAGCTGTGCTGGTGGTTGACCGACACCAACCAGCCCGGGCCGGCACTGTTGCGGGCGGTGACGTTGCTGCGCGACCAGCTCACCGAACTGCAGTCGATCGATAACGTCACCATGGGCATCATCTGGGGCCAGGGCGAGGAAGCCGCCCAGGAAATCGCCCGCGCCACCGACAAGGCGGCGGCAGCTGCGGCCTATAAGGCCGCGACCTTGAAGGTGTTCGACTACTTGCACGCCCAGTTCGGCAATTTCAGTGTGTACATGATGGAAACCGGTCACTACTCAGAGGACGCGGCCCGGGCGCGGGGTTATTCGGAAGAGAAAATCGCCTCCATCGTCGAGGGCGTCGGTTATGTCCGCGCCGCCCAGGAAGCCATCGCCGCCGAGCGCGCCGACGTCAAGCTGGCGGTGGACTACACCGACCTGCCCTTGCGCTACGAAGTCGACCCGCTGGTATACCCCGATGACGTCTGGCACCTGCACGAGGAATCGGCGGAAATCGTCGGCCAGCGCCTGGCGGACTACATTGCCGATGACCTGGGCTTGCAGGGCAATCCCGACGACAACAACAGCGTGCAGGACATCTTCGACAACGCCCAGAACCAGGGCGGGATGATCTCCGGTACCGACCAGGACGACACCCTGGTGGGCAGCTCGGGCAACGACACGCTGGATGGTGACCTGGGCGCTGACACCCTCACCGGTGGCGACGGCAACGACATCTACGTGGTCGACAATGCCTTCGACAGCGTGGTGGAAACCAACACCTCGACCGCGCAGATCGATACGGTGCAAGCCTCGGTCAGTTGGACCCTGGGCGCCAATCTGGAGAACCTGTTGCTCACCGGTGTGTCGGACATCGACGGCACCGGCAATGAACGGCGCAACTTCATCACCGGCAACGCCGCCAATAACGTGCTCAACGGCGCCGCAGGGGCCGACAGCCTGAGCGGTGGCGATGGCAACGACACCTACTTTGTCGACAATGCCGACGACAGCGTGATCGAGACCAACAGCAATACGGTGACCGGCGGGATCGACAGTGTGCACAGCAGCCTGGCGGCCTATACCTTGGGCAACAACGTCGAGAACCTGTATGTCGATAGCACCGGCGCCGCCAATGGCACCGGCAACGCGCTGGACAATACGCTGTTCGCCGGCGCCGGCAACAATGTGCTGGATGGACGCGATGGCATTGACACGGCCAGCTTTGAGCGCGCCCTGTCCGGCGTGACCGTCAACCTCTCGACGTCGGCGCAACAGAACACCGTGGGGTCTGGGCTCGACACCTTGAAGTTCATCGAGAACCTGAAGGGAAGCGCCTACGCCGACACGCTGTCGGGGAACAGTGCGGCGAACGTCCTGGACGGAGGGGCCGGCAACGATACGCTGGTGGGTGGTTCGGGCGATGATCGGTTGATCGGCGGCGCTGGCACCGACAATCTTACCGGTGGCACTGGTGCGGACACCTACGTGTTTGGTGCGCTGTCGGACATGGGCGTCGGGGCCTTGCGCGATGTGGTCAGCGGTTTCAAGAGCGCGGAGTTCGACAAGTTGGACCTCACCGGCCTGGACGCCAACCCGCTGACCGCCGAAGTCGACGCCTTCACCTTCATCGGCAGCAACGCCTTCGACCCCACCAACGCCACCGGTCAACTGCGCTTCGCCGATGGCATCCTCTCCGGCAGCACAAACGCCGACGCCACCCCCGAGTTCGAATTCGAACTGGTCGGCGTCAAGGAGCTGCACGCCAGCGACTTCACCGCCTGAATGCCCCCCTGAGCAGGCTTGCCCGCAATAGCGGCGGCACATTCAGCAAGGATGCTGACTGACACACCACCTTCGCGAGCAAGCTTTGCTCCCACAGGGGATTTTTGTTGGCCGGGAAATCCCAGGCGGGCACCGATCCAAACGGTGGGAGCAAAGCTTGCTCGCGATGACGGCGGCACATCCAAC
>NZ_JBWLPW010000035.1:0-26555 GCF_056521845.1 Pseudomonas sp. PF05 | reverse complement strand
CCGCCTGGAGCGCCTGGGCTTCTTCAAGGAAGTCAACGTCGAGACCCCGGCCGTGCCGGGCGTCGATGACCAGGTCGATGTGAACTACAGCGTCGAAGAGCAGGCTTCCGGCTCGATCACCGCCAGTGTCGGTTTTGCCCAGAGCGCCGGTTTGATCCTCGGTGGTTCGATCACCCAGAACAACTTCCTGGGTACCGGTAACAGGGTCAGCGTCGGCTTGACCCGCAGTGAGTACCAGACCCGCTACAACTTCGGTTATGTGGACCCGTACTGGACCGCTGATGGTGTGAGCCTGGGCTACAACGCCTTCTATCGCACCACCGACTATGACGAGCTCGATTCCGATATCTCCAGCTATGCTGTGGACAGCTACGGTGTCGGTGCCAACGTGGGTTACCCGATCAGCGAGACTTCGCGCCTGACCTTCGGCCTCACCGCCCAACAGGACAAGATCAACACGGGCAAGTACACCGTTGACGAGATCTTTGACTTCGTTAACAAGGAAGGTGATAGCTACCTGAACTTCAAGGCGTCTGCCGGTTGGTCCGAGTCGACCCTGAACAAGGGCGTACTAGCGACCCGTGGTCATTCCCAGAGCCTGGTTCTGGAAACGACTACGCCAGGCAGTGACCTGTCGTTCTTCAAACTTGACTATCGTGGCCAGCTGTTCCAGCCGTTGACCGACAACTACACCATGCGCCTGCACACCGAACTGGGCTATGGCGACGGCTACGGTTCGACCGATGGCCTGCCGTTCTACGAGAACTACTACGCCGGTGGTTTCAACTCGGTGCGTGGCTTCAAGGACAGTACCTTGGGCCCGCGCAGTACGCCGAGCCAGGGCACCAACCCGGGGACCATTAAAGACCCGGACCAGGATCCACTGCCATTCGGTGGCAACGTCCTCATTCAGGGCGGTGCCGAGATCCTGTTCCCGATGCCGTTCGTCAAGGATCAACGTTCCCTGCGTACCTCGGTATTCTGGGACGTGGGTAACGTTTTCGACTCCAGTTGCAGCGACACCACCAACGCCAACGGCACCAAGTCCAACACAAAGTGCAACGACATCAGCCTGAGCAACCTGGCCAGTTCCGTGGGTGTGGGCGTGACCTGGGTCACCGCACTGGGCCCCTTGAGCTTCGCATTGGCGATGCCGATCAAGAAACCGGATGACGCTGAAACCCAAGTGTTCCAATTCTCCCTCGGCCAGACGTTCTAAGCGTCTGACCCAAGATAACGACAATGGATTTTGTAGGAGTACATCGTGCGTAAGTTGACTCAATTGGTTCTCCTGGCGACCTTACTGGTCGCAGGTCCGGCTTTTGCCGACATGAAGATCGCCGTGCTGAATTATCAGATGGCCCTGCTGGAATCCGACGCGGCGAAGAAATATGCCGTGGATGCGGAGAAGAAATTCGGCCCGCAACTGACCAAGCTCAAGGGCCTGGAAAGCAGCGCCAAGGGCATTCAGGATCGTCTGGTAGCCGGTGGCGACAAGATGGCCCAGGGTGAGCGCGAGCGTCTGGAGCTTGAATTCAAGCAAAAGGCCCGTGACTTCCAGTTCCAGTCCAAGGAGCTGAACGAAGCGAAAGCTGTTGCCGACCGCGAGATGCTCAAGCAACTCAAGCCTAAACTCGACCGAGCCGTGGAAGAAGTCATCAAGAAAGGTGGTTTTGACCTGGTGTTCGAGCGTGGCGCTGTGATCGATGTCAAGCCTCAATACGACATCACGCGCCAGGTGATCGAGCGCATGAATCAGCTGAAGTAATCCATGACAGCGACTATCAAGCTCGGCCAGTTGGCCGAGTTCCTCGGCGCCACCCTGCGTGGCGACCCGGAGAAGGCAATTACTGGGCTAGCCACTTTGCAAGAGGCTGGCCCAGCTCAGTTGAGCTTTCTGGCAAATCCTCAATACCGCAAATACCTGGCCGACAGCCGGGCAGCCGCGCTATTGCTCAAGGCCGCTGACGCCGATGGGTTTGCCGGCGATGCCCTGATCGTGCCCGATCCGTACCTGGCGTATGCCCGCGTTTCCCATCTGTTCGATCCCAAGCCGAAATCGGCTGCCGGTATTCACCCCAGCGCAGTGATCGCGGCAGATGCCGTGGTTGACCCCACGGCCAGCGTCGGCCCGTTCGTGGTCATCGAAAGCGCGGCACGAATCGGTGCCGGCGTCACGCTGGGTGCCCATTGTGTCATTGGTGCGCGCAGCGAGATCGGCGAAGGTGGCTGGCTGGCACCACGGGTCACCCTGTATCACGATGTGCGCGTCGGCAAGCGGGTCGTGATTCAGTCCGGCGCAGTGCTGGGCGGCGAAGGGTTCGGTTTTGCCAACGAGAAAGGCATCTGGCAGAAAATTGCCCAGGTCGGCGGCGTCACCATTGGCGATGACGTGGAGATTGGCGTGAATACCGCGATCGACCGCGGTGCCCTGGCCGACACGGTCATTGGCAATGGCGTCAAGCTCGACAACCAGATCCAGATCGCCCACAACGTCCAGGTCGGTGACCACACCGCCATGGCCGCCTGCGTGGGCATCTCCGGCAGCACCAAGATCGGCAAGCACTGCATGCTCGCCGGTGGCGTGGGGCTGGTGGGTCATATCGATATCTGTGACAACGTGTTCCTGACCGGGATGACCATGGTGACTCACTCGATTACCGAGCCGGGTGCCTATTCTTCCGGTACGGCGATGCAGCCAGCAGCCGAATGGCGCAAGAGCGCGGCCCGTATCCGTCAGCTCGACGACATCGCGCGACGTCTGAAGCAGGTGGAAAAGCGTGTAGGGGACGTGACCCCTGGCGGTAATGCTTCATCAGATGGCTGATACCATTTCCATATCAAGTGTGCACAGCCGTTAGGGCTTCTTGATTTGCTAGCGGAGTGCGCGTCACTCGTGCGCTTCCAATCTTTACATAGGCTTCCCCCCGAAATGATGGACATCAACGAGATTCGCGAATACCTGCCTCACCGTTACCCGTTCCTGCTGGTGGATCGGGTGGTGGACCTGGACGTTGAAGGCAAGCGCATTCGCGCCTACAAGAATGTCAGCATCAACGAGCCGTTCTTCAATGGTCACTTCCCCGCGCATCCAATCATGCCGGGCGTATTGATCATCGAGGCGATGGCTCAGGCTGCCGGGATCCTTGGTTTCAAAATGCTCGACGTAAAGCCTGCCGACGGCACGCTCTATTACTTCGTCGGTTCCGACAAACTGCGCTTCCGTCAACCGGTCACCCCGGGCGATCAGTTGATCCTCGAAGCCAAGTTCATCAGTTGCAAGCGCCAGATCTGGAAGTTCGAATGCCAGGCTTCGGTCGACGGCAAGCCAGTCTGCTCCGCTGAAATCATCTGTGCGGAACGCAAGCTATGAGTTTGATTGACCCTCGCGCAATCATCGATCCGACGGCCGTTTTGGCCGCCGATGTCGAGGTCGGCCCGTGGTCGATTGTCGGCGCAGGTGTGGAAATCGGCGAGGGTACGGTGATCGGTCCCCACGTAATTCTCAAGGGACCGACCCGGATTGGTCGGCACAATCGCATCTACCAGTTTTCTTCGGTAGGCGAGGACACGCCCGATCTCAAGTACAAAGGTGAAGAAACCCGTCTGGTCATCGGCGATCACAACGTGATCCGCGAAGGTGTGACGATTCACCGTGGCACCGTTCAGGATCGTTCCGAAACGACCCTGGGCGACCACAACCTGATCATGGCCTATGCGCACATCGGCCATGACAGCGTGATTGGCAACCATTGCATCCTGGTCAACAACACGGCGCTGGCCGGCCATGTGCATGTGGATGATTGGGCGATCCTGTCCGGGTTCACCCTGGTGCACCAGTATTGCCATATCGGCGCCCATAGCTTCTCTGGCATGGGCACTGCCATCGGCAAGGACGTCCCGGCCTATGTCACGGTGTTCGGCAACCCGGCCGAAGCCCGCAGCATGAACTTCGAAGGCATGCGCCGTCGTGGTTTCAGCGAAGAGGCGATTACGGCGCTGCGTCGTGCCTACAAGGTCGTGTATCGCCAGGGCCTGACGGTCGAGCAAGCACTCGCCGAACTGGCCGAGGCTTCGGCGCAATACCCGGAAGTCGCGATCTTCCGCGACTCCATCCAGTCTTCGACCCGCGGCATCACTCGCTGACCATGGCTAACTTGCGTATTGCACTGGTGGCGGGAGAGGCTTCCGGTGACATTCTGGGCGCCGGTTTGATGCGCGCGCTCAAGGCGCAGCATCCCGCTGTCGAATTCATTGGCGTTGGCGGGCCGTTGATGGAGGCCGAGGGCCTGACGTCCTACTTCCCGATGGAACGCCTGTCGGTGATGGGCCTGGTGGAAGTGCTCGGTCGTCTGCGCGAGCTGCTGGCCCGGCGCAAGAAACTGATCCAGACCCTGATCGACGAAAAACCGGATGTGTTCATCGGCATCGATGCGCCGGATTTCACCCTCAATATCGAACTCAAGTTGCGTCAGGCCGGTATCAAGACCGTGCATTACGTCAGCCCGTCGGTCTGGGCCTGGCGGCAGAAGCGGGTGCTGAAGATTCGCGAAGGTTGCGACCTGATGCTGACGCTGCTGCCGTTCGAAGCCCGGTTCTACGAAGAGAAGGGTGTGCCGGTGCGGTTTGTCGGTCACACCCTGGCCGATACTATTCCCCTGGAAGCCGACCGCGACGCGGCCCGCCAGGCGTTGGGCTTGCCCGAGGGACCGCTGGTGGCCTTGATGCCCGGCAGCCGGGGCGGCGAAGTGAGTCGCCTGGGCGGCCTGTTTTTCGACGCCGCCGAGCGACTTCGGGCGCTGCGCCCCGGTGTACGTTTTGTCCTGCCGTGTGCCAGCGCGCAGCGTCGCGCCCAGTTGGAAGCGTTGCTGGTCGGTCGCGATTTGCCGGTGACGCTGCTCGACGGTCGTTCCCATGAGGCGTTGGCGGCTTGCGATGCCGTGTTGATTGCCTCCGGCACTGCTACCCTTGAAGCGCTGTTGTATAAACGCCCGATGGTGGTCGCCTATCGCCTGGCACCGCTGACGTTCTGGATTCTCAAGCGCATGGTCAAGAGTCCCTACGTGTCGTTGCCGAACCTGTTGGCCCAGCGCTTGTTGGTGCCGGAACTGCTGCAGGACGAGGCGAGCGCCGATGCGCTGGCCACCACGCTGTTGCCCTTGATTGATGGCGGCGAGGAACAGACCCGGGGCTTTGACGAAATCCACCGTACCTTGCGTCGTGATGCTTCCAACCAGGCAGCTGACGCGGTACTGACCCTGATTGGCGCAAAACCATGAGCAACCCAAAGCTACAGATGGGCCTGGATTTCAACCTGGTCGCCGAAGTGGAAGAACTGGTGGCCGGTGTCGATGAAGTGGGGCGTGGCCCGTTGTGCGGCGCGGTGGTGACGGCGGCGGTGATTCTCGACCCGAAGCGGCCGATCCTGGGCCTCAACGATTCGAAGAAGCTCACTGAAGCCCGTCGCGAAAAGCTCTACGACGAGATCTGCGAGAAAGCCCTGAGCTGGTGCATCGCCCGGGCCGAAGTCGAAGAAATCGATGAACTCAATATCCTGCACGCCACCATGCTTGCCATGCAGCGTGCCGTGCAGGGCCTGCACATCACGCCGAAATTGGCGATGATCGATGGCAATCGCTGCCCGAAATTGTCGATGCGCGCCGAAGCGGTGATCCAGGGCGACGGCAAGGTGCCAGCGATCGCAGCAGCCTCGATTCTGGCGAAGGTCAGCCGTGACCGGGAAATGAGCGCCTTCGAGTTGATCTACCCGGGCTATGGCATCGGCAGCCACAAGGGCTACCCGACCCCCGTTCATCTGGAGGCCCTGGCGCGCCTTGGGCCAACGCCGATCCATAGGCGTTCGTTCGCCCCGGTGCGGCTGGCTTATGAAGCCCGTGATGGCTTGATCGAAAGGATGTGACGAAAGCGTCGCAATGCCCTGCCATGCCCTGTAGGAGCTGTCGAGCGAAGCGAGGCTGCGATCTTTCCGCTGCCGATTGAGTCGAGAGTGAAAGATCGCAGGCTTCGACAGCTCCTACATGTTTTACCCAAGGCCCGGTACAATCCGGGCCTTGTTGTTTTCATGACTTAACGCAGGATCACTATGCCGGCTTCATTCGTTCATCTACGCCTGCACACTGAATACTCCCTGGTCGACGGTCTGGTGCGGATCAAGCCCCTGGTCAAGACCCTGGTGGGCATGAACATGCCTGCCGTGGCGGTCACCGACCAGAACAACATGTGTTCGCTGGTCAAGTTCTACAAGGCCGCCATGGGCGCCGGGATCAAGCCGATCTGTGGCGCCGACCTGTGGCTGTCGAACAAGGACCCGGACGCCCCGCTGAGCCGTATCAGCCTGTTGGTGATGAACGCCCTGGGCTATCGCAACCTCACCGAACTGATCTCCCGTGGTTTTATCGACGGCCAGCGCAACGGCTCGATCATCATCGAGCGCGAGTGGGTGGCCGAGGCCAGCGAAGGGCTGATCATGCTGTCGGCCGCCAAGGAGGGGGAAATCGGCCTGGCCCTGCTCAGCGGCAACCCTGAAGAAGCCGAGACGCTGGCCCGCGACTGGATGGCGGTGTTCCCGGATCGCTTCTACATCGAAGTGCAGCGCACCAACCGTCCCAATGACGAAGAGCACCTGCACGCCGCCGTCGCCCTGGCCGACAGGATCGGCGCGCCGCTGGTGGCGACCAACGATGTGCGCTTCATCAAGCAGGAAGATTTCGAAGCCCACGAGACCCGCGTCTGCATCGGTGAGGGCCGGGCCCTCGATGACCCGCGCCGTTCGAAGAACTACAGCGACCAGCAATACCTCAAGAGCGCCGAGGAAATGGCCGAGCTGTTCAGCGACCTGCCCGAGGCGCTGGAAAACACGGTCGAGATCGCCAAGCGCTGCAACATCGAAGTGAAACTGGGCAAACACTTCCTGCCCAACTTCCCGATTCCCGATGGCATGACCATCGACGAGTATTTCCGCAAGGTGTCCTTCGACGGCCTTGAGGATCGCCTCAGTGTCCTGCTGCCCAAGGACACCACCGAAGATTACGAAGCCAAGCGCCAGGTCTATGTCGATCGGTTGAATTTCGAGCTGGATATCATCATCCAGATGGGCTTTCCCGGTTACTTCCTGATCGTGATGGACTTTATCCAGTGGGCCAAGAACAACGGCGTGCCGGTGGGCCCTGGCCGTGGATCGGGTGCCGGGTCGCTGGTGGCCTACGTGCAGAAGATCACCGACCTCGACCCGTTGGAATACGACCTGCTGTTCGAACGTTTCCTCAACCCGGAACGGGTGTCGATGCCCGACTTCGACGTCGACTTCTGCATGGACGGTCGCGACCGGGTGATTGACTACGTGGCCGAGAAATATGGCCGCAACGCGGTGAGCCAGATCATCACGTTCGGTTCCATGGCCGCCAAGGCGGTGGTACGCGACGTGGCGCGGGTGCAGGGCAAGTCCTACGGTTTGGCGGATCGTCTGTCGAAGATGATTCCGTTCGAAGTCGGCATGACCCTGGAAAAAGCCTACGAGCAGGAAGAAATCCTGCGGGACTTCATCAAGGTCGACGAAGAAGCCGCAGAGATCTGGGAGATGGCCCGCAAGCTCGAAGGCGTGGTGCGTAACGTCGGCAAGCACGCCGGGGGCGTGGTGATCGCACCGACCAAGCTGACTGACTTCTCGCCGATCTATTGCGATGAAGAGGGCGACGGCCTGGTCACCCAGTTCGACAAGGATGACGTCGAGGCGGCGGGGCTGGTGAAGTTCGACTTCCTCGGTCTGCGGACCCTGACCATCATCGACTGGGCGCTGAAAACCATCAACCGTGACCGGGCCAAGGTCGGCGAAGCACCGCTGGACATTGCCTTTATTCCGCTGGATGACAAGCCGACCTACAGCCTGTTGCAAAAAGCCGAAACCACGGCAGTGTTCCAGCTTGAATCCCGGGGCATGAAGGAGCTGATCAAAAAGCTCAAGCCCGACTGTCTGGAAGACCTGATCGCACTGGTGGCCCTGTTCCGTCCGGGCCCGCTGCAATCGGGCATGGTGGATGACTTCATCAACCGCAAGCACGGGCGCGCCGAGCTGGCATACCCGCACTCCGATTATCAGTACGAAGGCTTGAAACCGGTGCTGGCACCGACCTACGGCATCATCCTGTATCAGGAACAGGTGATGCAGATTGCCCAGGTCATGGCCGGTTATACCCTCGGCGGCGCGGACATGCTGCGCCGGGCCATGGGTAAGAAAAAGCCCGAGGAGATGGCCAAGCAACGCGGCGGTTTCATTGAGGGGTGCGCCACCAACGGCATCGACCCTGACCTGGCCGGTAACATTTTCGACCTGGTGGAAAAGTTCGCCGGCTACGGCTTCAACAAATCCCACTCCGCCGCCTATGGCCTGGTGTCGTACCAGACCGCCTGGCTGAAGGCGCACTACCCGGCGCCGTTCATGGCTGCCGTGCTGTCGGCGGATATGCACAACACCGACAAGGTCGTGACCTTGATCGAAGAAGTGCGGACCATGAAGTTGCGCCTCGACGCACCGGACGTGAACGCTTCGGAGTTCAAGTTCACGGTGAACGACGAAGGCCGCATCATCTATGGCCTGGGCGCGATCAAGGGCGTGGGCGAGGGGCCGGTGGAGGCCATTACCGAAGCGCGCCAGGACGGGCCGTTCAAGGACCTGTTCGATTTCTGCGCCCGGGTTGACCTCAAGCGCATCAACAAGCGCACCCTCGACGGTTTGATCCGCAGTGGCGCGTTGGACCGCTTGGGCCCTTACTTCCAGGATGAGCCCAAGGCCTACCAGGCCAACATCGACCGCAACCGCGCGGTGTTGCTGGCGGCGATGGAGGAGGCGATCAAGGCCGCCGAACAGACTGCCCGCACCCATGACAGCGGCCACGCCGACCTGTTTGGCGGGCTGTTCGTCGAGGAAGACGCCGATGTCTACGGCAACCATCGCAAGGCCAAGGAACTGACCCTCAAGGAACGCCTCAAGGGTGAGAAAGACACCTTGGGCCTGTACCTCACCGGTCACCCGATCGACGAATACGAAGGCGAGATCCGCCGCTTCGCTCGCCAGCGCATCATCGACCTCAAGCCGGCGCGCGACACCCAAACCGTCGCCGGCATGATCATCGCCCTGCGGGTGATGAAGAACAAAAAGGGCGACAAGATGGGCTTCATCACCCTCGACGACCGCTCCGGGCGCATCGAGGCCTCATTGTTCGCCGATGCGTTCCACTCGGCGCAGTCGCTGTTGCAGACCGACGCGATGGTGGTGGTGGAAGGCGAGGTCAGCAACGATGACTTTTCCGGTGGCCTGCGCCTGCGGGTCAAGCGGGTGATGAGCATGGAGGATGCCCGTACCAACCTGGCCGAAAGCCTGCGCCTGAAGTTGCAGACCCAGGACCTCAAGGGCGATCAGCTACGCTGGTTGGGCGAATTGTTCAAGCGCCATCGCGGTGCATGCCCAATCACCATGGAGTACATGCGCCCCGACGCCAAGGCTGTGCTGCAGTTCGGCGAAGGCTGGCGGATCGATCCGGCGGACGCGTTGATTCAAGCCTTGCGTGACCAGTTCGGCAAAGACAACGTCTTCCTCCAATACCGTTGACGGCCAGGGGCCATTCTTGAAACCGGAATGCCTCCTGATCTCGACCCGAATTTTTAATCTCGACCTGAACGCGCCTCTCCCTTAAGGTAGGCGCGAATAGACAACCGGCCGGCCCAAGCTCTCTTGGACGTCGACCCAAGACGGACGCCTATGAACCCGAATTTTCTAGATTTCGAACAGCCGATCGCCGACCTGCAAGCCAAGATCGAAGAGTTGCGCTTGGTCGGTAATGACAATTCGCTGAATATCGGCGATGAAATCTCTCGTCTGCAGGACAAAAGCCGCACGCTGACCGAAGACATCTTCGGCAAGCTGACCAGTTGGCAGATCGCCCGCCTGGCGCGTCATCCACGTCGTCCCTATACCCTGGACTACATCGACCACATCTTCACCGAGTTCGATGAGCTGCATGGCGACCGTCACTTCTCCGACGACGCCGCGATCGTCGGCGGTGTCGCCCGCCTGGACGACCAGCCGGTGATGGTTATCGGCCACCAGAAAGGCCGCGAAGTGCGCGAGAAGGTGCGCCGCAACTTCGGCATGCCGCGTCCGGAAGGCTACCGCAAGGCATGCCGCCTGATGGAAATGGCCGAGCGCTTCAAGATGCCGATCCTGACCTTCATCGACACGCCGGGCGCCTACCCGGGCATCGACGCCGAAGAGCGCAACCAGAGCGAAGCGATTGCCTGGAACCTGCGCGTCATGGCGCGCCTGAAAACCCCGATCATCGCCACTGTAATTGGCGAAGGTGGTTCCGGCGGTGCGCTGGCCATCGGTGTCTGCGACCAGTTGAACATGCTGCAATATTCCACCTATGCCGTGATCTCGCCGGAAGGCTGCGCCTCGATCCTGTGGAAAACCGCCGAGAAGGCGCCGGATGCCGCTGAGGCCATGGGCATTACCGCCGAGCGTCTCAAAGGCCTGGGCATCGTGGACAAAGTGATTAACGAGCCAGTCGGCGGCGCTCACCGCGACCCGGCTGCGGCAGCGGCGCTGATTCGTGCCGAGCTGAGCTCGCAACTGTCGATGCTCAAGAAGTTCGACAACGAAGCGCTGCTGGCTCGTCGCTACGAGCGGTTGATGAGCTACGGTCTCTGATCTGACCAGGCTTCCAGCTGTTGTGGGGAGCCAATGTGGGAGCGGGCTTGCTCGCGAAAGCGGTTTAACATTCAACCCATGTGTTGACTGATTCACCGCCTTCGCGAGCAAGCCCGCTCCCACATTTGATTTGTGCCAAGGCTGAAACCCATGAACACAAGCAACGATCTGCCCGCCCGCCTGCTCACCCAACTCTCTCCCTGGCGCAACGCCGTCACCTGGCGCATCGCCTTCTCCGGCGGCCTCGACTCCACCGTCCTGCTGCACCTGCTCGCGACCCTTGCGAAAACCCATCCCCTGCCAGCGCTAAGCGCCCTCCACATCCATCATGGCCTTCAGGCTGTGGCTGATGCATGGCCGGACCATTGTCGCTTGGTCTGCGAGGGCCTTGGGGTGCCGTTGCAAGTGATTAATGTGCAAGTCCGGCCCGGTGCCAGCGTCGAACGTGCCGCCCGGGAGGCGCGCTATGAAGCCTTTGTGGCGGCACTGCACGGCAATGAAGTGCTGCTCACGGCCCAGCACCGCGACGATCAGGCCGAAACCCTGCTGTTTCGCCTGCTAAGGGGGGCAGGGGTGAGGGGGTTGGCGGCGATGCCGCGCCAGCGTCCTTTGGGCCTTGGGCATTTGCTGCGACCCTTGCTCGATGTGTCCCGTGCCGAGCTGGAGGCCTATGCGACACAACAGGGCTTGCGCTGGATCGAAGACCCGTCCAACGACGACCACCGGTACGCGCGCAACTACCTGCGCCAGCGGGTTTTGCCAGTGCTGGCCGAGCAATGGCCCCAAGCCTCGACGACCTTGGCGCGCAGCGCTGCGCACATGGGGCAAGCCCAAGGTTTGCTGGACGATTTGGCACGAATCGACCTGGCCCAGGCCGCGACTCCGGGCGCGTTCGACTGGCTCGGGCTGCAATCCCTGGCGCTGGCGCCTCTGCGGGCGTTGTCGCCGGCCCGTCAGCGCAATGCCTTGAGCCACTGGTTGGCACCGATGACCCTGCTGCCCGACACCGATCACTGGTCGGGCTGGGACGCGTTGCGCGATGCCGCCGACGATGCCCGGCCGATCTGGCGCCTGGCCGGTGGCGAGCTGCACCGGGCCGCCGGACGGGTCTGGTGGTTATCCGACCACTGGCTATGTTCCCTGCCAGGCGCCGTCGACTGGGCCGATCCGGCGGTTGCATTGCGCTTGCCGGACAATGGCCGGGTGGTGCTCGACGGCACGCCGCCTGCGGGGCCGCTTAGCGTGCGCTATCGTCAAGGCGGCGAGGTGATGGCGTTAGCGGGGCGTGGTCACCGTGACCTCAAGCGTTTGCTCAATGAAAAGGCGGTGCCGGCGTTCGTTCGCGGTCGATTGCCGCTGCTCTATCAGGGCGAGCAATTGCTGGCGGTGGCCAACCTGGCTGGGCTCGATGCACAGGCTGATGGCAGTTGGCAATTGATCTGGACGCCAGGAAGCCAAGATCTGGGTTTGAGCTGAAAGGGGCTTTCCGGTAGACTACGCTCCCTTCTTGATACAACTTCTGTGGATTCGCCTGAATTGCAGGAGTTGCCGATTACCAAGCAGTCTTTGCTGGGCGATTCCAAAAAATGTGTAGCGAGCAACGTACCGGTGATTTCACTTCCGGTCTGTCCCAACGCGGCGGTTTTTTTGAAAGGTGCACTGTGATTAATGCAGGTGATCGGGGGCTTCGGCCTTCCTTCGCTTTCCCCGGCGGCTCGGACCGCTTTAACGCAGACTTCTAGGGTTTTTCATGACGCGCTACATATTCGTCACGGGCGGTGTTGTTTCTTCATTGGGGAAAGGCATTGCCTCGGCTTCATTGGCGGCCATCCTGGAGGCGCGGGGACTTAAGGTCACCATGCTCAAGCTGGACCCGTACATCAACGTTGACCCGGGCACCATGAGCCCGTTCCAGCACGGTGAAGTGTTCGTCACCCACGACGGCGCCGAGACCGACCTGGACCTGGGCCACTACGAGCGGTTCATCCGCACGACCATGACCCAGAACAACAACTTCACCACCGGCCGTGTCTACGAACACGTGCTGCGCAAGGAGCGTCGCGGTGACTACCTGGGCGCGACCATCCAGGTCATCCCGCACATCACCGACGAGATCAAGCGCCGCATCATCAAGGGTGCTGGCGATGCCGACGTGGCGATGGTCGAAATCGGCGGTACCGTGGGCGACATCGAGTCCCAACCGTTCCTCGAGGCGATCCGCCAGTTGCGTTTCGAAATCGGCGCCAAGCGCGCGATGCTGATGCACCTGACACTGGTGCCGTACATCGCCACCGCCGGTGAAACCAAGACCAAGCCCACCCAGCACTCGGTCAAGGAACTGCGCTCCATCGGCCTGCAGCCAGACGTGCTGATCTGCCGCTCCGATCACCCGATCGACATCTCGTCGCGTCGCAAGATCGCCCAGTTCACCAACGTTGAAGAGCGCGCGGTCATCGGCCTGGAAGACGCCGACACCATCTACAAGATCCCGGGCATCCTGCACTCCCAGGGCCTGGACGACTTCGTCGTCGAGCGCTTCGGCCTGCAATGCGCCAGTGCCGACCTGTCCGAGTGGGACGCCGTGGTCGATGCCAAGCTCAACCCGGAGCACGAAGTCACCATCGCCATGGTCGGCAAGTACATGGAACTGCTGGACGCCTACAAGTCGCTGATCGAGGCGATGAGTCACGCCGGCATCAGCAACCGCACCAAGGTCAACCTGCGCTACATCGATTCCGAAGACATCGAGAACCAGGGCACCGGCCTGCTCGAAGGCGCCGATGCGATCCTCGTGCCGGGCGGCTTCGGCCTGCGGGGCGTGGAAGGCAAGATCACTGCCGTGCAATACGCTCGCGAAAACAAGGTGCCTTACCTGGGTATCTGCCTGGGCATGCAGGTGGCGGTCATCGAGTTCGCTCGTAACGTGCTGGGCTGGAAAGACGCCAACTCCACCGAGTTCGATCGCGCCAGTGGCCATCCGGTCGTGGGCCTGATCACCGAGTGGGAAGATGCCACCGGCGCGGTGGAAGTGCGTACCGAAAGTTCTGACCTGGGCGGCACCATGCGTCTCGGTGCCCAGGAGTGCCTGCTCGAAGCCGGCTCCAAGGTGCACGATTGCTACGCCAAGGATGTGATCGTCGAGCGTCACCGTCATCGCTACGAAGTGAACAACAACCTGCTGCCGCAACTGATCGAGGCCGGCCTGAAGATCTCCGGTCGTTCCGGTGACGGCGCGCTGGTCGAAGTGGTCGAGTCCCCGGATCACCCATGGTTCGTCGCCTGCCAGTTCCACCCTGAGTTCACCTCGACGCCACGGGACGGTCATCCATTGTTCAGCGGTTTTGTGAAGGCCGCTTTGGCTCAACACCAGAAAAAGGCATAAGACGATGGCCCAGAAGATCATCCGCGTCGGCGACATCGAGATTGCCAACGACAAGCCCATGGTGCTGTTTGGTGGCATGAACGTGCTGGAAAGCCGCGACATGGCGATGCAGGTCTGTGAGGAGTACGTGAAGGTTACCCAGAAACTGGGTATCCCTTATGTGTTCAAGGCCAGCTTCGACAAGGCCAACCGTTCCTCCGTGACGTCCTACCGTGGCCCGGGCCTGGAAGAAGGCATGCGGATCTTCCAGGACATCAAGCAAGCCTTTGGCGTGCCGATCATCACCGACGTCCACGAGCCTGCCCAGGCCGCGGTCGTCGCCGAGGTCTGCGACATCATCCAGTTGCCGGCCTTCCTGTCGCGCCAGACCGACCTGGTGGTCGCGATGGCCAAGACCGGTGCGGTGATCAACATCAAGAAAGCCCAGTTCCTCGCGCCCCAGGAAATGAAACACATCCTGAGCAAGTGCGAAGAGGCTGGAAATGACCAGTTGATCCTCTGCGAGCGTGGTTCGAGCTTCGGCTACAACAACCTGGTGGTGGACATGCTCGGCTTCGGCATCATGAAGCAGTTCGAATACCCGGTGTTCTTCGACGTGACCCACGCCTTGCAGATGCCCGGTGGTCGTTCCGACTCCGCCGGCGGTCGTCGCGCCCAGGTCACCGATCTGGCCAAGGCGGGCATGAGCCAGTCCCTGGCCGGTCTGTTCCTCGAGGCCCACCCCGATCCAGACAACGCCAGGTGCGATGGCCCTTGTGCCTTGCGTTTGAACAAGCTGGAACCCTTCCTGTCTCAGCTCAAGGCGTTGGACG
The DNA here is from genome assembly GCF_056521845.1 of Pseudomonas sp. PF05. Classification (NCBI taxonomy): domain Bacteria; kingdom Pseudomonadati; phylum Pseudomonadota; class Gammaproteobacteria; order Pseudomonadales; family Pseudomonadaceae; genus Pseudomonas; species Pseudomonas sp. PF05. The sequence goes on along the minus strand of NZ_JBWLPW010000035.1, from coordinate 11,638 downwards.
AACTGGTCAAGAGTTTTCCGACGATAGAAACCGCGTAACGCGGTTTTCTCCGGTAAAGTATCGCTCGATTATCGCTCTGGCCCGCTGGCCGCACTGCTCTTGCGCGAGCATGGCTTGCCAGCGATGGCGTCCTTGAGGGCCCCATCGCCGGCAAGCCGTGCTCTTGTGGCGAGGGAGCTTGCTCCCGCTGGCGTGCGAAGCGCTCCCATTCGGTCTCTTTTGGCTGAATCGCAGCTGAGGGTGAGCAAGTTTTCTGCAACGTTCTAGTCAACTTTGGAGTGTTTACAACAATGGCAAAAATCGTCGACATCAAAGGTCGTGAAGTTCTCGACTCCCGTGGCAACCCCACTGTTGAAGCGGACGTGCTTCTCGACAACGGTATCATCGGCAGCGCCTGCGCGCCGTCCGGTGCTTCCACTGGCTCGCGCGAAGCGCTGGAGCTGCGTGATGGCGACAAGAGCCGTTACCTGGGCAAGGGCGTGCTCAAAGCCGTCGCCAATATCAACGGTCCGATCCGCGACCTGTTGCTGGGCAAGGATCCTGCCGACCAGAAAGCCCTCGATCACGCGATGATCAAGCTCGACGGTACCGAAAACAAAGCCACCCTGGGCGCCAACGCGATCCTCGCCGTGTCCCTGGCCGCTGCCAAGGCTGCCGCCCAGGACCAGGACCTGCCGCTGTACGCCCACATCGCCAACCTCAACGGTACCCCGGGTGTCTACTCGATGCCGGTGCCGATGATGAACATCATCAACGGCGGCGAGCACGCCGATAACAACGTCGACATCCAGGAATTCATGGTGCAGCCGGTTGGCGCCAAGACCTTCTCCGAAGGCCTGCGCATGGGCACCGAGATTTTCCATCACCTCAAAGCCGTGTTGAAGGCTCGTGGCCTGAGCACCGCGGTTGGCGACGAAGGCGGTTTCGCACCGAACCTGGCGTCCAACGAAGATGCGCTGAAAGTGATCTCCGAAGCCGTGGCCAACGCCGGTTACACGCTGGGCACCGATGTGACCCTGGCCCTGGACTGCGCCGCCAGTGAGTTCTATGAAGACGGCAAGTACAACCTGTCCGGCGAAGGCCAGGTGTTCACCGCCGAAGGTTTCGCCGACTACCTCAAGGGCCTGACCGAACGCTATCCGATCATCTCCATCGAAGACGGCCTGGACGAGTCCGACTGGGCCGGCTGGAAAATCCTCACCGACAAGATCGGCGAGAAAACCCAGTTGGTGGGTGACGACCTGTTCGTGACCAACACCAAGATCCTGAAAGAAGGCATCGACAAGAAGATCGCCAACTCGATCCTGATCAAGTTCAACCAAATCGGCACCCTGACCGAAACCCTGGAAGCCATCCAGATGGCCAAGGCTGCCGGCTACACCGCCGTGATCTCCCACCGCTCCGGCGAAACCGAAGATTCGACCATCGCCGACCTGGCCGTGGGCACTGCGGCGGGCCAGATCAAGACCGGTTCACTGTGCCGTTCCGACCGTGTTTCCAAGTACAACCAACTGCTGCGTATCGAAGAGCAATTGAATGGCAAGGCCAAGTACAACGGTCGCGCCGAGTTTCGTGGTTAAGCGGTAAATGGTAAAAAGACAGCGGATTAGGTCGCAAAAGTCGCCATGGCGACGGTTTTGCCTCTAATCTGATGCCTTATCAAGCACAAGCCTGGGTTTTCCAGGCTTCGTGCTATCAGACGCTTCAAAGTTTGGCATGGCGGTCTTTTTTCACTGGATACCTGATATTCGATGCGCAGTCCCAATTGGTTGTTTCTTGTCTTGCTCCTGTTGCTGGCCGGCCTGCAGTACCGCCTGTGGGTGGGCAATGGTAGCTTGGCGCAAGTGGCCGACCTGACTCAGCAAATTGCCGACCAACACGCCGAAAACGAGGCGCTGCTGGAACGTAATCGGGTGATGGACGCCGAAGTGACAGAACTGAAAAAAGGCATGGAGACCGTTGAAGAGCGGGCTCGACATGAGCTGGGCATGGTCAAGGAGGGCGAAACCCTCTACCAGTTGGCCCAATGAGTATCCGTTTGCCGGCCTTCTGGGCCGTGATTCCTGCCGCGGGCGTTGGCGCTCGTATGGCCGCGGACCGTCCCAAGCAATACCTGCAGTTGGGCGGACGCACAATTCTTGAACACAGCCTCGGCTGTTTCCTCGATCATCCCACCGTCAAGGGCGTGGTGGTCAGCCTTGCACACGATGATCCTTACTGGCCGACCCTGGCCTGCGCCAGTGACACCCGCATCCAGCGCGTCGACGGCGGCGAGCAACGTTCGGATTCAGTGCTCAATGCCTTGCTGTACCTGCACGAGCAGGGCGCCGACGATCATGACTGGGTGCTGGTGCATGACGCTGCCCGGCCCAACCTGGCCCGTGACGACCTGGACACACTGCTCCGCGAGTTGGCGACCGATCCGGTCGGCGGGCTGCTGGCTGTCCCGGCGCGCGACACCCTCAAGCGTGTCGACAAACACGGCCGCGTGCTGGAAACCGTTGACCGCAGTGTTATCTGGCAAGCCTACACACCACAGATGTTCCGTCTCGGCGCCTTGCATCGGGCCTTGGCCGACAGCCTGGTAGCAGACGCGGTGATTACCGACGAAGCGTCCGCCATGGAGTGGGCCGGGCAGGCACCGCGGTTGATTGAAGGGCGAGCGGATAACATCAAGGTCACCCGGCCGGAAGACCTGGAGTGGTTGCGCCAGCGGTGGGCGAATCGGCATTAAACCGGATCTGTTTCCTCGTTAGATCGTCACCCCAGACGACAAAAAACCGCTGTCACCCCCGATACTCCGGCCGCCCAGCCAACCCCTCCTTCAAGTAATCCACCAACTTGCGCACTTTCGGCGACAGGTGCCGCTGCTGCGGGTACAACGCCCACACCGCCGTATTCGGCGGCTGATGAGCCTCCAGCAGCGAGATCAATGCACCACTGTGCAAATGTTCCAGCACGTAGTAATCCGGTAACTGACACAACCCCACCCCTTGCAACGCCGCATCAAGCACCGCTTGCCCACTGTTGCAGCGCCAGTTTCCCTGTACCCGCTGGGAAAATTCCCGCCCGTTCTGCTCCAGTTGCCAGATGTCGGAGCTGCCGATCAGGCAATTGTGGCGGCTCAGTTCCGACAAACTATGGGGCCGTCCGTAGCGTTCCAGGTAAGAGGGTGAAGCGCACAGGTACATGCGCCGCGGTGCCAGGCGCGTGGCGACCAGGCGGGAGTCTTGCAAGCGACCCAGGCGAATCGCCAGGTCGAGGCCGTCGTGCACCAGGTCCAGAGGGCGATTGCTCAGCTCGATGTCCACCCGCAATTGCGGGTAAAGCCCCATGAATCGCGTCACCAGCGGCACGATAAATCGCTCGCCATAGGCCACGGCGCAGGTCATGCGCAGCATGCCCTTGGGTTCGCTGGCCAGGTCGCCGACGGCTCGCAGTGCTTCCTCGCGTCCGTCCTGCAGGCGCTGGCAATGCTGCAAAAAGGTTTGTCCGGCTTCGGTCAGTGTTACCCGGCGGGTACTGCGGTACAGCAAGCGTGTCTGTAGGCGCTCTTCAAGCCGTACGATTTGTCGACTGATATGGGAAGACGAAACCCCGAGACGTTCGGCAGCAGCGGTGAATTGGCTACATTCGGCCACGGCCACAAACTCATCGATACCTTCCCAGCGGTTCTCAGGCATGAAGGATTATCCCTGTGCAGCAATAATGTTTTGCTTTTGGTTGGATTATTCATTGTTCGGCGGAGGATTACACTCCCGGTCTTGTTTTTATTTGCTGGAGAATCCGGATGATCAAGTCGCGCGCTGCCGTTGCCTTCGAGGCCAAGAAACCCCTGGAAATCGTTGAAGTCGACGTCGCCATGCCCAAGGCGGGCGAAGTGCTGTTGCGCGTGGTGGCTTCCGGTGTCTGCCACACTGACGCCTACACCTTGTCGGGCGCCGACCCGGAAGGGATCTTCCCGTCGATCCTGGGCCATGAAGGCGGCGCCATTGTCGAAGCCATCGGCGAAGGCGTGACCTCTGTCGCGGTGGGTGACCATGTGATCCCGCTGTACACGCCGGAGTGCGGCCAGTGCAAATTCTGTAAGTCGGGCAAGACCAACCTCTGCCAGGCGATTCGCGCCACCCAGGGCAAAGGCCTGATGCCGGATGGCACTTCGCGCTTTTCCTACAAGGGCGAGACGATTTTCCACTACATGGGTACCTCGACGTTCTCTGAGTACACCGTGCTGCCGGAAATCTCCGTCGCGAAGATTCAAAAAGAAGCCCCGCTGGAAAAAGTCTGCCTGCTGGGTTGCGGCGTCACCACCGGTATCGGCGCGGTACTCAATACCGCCAAGGTCAAGCCGGGTGACACCGTGGCGATCTTCGGCCTGGGCGGCATCGGCCTGTCGGCGGTGATTGGCGCGGTGAAGGCCAAGGCCTCGCGCATCATTGCCATCGACATCAACCCGGCCAAGTTCGAAATCGCCAAGCAACTGGGTGCCACCGATTGCGTCAACCCGAAAGACTTCGACCGCCCGATCCAGGAAGTCATCGTGGATATGACCGACGGCGGTGTGGACTTTTCCTTCGAGTGCATCGGCAACGTCCAGTTGATGCGTGCCGCGCTGGAGTGCTGCCACAAGGGTTGGGGCGAATCGGTGATCATCGGCGTGGCCGGCGCCGGCCAGGAAATCGCCACCCGTCCATTCCAATTGGTGACCGGGCGCGTCTGGCGCGGTTCGGCCTTTGGCGGCGTGCGCGGTCGCAGCGAATTGCCAAGCTACGTGGAAATGGCCGAGAAGGGCGAAATCCCGCTGGATACCTTCATCACCCACACCATGGGCCTGGAAGATATCAACAAGGCGTTCGACCTGATGCATGAAGGCAAGAGCATCCGCACCGTTATCCATTTCTGAGGTCGGTCATGAGTCTGGAAAACATCTCCTGCCAGAAAAGCTTCGGCGGCTGGCACAAACGTTACCGGCACCGTTCCGACGTGCTCGGTTGTGACATGGTATTTGCCGTGTACCTGCCGCCGCAAGCCGAGCAGGGCGGCAAGTTGCCTGTGCTGTATTGGTTGTCCGGGCTGACCTGCACCGACGAGAATTTCATGCAAAAGGCCGGTGCCCAGCGCATGGCCGCCGAGTTGGGCCTGATTATCGTTGCGCCGGACACCAGCCCCCGTGGCGCCGATGTGCCGGGCGATCCGGACGGTGCCTGGGACTTCGGCCTGGGGGCGGGCTTTTATCTGAACGCCACGCAGGATCCATGGGCGCGGCACTATCGGATGCACGACTACGTGGTGCAGGAATTGCCGACACTCGTCGAAGCGCATTTCCCTGCCTCGGACAGGCGCGGCATCAGTGGTCACTCCATGGGCGGCCATGGCGCGCTGGTCTGCGCCTTGCGCAACCCGGGGCGTTACCGCTCGGTGTCGGCGTTTTCGCCAATCAACAATCCGATGGATTGCCCATGGGGCCAGAAGGCTTTCTCTCGTTACCTGGGAGAGGACCGCTCGAAATGGCGGGAATGGGATGCCTGTGCATTGATTGCCGAGGCGCAGGAGAAGCTGCCACTGCTGGTGGACCAAGGCGATCGCGATGATTTCCTGGCCAACCAGCTCAAGCCCGAAGCCTTGCAACAGGCGACCAAGGCTGCCGACCATCCGTTGGAACTGCGTCTGCAACCGGGCTACGACCACAGCTATTTCTTCATCGCCAGCTTCATTGACGACCACTTGCAGCATCATGCGCGCGCTCTAAACGTCTAATGCAGGTAGAATCACGCCCTGACAAAAATCGGGGCGTTTTTTTATGCGTATTGGCCACGGCTACGATGTTCACCGTTTCGCTGAAGGCGACTTCATTACTCTGGGCGGCGTGCGGATCGCACACGGCTTCGGGCTGCTCGCGCATTCTGACGGTGATGTCCTGCTGCACGCCTTGAGCGATGCACTGCTCGGCGCGGCTGCCCTGGGTGACATCGGCAAGCACTTCCCCGACACCGATCCGCAATTCAAGGGCGCCGACAGCCGCGTGTTGCTGCGTCATGTGGTCTCGCTGATCCACGCCAAGGGCTGGAAAGTCGGCAATGTCGACAACACCATCGTTGCCCAGGCCCCCAAGATGGCGCCGCATATCGAAGCGATGCGCCAATTGATTGCCGAGGATCTTCAAGTTGAGTTGGACCAAGTGAACGTGAAAGCCACCACCACCGAGAAGCTGGGCTTCGTCGGTCGCGAAGAGGGCATTGCCGTCCACTCCGTTGCGTTGTTGCTGCGCCCATGACCGAACTGGAACTGTTGGGGCCGCGGGCCTACGGCGAGTCGTTGGGCAGCGCGGTACTCAAGGCCAGCGCTGAAGATTTCCAGGTCGATGAAGTGCTCGACATTCCGTTGACCGGCGATGGCGAGCATTTGTGGATCTGGGTTGAAAAACGTGGCTTGAACACCGAAGAAGCCGCGCGGCGAATCGCCAAGGCTGCCGGCGTGCCGTTGCGCACCGTCAGCTACGCCGGGCTCAAGGATCGTCAGGCCCTGACCCGCCAGTGGTTCAGCGTCCAATTGCCGGGCAAGGCCGATCCGGACTTGTCGGCGGCAGAGAACGACACGCTGAAGATCCTCAAGACCGCACGCCACAGGCGCAAGCTGCAACGCGGCGCGCACTCGGCCAATGGCTTTACCTTGCGCCTGACCCAATTCAAGGGTGACACGGCGGCGATCGATGCGCGCCTGCAAGAGATTGTCCGCCAAGGCATCCCCAACTATTTTGGCGCCCAGCGTTTCGGCCATGACGGCGGCAATGTCGTCGATGCCCGGTCCTGGGCGGCACGCAAGGCCTTGCCGGAACAGCGCAATGTGCGCTCACGGCTGTTGTCCACCGCCCGCAGCTTTCTGTTCAACCGGGTGCTGGCGGCGCGGGTCGCCGACGGTACCTGGCAGAAAGCACAGGTGGGCGATTTGCTCGCCTTCACCGACAGCCGCAGTTTTTTCCCGGCCGGCGAGGCTGAGTGCAGCGACCCGCGCCTGGCCATTCTCGACTTGCACCCGACCGGGCCGCAGTGGGGCGAGGGACCTTCGCCCGCCGCCGGCGCGACGTTCGAGCTCGAACAAGCCATCGCTGCGGGCGAGGCCGATTTGCGGGACTGGTTGATAAACGCGGGAATGAGTCACGAACGTCGCATCCTGCGACTGCCCATTGGCGGGCTGTCGTGGCATTATCCCGAGTCTGACATTCTGCAACTGGAATTCGTCCTGCCGGCCGGATGTTTCGCCACTGTCTTGGTGCGCGAACTCGTCGATCTGGTGCCGGTGGGGCAGACGGACAGCCCATGCGTATTCTGATTTCTAACGACGACGGGGTGACTGCACCCGGTCTTGCCGCGCTTTATGCTGCGCTGGCGGATTTTGCCGAGTGCGTGGTCATCGCCCCGGACCAGGACAAAAGCGGCGCCAGCAGCTCGCTGACGCTCGACCGTCCGTTGCACCCCTGCTATCTGGATAACGGTTTCATCAGCCTCAATGGCACCCCGACCGATTGCGTGCACCTGGGCCTCAACGGCTTGCTGGAGCGTGAGCCGGACATGGTGGCGTCGGGTATCAACCTGGGGGCCAACCTGGGGGACGATGTGTTGTATTCCGGCACGGTTGCCGCCGCCTTGGAAGGTCGCTTCCTGGAAAAGCCATCGTTTGCCTTTTCGTTCGTTTCACGGCAGGTCGATAACTTGCCGACCGCCGCCTATTTCGCCCGCAAACTGATCGAAGCCCATGGCGAGCTGGACCTGCCGCCACGCACGGTGCTGAACGTGAATATCCCCAACCTGCCGCTCGACCACATCCGTGGCATCCAGCTGACTCGCCTGGGCCACCGGGCCCGCGCGGCCAAGCCGATGCATGTCGTCGACCCGCGCGGCAAGGCCGGTTACTGGATCGCCGCTGCCGGTGATGCCGAGGACGGCGGGCCGGGCACTGACTTCCATGCGGTGATGCAAGGTTATGTCTCGATCACGCCGTTGCAACTGGACCGCACCTTCAACGACGCCTTTCGGACGCTCGATGGCTGGCTGGAGGGTCTGCGCTGATGGCTCGTGAGCAAGACGATATGCTACGCCGCGGAATCGGCATGACCTCCCAGCGCACCCGTGAACGACTGATCCAGCGCCTCTACGAAGAAGGCCTGTCCAATGCCCAGGTGCTGGAGGTGATTCGCCGCACGCCGCGCCATTTGTTCGTCGATGAAGCCCTGGCCCATCGCGCTTATGAAGACACGGCGTTGCCGATCGGCCACAACCAGACCATTTCCCAGCCTTACATGGTGGCCCGCATGAGCGAGTTGCTGCTGGAGGCGGGGCCGCTGGACAAGGTGATGGAGATCGGTACTGGCTCGGGTTACCAGACGGCGGTGTTGTCGCAACTGGTCGAGCGGGTGTTTTCCGTAGAGCGGATCAAGGTTTTGCAGGATCGCGCCAAGGAACGCCTGGTGGAGTTGAACCTGCGCAACGTGGTGTTTCGCTGGGGTGATGGCTGGGAAGGTTGGCCGGCCCTGGCGCCGTACAACGGTATCATTGTGACCGCGGTGGCTACCGATGTACCCCAGGCCCTGCTGGATCAGCTCGCTCCCGGTGGACGACTGGTCATTCCGGTGGGCTCCGGTGAAGTCCAGCAACTGATGCTGATCGTGCGTGAAGAACACGGCTTTTCACGACACGTTCTGGGGGCGGTGCGGTTCGTGCCGTTACTCAATGGGCCGTTGGCCTGAGCATTTATAAACAGACGCTGAATTCCGTGGCCGGGCCTGTGTCTTACAGCAGCACCGATTTGCTGAACAGAGTCCAACGGCGTCGAGCAAACGTGTGCGGCGACACATTGCGCTTCATTAATAGAGGGGCAATCGTTGCCAGCTATATTTGTATGAGTTCTGCCTGGACAGGCAGTTTCCAATTTTTCAGCCACCACAAAGGGAGCGGCGGGTGAGTCTCACAGTCATTGCGCAGCGTATGGGTATCACAAGCTTTCAGCGCCTGGTGACTGGCCTTGTCTTGAGCACTTTGCTGGTCGGATGTTCCAGTACGCCTTCGGGTAATGTCCGGGTTGTCGATCGCAACAGTGCAGCGCCTCAACGTCCTACAGTTACGACCGGCCAATATGTAGTCCGTCGCGGCGATACGCTGTATTCCATCGCTTTTCGCTACGGCTGGGACTACAAAGCCCTCGCGGCGCGCAACAACATTCCTGCGCCTTATACGATTCACCCCGGTCAGACGATTCGCTTCGATGGCCGTAGCGGTTCAACGCCTACGGCAGTGGTGACGCGGTCGGGTTCGACGGCTTCTTCGTCGAGTAAAACCACGGTTATTCGCCGGCCGACGGGGGCACGGACGGCGACAGTACCGTCCGTCGCGAGCAAATCGACACCCGCTCCGACGCCTTCCGCAGGCCCTGCCCCGACAGGCTGGGGATGGCCTTCTAATGGCGTTCTCATTGGAAAATTCTCTTCAAACGGTAGTTTGAATAAAGGAATTGATATCGCCGGGGATTTGGGACAGCCTGTTTTAGCCGCGTCTGATGGCACGGTTGTGTACGCCGGGAGTGGTTTGAGGGGCTACGGCGAACTCGTGATCATCAAACACAGCGATACCTACGTCAGTGCCTACGGTCACAACCGCAGGCTGTTGGTTCGGGAGGGGCAGCAGGTCAAAGTCGGACAGACAATTGCCGAAATGGGATCAACGGGAACAGACCGGGTGAAACTGCATTTTGAGATTCGCCGGCAAGGTAAACCAGTCGATCCGCTGCAATTCCTGCCACGACGTTGATTTGATTGTCAGCCTGTTCCGTCACGTAGAGGGAACAGGCTCCAGCGTTGCCAAGGATAAAGGCGTCGCTTGAGCTTGAGGTCGAACTCACCAAAGGACTATAACAATGGCTCTCAGTAAAGAAGTGCCGGAGTTTGACATCGACGATGAGGTTCTCCTTATGGAGACCGGCATCGCTACGGATTCGATGTCGAATGATGAAGGGGCGACTCCACCTTCCGTTCGTGCCAAATCCAGACACTCCGCTTCGCTTAAACAACATAAGTACATCGATTACACCCGGGCGCTGGACGCCACTCAGCTGTACCTCAACGAAATCGGTTTCTCGCCACTGCTCTCCCCCGAGGAAGAAGTTCATTTTGCGCGGCTGTCGCAAAGTGGCGACCCGGCCGGCCGAAAACGCATGATTGAAAGCAACCTGCGCCTGGTGGTGAAAATCGCCCGACGTTATGTCAATCGTGGGCTTTCGCTGCTGGACCTGATCGAAGAGGGCAACCTGGGCCTGATTCGCGCTGTCGAGAAATTCGACCCTGAGCGCGGCTTCCGTTTCTCGACCTATGCCACCTGGTGGATCCGCCAGACCATCGAACGGGCGATCATGAACCAGACCCGGACTATCCGGTTGCCGATTCATGTGGTCAAGGAACTGAACGTCTACCTGCGGGCTGCCCGTGAGTTGACTCAGAAACTCGACCATGAACCTTCACCTGAAGAAATCGCCAACCTGTTGGAAAAACCGGTAGGTGAGGTCAAGCGCATGCTTGGGCTCAACGAGCGGGTTTCCTCGGTGGACGTTTCCCTGGGGCCGGACTCGGATAAAACCTTGCTCGACACCCTCACCGATGATCGTCCGACCGATCCGTGCGAGTTGCTCCAGGACGATGACTTGTCCCAGAGCATTGACCAGTGGCTTTCGGAGCTGACCGACAAGCAACGGGAAGTGGTGATTCGCCGCTTCGGCTTGCGCGGCCATGAAAGCAGCACGCTTGAAGATGTAGGCTTGGAGATTGGTTTGACCCGTGAGCGAGTGAGGCAGATCCAGGTTGAAGGTCTCAAGCGTTTGCGAGAGATTCTGGAGAAGAACGGCTTGTCGAGCGAGTCGTTGTTTCAATAACACCAGTGCAGCAGCGAATGCCTCCGCATCAGGGGTAATGCTGTTTACTTAGAGAAAATGGCGCTTCTTTCAGAAATGGGAGGTGCCATTTTTTTTGGCTTGGATTTGGGGGTATATCCGTTTTTTGCGTAACGACGGCTTATGGTTCCGCTCTTACAGCGGCTCACTTTTGAAAAGCGCAAAAGTAAGCAAAACGCTCATGCCCCACCACTCGGTGCCTCGCTTAGGCTCGGCATGCCTGAACGAAGGCATTGCTCCGTGGGCCGCCGCGAAGGGCCATCCATGGCCCAGCGCGGCTAACCCGGCATCCATGCCGGGTTGCCCACTGCGCAATACCTTCGTTCAGCCAGCGTGGTTAACGGGGCCGCCCCAGATCAAAAGCAAAAACGAGGCGGCCTGATAGCCGACCTGGTTCTGGGTGGGACCGCGTTTCCCCTGTGTGCGAGCTTGCTCGCGATGGCGGTGGGTCAGTTTGCGGTGATGTTGGATGTGCCGGCCTCTTCGCGAGCAAGCCCGCTCCCACAGGAGGTCTGTGTTGGATATGAATTTTGTGTCCGCTGAAGATTGAATGTGGGAGCGAGCTTGCTCGCGATGGCGGTGGTTCAGTTACATGGATGTTGGGCTTGCTGGCCTCATCGCGAGCAGGCTCGCTCCCACAGGAGAAATGCGGTCCCGCCCAGAACCAGGTCGGCTGTTAGGCCGCCTCGCGGTGGACGTTGATCTC
>NZ_JBWLPW010000034.1:0-29558 GCF_056521845.1 Pseudomonas sp. PF05 | reverse complement strand
AGCGCGCCTGCAACTGCACGGTCAGCAGGGAGTGGCCGCCGAGTTCGAGGAAACCGTCGTGACGGCCGACCTGGTCCAGCTGCAGCAGGTTTTTCCAGATATCGGCGAGGGCGATTTCAGTATCGCCCTGGGGCGCTTCGTAGGTTTTGCTGGCCAGGGAGTCTTGGCCGGGAGCCGGCAGGGCGCGGCGGTCGAGCTTGCCGTTGGGCGTGAGCGGCAAGGCATCGAGGTGGACGAAGGCGCTGGGCACCATGTATTCGGGCAGGTGCTTGAGCAAGGCGCTGCGCAGTTGTTCGGCCGGGATCGGTTCGCCGCAGACATAGGCGACCAGGCGCTTGCTGTCCGGCTGCCCCGGATGGTCTTCCCGGGCAATGACCACCACCTCACGCACACCAGGGCACAACGCCAGGGCCGCTTCGACTTCACCGATCTCGATGCGCAAACCGCGGATTTTCACCTGGAAGTCATTGCGGCCCAGATACTCCAGGGCTCCGTTGGCGAGCCAGCGGCCGAGGTCGCCGGTCTTGTACAGGCGCGCGTTCGGCTCGGTGCCGAACGGGTCGGCGATAAAGCGTTCGGCGCTCAATTGCGGTTGATTCAGGTAACCCCTGGCCACGCCGATGCCACCAATGTGGATTTCCCCGGCAATGCCCAGCGGTTGTGGTGCGCCACGGCCATCGAGCACGTGCATCTGGATGTTGGCGATCGGCCGGCCGATGGGCACGCTTTCGCCAGGGTCACTGGCGCGGCACTGCCAGGCCGTCACGTCGATGGCCGCCTCGGTCGGGCCATAAAGGTTATGCAACTCGATCGCTGGCAGTTGCTGTTCAAAGCGCCGTTGCAGGCTACGGGGCAGGGCTTCGCCGCTGCACAGCACGCGCCGCAGTTCAGGGAAGGCCTGTCCATCGTCGTGTTCGAGAAACAGGTCAAGCATCGACGGCACGAAGTGCAACATCGTGATGCCGGCCTGGCGCATCAAGCAGGCCAGGTAGTCCGGCTCCTGATGGCCGCCCGGGCGCGCCATGACCAGCTCGGCCCCGGCCAGCAGCGGCAGGAAAAACTCCCAGACCGAGACGTCGAAACCGAACGGGGTCTTTTGCAGCACCCGGTCGTTGGCATCGACACGGTATTCATCGCGGGCCCATAACAGGCGGTTGACCACGCCGAGGTGTTCATTCATCACCCCTTTGGGGGTGCCGGTAGAGCCGGAGGTGTAGAGCACGTAGGCCAAGTGTCCGGGTGTCAGGCCCAGGGCGAGCGGATCCGGGTTGTGTTCGGGTTGAGCGGCCAGTTGTGCGGGATCGTCGAGCGCCAGCAGCGGCGCATTCGACGCGGGCAGCAGGTCCAGTAGCGCCTCGCTGGTCAGCACCGCCCGAGGGCTGCTGTCGTCGAGCATGAACGCCTGGCGTGCGCTTGGCAGGTCCGGGTCGATGGGCACGTAGGCGCCCCCGGCCTTGAGAACCCCCAGCAGGGCGACGACCATTTCCGGGCCGCGCCTCAGGCTCACGGCCACTCGGTCATCCGGTTCCACGCCCAGCTCGATCAGGCGATGGGCCAAGCGATTGGCCTGGCGGTTGAGCTGCTCATAACTGAGCAACGGCCCGGTATCGCCGCGTACGGCACAGGCGAGCGGGCGCTGTTCGGCTTGCTGTTCGAACAGCTGGTGGATCAACACATCCCGCGGATAGTCGCGGGCCGTGGCGTTGAATTCGACTTGCACACGTTGGCGCTCGGCCTGGCTCATCAGTGGGTAATGCCCCACAGGCGTTTCATGCTGCTCCAGCACCGCCTCGAGCATCGAGACGATGCGTTGTTGCAGGTGTCGGGCTTCTTCCAGGCTGAAGTAAGCGGTGTTGAAGTTGAAATCAAGGTGGACGTCTTCGAATGGATGGTAATCGCGCACGAAGATTGCCATGGGCGTCTGCTCATAACCGTTGTCCATGGTGATGACCGTGGACGAGGTGCCGCCGAACTGATCGTCGCCGTCCAGGCTTTCGAACGACAGGGACACGTCGAACAACTGGCGACGCCCGGTCTGGGCCAGGCGCAGGGTGCGATTGAGTTCGGCGATGGGGAAGCGTTGGTGACGGTAGCAGCGGCGCAATTGCCCGCCAGCGGCGTGCATCAGATCCAACAGCGAGGCGTCGAAATCGACGGGCAGGCGGATCGGGCTGACGGAGGAAAACATGCCGGCGGTTTCTTTCGCCCGGGCCGTGGTGCGGTTGTGCACGGGCATGCCGATGACGATTTCATCGACACCCACGGTGCGACAGAAATAAGTGGCGACCACGCTGATCAGCACATGGGCAACCGAGAGGCTGCGTTCGCTGGCAAATTGCGTCAACGCGTTGTACAGCGCCCGGGGCAGCATCGCCTGGACCTGGGCACTGGGCGCCAGTTCATTGGCCTGCCCGGTCTTGAAATCGGCCCGGCGCTGCAGCAGCGACGGCGGCATCTGTGCGTAGGTGTCCTGCCAGAACTGGCGGTCGCGCTCATAGCGGGACGAGGCCAGGTAAGCCCGGTCATCTTCCAGGAACGACAGGTAGGAATGCCCTTGGGCAACTTCATCGTTGCCGGCCAGCAACGCGTTGTAGGCCGAGCCCACGGCATGGCCGATCAGGGCCACGCCAATGCCGTCGGTGACCAGGTGGTGGTAGCGGGCGAGCCAATAATGGCGGTTCGGGCCGCAACGGACCATGCGTGCGTCCCAGAGCCGGCCCGTCAATGACTCAAAGGGTTGGCGAAAGGCGTCGCGCAGATAGTCCATGGCCAAGCCGGCGTCGGCGTCAGCCTCGGAGAACTCCACCACCTCCAGGTTCACCTTGACCTCGGGCAGGACTCGCTGGCGGCCGGTGCCACCTTCATGGCTGAAGCTCAGGCGCAGGGTGTCGTGACGATTTGCAACCAGCTCGATGGCTTTCTCGAACAATGCAATGTTGATCTGGCCCTTGATCTCCAGGGACATGCCGATGTTGTAGTAGGGCAGGTCCGGGTGTGCGAGCTGATCCAGCCAGATACCCTGCTGGACGGAGGCCAGTTCGTGGGACGCGGAGTCTTGGGTAGGCAACATATCGGTCGACGAATCCATTTCGGAGCACCTGCTTGCAGAATCAATTGAGGTTTTTCTCCGTTCGAATGGCAGTGGTGAAGGCGTGGACGACTGCCAGTCGGCGGAATCAATAGCCGTGGAGAAGGACATCGGGGGTGGTGTTAAGCGTTGGGGCGACGGGGTGGCGAAGGCTGCGGTGCGAGCCGTCGAGGGTCCCGATCTGCCGTTCGGCTGCGCCTGACATCCCTTCACAAAGTGAGAAAAAATTAGAGCATCCGCCTTGGGATGTCTGTCATGGGAAGCAGGGACAACAGCGCGGAGCGCGGCTTTGCGGCGCTTGGGCGTGGTCGCGCGAGTCTGTTATACCAACGGCCCTGAGTGTGCTTGCGAGGGTCGAAAATGCCATTAACCGCCGAATCAGACCGCCCAGCGACGAAGTTCTGGAGCTTGTCCCGCTTTCCCAATCACCCGCAGGCAGGTGCGGTCGATGTGATCGATGCGCTGGCGATTTCCAAAGAGGAATTCACTCGCCGCTACGTCAATCGCAACCGTCCCTGCCTGGTTAAGAATGCGGTACGGCATTGGCCGGCTTTTCACAAATGGCAGCACCTGGACTACCTCAAGGCGCACTCGCGCAATAGTGCGGTGGTGGTGCGCTCGCAGATCGTTTCCGAAGTCATCGGCTGGTCCAATCCACACGTCAAGGCCGAGCTGACCGAGTACGCCAACACGGTCTATCGGGAAGTGCCGTTCCACCAGTTTCTCGACGACCTGAGCGAGGGCGATACGCCGTTGGTGGCCGACAGTTGCCGGTTCTCCGAAGGCTCGGCCATCGAACAGATGAAGGAAGACGTCGGTGGGTTACCGTTCATGCCGCAGTTGGGCAAGTCCCGGCACTATCCGCCCCATCGCAGCTTCCTGTACCGCAACTCTTATACCGATTGGCATTTCCATGTCGTCGATGAAACCTTCATGGCCCAAGTCGTCGGCGCCAAGGAGGTATTGTTGTTGCCACCGGACGAAGCCAGTTGGCGGGCCTTGCGCCCGGTGATCGAGGAGGCCGGTTACCTGTACGACATCGACACCGGGCGCTTCCCGGGCACTCGCGCGTTGCGGGCGTTGCGCACGGTGGTGGAACCGGGGGATGCGTTGTACATCCCGGTCTACTGGTGGCACGCCGTGCAGTCGATGGACGATGAATTTGGCGCCACCGTCGCGGCGACGTTCCCGACGCCCTTGCACGTCAGTGGCAACATCAGCTCGCCCATCGCCAGGCGGGTGTTGCGGACCTATCTGTTTTCCCGTTTTGCGCCGTTGGTGTTTGGCGCGGTGCTCTATTCTCTGGCCTATCGGCTACTGGACAAGTTGATCGGTGTCGTCACGCCTCGCGATGTGCGCCCATGAGCGTGGGGAGCGGCCGCCGGGGTTTTGACCTGGGGCGCGGTTTCTATTTCCTCTGGTGCGGCGAGTCGCTGGCGCTGGTGGGCACGGCGCTGATGGAATTCGCCCTGGGCGTCTGGGTGTACAACCACACCGGTTCGGCGGTGGCCTTCGCCAACGTGGTGCTGGCGGCGACACTGCCGGCGGTGCTGTTCCTGCCTTTGGCGGGTGGCCTGGCCGACCGGATCAGCCACCGGGTGATCATTGTCTGTTGCGATGTGACCCTGGCGGTGTTGCTCCTGGGGGTCATGGCGTTGCTCTGGTTCGAACGCCTGGAACCGCTGCACCTGTACATTTTCAATTGCCTGGCGTCGATTGTCGGCGCCTTTCGCAAGCCGGCCTATCAGGCGGCTGTCAGTACGATTGTCGCGCCCGACAAGTTCACCCGCGCCTCGGGATTGATCAGTATCAGCAAGAATGCTTCGGCCCTGGTGGCGCCGCTGCTGGCGGGGGCGATCATGGCCAGTGCCGGGCTGGTGACGATCCTGGCGGTGGACTTGATGACCTTCTGCTCCGGCACCTTGCTGGTGATCAAGGCGTTCTCCCATGTACGAGGGGCGCCGGGGCGCGAGGACGACGCGCCAAAAGGCACGGTGTTCGGCGGGGCACTGGGGAATGTCGCCGCGGCGCTGAAGTTCTTTGTCGCCCAGCGGCTGATGGCCGGGCTGCTGGTCTACACCATGATGCGCATGGCGCTGTTGTCACTGGCTACCTTGATGATGACGCCGTTGCTGTTGTCGACCCTGGGCAGTCAAGCCTTGGGGATGGCCTATACTTGGGCGGCGCTGGGCGGCCTCGCTGGCGCGGGACTGCTGATTTCGATGGGCAATCCACGTCGGTTGATGGTGCTGGTAGCGGTGGCCGATCTGTTGCTGGCAGCCTGTGTCGTCGCCTTGGGGCTGGTCTCGCAGGCTTTCGCCTACTGCGCGCTGGCCTTTGTCGCGATCACCATGGCGAGCATTGCCGACGCCAGCGTGAACTCACTATGGATGCGCAGGATCCCTGCGGATAACCGTGCCAGCGTGTTTGCGTTGATCAGCATGTTGACCATCGCCACCACCAGCCTGGCGGTGATCATCGGCGGTTTCCTGGTGGATCATTGGTTCCAGCCGGCACTGATGCCCGGCGGCCTTTACGCCGACTCGATCGGGCACTGGCTGGGCGTGGGGCCGGGGCGTGGCGTGGGGCTGCTGTTCGTGGTGGCCGGCGGATTGTTCGCGTTGCTGCCATTGAGCGTCTTGCTCTACGGACCGATGCGTCGACTGGACGAGCCGCCAGCGCCGATGGCCGCCCCGCGAATGATCGAAGACCCCCAGGTCGAGCCCCTGTAATGCCGGTCGACCCCGGTGTACCTGATTCCCGTGACAGACAGGCCACGCCCGCTGCGTCACCCTTGGCAGGCTCTCCTGCTACGCCCCAAGCACCCGGCGGACAGGACCATCTGGCTTTGCCAGCGGAATCGACAACCTCAATAAAAGGAGTACCTATGCGCCCGTCGTTTTATGATCCCTGCCGTTTTCCGCAACTCAAGCACCTGGCCGACAACTGGGAAGTGATCCGCGAGGAATTTCTGGCCCTCAATGCGCCGACCCTGACGATCAACCGCGTGGGCAAGCAGATCGCCGAGATCGTCGAGGAGATCGACGCTCACATGGCGGCTGGGGGGGAGTATGGCTGGCTCTGGGGATGGGGTGATGACATGGATATCATGCCGGAGTGGACCCAATACGGTCTGGTGGCCTACGACACTCCAATCCCCTACGCCCGCGATGCCATGCCCGGGACTATCGAACTGCTGAGCAAGATTCCTGGTATCAAGCTTTGCGCTTTGTTGCGGATGGAGCCCAATGTGTTCCTCGGTACTCACTCTCATACCGGCACTTGGGAGGAGGGGCTGCTGCATATGCAACTGACCATCGATGCGCCTACCACGCAGAACTATGCCTACCTCAACGTCAACGGAAGTTTCAACCAGAGCACCAATGGCAATCTGGTGATTTTCGATGGGTCCCTGGACCACTTTGCGGTCAATGCGTCCAGGGCTCACCGGACGGTGTTGTATCTTGAGTTCCATCGTGAGAAGCATATGGTTGCTTGATGTTGACCGCGCTCGTGCCTTGGAATGATTTGCGGTGCCCACGGGATTGATGGTTATTGGCAGACCTGTGGGAGCGAGCTTGCTCGCGAAGAGGCCGGCACATCCGACATCTTCATCGACTGGGCCACCGCCATCGCGAGCAAGCTTGCTCCCACACTGGATTTTCAGCGGACACAAAATTCATGTGCACCCAGTCTCCCTGTGGGAGCGAGCTTGCTCGCGAAGAGGCCGGCACATCCGACATCTTCATCGACTGGGCCACCGCCATCGCGAGCAAGCTTTGCTCCCACAGATCTGATATCTGATGGGTGTACGACCGGAAGAGTCCGGTCGGCTATCAGGCCGCCTCGGGGAGGACGTTGATCTGGGGCGGGGCAAAAGCGCTTTGGTTACTTTCGACTGGGCCGGCTTCCGCGCTTTTCGAAAGTGACCCGCCGCAAGAGCGGAGCCGTCAGTGGCCGTTACCGCAGCAATGGATATACACACAAATCGAAATGCGCAAGCCACCAATCCCCCAGGGCTCGCCTCACGCCAGATGAGCCGATCCCACCGTCGATACAAGCGCCGACTCCAGAAAACGAAAAGCAGTCTGCTTCGAAACCAGGGTCGACTCGAAGAACGCCAAATGGCTGCCATTACGCTCCACATGCAACAAGGCATCACTGATGGACTCGGCAATGTGCTTGGAACCACCAAGGTGGGTGGTTTCATCGCAGTCGCCAGCGACGACCAGCGTAGGCACGCTGATCTGTTCCAATCGTGATCTCAGCTCAGTCTTGTTCAGCGCATCGTTGAGTCGCGCATAGCGATAGAACAACTCTTCGTTGACATAGGGATAGAGCGCCGCATGGGCGATGGAGTCCGGAATGGTCGCCAGCGTCGCCTGATCCAGGAACAACGCCTGCAGGTCGCTGGCCTCGTTACGGTCCACGGCGGCCGACTCCATCAGCCATTCGAAATTCTGCTGGTGG
This sequence comes from Pseudomonas sp. PF05, assembly GCF_056521845.1. Taxonomy (NCBI): domain Bacteria; kingdom Pseudomonadati; phylum Pseudomonadota; class Gammaproteobacteria; order Pseudomonadales; family Pseudomonadaceae; genus Pseudomonas; species Pseudomonas sp. PF05. Next base: position 22,000 of record NZ_JBWLPW010000034.1, on the reverse strand, counting down.
GCAGTGCGCAGGCTGTTGTCCCCCAGGTTGTAATCGCCGTGCCACAGGCTCAGGGAATTGACCCGGTCGGGGTGGGTGGCGGCCGCGCTGAGGGCGATCACCGCGCCACCGCAGATACCCATCAGGTGCGCGTTCTCCAGGCCATAGTGGTTCATCACATTGATCAGGTCGCCCACCTGGGCATCGGTGTCCACGGACAACTGGTCGAACGAGGTGCAGGAACCGAACAGCCCACGGGTTTCCCAGGTGACCACGAAGAACCTTTCGCTCAGCGCATTGAACCAATCGCGGCACAGGTCGAACGGCATGCCGCAGGGCAGGGCGAGGACGATGGCCGGGCGATTTCGATCGGTGCTGGCATGGACCGACAGCGCCACGTTGTCGCGGGTAATCAGGTGCAGTGTCTCGACCTCGGGCACGGCACCGCTGAAATCGAAGTGTCTGACCAGGCGCCCGAAATCCTTGGCACTGTCGACGTCGTCGAAGTGGTCATAGGCAAACTCGAGGGCCTGGCAGATTTTCTTGCTGATGAACATCTCGAAAGACGACAGCTGGGCCTCGCCGTCATGCACGTACTGCACGGCTTTGACGCCGATCCTGGCGAATGCGATGCTGACCGCGCGTTCCGTGGCTCTCACGCTGGAGGAGGCCTGGTCGGGGGCCACGTCATTGCCCTGGGCCAGAAAGCTCAGGCAGATCGGATTGGGCAAATGGATGGCAAGGTGCCTAAGCATCCTCACGGTCTCACACAGGCGCGTCGCTGCGTCGGTGGAAATAGTCATGGATTGGGGACTCCTGTCAGGCACGTTGCGCATGCCAACTGTCATGTGGCATTGAAAAGGTCAGACGGCTTCGAACTTCTTGCCTCGAGTGGTGTGGGTGACAAGGCGATTGTATTCAGGTGTCGTGTCGCCGATGACCTGCACCGCGCCGTACTTTTCAAGGCTGATACGTCCACCGTATTCCTCGATGTGGTCGGAGTCCGGATAGATCTTCACGAACGACGGTACATAACGCGAGGCGAAGCCCATGCGCATGTCCTGGGACTCACCGCTGTGGGGGTAGGAGGCGTGCATCAGGGTCGACCAGAAAATGATGAACTGGCCGGCCTTCATCTGCATCGGCACGGCAGAGGCTTCATCGGGCTTCCAGTTTTCGTCGATCTGCAGCTGGCGATAGTCGTAGCCGAAGAAACCGCGCCGCACGCCATCCTTGACCACCGAGCTGTTGTTGGCATCGGGGTCGTAGGCCATGCGCTTGGTTTCGTCGTAGTTCATGCTGTTCTGGGTGCCGGGAATGAACTGCAGGCAACCGTTGGCGATGTTGGCATCGGTGAAGGCGGTCCAGACGGTAATGGTGCCGCCGAAGTCTTCGTTTTCCGGCCACAGGATCTGCGGTTTGCCCGAGGCATTGGCGAAGGTGTCGGCCTGGTGCCAGTCGGTGCCTTCGTCGCCTGGGTATTTAGGGAAAAACTCGGTGCGCCAGCACAGCACGTCCGGGCCGAGGATGCTTTCGACGCGGTCGCAGATTTGCGGACGGCAGATGTGGTTGGCGAGGAATTCGTCGTCCAGGTGGCGATCGTAGTTGGCAATGTTGGTGCCGCCGGAAATCGCATCCAGGTCCTGGTACGCCGCGGCACTGCGGTCGAGCAGGCGCAGGCGGGTGCGTTTCCAGGTCTCTTTCATTTCTTCTGGGGAATAGGCGTCGAACGGTCCGATGAAACCGTTCTTTTCAAAGGACGCACGTTCTTCCGGGGTCAAGGCGAATTTTTTGCTCATGGGCTTTTCCTTTTCGATCAATGGGCTTGAACAAGGGAACGCTGGATACAACCGGCCAACACTTTGGCGGTCGCGCCGTCTGCCAGCACGCCGGGGTCGAGGTTGACCCGGTAATGGGCCTTGAGTGTGCTCAACGAGCGGATCAGGGCCAGGGAGGTGCCACCGAAGTCGAAGAAGTCATCGTTCAGACCGATATTTTTCAGGCCGATGTCGTCCGACCAGACCTTGAGCACGAACTGCTCCTGTTCGGTGAGGCCCGGTTCGCTGGAATGGTCCACGGTCGAAGTGGCCAAATCGGGAGAGGGTAGGCGGCTCTTGTCGATTTTGCCGTGGTCGGTGACTGGCAACGCGGCCAGTGGGATGTAGGCCGAGGGGCGCATGTAGTCCGGCAGGTTCGCAGCCACCTGCGCCGCCACTTCGCAGCGCACCTGTTCGGTCCAGGCCGCCACGCCATGGGTCGGCACCACGTAGGTGACCAGGCGCCAGTCGCCATCGCCGTAATCGTGACCGGCCACGTGGGCGGCGGCTACGGCCGGGCTGGCTTGCAGGCACGCCTCGACTTCGCCCGGCTCGATGCGGAACCCACGGATTTTCAATTGTTCATCGCAACGACCGGCGTAGCGGTACTCGCCGTCGTCCCCCAGCACCAGCAAGTCACCGGTGCGATAGGCACGGCTTGAGGTGCCTGGCAGTTGGACGAAGCGTTCGCTGTTCAGCGCGGGGCGATTCAGGTAGCCCAGGGCGACACCGGCGCCTTCGATATACAGCTCGCCGGCATTGCCTTGCGGCACCGGTTGCCGATTGGCGTCGAGCAGGTGCAGGCGCCAGCCATCCAGCGGCGCGCCGATGGACACCATGGCGGCGCTTTCCAGATCCTGGCCGCGCACCTGTTTGAAGGTGGTGTGGACAGTGGCTTCGGTGATGCCGTACATGTTGATCAAGGCCGGCTTCTGATCGCCATGGCGCTCAACCCACGGGCGTAGCACGGTGGCTGGCAGCGCCTCGCCGCCGAACACCACATAGCGCAGCGCCAGGGGCGCACTGCCAGAACGGTCAGCCTCATCCAGGCCGCGGAACGCCGATGGCGTCTGGCTCAGGACCGTCACGCCCTGGTCGGCCAGCCATTGACGCGTGCCACTTGGCGAGCGCGACACATCGTAGGGCACCACGGCGACATGGCCACCGTGGGCGAGAGCGCCCCAGATTTCCCACACCGAAAAATCGAAACCGATGGAGTGGAACATCGACCAGACGTCGTTTTCGGTGAAGGCGAACGAGCGCTGAGTACTTTCCAACAGGCGGCTGACGTTGCCGTGCGCCACCAATACACCCTTGGGTTCGCCGGTGGAACCGGAGGTGTAGATGACGTAGGCCGCGGCCTCGTCGGGGTTGCGCCGGTCGTTGCCAGGCAGCGGTTGCAGGGTCGGGCCGGCCAGCAGCTCGGCCAGGGACAGGACGCGTACGGATGCGTTTTGCGGCAGGTCGGCGAGTTCACCGATCATCAGGCCCAGGCCGCTGTCGCGCACGATGTGTTCGACACGTTTGCCGGGGTATTGCGGATCGACCGGGACGTAAGCGCCGCCGGCCTTGAGGATGCCCAGCAGGCTGATGACCAGGTCGACGCCACGTGGCAGGCACATCCCCACCAGCATGCCGTCCTGGACGCCTTCCTGGCGAAGCCTGGCCGCCAGTTGCGACGAAGCCGTGTCGAGTTGTGCGTAGCTCAATGAGCGAGAAGCGTCGGACACCGCGGTTCGCTCAGGGAATTCACGGGCCCGGGCGACGAATGTTTCATGCAGGAATGCACCGGGTGTGAGGGGGGCTGGCGCGGGGTTGACGGATCCGCCAGTGTTCTTAATCGGCATGACTAACGCTCCTGTTAAATGCCAGGCACAGCGTGCTTGCGTGTTGCGCAAACCGATGTACTCGAGACGTCGCTGCGACCCACGGCATCATTTGCGGTACCTGTGCAATTCGCAGCTCGCGCATTTCAGCACCGACTTTGTGTCGGCGTCTGTCGCGGGAAATGGGGACAAGCGAGGCTGATGTGGATTGATGGAGATGGCCCGGTATCTACTCGCTTTGGTGTTTTGGTGTGTATATCCGTTATTTAGGTAACGGCTGTTTAGGGTTCAGATGAGATGCTGGGCTTGCTGGCCTCATCGTGAGCAGGCTCGCTCCCACAGGAGAAATGCGGTCTCACCCAGAACCAGGTCGGCTATCAGGCCGCCTCGCGGCGGGCCCACGAGGCAATGCCTTCGTTCAGGCACACCGAGCCTAGGCGAGGTGCCAAGTGGTGAGGCATGAGCGTTTAGCTTACTTTTGACTGGGCCGGCTTCCGGGCTTCTCAAAAGTGAGCCGCCGTCAGGGCGCAACCCTAAGCCGCCGTTACCGAAGAAACGGATATACACACCAAAAAACCAGGCCTCTCGGAATGCAAGTCCAGACCCCCCAGGGAACGGCTTAAGTAACCACCATCAAAACCTCTGTCCCGGTTTGCGGTGCCAGACATCCCCCCCGATCAATGTTTTTATCCTTGCCCGATGGTGGGTCGCATTGGTCCGGCCCTGCGACGTGGATCCGACGATCCGTGGTTCAGGAGTTATTCATGAGTCTTCAAACTGACGCTTCGCCCGTCATGTCCGCTGACGGGATGGCGGATTCGCTTGCCTGGCCAGGTCCTGGAGCCGGCGAATCGGTCAGGCTGTCGTTGCTCGCCGACGGTTTGAGTTTGCCGGTGGTGATCGAGCCGGCCGAACCGGGGTTGAATCCTTCGCTGTGGGCCAGCACCCATCGTGAAGCCATCGAAACGTTGCTGTGTCGCCATGGTGCGGTGCTGTTTCGCGGTTTTGACCTCGCCTCGGTGCCAGCCTTCGAGGCGTTCGCCGAAGCCTTGTCGCCTGGGTTGCACGGCAGCTACGGCGACCTGCCGAAGAAGGAGGGCGGACGCAACGTCTACCGCTCCACGCCGTATCCCGAGCGCGAGATGATCCTGTATCACAACGAGAGCTCGCACCTGGAAAGCTGGCCGCGCAAGCAATGGTTCTATTGCGAGCAGCCGTCCCGGATGGGCGGCGCCACGCCATTGGCCGACATCCGCCAAGTGTTGCGGTGCCTGCCCTCGGAAGTGGTGGCCCGGTTCGAACAAAAGGGCCTGAGGTACAGCCGCACCTTCACCGCTGGTGTCGAGCCGAGCTGGGCGTCGTTCTTCGGCACAACCGAGCGCGCGGTGGTCGAACAGCGTTGCCGGGAGGAGGGCACCGATTTCGAATGGCTCGACGACGAAACCCTGCAAGTGCGCACCCTCTGTCCGGCGGTTATCCAGCATCCGGTGACCGGGGAGCGGGCTTTTTTCAACCAGGTACAGCTGCACCATCCGTTCTGTCTCGGCGAGGAAATGCGCGAAGACCTGCTCGATATGTTCGGCGCCGACCGCCTGCCACGGATGGTCAGTTACGGCGATGGAACGCCGATTGAAGACGACGTCATGGCGTTGCTCGGCGAGGCCTATGAGGCCTGTGCGGTCAGGTTCGCCTGGCGCAAGGGCGATGTGGTGATGCTCGACAACATGTTGGCCGCCCACGCTCGCGATCCCTACGAGGAGCCGCGGCTTATCGTGGTGGCGATGGGCGAGATGACTGCCCGGGGCGATGTATGGCGACCGGCGTGAGCCCTTTCGCGACTCCATTGGAGGATAGCAAGCCATGAAAAAAGAGAAGAAAGCGAAGAAAGCCAAGAAAGCGAAGAAGCCCAAGGCGGGCTCGGTCATGCGCCTGTTGTGGCGCAACCATCCCTGGCTGACGCTCTTAACGTTGATCTGCGGTGTCATCAGCGGGGTGGCGTCCATCGCGGTGGTGAGCGTGATCAACGAGGCTATCCACAATGACGGCTCGCGCCTGCAGGCGTTGTACTGGTTCATCGGCCTCAGTGCCACGGCGCTGATCTTGCGCAATGGCGCAGCGTTGTTCCCGGCCTACGCCAGCATGCGCATCATGACGCGCTTGCGCATTGCGCTGTGTCGCAAGATTCTCGCCACGCCACTGGAGGAAGTGGATCGGCGTGGTCCGCCCAATGTGCTGACGATGTTGACCAACGACATCCCGCAATTGAATACCACGCTGATCATCATGCCCACGATCCTGGTGGAGACGACAGTCTTTCTGTTCGGCATCGGCTACCTGGCCTATCTGTCTTGGGTCGTGCTGGCCTTGACGGTTTCACTGATGGTCCTGGGGGTGGGGCTGTATCTGTTCTTCTTCTCCTGTGGCGTCAGGAACACCTCCCGTGTCCGGGACGAATACACCGCGTTCAATGAATACACCCATGCCCTGGTCTTCGGTCTCAAGGAGCTCAAGCTCAATGGCGTGCGGCGCCGTTGGTTCGGTCGCTCGGCCATCGAGGCATCTTCCACCCGTGTGGCGCGCTACAACTTCGTCGAGCGCCTGTGGTACACCGCCGCCGACAACGTCGGGCAATTCACGCTGTCGTTGCTGATCGGTTGCCTGCTGTTCGCCGCGCCCCTGGTCGGCGCCGTCGATCCGAAAATCATGACTGCCAGCGTCCTGGCCGTGCTGTACATCATGGGCCCGTTGTCATTGCTGGTCGGGGCGATGCCCTTGCTCGCGGCGGGCCGCGTGGCCACTACGCGTCTTTCGGAATTCGGTTTCTCGATCAATGACCCACACCCCGAGCCCATCGAGACCGACGTGCCCAAGGTTCATCTGCTGGAACATAAGAAGTCCTGGAGTCGCATCGAATTGAAAGCCGTGCGCATGCACTACCAGGAGTTGCACGCCGAGAGCGGTTTCTCCCTGGGGCCTATCGACCTGACGGTGCAGGCGGGCGAGTTGATCTACATCGTCGGCGGCAACGGTTGCGGTAAAAGCACCTTGGCCAAGATTCTCTGCGGCCTCTACATACCCCAGGACGGCGAGATCCTGCTCGATGGCAAGCCTGTCACTGATGCAAGTCGCAACGACTATCGCGATCTGTTCTCCGCCGTGTTTTCCGATTTCCATCTGTTCAACCGCCTCATCGGCCCCGACGAAGAAGACGGCAACCCGACGCTGGCGCGCAAGTACCTGGAAACCCTGGGGCTGGCCGACAAGATCAAGATCGAAGGACTGGGGTATTCAACCCTGAAGGCCTTGTCCTATGGCCAGCAAAAGCGCCTGGCGCTGGTGTGCGCCTACATGGAAGACCGATCGGTCTACGTACTGGACGAATGGGCCGCGGACCAGGACCCACCCTTCAAGAAGTTCTTCTATGAGGAACTGCTGCCCGACCTCAAGCGCCGTGGCAAGACGGTGCTGATCATTACCCATGACGACCAGTACTTCCAGCTGGCCGATCGCATCATCAAGCTGTCGGATGGCCAGATCGTTTCCGACATCAACTGTGCCCTGCGCGACAAGCGAGCCTGAATGTCCATTCAGGCCTCATCGTCCGGCTTGCGCTGTCGCGACAGTACTGCTGAACACCCGTGAACAACGCTTGGCATTGACCCACCCGGCAGACGTGCATCCCCGCCGGGTGGCGATGCCATGCAAGAACGCTCCGATCGTTCGACGCTCGACCGATCTCACGCCGCGCCGGCTACTTGCGCGGATTTGCATCAACGCCAGGCGTGCCTGTTGCATTCAACCCGGGCAGCACTGACAAATCTCTGAGAAGGACCGTATGAAATTTTTCTTTGCGCGTGTAGTGGGTGATGTTGTTGCAACTGGCTGTTCGGCCAAGCGGGGCCATGAGCAACAGCAGGTCAGTTCATTGTCGGTGAGTGTTCAGGTGTCGGAGGGACGGGTATGAACCAGTCCCTGTCGTTTTCGCAAACCTACCCGTTGACGGCCGCCCAGCGAGACATCTGGCTGGAGCAAATGGTCCAGGGCGACTCCCCCCTCTACAACATCGGAGGTTACCTGCACATCGAGGGTGTGGTTGACGCCGAGCGGTTCCAGCAGGCAATCGACTTGTTGGTGCAAAAGCATGATGCCCTGCGCACGGTATTGCTCCGTGAAGCCGACGCAGGTGGCGTGCCGATGCAGATGCTGGCCGATACGCTGGCGGTGCAGGTGCCTGTGCATGATTTGTCGGATCTGCCCGACCCGCAGGCATCGGCACAGGCCTGGGTCGAGCAGCGGATGGCGATGGCGTTTCCACTGGATGGCGGGCCGCTGTTCCGCCTGGCGCTGCTCAAGCTCAATGGCGCATCGTTCTATTTCGTCATCCAGGTGCATCACATCGTCCTGGACGGCTGGAGCATCGGTTTGATGTTCAAGGAACTCGGCGAGCTCTACAGCGCGCTGGAAAGCAACCAGACGCCAGACGTGGCAGCACCGTCCTACGTGGCGTTCATCGAGGACGATGCGCGCTATCGCGATTCCCCGCGGTTTGCCCGTGAACGGCAGTACTGGCTGGAAAAATACCAGGAAGTGCCACCGCCCTTGTTCGTGGCCCGCAACCGTGATCGCTACCCTGATGGCATGGCCCCCAGCCGCCATGCCGTATGGCCCTACGCTCGGTCGCTGAACGAGCGGATCGACGCCCTGGCGCAGGTGCATCAGTCCTCACGCTCGGCTGTGCTGCTGGCTGCGCTGTACGTTTATTTTGCCCGCACCACCCAACGTGAAGAGCTGGTGATCGGTTTGCCGGTCCTGAATCGCTCCAACGCGTCCTTCAAGAAAACCATGGGGATGTTCACCCAGGTGAGTGCCGTGCGGTTGCGCTTCAGCGCCGAGCTGTCATTCGGCGAGCTGGTCCACGACGTGGCGCGCACCCTCAAGCAGGACTATCGCCACCAGCGCTTCCCCCTGAGCGACATGAACCGTTCGCTGGAATTGCTGCAGGGCAACCGTGCGCAGTTGTTCGACATATCGTTCTCCTATGAGCTGGACGATCACCAGTTCATGTTCGGGCAAGCCCCGGCGCGTTCGTTCAAGTGCTCGAACGGTCACGAACAAATGCCGTTGGCCATTCACGTGCGCAGCAACCCGCACGACGATAACGCCTGGCTGCACTGGATCTACAACGCAGCTTTTTTCCAGGACGGTGAAATCGAGGCGATGGCCGAGCGCTTCATGCAGGTGCTGGAGCAAGGCTTGGGTCATGACGCATTGCCGATCTGCGAGTTTGTACTGCCGACGCCGGCCGAGGCCCTTCAGCTACAGGCCTGGAACGCCAACGACGGGCAGCACTATGAGCACGACCGCACGATCCATGGCCTGTTCGAAGCGCAAGCGGCCGCGCAACCCGATGCGGTGGCAGTGGTGCATGAAGACCAAGCATTGACCTACGGCGAGCTCAATGCCCGGGCCAACCAAGTCGCCCATCGCTTGCTGGCGCTGGGTGTTCGCCCGGACGACCGGGTGGCGATTTGTGTCGAGCGTGGCCTGGACATGATCGTCGGCCTGTTGGGTATCCTGAAGTCCGGCGCCGGTTACGTGCCGCTGGACCCGGCCTATCCGCCGGAGCGCCTGGCCTTCATGCTCGAGGACAGCACCCCGTCGGCCTTGCTCACCCAGTCGGAGCTGGAGGTGCAACTGCCGGCGCTGTCTGCGCCGGCGTTATGGCTCGATCAGCCCGCCAGCGCGGGGATCGCTGAACAGCCGTCGCACAACCCCGACGTCGCGGCGCTGACGTCGCACCACTTGGCCTACGTGATCTACACCTCGGGCTCCACCGGGTTGCCCAAGGGCGTGATGGTCGAGCATCGCAACGTCGCACGGCTATTTTCGGCGACCCAACCGTGGTTCGAGTTTGGCCCTCAGGATGTATGGGCGCTGTTCCATTCCTTCGCGTTCGATTTCTCGGTTTGGGAAATCTGGGGCGCGTTGACCCATGGCGGCCGCTTGCTGGTGGTGCCACAACTGGTCAGCCGTTCCCCGCAAGACTGCTACGCACTGGTGTGCGAGGCCGGGGTCACGGTCTTGAACCAGACGCCGAGTGCCTTCCGCCAGTTGATCGCGGCCCAGGGCGAAAGCGAGCTGCGCCACAGTCTGCGTCAGGTGATTTTTGGTGGCGAAGCGCTGGACACTCGCATTCTCAAGCCGTGGTATGACCGTGCAAGCAATGCCGGGACGCAATTGGTCAACATGTACGGCATCACTGAAACGACGGTGCACGTGACGTACCGTCCGCTTGAAGCCGCCGATGCGCAGTGGGGCGGGGGCAGTCCGATCGGCAAGCGTATCCCTGATCTGCGCCTGTACCTGCTCGACCCGTATGGCCAGCCCGTGCCGGTGGGCGTGGCAGGCGAGTTGTATGTCGCTGGCGCGGGGGTGGCACGGGGTTACCTGAACAGGCCCGAACTCAATGACACCCGCTTCATCGCCGATCCGTTCGACAGCACTGCCGGGGCACGGATGTATCGCACCGGCGATCTCGGTCGCTGGCAGGAGAACGGTGAGCTGCAATACCTGGGGCGCAATGACGAACAGGTGAAAATCCGTGGCTTCCGTATCGAGCTTGGCGAGATCGAGACGAAGCTGGCGGCGTGCGAGGGTGTGCGCGAAGCGGTGGTCATCGCCCGTGAAGACACGCCGGGCGATCAACGCCTGGTGGCCTATCTGATCGCCGGCGAAGGCGCACAACTGTCGGCGGCCGAACTGCGTTCGAACCTGCTGGGTTCGTTGACGGACTACATGGTGCCCAGTGCCTTCGTGGTCCTTGAACGGTTCCCGCTGACCACCAACGGCAAGCTCGATCGCAAGGCACTGCCGGCGCCCGATGCACAGGCGTATGCCCATCGCGTGTTCGAAGCGCCGGTAGGCGACGTGGAAATCACCCTGGCCGGGCTCTGGACTGAACTGCTCGGCGTCGAACAGGTAGGGCGCCATGACCGGTTCTTCGAACTGGGTGGTCACTCGCTGCTGGCGGTCAAGCTGATCGAGCGCATGCGCCAAGTCAATCTGGACACCGATGTGCGGGTGCTGTTCGGCCAGCCAACCCTGGCGACACTGGCGGCCGCCACGGGCAGCAGCGGTGGCATTGTCGTACCGGACAACGCCATTGCCCACGATGCCCAGCGCATCACGCCAGACCTGCTGCCACTGGCAACGCTGACCCAGGACGAAATCGACCGTATTGTCGCGGCGGTGCCGGGTGGGGTGAGCAACGTCCAGGACATCTACGCGCTGGTGCCATTGCAGGAAGGCATCCTGTATCACCATCTGGCGACCGCCCAGGGCGATCCCTATCTGCTGCAAGCGCTGTTGCGCGTGGGCAGTCGCGAACAGTTGGATGCGTTCGTCCAGGCCTTGCAGGCGGTGGTCGAACGGCACGACATCCTGCGTACGTCAGTGATGTGGGAAGACCTGGGCGAGCCGGTCCAGGTGGTCTGGCGCCAGGCCCGGCTGATGGTGGAAGAACTCGCCTTGAATGCGGCCGATGGCGACATCGCCGAGCAGCTGCGGGCCCGCTTCGATCCTCGCCATACCCGCTTCGACCTGCGCCAGGCACCGATGATGCGCATCCACGTGGCCGAAGACCTCGTCAGCGGCAGTTGGGTCGCGGTGTTGCTGTTCCATCACTTGATCGATGACGCCACGTCCCTGGGCATGCTGGGCAAGGAAATCGAGGCCCACCTGGAAAACCGTGCGGGTGAACTGCCCAGGTCCGTGCCTTATCGCAACTATGTGGCGCAGGTGCGCTTGGGCAGCGATCCTGGTCAACATGAAGCGTTCTTCAGCGAAATGCTCGGGGACGTGGACGAGCCGACGCTGCCGTTCGGCTTGCAGGATGTGCAAGGCGACGGCACCGGTATCGAAGAGGCTTCGCTGTCCCTGGCTGCCGACTTGACCCAGCGCCTGCGTGCCCAGGCACGGCGCCTGGGAGTCAGCACGGCGAGCCTGCACCATTTGGCCTGGGGCCAGGTGGTGGGGCGCTTGTCCGGCCGCCAGGATGTGGTGTTCGGGACGGTCTTGATGGGACGCCTGCACAGCGGCCAGGACGACGGGCACGCTTTGGGCATGTTCGTGAACACGCTGCCGTTGCGCGTCGAGGCAGGGGGGCAGGGTGTGCTGGCCGCGCTGAAGGCCACCCACGAGCGCCTGGCGGCGCTGCTTGGTCACGAGCATGCGCCGTTGTCCCTGGCGCAACGTTGCAGCGGGGTCGCCGCGCCGACGCCACTGTTCAGCGCGTTGCTGAACTACCGGCAAACCGCGGTGGCTGCGCAGGCACCCAACGACGCCGGTCAGGCGCGAACCTGGGCTGGGGTCGAGATCCTCGGCGGCGAAGAGCGGACCAACTACCCACTGTCGCTGTCGATAGACGACCTGGGCGAGTCGTTCGGGCTGACGGTGCAAGCCGTGGCCGGCGTCGGCGCGCAGCGCGTTTGCGCCTATATGAATACGGTGCTCGAAGCACTGGCCGATGCGCTCGATCAAGCTGTCGACTCACCGCTGCATGACCTGGATATTGTTCCCGCCAATGAGTGGCGTCAGTTGGTCGAGGACTTCAATGCCTTCGATACGGCCTACCCGGCGGGGTTGCTGATCCATCAATTGTTCGAAGCCCAGGTCCAGGCCCGGCCAGACGCTGTCGCGCTGACGTATCAGGACGCGTGCCTGAGCTACGGTGAACTGAATCGGCTGGCGAACCAGATTGCCCATCGCCTGATCGAGCAGGGAATCGGTGCCGATGATCGTGTGGCGATCTGCGTGGACCGCAGCCTGGAAATGGTCGCGGGGCTGCTGGGTATCCTCAAGGCTGGTGCTGCTTATGTGCCCCTGGACCCGGCCTATCCGAGTGAACGCCTGGCCTACATGCTGGAGGACAGCGCGCCCAAGGTGCTGCTGACCCAGCGCGAATTGCAGGCCCGCTTCCCGCAGCCGAGCATGCCGGTGTTGTTACTCGATCCCGAGGCACGCGATGCCGCGGGTATCAGCGCCCAACAGCAAACCAATCCGCACGTGAGCGGCCTGAGCCCCGACGGCCTGGCGTATGTCATCTATACCTCGGGTTCCACCGGCCAGCCCAAGGGCGTTGCCATGCCGCACCGGGCCCTGGTCAACCTGATGCAGTGGCAAATCGAACAGGCCCAGCAGCAAGGCCGCGCGACCGTCCGCACCTTGCAATTCGCGGCCCTGGGCTTTGACGTTGCCTTCCAGGAGATGTTCAGCACCCTGTGCGCCGGTGGCGAACTGTCGTTGATCCATGCTGATGTCCGATTGAATTTCCACCGTCTGTTCCAACACATCCGCGAGCAGCGCATCGAGCGCCTCTACCTGCCGTGTGTCGCCCTGCAGGCGTTGGCCGAAGCGGTGGTGGGCGACGGTGAGGACGGTCCGCTGGCGTGCCCGCTGCAGGACGTCATCACTGCGGGCGAGCAACTGCGCATCACGCCACAGATCCGTGATTTTTTTGCCCGCCTGGACGGCTGCCGCCTGCACAACCACTACGGCCCGACCGAATCCCACGTCGCCACCGCGCTGACCTTGCCGGACGATGTCGCCGCCTGGCCTACGCTGCCGGCCATCGGGCACCCGGTGGCCAACACCCGCATTTATCTGCTGGACGAACACCTGCGCCCGGTTCCGGCCGGCGTGGCGGGCGAAATCCACATCGGCGGCGTGTGCGTTGCCCGTGGCTACCTGAACCGCGATGACCTCAGTGCCGAACGTTTCATTCGCGATCCGTTCACGATGGATGGCCAGGCGCGCCTGTACAAGACCGGTGACCTGGGGCGTTACCAGCCCGACGGTTGCATTGAATACCTGGGGCGCAACGACGATCAGATCAAGATCCGCGGTTTCCGTGTCGAGCTGGGAGAAGTCGAGGCCAGGCTTTGCCAGCACGCCGGGATCAAAGAGGCGGCGGTCATCGCCCGTGAAGACAGCCCTGGCGACAAACGCCTGGTGGCGTACTTCACGCCTGCGGTCGCGGACCTGTGGCCCGACGCCGATTCACTGCGCGCGCATCTGCAAGCACTCTTGCCGGACTACATGGTCCCGGCGGCCTATGTGCGCCTGGAAAAACTGCCCCTGTCGCCCAACGGCAAACTGGAGCGACGGGCGTTGCCGGCGCCCGAGGCGGACGCCTTCGCCAGCCGTGCCTATGAAGCACCGCAGGGCGAGGTGGAAACTGTGCTGGCCCGGCTCTGGACCGAGGTACTCGGCGTGGAGCGGGTGGGGCGCCATGACCACTTCTTCGAGCTGGGCGGACATTCGCTGCTGGCAGTGAAACTGATCGAGCGGATGCGCCAGGCCGGCGTGAGCGCGGATGTGCGCGTGTTGTTCGGTCAACCAACCCTGGCCGCCCTGGCCGCAGCGGTGGGCGCTCGTGCTGACATCGTGGTGCCGGCCAATGGCATCTTCACCGGTTGCCAGCGGATCACGCCGGCCATGCTGCCGCTGGTGTCGCTGGACCAGCCCAGCATCGACCGGATTGTCGCCACGGTGCCTGGTGGGGTCGGCAATGTGCAGGACATCTACCCGTTGGCCCCGCTGCAAGAGGGGATTCTCTACCACCACATTGCCGCGCAAGCGGGCGACCCGTACTTGCTGCAAGCCACGTTTGCCCTGGACAGTCGTGCCCGGCTCGATGGGTTCGTCCAGGCTTTGCAGGCGGTCATCGATCGGCACGACATCCTCCGGACCGCGGTGCTCTGGGAAGGCTTCGACCAGCCCTTGCAAGTGGTCCAGCGCCGTACCGAGCTGCTGCTCGAAGAACCGCTGTTGGACCCGATCCAAGGCGACATCGCCACGCAACTACAAGCGCTTTTCGACCCTCGGCATTGTCGCCTGGATTTGGGCAAGGCGCCGCTGATGCGCCTGGCGTGCGCCTGGGACAGTGCCCAGCAGCGCTGGGTGGCGATCCTGCTGTTCCATCACATTGCCCTGGACCATACGGCGCTGGACGTGATGCAGGCGGAAATGCTGGCGTGCCTCAACGGTGAGGCCGAGCGCCTGGACGCCGCCATGCCGTACCGCAATTACGTGGCGCAGACTCTGCTGGGTGTCAGCCGCGCGCAACACGAAGACTTTTTCCGCGAGATGCTCGGCGATGTCGAGGAACCGACGCTGCCGTTCGGGCTGCGTGAAGTACAGGGCGACGGCCGGGGCATCGACGAGGCCAAGTTGAACCTCGATAACGCGTTGAGCCTGCGCCTGCGCCAGCAGGCGCGCCAGTTGGGCGTGAGCCCGGCGGCCCTGCATCACCTGGCGTGGGCCCGGGTGCTGGGACGCTTGTCCGGGCGCGAAGACGTGGTCTTCGGCACCGTGTTGTTGGGCCGCATGCAGAGCGGCGAGGGCTCTGACCGCGCGCTGGGCATGTTCATCAATACCTTGCCGCTGCGGGTGAAGGTGGGGGCCGAGGATGTACGCACGGGTGTCAAGGCGACCCATGAACGACTGACCGCCTTGCTCGGTCATGAACACGCCTCGCTGGCATTGGCCCAGCGCTGCAGTGGTGTGCCGGCTTCGTTGCCGCTGTTCAGCGCCTTGCTCAACTACCGCCACAGCCCGCTCCAGGACAACGACGGCATCGAGCGTTGGGCGGGAGCACAAGTGTTGGCGGTCATGGAACGGACCAACTATCCATGCATGTTGTCGGTCGACGACCTGGGCGAAGGCTTTCTGTTGAGCGTACAGACGGCTGGCGCTGTCGATGCCCGGCAGGTCGGCACCTAC
This sequence comes from Pseudomonas sp. PF05, assembly GCF_056521845.1. NCBI lineage: Bacteria > Pseudomonadati > Pseudomonadota > Gammaproteobacteria > Pseudomonadales > Pseudomonadaceae > Pseudomonas > Pseudomonas sp. PF05. The sequence continues at coordinate 6,597 of NZ_JBWLPW010000034.1, read as the reverse complement.
ATGGAGACAGCTTTGGCGAGTCTGGTGGAGGCGCTGGAGTTCGCGCCTCAGTCTCCGGTCAATGCGCTGGATATCCTGCCTGGAGACGAGCGTTGGCAGTTGTTGCGGGATTTCAACGCCACCGAGGCTGACTACCCGCGGCAGCAGACGATTCATGGGTTGTTCGAGGCGCAGGTGCAGCGTACGCCGGATGCGGTGGCGGTGATTCGCGGCGGGCAACGCCTGAGCTACGGGGAACTGAACGAGCGGGCCAACCGCCTGGCCCATTACCTGCGCAAGCAGGGCGTAGAGCCCGATTCGCGGGTGGCGATCTGCGTCGAGCGCGGTATCGACATGGTTGTTGGCTTGCTGGCGATTCTCAAGGCCGGCGGTGGTTATGTGCCGCTGGATCCGGCGTATCCGTTGGAACGGATTGCCTACATGCTCGAGGACAGCGCACCGGCGGCAGTGTTGGCGCAGGACGTTACCGTCGGCTTGTTGCGCGATGCCTCGATGGCCGTGATCAATCTCGACAGCGGTTTGTGGCAGGACCAGTCCGTCTCCAATCCGGAGATCAGCGGGCTGACTTCATCGCACCTGGCCTATGTCATTTACACCTCGGGTTCGACGGGTCTGCCTAAAGGCGTGATGATCGAACACCGCAACACGGTGAACTTCCTGACCTGGGCCCATCGCTCCTTCGATGACGCCACGTTGTCGAAAACCCTGTTCTCGACTTCGTTGAACTTCGACTTGGCCGTCTACGAGTGCTTCGCGCCGCTGACCTCCGGCGGCAGCATCGACGTGGTCACTAATGTGCTGGAACTGCAACAGGGCGAGCACGACATTACCTTGATCAACACCGTACCGTCGGCCCTCAAGGCGTTGTTGGAATCGGGCGGGTTGGGCGAGGGCGTCGATACGGTGAACGTCGCCGGTGAAGCCTTGAAGCGCAGCTTGGTGGAAGCGTTGTTCGAACAGACCCAGGTCAAGCGTCTGTGCAACCTCTATGGCCCTTCGGAAACCACGACGTATTCGAGTTGGGTGTCGATGGCCCGCGAGGATGGGTTTGCCGCGCACATTGGTAAACCGGTGGCGAATACCCAGTTCTATCTGCTGGACGAGCACAAGCAACCGGTGCCACTGGGCGTTCCGGGCGAAATCTACATCGGTGGCGCTGGGGTCGCTCGCGGTTATCTCAATCGTGACGACCTGACGGCTGAACGCTTCCTCAAGGACCCGTTCAGCACGGCTGCGAATGCCCGCATGTATCGCACTGGCGACTTGGGCCGCTACCTGCCGGACGGCAACATCGAATACCTGGGCCGCAACGACGACCAGGTGAAGATCCGTGGTTTCCGCATCGAACTGGGCGAGATCGAAGCCAAGCTCGCCCAGGCGCCAAACATCAAGGAAACCGTGGTCCTGGCCCGTGAAGACGTGCCGGGCGACAAACGCCTGGTGGCCTATTTCACCCAGAACTCACTGGACGAAACCGTAGACATCGAAACCCTGCGCGCGCACCTGCAAACACAACTGCCTGACTACATGGTGCCAATGGCCTACGTCCGACTGGACGCACTGCCCCTGACACCGAACGGCAAACTCGACCGCAAGGCGCTGCCGACACCGCAGCTGGATGCCGTCATCTCCCGAGGCTACGAAGCCCCCCAAGGCGAAACCGAAACCGTCCTGGCGCAAGTCTGGCAGGACCTGCTGGGCCTGGAGCAAGTCGGTCGCCATGACCACTTCTTCGAACTGGGCGGGCATTCGCTGCTGGCGGTCAGCCTGATCGAGCGGATGCGCCAAGCCGGCCTGAGCGCCGATGTGCGCGTGCTGTTCAATCAACCGACCCTGGCCGCGCTGGCAGCGGCGGTGGGTCATGACGGTGATGAAATCGACGTCCCGGCCAACCTGATTCCACCGGGTTGCACCCACATTACCCCGGCGATGTTGCCGCTGGCCGCGTTGAGCCAGGAAGCCATCGACTGCATCGTGGCGGCCGTGCCGGGTGGTGCGCGCAATGTGCAGGACATCTATCCGCTGGCGCCATTGCAGGAAGGCATTCTCTACCATCACCTGTCGGCCGAGCAGGGCGATCCCTATGTCTTGCAGGCACAGTTTTCCTTTGACGGTCGCGAACGCCTCGACGCTTTCACCCAGGCCTTGCAGGGGGTGATCGACCGCCATGACATCCTGCGTACCGCCATGGCCTGGGAAGGTCTGGACGAGCCGGTGCAGGTGGTCTGGCGCAAGGCATCGCTGGGTGTGGAGCAAGTGCTCCTCGGTACTGGCGATGGCGACATCGCCGGTCAATTGAAGGCTCGCTTTGACGCCAGCCAGCATCGCCTGGATATCCGTGAGGCGCCGTTGATGTGCATCCGCTTTGCCGAGGATGCGCTCAACCAGCGTTGGGTGGCGAGCTTGCTCTTCCATCACATGGCGCTCGACCATACGGCGCTGGAAGTGGTGCGACATGAGATGCAGGCACACCTGCTGGGCCAGGCCGGCCAGTTGGGCGAGGCGGTGCCGTATCGCAACTACGTGGCCCAGGCCTGCCTGGGCGTCAGCCGTGAAGCGCACGAGGCGTTTTTCCGCGACATGCTCGGTGCCATCGACGAGCCGACGCTCCCGTTCGGCCTGCAGGATGTACGCGGCGATGGCAGCCTTGTCGAGGAAGCCCGGCAGGGTCTCGCGACTGATTTGAGCCGACGCCTGCGCACCCAGGCCCGCCGCTTGGGTGTGAGCGCAGCAGCGTTGCATCACTTGGCCTGGGCCCAGGTATTGGGCCGGGTCTCGGGGCGCGAAGAGGTGGTGTTTGGCACGGTGCTGATGGGGCGGATGCAGGGCGGCGAAGGCGCCGACCGGGCATTGGGAATGTTCATCAACACCTTGCCGATTGGCGTGCAGGTCGGTGCGCAAAGCGTGCGCGACGGTGTCCTGGCGACCCACGCACGGCTGACCGGCCTGTTGGGTCATGAGCATGCCTCCCTGGCGTTGGCCCAGCGTTGCAGTGGCGTCATGGCACCGACGCCATTATTCAGCGCGTTGCTCAATTACCGCCATTCGGTCGCCGAGCCCATCGCGCTGCACACCTCGTCCGCCTGGGAGGGTATCGAGGCCCTGGGCGGCGAAGAGCGCACCAATTATCCGCTGACGATGAGCGTCGATGACCTGGGAGAGGATTTCAGCCTGACGGCGTTGGTCGATTCCCGGATCGGTGCCCAGCGCGTCTGTGGTTATATGCAAGTGGCGTTGGAAAGCCTGGTCGAGGCCCTGGAGCATGCTCCGCAGACGCCGTTGCACCGCCTGGCAATCTTGCCGCCGGCCGAACGCAAGCAATTGCTTGAAACCTGGAATGCGACCGGGGCGACGTATACCCATGATCTGCTGATCCATCGGCAATTCGAAACCCAGGCCGCGGCGCACCCGCAAGCGATGGCGGTGGTGTACGTCGACCAGGCATTGACTTACTGCGAACTCAACGCCCGGGCGAACCAGGTTGCGCACCGTCTGCTGGCGCTGGGCGTTTGCCCGGACGACCGGGTGGCGATCTGTGTCGAGCGTAGCCTGGACATGATCGTCGGCCTGTTGGGCGTGCTGAAAGCCGGGGCCGGCTATGTCCCCGTTGATCCGGCCTACCCGGCGGAGCGTATTGCCTACCTGTTGCAAGACAGTGCACCGGTTGCGGTGTTGGCGCAGACCATCACTCACAGTTTGCTGATCGATGCCTCGGTGCCGGTGATCGATCTCGACAGCGCCGATTGGCAGGACGAATCCGTTTCCAACCCCGAGGTGTCGGGGCTCGAAGCCCGCCACCTGGCGTATGTGATCTACACGTCCGGTTCCACCGGCCTGCCCAAGGGCGTGATGGTCGAACATCGCAACCTCAGCAACCTGGTGGGCTGGCATTGCCAGGCCTTCGACGTGAAACGTGGCAGTCGCACCTCCAGTGTCGCCGGTTTCGGTTTCGATGCGGCGGCCTGGGAGATCTGGCCTTCGTTGTGTGCGGGAGCGACGTTGCTGTTGCCGCCGGCCCATGCGGGCAGCGAGGACGTCGGCGCACTGCTCGACTGGTGGCAGGCCCAGGCGCTGGACGTGTGCTTCCTGCCCACTCCCATTGCCGAATACGCGTTTGGCCGTAACCTGGGGCACGATCAACTGCGCACGTTGCTGATTGGCGGCGACCGCCTGCGCAAGCTGCCGGTCGATCTTCCCTTCGAACTGATCAACAATTACGGCCCCACGGAAACCACGGTGGTGGCCACCTCGGGGCGGATCGATGCCTCGCAGGCGGTGTTGCATATCGGCAGACCGGTAGCCAACACCCAGGTCTACTTGCTCGATGCCCACCTGCAACCGGTTCCGGTTGGCGTGGCGGGTGAGCTGTACATCGGTGGCGCCGGGGTTGCGCGGGGTTATTTGAACCGTGCGCAGTTGACCGCCGAGCGCTTTGTGAAGGACCCGTTCAGCACCGTGCAGGACGCGCGCATGTACCGCACCGGTGACCTGGGGCGCTATTTGCCGGACGGCAACATCGACTACCTGGGGCGCAACGACAGCCAACTGAAGATTCGTGGCTTGCGCATCGAGCTGGGTGAAATAGAAGCCAGGCTCGGCGCGTGCGTCGGTGTGCGCGAGGCGGTTGTCGTCGCGGTGGGAGAGGCCCCGGATGACCAGCGACTGGTGGCGTACTACACGGCGCACAACAGCCTGGATCAAGGGTTGACGGCCCAAAACCTGCGCGAACAATTGCAAGTGCATCTGCCCAGCCACATGGTGCCGGCGGCCTATATGCGCCTGGACGCCTTGCCCCTGACGCCGAACGGTAAACTCGACCATCGGGCCTTGCCTATCCCGGACAGCGAGGCCTATTCGGGGCGTGGGTATGAAGCCCCGCAAGGCGAGGTTGAAACGGCGTTGGCGCGGATCTGGTCCGAGCTGCTCAAGGTCGAGCGCGTCGGCCGTCACGACCATTTCTTCGAACTGGGCGGGCATTCGCTGCTGGCCGTCAGCCTGATCGAACGGATGCGCCAGGCGGGGCTGAGCGCCGACGTCGGCGTGCTGTTCAGCCAGTCGACCCTGGCGGCATTGGCGGCGGCAGTCGGCAGTGGCCGCGAGGTCCGTGCCCCGGTAAACCTGATTCCAGTGAATTGCGCACACATCACGGCGGACATGTTGCCGATGGTTGACCTGGACCAGGACGCCATCGACCGGATCGCATCGACGGTACCGGGCGGCGCCGGCAATGTGCAGGACATCTACCCCCTGGCACCTCTGCAGGAGGGCATTCTTTACCATCACCTGGCCGCCGAGCGCGGCGATCCCTATGTGCTCCAGACTCAATTCGCCTTCGACAATCGTGGACGCCTGGAAGACTTTTCCCAAGCCCTGCAAAAGGTCATTGACCGTCACGACATTCTGCGCACGTCGGTGCTGTGGGAAGGGTTCGAACAGCCAGTGCAAGTCGTCTGGCGCAAGGCACTGCTGATCCAGCAAGAACTGATCCTGGACCCGGCCGATGGAGATGTCGCGGCGCAGTTACATGAGCGTTTCGACTCGCGGCAGCACCGCCTGGAGATTACCCGGGCACCGATGCTGCGCCTGGTTTATGCCCACGATGCCGATAACGATCGTTGGCTGGGGATGCTGCTGTTCCACCACATGGCCCTGGACCACACCGCATTGGAGGTGGTGCAGCAGGAGATGCAGGCGCATCTGCTGGGGCAGGCTGGACAGTTGGGCGTCGCGATGCCGTATCGCAATTATGTGGCCCAGGCCCGATTGGGCGTGAGCGCTGAAGCCCACGAAATATTCTTCCGTGACATGCTTGGTGACGTCGACGAGCCAACGCTGCCGTTCGGCTTGCAGGATGTACAGGGCGATGGCAGCGACATCGAGGAAGCCCGCCAGGACGTCGAAGCCGGCCTGAGTCGCCGGCTGCGGGCCCAGGCACGTCTGCTTGGGGTGAGCGCGGCGAGCTTGTACCACCTGGTTTGGGCGCAAGTCCTGGGCAAGGTGTCGGGCAAGGACGATGTGGTGTTCGGCACGGTGCTGCTGGGCCGGATGCAGGGAGGCGAGGGTGCCGACCGAGCGCTGGGCATGTTCATCAACACCTTGCCATTACGGGTCAGTGTCGGACAAACCGGTGTGCGTGCGGGCGTGAAAGCAACCCATGCTCGCCTGACCGCATTGCTGGGTCATGAACACGCCGCATTGGCGCTGGCACAACGCTGCAGTGGTGTGCAGGCACCGACGCCATTGTTCAGTGCCTTGCTCAACTACCGTCACACCGCCGTGGCGACCTCGGCCGAGGCGCTGTCAGCCTGGAACGGTATCCAGGTGTTGGGCGGCGAAGAGCGTACTAACTACCCGTTGATGTTGTCGGTGGACGAGCAGGGCGAGGCGTTCAGTTTCACCGTCATGACCCCCGCGCGCATTGGTGCGCAGCGGCTTTGTGGTTATGTGCAACACACGCTGGAAAGCCTGGTCGCGATGCTTGAGCAGCAGCCGGACCTGCCCTTGCAGCAGGTGTCGATCCTGCCGACGTCGGAAAGCGAGAAGTTGTTGGTGACGTTCAACGCCACCGAGGCTGACTACCCGCGGCAGCAGACGATT
>NZ_JBWLPW010000033.1:0-29866 GCF_056521845.1 Pseudomonas sp. PF05 | reverse complement strand
GTTTGAGCAGGACCTGTGGGAGCAAAGCTTGCTCGCGAGGCGGCCTGACAGCCGACCTGGTGCTCCGGGTCGTACACCCATCAATCTGTTTGAGCAGGACCTGTGGGAGCAAAGCTTGCTCGCGAGGCGGCTTGACAGCCGACCTGGTTCTTTCCGGAGGTATACCAATCAGATTTTGGGGGAGCGAGCCTGCTCGCGAAGAGGCCGGTACATTCAACATCTTCATCGACTGAACCACCGCCTTCGCGAGCAAGCTTTGCTCCCACAGGTCCTGCTCAAACAGATCTGATGGGTGTACGACTGAGAGAGCCAGGCCGGCTACTAGGCCGCCTCGCGATGGACGTTGATCTCAGACGCCCCGTTAACCACGCTGGCCGAACGCAGGCATTGCGCAGTGGGCATCCCGGCATGGATGCCGGGATAGCCGCGCCGGGCCATGGATGGCACTTCGCGGCGGGCCCACGGAGCAATGCCTTCGTTCGGGCATGCCGAGCCTAGGCGAGGCACCGAGTGGTGGGGCAAAAGCGTTTTGCTTACTTTTGACTGGGCCGGCTTCCGGGCTCTTCAAAAGTGAGCCGCCGTCAGGGCGGAACCCTAAGCAGCCGTTACCAAAGAAACGGATATACACCCAAACCCCAAACATAAAAAAACCCGCATCACTGCGGGTTCTCTCACAACGCTAAAACATCAATTAACCTTAGCGTTCAACTCACCCTTCAAATACCGCTGATACATAGCCTCCAGCGAGATCGGCTTGATCTTGGAAGCATTACCCGCAGTACCAAACGCCTCATAACGCGCAATACACACATCACGCATCGCCGTCACGGTCGCACCGAAGAACTTACGCGGATCAAACTCACTCGGATTGGTCGCCATCAAACGACGCATCGCACCAGTGGAAGCCAGGCGCAAATCGGTATCGATGTTGACCTTGCGCACGCCATACTTGATGCCTTCGACGATCTCCTCAACCGGTACACCGTAGGTCTCTTTGATGTCGCCACCGTACTGGTTGATGATCGCCAGCCATTCTTGTGGAACCGAGGAAGAACCGTGCATCACCAGGTGAGTGTTGGGGATGCGCTTGTGGATTTCCTTGATGCGGTCGATCGCCAGCACGTCGCCGGTTGGCGGCTTGGTGAACTTGTAGGCGCCGTGGCTGGTGCCGATGGCGATGGCCAGGGCGTCGACCTGGGTCTTCTTGACGAAGTCCGCGGCTTCTTCCGGGTCGGTCAGCATCTGGCTGTGGTCCAGCACGCCTTCGGCGCCGATGCCGTCTTCTTCACCGGCCATGCCGGTTTCCAGCGAGCCCAGGCAACCCAGTTCGCCTTCCACCGACACGCCGCAGGCGTGGGCCATGGCGACGGTCTGTTGGGTGACGCGTACGTTGTACTCGTAGTCGGTCGGGGTCTTGCCGTCTTCGCCGAGGGAACCGTCCATCATCACCGAGCTGAAGCCCAGCTGGATGGAGCGCTGGCAGACGTCCGGGCTGGTGCCGTGGTCCTGGTGCATGCACACCGGGATGTGTGGGAATTCTTCGATCGCTGCCAGGATCAAGTGACGCAGGAACGGCGCGCCGGCGTATTTGCGGGCACCGGCCGAAGCCTGGACGATCACCGGAGAGTCAGTCTTGTCAGCGGCTTCCATGATGGCGCGCATCTGCTCAAGGTTGTTGACGTTAAAGGCTGGAACGCCGTAGCCGAACTCGGCTGCGTGGTCCAGCATCTGACGCATGCTGATAAGTGCCATTAGTGTGTCTCTCCCGGTCGAGGGTCGTTAATCGTGCCAGCCTGCCGGAGCGGCGGCGGCTATTCAAGTCATTGCGGATCGGGGGTCGGCCCCGTTCTGCGTGTTCAATGAAACAAAAACTCAAAACGTATGGAGGCCCCTGTGGGAGCGGGCTTGCCCGCTCCCACATTGGATCTCAGTGGATCAATCAGCCTTGCAGCCACGCCCAATCAAGTCATTGGTGGCGACCCAATACACCAGGCCTTCCTCACCCTTGACGTGGAACGCCAGCATGTCATCGCTGTACAGCGAACCCGACGCGCCTGGCTCCTGCTTGAGGTGATAAACCTTATCCGCGCCGCCCAGGCGTACATCGACTTCCTCGCGGGCGGCATCGGTGTAGCGCCAGAGCACTTTGGCCTCGCTGTCACAGGTCCAGGTCGTCCAGCCCTGTGCAACAGGTTCGGACGAGTGCAAAAAACCCAGTTGCGCACAACCGCCCAGCAATGCCAACGCCACGACGGCGATCAAGCCTTTCATCCGTGTTCCTCGACTGACGACGCGCGCCGCCAGCCATGAGTAAAAAGTCTGACCCGTCAAGGACAGCCATGTTCCTTGACGGGGGTTTGCGTCTCGTATTTGTCCAGGCCATCCGGCCCGGAACGCTTGTTCAGCACCGGGTTGGTCTCGGCCTGCCATTCGGCCTGGTAGCAGCCCTTTTCAGGCGGCGTCCCAGTCTCGGGGGCCGTTTCCTTCGGGCTGCTCGAGCAGGCCGCCAGCACCGTCGCCGCCAACAGCAACGTGAACGTCTTGACCATCAGAACACTCCTTTGCCTGGTCAACGCAGCTTCAAGCCTTGGCCCGGCTTTCCAGGACTTCCACGGCAGGCAACACTTTGCCTTCGACGAACTCCAGGAATGCGCCGCCGCCGGTAGAAATGTAGGAGATCTGCGAGGCCACGCCATATTTGTCGATGGCCGCCAGGGTGTCGCCGCCGCCAGCGATGGAGAATGCGTCGCTCTCGGCGATGGCCTGGGCCAGCACCTTGGTGCCGTTGCCGAACTGGTCGAACTCGAACACGCCGACCGGACCGTTCCACAGGATAGTCTTGGAAGATTTCAGCAGTTCGGCGAAGTTGGCTGCGGTTTGCGGGCCGATGTCGAGGATCATGTCGTCCTCGGCTACGTCATCGATCAGCTTGACGGTGGCGGTGGCGCTTTCTGCGAATTCCTTGGCCACGACCACGTCCACCGGCAACGGCACGCTGACCTTGGCGGCGATTTCCCGGGCGGTGTCCAGCAGGTCCGGCTCGTACAGGGATTTGCCGACCGGGTGACCGGCCGCGGCGAGGAAGGTGTTGGCGATGCCGCCACCGACGATCAACTGGTTGCAGACCTGGCTCAGACTGTTGAGCACGTCCAGCTTGGTGGAGACCTTGGAGCCGGCAACGATGGCCGCCATCGGCTGGGCCGGGGAGCCCAGGGCCTTGCCCAGTGCGTCCAGTTCAGCAGCCAGCAACGGGCCTGCGGCGGCGACTTTGGCGAACTTCGCCACGCCATGGGTCGAACCCTCGGCGCGGTGGGCGGTGCCGAACGCGTCCATCACGAACACGTCGCACAGGGCAGCGTATTGCTGGGCCAGCTCGTCGGCGTTCTTTTTCTCGCCTTTGTTGAAACGCACGTTTTCGAACAGCACGACATCACCGGGCTTGACGTCCACGCCGCCCAAGTAGTCGGCCACCAGCGGCACGTCACGGCCCAGGGCACGGCTCAGGTAATCGGCGACAGGCTTGAGGCTGTTCTCGGCCGAGAATTCGCCCTCGGTCGGACGGCCCAGGTGCGAGCAGACCATCACTGCCGCACCTTTTTCCAGGGCCAGCTTGATGGTCGGCAGCGAAGCCAGGATACGCGCGTCGCTGGTGACAACACCGTCCTTGACGGGGACGTTGAGGTCTTCGCGGATCAGTACGCGCTTACCTTGCAGATCGAGGTCGGACATCTTCAACACGGTCATGGGTCGCAATTCCTGGGTAACTGTTTAGAGAGCAGGTTTTTTAGAAGCGGTTTGCAGGTAATGCTCGGCAACGTCCAGCATTCGGTTGGCAAACCCCCATTCGTTGTCGAACCAGGCCAGGATGTTCACAAGCCGAGGCCCGGAAACACGGGTCTGGCTGGCATCGACAATGGCCGAATGCGGGTCATGGTTAAAATCACAACTGGCATGAGGCAACTCGGTGTAGGCCAGAAGGCCTTTGAGCGGACCGCTAGTGGCGGCTTCGCGCAGGATCCGGTTGACCTCGGTGGCGTCGGTATCGCTCACGGTCTGCATCGTAATGTCGAGGCAGGACACGTTGACCGTCGGCACCCGCACGGCTTTGGCCTGAATTCGCCCGGCAAGTTCCGGTAACAGCCGTTCGATGCCGCGCGCCAGACCAGTGGACACCGGAATCACCGACTGGAACGCCGAACGGGTGCGGCGCAAGTCTTCATGGTGGTAGGCGTCGATCACCGGCTGGTCGTTCATCGCCGAGTGAATGGTGGTGATCGACACGTATTCCAGGCCAATGACCTGGTCCAGCAGGCGCAACAGCGGTACACCGCAATTGGTGGTGCAGGACGCGTTGGACACCAGCAACTCGTCGCCGGTCAGGCAATCCTGGTTCACACCGTAGACGATAGTGGCATCCACGTCCGCTTCACTGGCCATCGGCTGGGAAAACAGCACCCGTGGCGCGCCAGCAGCGAGAAAACGCTGGCCGTCTTCGCGGGTGTTATAGGCACCGGAGCACTCGAGCACCAGATCGACATCCAGGGACGCCCAATCGATGCTTTCGGGGGTGGCACTGCGCAGGACTTTCACGCAGTCGCCATTAATATGCAGACAATCGCCCTCGACCCGCACTTCGCCGGGAAACCGGCCGTGGGTGGAGTCAAAGCGTGTCAGGTATTCGATGCTGGCCATGTCGGCCAGATCATTGATCGCCACGATCTCGAAACCAGCCTTGGCCCCTCGCTCGAACAACGCACGCAAGACGCAACGACCTATCCGGCCGTAGCCGTTGAGTGCAACTTTGTAGGGACGCGGTTGGGGCATGGGGTTCTCGATAGTCGCGGGAAACGAATTCGTGCTGACCACACAAATCCCTGTAGGAGCTGACGAGTGAAACGAGGCTGCGATCTTTCCCCCAACGCTTGAATCTCAAGTGAAAGATCAAGATCAAAGGATCGCAGCCTCGCTACACTCGTCAGCTCCTACAGGAAGCGCGGTGGTCTCGGCCACCGCCTCGTGTCTTAGTCTTCCAGCAGCTCTTCAGCCTGGCCCAGGATATTTTCCAGGGTGAAGCCGAATTCCTCGAACAGCGCCGGCGCAGGTGCCGATTCGCCGTAGGTGGTCATGCCGATCACGCGACCTTCCAGGCCCACGTACTTGTACCAGTAATCGGCATGAGCAGCCTCGATGGCGATCCGCGCACTGACCTGCAATGGCAACACCGCTTGCTTGTAGCCAGCATCCTGGGCGTCGAACACGCTGGTGCAAGGCATGGACACTACGCGCACGTTGCGGCCCTGCTCGGTCAGCTTGTCGTAGGCCTGGACGGCCAGGCCGACTTCGGAACCGGTGGCGATCAGGATCAGCTCAGGCTCGCCAATGCAGTCCTTGAGCACGTAGCCGCCGCGGGTGATGTCACCGATCTGGTCGGCATCGCGGTTCTGGTGCTGCAAGTTCTGGCGGGAGAAGATCAGCGCCGACGGGCCATCGTTACGCTCGATGGCGTATTTCCATGCCACTGCCGACTCCACGGCATCGCATGGGCGCCAGGTGTCCAGGTTCGGCGTGCAACGCAGGCTCGCCAGTTGCTCGATCGGCTGGTGAGTCGGGCCGTCTTCGCCCAGGCCGATGGAGTCGTGGGTGAACACGTAGAGCACGCGCTTTTTCATCAGCGCCGACATGCGCACGGCGTTGCGGGCGTATTCCATGAACATCAGGAAGGTCGCGCCGTAAGGTACCAGGCCGCCATGCAAGGCCACGCCGTTCATGATTGCGCTCATGCCGAACTCGCGAACGCCGTAGTACATGTAGTTGCCGCTGGCGTCTTCAGCGCTGACACCTTTGCAGCCTTTCCACAGGGTCAGGTTGGAACCGGCCAGGTCGGCCGAACCGCCCAGCAGTTCCGGCAGCAATGGGCCAAAGGCGTTCAAGGCGTTCTGGCTGGCCTTGCGGCTGGCGATGGTTTCGCCCTTGGCGGCGACCTCAGCGATGTACGCCGAGGCTTTTTCGGCGAAGTCCGCCGGCAGCTCGCCGCTGAGGCGACGCACCAGTTCATTGGCCAGCTCAGGGAATTCGGCGGAATACGCGGCGAAGCGCTGATCCCATTCGGCCTCGAGCGCGCGGCCTTTTTCCTTGGCATCCCATTCGGCATAGATGTCGGCCGGGATTTCGAACGGGCCGTGGTTCCACTTCAGTGCGGCGCGGGTCAGGGCGATTTCCTCGGCACCCAGTGGTGCGCCGTGGCAGTCTTCCTTGCCTTGTTTGTTCGGCGAGCCGAAACCGATGGTGGTCTTGCAGCAGATCAGGGTCGGCTGGGCGCTTTTGCGGGCCGTCTCGATGGCGGTCTTGATCTCTTCCGGATCGTGGCCGTCGACGTTGCGGATCACCAGCCAGTTGTAGGCTTCGAAGCGCTTGGGGGTGTCGTCGGTGAACCAGCCTTCGACTTCGCCATCGATGGAGATGCCGTTGTCGTCATAGAAGGCGATCAGCTTGTCCAGGCCCAGGGTGCCGGCCAGGGAGGCGACTTCATGGGAAATGCCTTCCATCATGCAGCCATCACCCAGGAATACGTAGGTGTGGTGATCGACGACGTTATGGCCTGGGCGGTTGAATTGCGCTGCCAGGACTTTTTCCGCCAGGGCAAAGCCCACGGCGTTGGCAAGACCCTGGCCCAATGGACCGGTGGTGGTTTCCACGCCTGGGGTGTAGCCGTATTCCGGGTGGCCCGGGGTGCGACTGTGCAGTTGGCGGAAGTTCTTCAGGTCATCGATCGACAGGTCGTAGCCGGTCAGGTGCAGCAGCGAGTAGATCAACATCGAGCCGTGACCGTTGGACAGTACGAAACGGTCACGGTCGGCAAACGATGGGTTGCTCGGGCTGTGCTTGAGGTAGTCGCGCCAAAGCACCTCGGCGATATCCGCCATACCCATGGGGGCACCGGGATGGCCGCTGTTGGCTTTCTGCACGGCATCCATGCTGAGGGCACGAATGGCATTGGCACGCTCACGACGGCTGGGCATCGCTGTTCTCCTGCGGGTATTGAATCGAGAATGAATAAAACGAAACTGAAAAAGGCGAGCATTTTCCCTCACCCACCCGCCCCGGGGCAATGACAGATAGTCATCCTTGGGTGTTTTTCCGGTGGATAAAGTCGCATTCGCCAGGTGAAACCTTTCCGCTGATGGCTTGTAGAGTCAAGCACGGGTTGGGAAGTGCCATTTATCTGCCAATATCAAAACTTTTTGATATTGGACTTGCGGGGTTCCAGTCCCCTCACTAGACTGCCGCACATGAACTTACCTGCGCCTTCCATTCGCCATGACGACTGCGATGAGCTGGCGGCCCTTTGCAAGGCCGGCGGCGATCCGTTGCGGCTCAATGTATTGCGCGCCTTGGCCAACGATTCGTTCGGCGTGCTGGAGCTGGCGCAGATCTTCGGCATCGGTCAGTCCGGCATGAGCCACCACCTCAAGGTCCTGGCCCAGGCCGACCTGGTGGCGACCCGCCGCGAAGGCAACGCCATTTTCTATCGCCGCGCCCTGCCCCACACCGACCTGCTGGGCGGCAAGCTGCACGCCGCGCTGCTGGACGAAGTGGACGCGCTGAACCTGCCGACGGACGTGCAGGCTCGCATCGCCCAGGTACACGGGCAACGGGCCGCCGCCAGCCAGGACTTCTTCGCACGGGTCGCCGAGAAGTTTCGCGCCCAGCAAGACCTGATCGCGGGATTGCCGCAATACCGCGAAAGCGTCGTGGCGCTGCTCGACAAACTAAGCTTCGAACCCACGGCCACGGCGATCGAAGTCGGCCCCGGCGATGGCGCCTTTCTGCCAGAGCTGGCACAACGTTTCAGCCAGGTGACGGCGCTGGACAACAGCCCGGCCATGCTCGAGCTGGCGCGCCAGGTGTGTGAACGCGAGGCCCTGGCTAACGTCAGCCTGCAACTGGCCGATGCACTGGATGGCATGAGCCTGCAGGCCGACTGCGTGGTATTGAACATGGTGCTGCATCATTTCGCCGCGCCGGCCGATGCCCTCAGGCACATGGCCGGCCTGCTGCAACCGGGCGGCAGCTTGCTGGTGACCGAGTTATGCAGCCACAACCAGAGCTGGGCCAGGGAGGCCTGTGGCGATCTCTGGCTCGGCTTTGAACAGGACGACCTGGCCCGCTGGGCCACCGCTGCGGGCCTCGTGCCCGGGGAAAGCCTCTATGTAGGCTTACGTAATGGTTTCCAGATCCAGGTTCGCCACTTTCAGCGGCCCACTGGCGACACTCACCAACGGTAACTTGTAGGAAAACATCGAGATGAGCGAATACTCCCTTTTCACCTCCGAGTCCGTGTCTGAAGGGCATCCGGACAAAATCGCCGACCAGATTTCTGATGCGGTGCTGGACGCCATCATTGCTGAAGACAAGTTCGCCCGCGTGGCGTGCGAGACTCTGGTGAAAACGGGCGTGGCGATCATCGCCGGCGAAGTCACCACGTCGGCCTGGGTCGACCTGGAACAGATCGTCCGGGACGTCATCCTGGGCATTGGCTACAACAGCTCCGACGTCGGCTTCGACGGCGCGACCTGTGGCGTCATGAACATCATTGGCAAGCAGTCCCCCGACATCAACCAGGGCGTTGATCGGGCCAAGCCTGAAGACCAGGGCGCCGGCGACCAGGGCCTGATGTTCGGCTACGCCAGCAACGAGACCGACGTGCTGATGCCGGCCCCGATCACCTTCTCGCACCAGTTGGTTCAACGCCAGGCCGAGGCCCGTAAATCCGGCCTGCTGCCTTGGCTGCGTCCGGACGCCAAGTCTCAGGTGACCTGCCGTTACGAAGGCGGCAGGGTGGTCGGTATCGATGCCGTCGTGCTGTCGACCCAACACAACCCGGAAGTGTCCTACAAGGACCTGCGCGAAGGCGTGATGGAGCTGATCGTCAAGCATGTGCTGCCTGCCGAGCTGCTGTCCAAGGACACCCAGTTCCACATCAACCCGACCGGCCAGTTCATCATCGGTGGCCCGGTGGGTGACTGCGGCCTGACCGGCCGCAAGATCATCGTCGACAGCTACGGCGGCATGGCCCGTCACGGCGGCGGCGCGTTCTCCGGCAAGGACCCATCGAAGGTTGACCGTTCGGCCGCCTACGCCGGTCGCTATGTCGCCAAGAACATCGTCGCCGCCGGCCTGGCCGAGCGCTGCGAGATCCAGGTGTCCTACGCCATTGGCGTGGCCCAGCCTACGTCGATCTCGCTGAACACCTTCGGCACCGGCAAGATCGGCGATGACAAGATCATCAACCTGGTCCGTGAAGTGTTCGACCTGCGTCCGTACGCCATCACCACCATGCTCGACCTGCTGCACCCGATGTACCAGGACACCGCTGCCTATGGTCACTTCGGTCGTACGCCACAGACCAAGACCTGGGGTGACGATACCTTCACCACCTTCACCTGGGAAAAAACCGACCGCGCCGACGCCCTGCGCGCCGCTGCCGGCCTGTAATACCCGCGTGTAAAGAAAAAGCCCCTGGCGACTGGGTCGTCAGGGGCTTTTTCATGCCAGGTGCTTGGCTACTCAGAGGGTAAAGTCATGCCAGGCTCTTGTGGCGAGAGAATTTATCTGTGGGAGCAAGGCTTGCCCGCGATGAAAACAACGCGGTTGCTGCGGTAACGAGGCGCCTGTGTCGCGAGCAAGCCTTGCTCCCAAAAACCCCCTCGCCATGGCGCTCATGATCGCCGTGCCACCAGCAAAAACGAAGCCGCACTGGCCAGCAGTCCCGCGCACATCCGATTGAACAGGCGCTTGCCACTGGGACGGGCGAACAACCGCCGCGCGTAAATGCCCATGTAGCAATACAAGCCGATGGCGATGCACTCCAGCGCCAGGAACAAGCCTCCCAGCACGGCGAATTGTTGGGTGACGGTGCCTGTACGGTCGACGAATTGCGGCAGGAACGCGGTAAACAACAGGATCGCCTTCGGATTGCCGATCGCCACCAGGAACTCCTGGCGCGCCAGGCCGGCCCGGCTCATCGACGCGACCGCGGCTTCGCTGCCGGCCTCAGGCTGGGCCCGCCACAACTGCACAGCCAGATAGAACAGGTAGCCGGCACCGACGAGCTTGATCCCCAGGAACAACAACTCCGAGGTGTGCAGCACAGCGGTGAGCCCCACCGCTGCCAGGGCGATCATGATCGCAAACGCCAGCAACCGACCAATGCCGCCACTGCACGCCCGGACGAAGCCATACCGCGAGGCGTTGCTGATGGACAGCAGGTTGTTCGGCCCCGGCGCCATGTTCAGCGCAAAGCAGGCCGGGATGAAAACAGCGAGTGTCGTCAGTTCCATCGGGAGCACTCCAGGCAGAGGCGAATCGAAGGTCCATTCTGCGCCGGTCGTTGACGAGGACAAGGCACAGTTGCGCGACTAAATCGCCGCGCACTGTACCGCCGCGACTTTGCCAGCAGGCACCGTAAAATCCGGTAACGCTCCAGGCCTCGCAACTTCCGGGACGGTGGCTAGCCTTCAGTACTCAACCGAGCAAGGATGCTTCGATGCCACCGTTTCTGTATGCACTCGCCTGTCTTGTCTGCATCACCCTTCCCGCAGTCGCCGCGCCCTGCCCCGACTGGCCCACTGAACGCGCCCGTGCCGAAGTCGCCGCGCTGCAACAGCAAATCGATACCTGGGACGACAGTTATCATCGCCTCGGCCAATCGCTGGTGGCCGATGAACTGTATGATCAATCCCGCACAGAGTTGGGCCAATGGCGCCGCTGTTTCAACCTCGCGGCGTCCGACGAGCCGCTGCGCTCCGCGGGCGGAAAGGTGCCGCACCCCGTTGTCCATACCGGCCTGGAAAAACTCAAGGATGCCGACGCCGTAGGGGCTTGGCTGCACGGTCGAGAGGACGTCTGGGCCCAGCCGAAAGTCGACGGCGTGGCGGTAACCCTGGTTTACCGCAAGGGGCGCCTGCATCAGGCAATCAGCCGTGGCGATGGTGTCCAAGGACACGACTGGACCACGAATGCGCGCAAGATCGGCGCCATCCCGCAACGACTGCGCCAGCCTGTAGACCTGGTGGTCCAGGGCGAGTTGTACTGGCACCTGCAAGCCCATGTCCAAGCCAGCAGCGGCAGCTTGAACGCCCGCGGGACCATGGCCGGCTTGATGGCACGCAGCAATCTGACGGTGCACGATGGTGTGTATATCGGCCTGTTTGTCTGGGATTGGCCACAAGGGCCGGACACCCTGCCCGAGCGAATGGCCGCACTGAGTGAGTTGGGCTTCGCTGACACCCTCGTCTATAACCAGCCTGTCCGGACATTGGCCGATGCCGAGCAGTGGCGCGACCACTGGTATCGCACCCCCCTGCCATTTGCCAGCGACGGGATCGTCCTGCGCCAGAGTCGCCGCCCACCCGCCGATCGCTGGCAGGCCCGGGCGCCATTCTGGAGCGTGGCCTGGAAGTATCCGTATGCCCAGGCCCTGGCCGAAGTGCGCAAGGTGCACTTCAAGATCGGTCGTACCGGACGCATCACCCCCGTACTGGAGCTTGAACGCATCCGGCTCGACGACCGGTGGATTCGCCGGGTAAGTGTCAGCTCCCTCAAGCGTTGGGAGGAGATGGACATTCGCCCCGGCGACCGGGTCGCTATCAGCCTGGCCGGGCTCACCATCCCGCGACTCGACGCGGTTGTGCTGCGCAGCCTCGAACGCCAGGACGTCAATGCCCCGGCAGCGGGTGACCATCACTTCTTGAGCTGCTGGCAAGCGACGCCCGGCTGTGAAAGCCAGTTCCTCGCACGCCTGGACTGGCTCAGTGGCAAGCACGGGCTCGCCCTGCCCCATGTCGGTCCCGGCACCTGGGAAAAACTCCTGGCTGCAGGTCGACTTCACGGATTGCTGGATTGGTTGACCCTTGATGCCGCCGAGCTTGCTAATATTGACGGCTTCGGCGAACGCAGTAGCGCCCGCTTGCTCGCCAGCCTGGACAGCGCCCGGCAACGCCCTTTCGGGCAATGGCTCAAGGCCCTGGGCCTGCCGCCCGTCGGTGAGGCCCGGTTGAAAGGGCCGTGGCAGACGCTGGCCGAGCGCAATACCGAACAATGGCAAGCCGAAGCCGGCATCGGACCGGGACGCGCCGCGCAGCTGAGCGCATTTTTTCGCGACCCACAGGTGCTGGCTTTGAGTGACGTATTACGCACCGCCGGGGTCGACGGTTTTTGATCCGGACCCCGTGCGGTTGAACCCAAGGGGCAAGCATGCGTTCCAACAGCGCATCGGTCCTGACCGCTCGCGATTTTTCACGGAGTTGCTATGAATTTCCTGTCCCCCGTTGCCCTGCTGGTGTTATGCAGCGCCATGGCCGCCCCTTTGATGGCGGACGAGCAAACCCCGGAGCTCACTGGTTGCGCGGCCAAGCGCCAGGGCATCATCAACCAGATCGAACTGGCCAAGTCCCGTGGTAACCAGGACCAGCAGGCCGGCCTGGAAACCGCATTGAATGAAGTCAC
The DNA here is from genome assembly GCF_056521845.1 of Pseudomonas sp. PF05. Classification (NCBI taxonomy): domain Bacteria; kingdom Pseudomonadati; phylum Pseudomonadota; class Gammaproteobacteria; order Pseudomonadales; family Pseudomonadaceae; genus Pseudomonas; species Pseudomonas sp. PF05. The sequence continues at coordinate 17,359 of NZ_JBWLPW010000033.1, read as the reverse complement.
CACCCATTGCACCGATGCGTCCTTGCGCAAGGAGCGTGAAAACAAGGTGCTCGATGCAAAACACGAGGTGAGCCGACGTCAGGCCGACCTGGAAAAGGCCATGAAGAAAGGCGACGCCGAGCGGATCAACAAACGCAAGGACAAGCTCGCGGCCTCCCGCAAGGAACTGCAGGAAGCGGTGGATGAGCTGGACAAGTGAACATTGAAAGGATCGCAGGTTCCTACAGGCTCAATGCGATCCCCTGCAGGGGCTGGCGAAGCCTGCGATCTTTCAAGCCATGTCAATGATCCCGAAACTCCTTATGACAGGCACTGCACGCATCCTCGACCTTCTGCACCGCCGGCCCCAGGTAACTGGCCTTGTAGGGTTGGACTTTGCTGGCGGTTACCAATTCACCGGTGGCGGCTTCAAGGTTGCGGGCCAGCTCCTGGAAACGCGCCTGCTTTTGCCAGACTTCATCCCGGGCACTGGTGTGGTCTTGCTCACGCACTTGCGGGAAGTGTTTCCACGGTTCATGGGAGAGTTGATCCAATTGCGCCGCGCCTTCGGCAAATCGTGCGCCATCGAATGGGACTCGGCCGCGCAACATGCCGCCCAACTCTTCGTTGGTCTTGAGCATCTGCTTGAAGATAGCCTTGCGCTGGCCAAGGGGAGAATTGGGATCGACGCCGCCACAGGCGGACAACATCAGGCAGGCCAGTACGGCCATGGAAAATCGTTTTACAAACATCTTGGCCTCGGAGCAGGAAACGGCAATTAGTATCCTCGGATCATCGGTAAAGACCAATGGCCCTATCAACAATACGGGTTGTTCGAGCGCCTGACTGCCTACGAATGACTGCAAAGGAAATTTTCATGAACAGCCGCATCAAGACCTGGCACAAAGGCCTGGCATTGGCCCTACCGCTGATCGCACTGTTGGCCGGTTGTAATCGCGGCGAAAAGGTCGAAAAACCTCAGACCCACGCCGTCGCCACCTATGTCAGTGCACCCTGGGAGGCGTTGCCGTCGGTATCCGATGCAGACCTGCTGGCCGGTTTCGGTTCCTGGCGCAGTGCCTGCACCCGGCTCAAGGCCGATGCGACCTGGGGCCCAACCTGCGCGGCAGCAGCCAATGTGCCGCAAACCGCACAGGGTGTACGCAATTTCCTGAAACAGAACCTGGACGTCTATGGCCTGCGCTCGGGCGACAACAGCCCCAACGGCCTGATTACCGGCTACTACGAACCGGTCTACCCCGGCAGCCTCACCCAGACCGCCACGGCGAATATCCCGGTCTACGGTGTGCCGGAGGACATGATCATTGTGTCGCTGGACAGCATTTACCCTGAGCTCAAAGGCAAACGCCTGCGTGGCCGCCTCGAAGGCCGGGTGCTCAAGCCATACGACGACGCGGCCACCATCGAAACCAACGGGGTGAAGGCACCGGTCATCGCTTGGCTGACCGACCCCATGAACCTGCAATTCCTGCAGATCCAGGGTTCGGGACGCATTCGACTCGACGATGGCCGCCAACTGCGCATCGGTTATGCCGACCAGAACGGCCACCCTTATCGGCCCATCGGACGCTGGCTGGTCGAGCAGGGCGAGCTGAAGAAAGAGGACGTGACCATGGGTACCATCAGTGCCTGGGCCAAGGCCAACCCGAACCGTATTCCCGAATTGCTGGGCAGCAACCCCAGCTACGTGTTCTTCAACCGTAACCCCGACAGCAACGAAGGCCCGCGAGGCTCGCTGAATGTCCCGCTGACCGCCGGCTACAGCGTGGCGGTGGACCGCAAGGTGATTCCGCTGGGCAGCCTGCTCTGGCTATCCACCACGCGCCCCGACGGCAGCGCCTTGAACCGGCCCGTCGCCGCCCAGGACACTGGCGGTGCAATTGCCGGCGAAGTGCGGGCGGACCTGTTCTGGGGCACTGGCGAGGCGGCCGGGCAACTGGCCGGGGACATGAAACAACAAGGCCAGATCTGGATGCTCTGGCCCAAGGGCATGGCGTTGCCGCAAGTGCCACAGGTGGCGAATGCGGTGACCGCCAATCCCTAGGAATGGGTTGACCGTGCTGCCGCCTTCGCGAGCAAGCCCGCTCCCACATTTGATCTCCAATGGACGCAACATTTGTGAGCGACCTGAGATCAGTGTGGGAGCGGGCTTGCTCGCGAAGAGGCCAGTACAGGCGCCTTGATTCAAAAACCAGGCTCAGACCGAAACAAAGAAGAAACTCAAGACCAACCCAGCCCCCACGAACCACACCAGCGAACGCAGGATCGCCCAGTCCGCCAGATAGCAAATGATGTAGAGCAGGCGACTGGTGATGAACAGCACCGCCAGCACATTGATGGTCACCAGCTCGGCATTGCCGGCCAGGTGCGCAACGATCACGGCGGCGGCAAAAAACGGGCTGATTTCGAAGCTGTTCAGTTGCGCAGCGTATGCCCGTCGGGGGGCGCCTTCGAGTGTGTCCAGAAAGTCCCGAGGGTCGTTGTTATCTGCCAGCCTGTATCGTCCACCGATCTTGGCAATGGCGATGCACAGGTAAGGCAGGATAAAGGCAATCAAAATACACCACAGGGCAACCGTCATTGATGCAGTTCCTTCTTTGGGTTTTATAGAAAATCGCGAGTTCGGGCGCCGGTCAGAACTTCATCACCAGCATGCCAACCAACACCAGCCCGCAGGCTAAGAGCCGCGGCAAGCCGAAAGGTTCTTTCAAGTAACGCATGCCGAACAGCACCACCAGGATCACGCTGACTTCCCGCAGCGCGGCCGCCTCGGCGATCGAGCCCAGTTGCATGGCCCACAGCACCAGAGCGTAGCTGAACAATACGCAGAATCCGACCGCCAACCCCAACCGCCACTGCTCACGCCAGAACCGCATGAACGCCGGCCGCTTGCTCACCAGCGCCAGCAACGGGAACGGCCAGGCACTGAGCAGCGTGACCCAGACCAGGTAATCCAGCGGATGGGACCAGCGCCGCAGAGCGTGGCCGTCGATAAAGGTGTAGCACCCGATGCACAGACCGATCAGCGCCACCACCGGCAGCATCGACCAGGGCAGCCGCTCGCCACCACCGCCCTGCCACAACAGGCAAAGCATGCCGAACGGGATCAGCAAAATGCCGATGACCTGCTGGGTCGTCAGGGCTTCACCGGCGAATATAAATGTCAGGGCCAGTACCACCAGCGGCGACAGGCCGCGCATCAGTGGATAGACCAACCCCAGGTCACCGACCCGATAAGCCTGGATCAGCAAATAGCGATACAGCAGCTCGAACGCCGCCGACGCCAGGATCCACGGCCAGATATCCAACGGCGGCAACGCCACGAAACCCAGTGCCAACGCGACGAACAGCAAGGCGACGCTGTCCATGCACGCCACCACCAGCAAACGCTCGCCGCTGAACTTGATCAGCGTATTCCATGCCGCATGCAACAAAGCCGCGACCAACACCAAGGCCGTTGCAAGCACGGCACGCTCCTTATCTTGTCCCCCGCCCCGTAGGAGCTGTCGAGTGCAACGAGGCTGCGATCTTTTGATCTTTCGCTTCAAACTCAATTGTCGGCGGAAAGATCGCAGCCTCGTTTGCACTCGACAGCTCCTACAGCTCCTACGCTCAGTAAGGCTCATGAATTGATTGGCTATCGTTTATACTGCAAACCGATCACGCCGCACTCAGTTGCGCATATTCCTATTCCAATAATCTCGCTGCTGTCCCATTCACTCGAATGGGTGCGCCGGCATGCGTATGCCTGATCCGGGCGTCAAGACTACAGACAGAGACCTTGCGCATGCCACTCGCCTTGCTTGCTTTGGCCGTCGCCGCTTTCGGCATCGGCACGACTGAATTCGTCATCATGGGCCTGTTGCCCGATGTCGCCCGGGACCTGGCCGTGAGCATTCCCCAGGCCGGGCTGTTGATTACCGGCTACGCCCTGGGCGTGGTGTTCGGCGCGCCGATCCTGGCGATTGGCACCGCCAACATGCCGCGCAAGGCCACGCTACTGGGCATGACCCTGATGTTCATCCTCGGCAATGTGCTCTGCGCCCTGGCGCCGAACTACGCCACGCTGATGGCCGCCCGGGTCATTACGGCCCTGTGCCACGGAGCGTTCTTTGGCATCGGCTCGGTGGTGGCGGCCGGGTTGGTGGCGCCGAACAAACGGGCCCAGGCGATTGCCATGATGTTCACCGGCCTGACCCTGGCAAACGTGCTGGGCGTGCCGTTGGGCACGGCCTTGGGTCAATACGCCGGTTGGCGTTCGACGTTCTGGGCGGTATCGGTGATCGGCGTGATCGCCGCCATCGCCCAATGGGTCTGGCTGCCCAGGGAAATCCCCATGGACAAAGCCAACCTGGCCAGCGAGTTCAAGGTGCTGGGCAAGGTCAACGTGTTACTCGCCCTGGGCATGAGCGTACTGGCCTCCACCAGTTTGTTCAGCGTGTTCACTTACATCGCGCCGATCCTGCAGGACATCACCGGTGTCAGCCCCCACGGCATCACCGTCATGTTGCTGTTGTTTGGCGTCGGCCTGACGGCGGGCAGTTTCCTCGGCGGGCGCCTGGCGGACCGGCGCCTGCTGCCTTCACTGGTGGCCATGGCCCTGGCCGTGGTGCTGGTGCTGGCGGCGTTCAGCCAGACCAGCCAATCGGTGATTCCGGCGGCGATCACCCTGGTGCTATGGGGCATCTTCGCCTTCGCCCTGTGCCCGATCCTGCAACTGCTGATCATCGACCAGGCCCATGAAGCACCCAACCTCGGCTCGACCCTGAACCAGAGTGCCTTCAATCTGGGCAACGCGGCGGGGGCGTGGATGGGTGGGCTAGTAGTGGCCAGTGGTGCCGACCTGGCGGATTTGCCGTGGACCGGGGCCCTGGTGGGCGGGCTAACCGTACTGGCCGCGCTGTATTTTATTTATCGCCAGCGTCATCTCGGCGCCGCGGCGGGCCTTGCCGACTGAGGGGCGTATTGGTCTCGCTGCGCACCTGTGCGTGGCTGATCAGCGCAAAGATGAAACTGCCGCCGATGATATTTCCCGCCAACGTCGGCCCGGCGAACACCATCCAGAAGTCCTCCCAGGACAATTGGCCGGCAAATACCAGATATGACACTTCGGCCGAGCCGACGACGATGTGGGTGAAATCCCCGAGCGCCATGAGGTAGGTGATCAGGATGATGATCCACATCTTGGCGCTTTCCATGGACGGGATCATCCAGACCATGGTGGCGATCATCCAGCCGGAAATGATGCCCTTGGCGAACATCTGGCCGGTGTCGTTCTCCATGACTTTGCGACCGATTTCCAGGAAGGCCTGGTCGGTGCGCTGATCGAAAATCGGCAGGTGCAACATGACGTAGGCTACCAGTAAGGTGCCGCACAGGTTGCCCACCAGCACCACGCCCCAGAGCCGCAACAGCCGGCCGAAGTTGCCCAGCGTGGGCTTGCTCATGATCGGCAGCACGGCGGTCAGGGTGTTTTCGGTGAACAACTGCTGGCGAGCCAGGATCACCGCGAGAAAGCCGGCGCAGTAACCAAAACTGGCGATGACCTTGAAGCCTTCGTGTTCCGGCAGCCGGGAGTTGAGCAACCCCATGGCCATCAGCGACAGGCCCATGGTCAACCCCGCCGCCAGGGCCGACCACCAGAGCGCGGCGATACTGCGCTCCAGTTCCTGATTGCCCTGGGTGCGGATGATTTCATGCAACACGGCCGCCCGCGGCGGCTGGTTGCGGTCGACTTCATGCTGCTCCTGAGCCGAGAGATCAGGGGTCTTGCCTTCTTTATGGGTGTCCATACAGCTCCTGAACCGGTGGCGTGATGTATCTACGACACGCGGCGCTCAGTGCTGTTCAGTATGGCCTGCTCGCGAAGGCAGCGTCGCCGATCTCACACCACGACATCGTCCTTGAACTGATCCTTGACGTAGGTGATCTCGGTCCGCCCATGCGGCGCAGGCAGGCCGTCTTCGCCAAGGTTGACGAAGACCATTTTCTCCACGGTCAGGATGCTCTTGCGGGTGATTTTATTGCGCACCTCGCAGGTCAGGGTGATGGAAGTACGGCCAAACTCGGTGGCGGTGATGCCCAGCTCGATGATGTCGCCCTGGCGCGAGGCGCTGACGAAGTTGATTTCCGAGATGTACTTGGTGACCACGCGCTGGTTGCCGAGCTGGACGATGGCGTAGATCGCCGCCTCCTCGTCGATCCAGCGCAACAGGCTGCCGCCGAACAGCGTGCCGTTGGGATTGAGGTCTTCGGGCTTGACCCATTTGCGGGTGTGGAAATTCATGATCACTCCTGAGTGTCTGGCCGTTGGATTGCTGCATCATGGCAGACCGCAGGGCCAGGCTCTACGTCGCGGGCCCTATGACGGTCATCGGCAATTTCGATTTGCCGACAGAAACCCTTTTGGAAGATCCGATTAGCCCGTTATAATCGCCACCGCTTTACCTCGGTCCACCCTTTGGACCGTTCCCGCCACCTGTCCGAGGGGCGCTGCAGCAGGCTCGACCTGTCAGGCTCGGATGGGGCGTTGTTTGTACGGGGGCTCCCCGCGCAGACACTAAACGCACAACGGCGCCCATTCGCATACATTACGAATGGAGGCTCTTCATGAGCGCTGTTATCACGCCTGCCGATTTTACCGACTACAAAGTCGCCGACATGTCCCTGGCTGCCTGGGGCCGTCGCGAAATCATCATCGCCGAATCCGAAATGCCAGCCCTGATGGGCCTGCGCCGCAAGTATGCCGGCGAGCAACCGCTCAAGGGCGCGAAGATCCTCGGCTGCATCCACATGACCATCCAGACCGCCGTGCTGATCGAAACCCTGGTTGCCCTGGGTGCCGAAGTGCGCTGGTCGTCCTGCAACATCTTCTCGACCCAGGACCAGGCCGCTGCCGCCATCGCCGCCGCCGGTATCCCGGTATTTGCCTGGAAAGGCGAGACCGAGCAAGAGTACGAGTGGTGCCTGGAGCAGACCATCCTCAAGGATGGCCAGCCGTGGGACACCAACATGATCCTCGACGACGGCGGCGACCTGACCGAGCTGCTGCACAAGAAGTACGCAGCCGTACTGGAAAACGTCCACGGTGTGACCGAGGAAACCACCACTGGCGTGCACCGTCTGCTGGACATGCTGGCCAAGGGCGAACTGAAGATCCCGGCCATCAACGTCAACGACTCGGTGACCAAGAGCAAGAACGACAACAAGTACGGCTGCCGTCACAGCCTCAACGACGCCATCAAGCGCGGCACCGACCACCTGCTGTCGGGCAAGCAGGCGCTGGTGATCGGCTACGGTGACGTGGGCAAGGGTTCGGCCCAGTCCCTGCGTCAGGAAGGCATGATCGTCAAGGTGTCCGAAGTCGATCCGATCTGCGCCATGCAGGCCTGCATGGACGGTTTCGAACTGGTTTCGCCGTTCATCGACGGGATCAACGACGGCACCGAAGCGAGCATCGACAAGGCCCTGCTGGGCAAGATCGACCTGATCGTGACCACCACCGGCAACGTCAACGTCTGCGATGCCAACATGCTCAAGGCCCTGAAGAAGCGCGCCGTGGTCTGCAACATCGGTCACTTCGACAATGAAATCGACACCGCTTTCATGCGCAAGAACTGGGCATGGGAAGAAGTGAAGCCGCAGGTTCACAAGGTGCACCGCACCGGTACTGGCAGCTTCGACCCACAGAACGACGACTACCTGATCCTGCTGGCTGAAGGCCGCCTGGTTAACCTGGGCAACGCCACCGGCCACCCAAGCCGCATCATGGACGGCTCGTTCGCCAACCAGGTCCTGGCCCAGATCTTCCTGTTCGGCCAGAAATACGCCGACCTGTCGCCGGCCCAGAAAGCCGAGCGCCTGACCGTGGAAGTGCTGCCCAAGAAACTCGACGAAGAAGTGGCCCTGGAAATGGTCCGCGGTTTCGGCGGCGTGGTCACCAAACTGACCAAGCAACAGGCTGACTACATCGGCGTGACCGTCGAAGGCCCGTTCAAGCCGCACGCTTACCGCTACTGATCGGCTCTATTGCCTGCTCTCCCTGTGGGAGCGGGCCTGTGGGAGCAAAGCTTGCTCGCGATGCAGACACCTCGATCCAGCTATCGGAGCGAGACGAAGCCAATCGCGAGCAGGCTCGCTCCTACATGAACCCGCTCCCACAAGGGCTATGCAAGCCTCTCCGGCCTACGCGCTTCCAAGGATATGACCATGTCCCAAGACCGTCGCTACAGCTTCGAGTTCTTCCCGACGAAGACCGATGCTGGGCATGAAAAACTGATCGCCACTGCCCGCCAGTTGGCCAGCTACAACCCCGACTTTTTCTCCTGCACCTATGGCGCCGGCGGTTCGACCCGTGACCGCACCCTGAACACCGTGCTGCAGCTCGAAAGCGAAGTCAAAGTCCCGGCCGCACCCCACCTGTCTTGCGTGGGCGACAGCAAGGACGACCTGCGCAGCCTGCTGACCCAGTACAAGGCCGCTGGCATCAAGCGCATCGTTGCCCTGCGCGGCGACCTGCCATCAGGCATGGGCATGGCCAGCGGCGAGCTGCGCCACGCCAACGAACTGGTGAGCTTCATTCGTGAAGAAACCGGCGAGCATTTCCACATCGAAGTGGCTGCGTATCCAGAAATGCACCCCCAGGCACGCAACTTCGAAGACGATCTGCGCAACTTCGTACGCAAGGCCAACGCTGGCGCCAATAGCGCGATCACCCAGTACTTCTTCAACGCCGACAGTTACTTCTATTTCGTCGAGCGCATACGCAAGCTGGGCGTCGACATTCCTGTCGTGCCAGGCATCATGCCTATCACCAACTACAGCAAGCTGGCGCGCTTCTCCGACGCATGCGGTGCAGAAATCCCACGCTGGATCCGCAAGCAGCTGGAGGCCTACGGCGACGACTCCTCCAGCATCCAAAGCTTTGGCGAGGAAGTCATCACGCAAATGTGTGAGCGCTTGTTACAAGGTGGTGCACCGGGGCTGCATTTCTATACCCTTAACCAGGCCGAGCCCAGCCTCGCGGTATGGAACAATCTCAAGCTGCCGCGCTGAATGCTGCAATGTGGTTTGAACAAAAAAAGCCTTGGCCAACCACCAAGGCCTTTTTCATTCAGTTGTCTCGCAACGGCCCCACCTGCAATACGCTTGCATCGGTGAGCGCCGCCGAGCCATCCATGAACACCGCAGGCAGGCCACCAGGGCGCAGTCCAGAGGGCTCTAGCTATTTGATGAGCTCTCGTCGTAACCTCAGGCCATGCCCGTCATTGTCCAGCTGCTGACCGCCCTTCTTCTCTTGTGCCTGAGCATGGTTGCCCGGGCCGAGAAGTTGCGCATTGTCACTGAACCCTGGGCCCCATATGTCTACGAAGAAAACGGCACGATGCTGGGCCTGGACTACGAAACCACGGCCATCGTGTTCAAACGCCTGGGCATCGACGTGGAATGGCACTTCCTGCCGTGGAAGCGCTGCCTGGTGATGCTGGAGCAGGGGTTGGCGGATGGTGCGCTGGACATCTTCCACAGCGACGAGCGCGATACCATGCTGCTTTACCCCAGCGAACCGCTGTCGGACGTGGAGTTCGTGATGTTCTACGCCAATGCCCGGCCCCATCCGTTTCGCACGCTCGATGACCTGGCCGGCCTGACCATCGGCACCTCGCCCGGTTACCTCTACAGCCAGGCCTTCAGTGAGTCGACCCTGTTCACCCGGGAAACGGCGCCAACCCACGAAGCCAATTTCGGCAAGTTGCAGCTGGGACGGATCGACCTGCTCATCACCGACCGCAGGGTGGGCCGACATGTGCTCGAACAAATGCAGTTGGGCGACCAGATCACCGAAAACCCGACGGTCGTGAGCCGTCAAAGCCAATACCTGGCGGTACGACGCAGCGCCGGGATGGATTTGCTGGTGCAACGCTTCGGTGCCGAACTCAAGCGCTTCAAGCGTGAACCGGCCTATGCCGAACTGAGCGCCCGTTACGGCGCCGGACCGATGGCCAAGGCCACCTCGCCCGGCCAGGCTCAACGTTGAAATAAACCGTTGAGCAGCAGGAAAGCGGCGCACGGCGTTTGCTCTGTTATACTCCGGCCTTCCCGCCAGGCTCACGCCCGGACGCCCGGCCTTGCAAAAGGCATCCCGACACCGCTACAGCGCCGCCTAAGGCCCGCGCGAGCCTTGTCCGGACCCGCCTTCGAGGCCCGGCAGGACCGGACGGGATGACGTCTTTTTATTGAACGTCATTCGCGCCAGGCAAGACTATCCCATTGGGCCAGGCCCTCACTAAAACAGGATTACTCATGTCCTTTGCTTCCCTCGGTCTCTCCGAGGCTTTAGTCGGCGCCATCGAAGCCGCCGGCTATACCCAGCCTACCCCGGTGCAACAGCGGGCCATTCCCGCCGTGTTGCAAGGTCGCGACCTGATGGTCGCGGCGCAGACAGGTACTGGTAAAACCGGCGGTTTCGCCCTTCCGATCCTGGAGCGGTTGTTCCCCAACGGTCACCCAGACAAATCCCAGCGTCATGGCCCGCGCCAACCGCGCGTACTGGTCCTGACCCCAACCCGCGAACTGGCGGCCCAGGTACACGAGAGCTTCAAGGTCTACGCTCGCGACCTGAAGTTCGTCAGCGCCTGCATTTTTGGCGGCGTGGGCATGAATCCCCAGGTCCAGGCCATGTCCCGTGGCGTCGATGTACTGGTCGCCTGCCCCGGTCGCCTGCTGGACCTGGCCGGCCAGGGCAGCGTCGACTTGTCCCACGTGGAAATCCTCGTGCTGGACGAAGCCGACCGCATGCTCGACATGGGCTTTGTCCATGACGTGAAGAAAGTCCTCGCCCGCCTGCCCGCCAAGCGCCAGAACCTGCTGTTTTCGGCGACGTTCTCCAAGGACATCACCGACCTGGCTGGCAAGCTGCTGCACAACCCGGAGCGCATCGAAGTCACGCCACCGAACACCACGGTCGAGCGCATCGAGCAACGCGTCTTCCGCCTGCCGGCCAGCCACAAGCGTGCCCTGCTGGCGCACCTGATTACCGCCGGCGCCTGGGAACAGGTCCTGGTGTTCACCCGCACCAAGCACGGCGCCAACCGCCTGGCCGAGTACCTGGACAAGCACGGCCTGCCGGCTGTGGCGATCCACGGTAACAAGAGCCAGAACGCCCGCACCAAGGCCCTCGCCGACTTCAAGGCTGGCGAAGTGCGCATCCTGGTGGCCACCGACATCGCGGCCCGTGGCCTGGATATCGACCAGTTGCCTCACGTGGTCAACTTCGAGCTGCCAAACGTCGATGAAGATTACGTGCACCGTATCGGCCGTACCGGCCGGGCCGGTCGTTCGGGCGAAGCGATCTCGCTGGTCGCGCCGGACGAAGAAAAGCTGCTCAAAAGCATCGAGCGCATGACCAAGCAGAAAATTGCCGACGGCGACCTGATGGGCTTCGATGCCAGCACCATCGAGGCCGAGAAGCCTGAAGTGCGCGAACGTCCGGACGTGCGCAATCCGCGCAATGCCCGTGGCCCGCGCGGCGACGGTCCGAACGGCGGCGGTGGTGGCGGCGGCCGCAAAGACAAAGGCAAGGACAAGGGCAAGGAAAAATCGGCCAGCAACAGCAATGGCCGCGGCGAACGCCCAGCCCGCGAGCAGAAGCCCCGCGAAGGCACGCCAGCCCGTGAACAGCAGCGTCCAGCCCCCCGCGCCGCAGCCGATCGTGCCCCGGACGAGTTCCTGGACGACGATATCGATAACTTCGGTAACCGCGTCGACTACGTGCCACAGCAGAAACCGGCCCAGGGTCGCGGTCGCCGTCCAGGTGCCCCGGCACAAGGCGCTGGTGCAGGTGCACCGCGTAGCGGCCAGCCACAAGGTCGCCAGAACGGTCCACGCAACAGCAATGGCTCGTCCACCGGCACGCCACCGGCCAAGCGCAGCGGCCCACGCAACGGTGCCCCGCGTGACGGCCAGGCCCGTCGCGACGACACCCGCCCGCGCCGTCCGGCCCGTGACGACCAGCCTCGTCAGGAACCCGCCGTGCAGAACCCGCGCAGCAACCAGCCGAAGATCATGCACAAGGAATCGAAAGCCGATCGCTTCCCGACGCCTGAACAGCTGGATCAACTGCCAAGCCGTCCACGGGGCGAAAAACCAGCGCTGCTGACCCGCAATCGCTGAGTTTTTCCAAGCCGTACAAAATGACCCAGGTCTCGCGACCTGGGGCTTTTTTTTGGCCCAACACAATTCCAAATGTGGGAGCGAGCTTGCTCGCGATAGCGGTATATCAGTCAACATCGAAGTCGGCTGGCATGACGCCATCGCGAGCAAGCTCGCCCCCACAGGGTTCTCTGTATTGCCCGAATCCGCGCAATAAAAAACGCCCCTGATCGCAAGACCAGGGGCGTTTTTTGTCAGGCGCGAAGGTTACTTCGCTTTGACACCTTCAAACGAGATGTACAGCTCAACGGCGTCGGATTGCGGACCCAGGTCCATCATCTTGCCGAAGTCGGAGCGCTTGATGCTGGTGGTGCCCTCGAAGCCAGCACGGTAGCCGCCCCACGGATCCTTGCCTTCGCCCAGGAACGTGGCCTTGACCACGATTGGCTTGGTCACGCCGTGCAGTGTCAGGTCACCCATCACATCTGCAGTGTCTTTACCATCAGCGTTCTTGCCGGTGGGCTTGACGCTGGTGGACACGAACTTGGCATCGGCGAACTTGCCTACGTCCAGGAAGTCCTTGCTGGCGATGTGCTTGTCGCGTTCGGCGTGGTTGGTGAACACGCTGGCGGTACGTACGTTGAACTCGATCTTGCTGGCTTCAGGCTTGGCGGCGTCAAAGCTGAACTTGCCGTCGATGTCCTTGAAGGTACCGGTAATGTAGCTATAGCCCAGGTGGCTGATCTTGAAGTCGACAAAGGCGTGCTGGCCTTCCTTGTCGACGACGTAGTCAGCAGCCATGGCCTGGCCGGCCGACAGCAGGGCAGAACCGATTGCCAGGGCGGCGAGCGTCTTTTTCAACATGCTTTCTATTCCTTTGGAGTCGAGGTTGAACATCAGGCTTGGCGTCCCAGCATTCGCTTGAGGGTCGCGTCACGGTCGATAAAGTGGTGTTTCAATGCTGCCAAGGCATGAAGGCCGGAGAAAATGACCAACGCCCACGCCAAGTAGAGGTGAATCTGGCCGGCGACGTCTGCCTGATCGGGCAGTCCGGACACCAGCGCAGGAACTTCAAACAGACCGAACACCGGGATCCCCACACCGTCTGCGGTGGAAATCAGGTAACCGGCAATCATCACGGCGAACAACCCGAGATACAGTGCACTATGGCCGAGCTTGGCGCTGGCGCGGGTCAGGCGGCCATAGGTTGGCAGGGTCGGCGGCGGCGGGCTGACAACGCGCCAGATCACCCGCAGCAACATGGCCGCCAGCAGCACCAGGCCGATGCTCTTGTGCAGGTCCGGTGCGTCTTTGCGCCAGGCGCTGTAGTAATCCAGGCCGACCATCCACAGGCCCAACGCGAACAGCCCGTACACCGCCAGAGCAACGCCCCAGTGCAAAGCGATACTGACCCAGCCATAGCGAGAAGAAGAGTTGCGTAGCTGCATTGCTCATTTCCTGTAAAAACTGCGACCAAGACTAGCGAGTTATCTATCGATTTAAAGCGGAAAATTTCGCTTTGAAATATCGAGAAATACGATCATCAGTCTGGGATGAGTGGGTTAAGGAAAGATTAAAGGCAAGACGATGCGTGATAACGGGACGGACCTCATCGCGAGGAAGCTCACTCCTGCGCTGGCCTTGTGGGAACTAACTCGCTCGCGACAGCGGTTTCACAGGCAAAAAAAAGCGCAGCTGACACGCCACGCTTTTTTTTCTGACACCGAGCCTTACTGAGCCTTGGTCTCAGTCGCCGCCGGTGTTGTCGCTGCCGGCTTGGCCGCCGGTTTTTTCGCCGGTGTGGCTTTCTTCACTGGCGCTTTTTTAGCCGGAGCCTTGGCGGCTGGTTTTTTCGCCGTCGGTTTGGCCGCTGCTTTCTTGGCTGGCTCAACCTTCGCCGGGGCAGGTGCAGGTGGTTCTACCGGCGCTGGCACAGGGGTGGGTGCCGGGGTTGGGGCAGGCGCTACCGGCTCCGGTGCCTTGACCGGCTCTGGCTTCTTGTCGTCATCCGAGCCACCAAACAGGTTAGTGAAGAAGTTGCCCTTCTTCGCCGCCACCGCACCGGCCGCTGCCGCTGCCACTGGCGCGACCTTGGCCGGTTCGAACGACTTGCCCGCCGCCAGGTCTTCAACCTGGCTGGCGGCCCGTTGACCGCTGCGCAGCGCGCCTTCCAGGGTGCCCGGATACAGGGTGTCGGTGTGTTCACCGGCAAAGGCTACGCGCTGCAATGGCCTTTCCCAGAGGCGCCAGTACTTGCTGATCTGGCCCGGGCCAAAGGCCAGGTACGCACCGCCCATGGACGGGTCGGTGCTGTAGCGGCGGATTTCATAGCCTGTGAACGCGCCACGGGCCTGTGGATAAAACGCGTGCAGGCGGATCAGTACCTGATCGACCATCTGCTTGTCGCCGAACGCCTGCATCACCCGGGCGTTGTCGCCGGACAGGTTGATGACCACGTTGGCACCGCCCTTCATGGCCGGTTCGATCCACATCATGCCCAGGCCGGCGTTGCTGTAGATCTCACCTGACATGCGCGCCTTGCTGTCCCAGACCGGGGTCTTGAACTTGAGCATGATCTGGTCGCGCCAGCCGTAGTTGGTGCCCTTGATGGCGCCTTGATGCTGGGCGTCCAGGGCCGGGGTCAACTGGATCTTGTTCAGCGCCCGCAACGGCACTGCCAGCACCACGTAATCCGCCTGGTAGCCAACGGCGCCAACCTTGACGGTTACCCCGTCCTTGTCCTGGGAGATGGCCGACACGGGCGAGCTGGTCTTGATGGTTTTCAGTTGCTTGACGAACGCCTGGGCCAGGACCGGGCTGCCGCCGAGCAGGCGCGAGGCCCGCCGGTCACGGTCGGAGACGCCGCGATAGACGCGGTTCTGCTGGGCGAAATACAGCAGCGACAGGCGCGAAGGTTCGTCATACCGAGTGCGAATTTCCTGGTTCACCAACTGCCGCGCCGTGGCCGGCAATTGCAGGCGGTCGAGCCAATTGGACACGGTGATCTGGTCCAGCGCGTGCAGCGTATTGTTGGCCGCCGGGTTCTGCGGGTCTTCGATGGAGCGCGCCAGGTCGTCCAGGGTGGTTTCGTAGCGCTTGAGGGCTTCGGCGGTGGCCGGCTGTTTGGTCGCCAGGTCCGCGGCGGTGAAGTAGGTGCCGTCGATCAGATAGCTGGGAGTGCGCACGAATTCCGGGGCCGGCGTGGTGCTCAGCTTGAAGGTGGAGATGTACTTGTTCAGCACTGGCTGGGTCTTCTCGTTGCCGATCCACTCGCTGGTGGCCATGCCCGAACGGCCGCCCAGGCTCGGCTTGGCTTCCAGCAGCGTCACGGCCCAGCCTTTGTTCTGCAGCTCATAGGCCGCCGTGAGCCCCGCCAGGCCGCCGCCGATGACGATGGCCGTCGGTTGTTTGTCCTTGGCCAGCGCCGAAACGCTGAACAGCCCTATCATCACCAGCGCACAGGCGCGTAGCCAACCAGCAGACATTCAACGAACTCCGGATTAAAACTTGGGAAACTTCAGCTTTCGAGCCAGTCGGCTCTCGGTTTTTCGAGCCAGTCGGCTCAGGGAACGGCGAAGAATACGTCAGCCATCAAAACGCCGCCAGCGACGTCTATCGCCTCGTTCAAAGTAGTGGGAATGACACAATGGGTTGTCCGCGGAGCCGCCATTGCATAGGCTTGCGCGATTGTTTTGCCCGCGCCCGCCGCGAGCCGCCTCGAGGAGACTGTAAATGGGCCTGAATAACCAGTGGATGCAACGCGACCTGGCGGTGCTGTGGCATCCCTGCACCCAGATGAAAGACCACGAACAGCTGCCGCTGATCCCCATCAAGCGCGGTGAAGGCGTGTGGCTGGAAGATTTCGAAGGCAAGCGTTATCTCGATGCCGTCAGCTCCTGGTGGGTCAACGTGTTCGGCCACGCCAACCCGCGCATCAACCAGCGCATCAAGGACCAGGTCGATCAGTTGGAGCATGTGATTCTCGCCGGCTTCAGCCATCAGCCGGTGATCGAGTTGTCCGAGCGCCTGGTGAAGATGACACCCGAAGGCCTGACCCGGTGCTTCTACGCCGATAACGGCTCGTCCTGCATCGAAGTAGCGATGAAGATGAGCTTTCACTACTGGATCAATCGCGGCCGGCCGGATAAAAAACGCTTCGTCACCCTGAGTAACAGTTACCACGGCGAAACCATCGCGGCGATGTCGGTGGGCGATGTGCCGTTGTTCACTGAAACCTACAAGGCGTTGCTGCTGGACACGATCAAGGTGCCGAGCCCCGACTGCTACCACCGCCCTGAAGGCATGGGCTGGGAAGAACATTCGCGCAATATGTTCGCGGCCATGGAACAGACCCTGGCCGAGCACCACGACACGGTGGCGGCAGTGATCGTCGAACCGCTGATCCAGGGCGCCGGCGGCATGCGCATGTACCACCCGGTATACCTGAAGTTGCTGCGCGAAGCCTGCGACCGCTATGGCGTGCACCTGATCCACGACGAAATAGCCGTCGGCTTCGGCCGTACCGGGACAATGTTCGCCTGTGAGCAGGCCGGCATCACGCCGGATTTCCTTTGCCTGTCCAAGGCCCTGACCGGCGGTTACTTGCCGCTGGCGGCATGCGTGACCACCGACGAGGTCTACAGCGCGTTCTACGATGACTACCCGACCCTGCGCGCCTTCCTGCATTCCCACAGCTACACCGGCAACCCGCTGGCCTGTGCGGCGGCCCTGGCGACGCTGGATATCTTCGAAGAAGACAACGTCATCGAAAACAACCAGGCCCTGGCCCTGCGCATGGCGAGCGCCACCGCGCACCTGGCCGACCACCCGAACGTCGCCGAGGTGCGCCAGACCGGCATGGTGCTGGCCATCGAGATGGTCAAGGACAAGGCCAGCAAAACCGCTTATCCGTGGCAAGAACGGCGCGGCCTGAGCGTGTTCCAGCACGCCTTGGAGCGTGGTGCCTTGCTGCGACCGCTGGGCAGCGTGGTGTATTTCCTGCCGCCGTATGTCATCACCCCGCAGCAGATCGATTTCCTCGCCGAAGTGGCCAGCGAAGGCATCGACATCGCCACCCGGGACAAGGTCAGCGTGGCGGTGCCGAAGGACTTTCACCCGGGTTATCGCGACCCGGGCTGACACTGCGATGCACTGTTGGAACACTATTGTGGCGAGGGGATTCAGCGAAACGTCGCACCGAACCGCTGGGCTC
>NZ_JBWLPW010000032.1:0-32977 GCF_056521845.1 Pseudomonas sp. PF05 | reverse complement strand
GACAGCCGACCTGGTTCTCCCGCTCGTACACCCGTCAGATCTGTGGGAGCAAAGCTTGCTTGCGAGGCGGCCTGACAGCCGACCTGGCTCTCCCGCTCGTACACCCGTCAGACCTGTGGGAGCAAAGCTTGCTTGCGAGGCGGCCTGATAGCCGGCCTGGTTCTCCCGCTCGTACACCCGTCAGATCTGTGGGAGCAAAGCTTGCTTGCGAGGCGGCCTGATAGCCGACCTGGTTCTCCCGCTCGTACACCCGTCAGACCTGTGGGAGCAAAGCTTGCTTGCGAGGCGGCCTGATAGCCGACCTGGTTCTCCCGCTCGTACACCCGTCAGACCTGTGGGAGCAAAGCTTGCTTGCGAGGCGGCCTGACAGCCGACCTGGTTCTCCCGCTCGTACACCCGTCAGACCTGTGGGAGCAAAGCTTGCTCGCGAGGCGGCCTGACAGCCGACCTGGCTCTCCCGCTCGTACACCCGTCAGATCTGTGGGAGCAAAGCTTGCTCGCGTAGACGGCGGCACATCCAACGCTGATGCAGACTGATCCACCGCGATCGCGGGCAAGCCTTGCTCCCACAGGGATTTGTAGTGACCACAATTCTAGAGGTCACCACTGACCCAATGTGGAAGCGAGCCTGCCAGTTAAAAACTGTTACCTATGTGCGTGAACTGATTTGTAACCCATGTGGGTGAGTCATACCGGCAGAGCGTTTTTGGTTACTTTTGGCGCTTCTCTTTCCAAAAGTGACCCGCTGTAAGAGCGGAACCGCCAGTGGCCGTGACCGCAGCAACGGATATACACACCGACCCCAATCGGTCGAAACTGACCACAAGGGACTGCGTTGATTTTTAATCCAGCACCAGACTTTGCTCCCACCTCTACGCGCTGTAATCTCCCCGGCATTTCCCCGGCCAAGGCTTTGAACACCCATGACCACTTCCCTCATCCGCATTGCCGCCGCCCTGTTGCTCGGGCCGGACGGCCGAACCCTGCTGGTACGCAAGCGCGGCACCCGGGCCTTCATGCAGCCGGGCGGCAAGATCGAGGCCCATGAACAGCCCGTGCAGGCGCTGGCCCGTGAGCTGGAAGAGGAGCTTGGGTTGCAGATCGACCCGGCGCAGGCCCGTTACCTGGGCGTGTTCAGCGCGCCGGCGGCCAACGAGCCGGGGTTTGTCGTGCAGGCCGAAGTGTTTTTGCTGAGCATCGACGCCCCGGTTTCACCGGCTGCCGAAATTGAAGAGGTGTGCTGGATCGACCCGGCCGGTGACAGCGATCTTGTGCTGGCACCGTTGACAGGCGAGGTGATCCTGCCGTTTTATCGAGCGACACTTCTCGCTACCTGCTGATCCACGCCTCAAGGACTGATGCCCATGATTCCATTGCCGGACCTGTTGATTTTCGCCGCTGCCGCGCTGCTGATGGTACTGACCCCTGGCCCGAACATGATCTACCTGATTTCCCGTTCGATCTGCCAGGGCCGCAAGGCCGGCGTCACCTCCCTGCTGGGGGTGGTGGCGGGGTTTTTCGTGCACATGTTCGCCGCGGCCGCTGGGTTGACGGCGGTGTTCCTGGCGGTGCCCATGGCCTATGAAGTGTTGAAATGGGCCGGTGCGCTGTACCTGTTGTGGCTCGCCTGGCAGGCCGTGAAGCCGGGCGCGCGCTCGCCCTTCGAGGCCCAGCAGTTGCCGGCGGACTCGACGCGCAAGTTGATCACCATGGGTTTCCTCACCAGCGCGCTGAACCCCAAGATCGCGGTGTTCTATCTGTCGGTGTTCCCGCAGTTCATCAGCCCGGAACACGGTTCGCTGTTCACCCAGAGCATTATCCTGGGCCTGACCCAGATCAGCGTCAGTTTCAGCGTCAACCTGTTGATCGCCCTGTTCGCTGCCGGCATTGCCTCGTGGTTCGTCCATAACCCTACCTGGCTGGCGGCGCAGCGCTACTTCATGGGGTTTGTCCTCGGGGCGCTGGCGTTGCGCCTGATGTTTGAGCAACGGCGTTCGGCGTGAGCATCCGACGGTTGAGGGCCGGCGATGCCCAGGCGTATCGCCAGTTGATGCTCCAGGCGTACGCACTGCATCCGCAGGCCTTCACCTCCAGCGTCAATGAGCGGGCGAAGCTGCCCATCAACTGGTGGGAGTCACGCCTGGGCAGCCGGCTTGATGTACTGCTGGGGGCGTTTGTCGAGCAGGAGTTGGTCGGCATCGTCGGCCTGGCCCTGGAGCCTCGGGAAAAAGCCCGGCACAAGGCGCTGCTGTTCGGCATGTACGTCGCCGATGAACAGCGCCATCGCGGGCTCGGCGACCAACTGGTACAGGCCGCCCTCGCCGAAGCCCGGCGCCATCCCTTCCTGCGCCTGGTGCAACTGACCGTCACCGCCGGCAACGACCCGGCGCTCAAGCTCTATCAACGCTGCGGCTTCGTTTTGTACGGCCTTGAGCCGATGGCGATCCGGGTGGACGACGAATACCTCGACAAAATCCACATGTGGCTCGAACTTTAACCTCGCCGCAGATCCCCTGTGTATGGGCTCCCACAGAAGCTGTCAGCGCACGGCGCTGACCCCATCCAATGTCGAAAATGACGTGTCCTTGGCCGTCAGCAAAAAGTCGCGCATGTACGGCGCGTCGAGCATGTCAGTGCGCACCGCCGCGTACAGCGTGGCAAACAAGCCTTTCTCTCCCAGCCGCTTGGCCTTCACGTAACCCCGCGAGCTGTATTCATGCAGGGCCCAGTGCGGCATGCCACAGACGCCGCGGCCGCTGGCTACCAATTGCATCATCATCACCGTCAGCTCAGAGGTGCGCACCTGGGCCGGTTCGATGTCGGCCGGTTCCAGGAAACGGGTGAAGATGTCCAACCGATCGCGCTCCACCGGGTAGGTGATCAGGGTTTCGCTGATCAGGTCCTCGGGCACGATGTAGGGCTTGCCCGCCAGTCGATGCTGGTTGGCCACGGCGAGCATCGCTTCGTAGGTGAACAGCGGCACGTAGGTGATGCCGGCCAGTTCCAGCGGGTCGGAGGTCACCACCAGGTCGAGGTCGCCCCGGGCCAGGGCCGGCAATGGGGCGAAGGCAAAGCCTGAGGCCAGGTCCAGCTCGACTTCCGGCCAGGCATCGCGGAACTGGTCGATGGTCGGCATCAACCACTGGAAGCAGCTATGGCACTCGATGGCCATGTGCAGCCGTCCGGCGGTGCCGCCCGCCAGGCGGGCGATGTCCCGTTCGGCGCCGCGCAGCAAGGGCAGGGCGGCATCGGCCAGTTGCAACAGGCGCAGGCCGGCGCTGGTGAACCGTACCGGCTTGGTCTTGCGCACGAACAACTGCATGCCCAGGCGCTCTTCCAGTTCCTTGAACTGGTGGGAGAGGGCGGACTGGGTCAGGTGCAAGCGTTCGGCGGCTTCGACCAGGCTGTCGGCTTCGCGCAGGGCGTGCAGGGTCTTGAGGTGACGGAGTTCAAGCACCGGAGTTGCTCCATGAGTAAAACTTGTGATCAACACGAAAAGGTTGAGTTTGTCTCATGTAGGGCCAACTGTCGACAATGGCGCCATCTTTTACAGGAGGACGCACACCATGGCCCTGGCCCACACCCTCGGTTTTCCCCGCATCGGCGCCGACCGCGAACTGAAAAAAGCCCTCGAAGCCTACTGGAAGGGCGACCTGGCCCCGGCCGCGTTGCAGGCAGTGGGGCGCGAGCTGCGGGCCCGGCATTGGCAATTGCAGAAAGACGCCGGCATCGATCTGCTGCCCGTTGGGGATTTTGCCTGGTATGACCAGGTGCTCGGTCACTCCTTGACCGTGGGCGCCGTCCCACAGCGTTTCCACAGCACCTTGAATGCCCAGGGCCAACCGACCCTCGACACCCTGTTCGCCATGGCCCGTGGCGCCACGGCCAGTTGCTGCGGTGCCGACCACGGCCAGGCGCAATACGCCCAGGAGCTGACCAAGTGGTTCGACACCAACTACCACTACCTGGTCCCGGAGTTTTCCGTCGACCAGACCTTCGCCCTGAGCTGGGAACAGTTGTTCGATGAAGTGGACGAGGCCCATGCCTTGGGCCATCAGGTCAAACCGGTGATCATCGGCCCGTTGACCTACCTGTGGCTGGGCAAGGCCAAGGGCGAGGCGTTCGACAAGCTCGACCTGCTGGAGCGCCTGCTGCCGGTCTATGGGGAAATCCTCAACCGCCTCAAGGCCCAGGGTGTGGAGTGGGTGCAGATCGACGAACCGATCCTTACCCTTGACCTGCCCCAGGCCTGGAAGAGCGCTTTCGAGCGGGCCTATCACATCCTCCAGTACTCGCCGCTGAAAAAACTCGTGGCCACCTATTTCAGTGGCTTGCAAGACAACCTCGGCCTGGCGGTGAGCCTACCGGTGGACGGCTTGCACATCGACGCGGTGCGCGCCCCGGAACAACTGGGCCAGGTGCTGGATCGCCTGCCGACCTACAAGATCCTCTCGGTGGGCCTGGTCAATGGCCGCAACGTCTGGCGCTGCGAGCTGGAGCAGGCACTGGCGCAGCTGCAACCGGCCCAGGAGCGCTTTGGCGACAACCTCTGGATCAGCACCTCCTGCTCGCTGTTGCACAGCCCGGTGGACCTGGAACGCGAAGACCAGCTCGATCCGGAACTCAAGAGCTGGCTGGCCTTTGCCGTGCAGAAGTGCGGTGAAGTGGCGGTGCTGCGCGATGCCCTGAACGATCCCCTGGCGCCCGCAGTGCAACAGGCCTTGGCCGACAGCTGCGAGGTGCAGGCCAGTCGCGCCAGCTCGGCGCGCATTCACAAAACTGCGGTCCAGGCGCGCCTGGCGGCAGTCGGGCCACAGGACAGCCAGCGGCGTTCGCCGTTTGCCAAGCGCATCGAACGCCAGCGCGCCCGTCTGAAACTGCCGGCCTTTCCCACCACCACCATCGGCTCCTTCCCGCAGACCCCGGCCATTCGCCTGGCACGCCAGGCCTACAAGCAGGGCAAATTGTCGGCCAATGACTATCAGGACGCCATGCACACCGAGATCCGCCATGCCGTGCAGATCCAGGAGCGCCTGGGCCTGGACGTGCTGGTGCATGGTGAAGCCGAGCGCAATGACATGGTGGAATACTTCGCCGAGCAACTGGACGGCTACGTCTTCACCCGTTTCGGTTGGGTGCAGAGCTACGGTTCGCGCTGTGTGAAACCGGCGATCATCTATGGCGACATCAGTCGGCCGAGCGCCATGACCGTTGACTGGATCCGCTACGCGCAAAGCCTGACCGGCAAAGTCATGAAGGGCATGCTCACCGGCCCCGTGACCATGCTGATGTGGTCGTTCCCCCGCGAAGACGTGTCGCGCCAGGTCCAGGCGCAACAACTGGCCCTGGCCCTGCGCGACGAAGTGCTGGACCTGGAAAAGGCCGGGATCAAGATTGTGCAGATCGACGAGGCGGCGTTCCGCGAAGGGTTGCCGTTGCGTCGCGGGCAATGGCAGGAGTACCTGGATTGGGCGGTGGACGCGTTCCGTTTGTGCGCCTCGGGCGTGGGCGACGAAACCCAGATCCATACCCACATGTGCTACAGCGAATTCAATGACGTGATCAAGGCCATCGCCGACATGGACGCCGATGTCATCACCATCGAGACTTCGCGTTCGGACATGGAGTTGCTGGAGGCTTTCGAGGCGTTCGACTACCCGAACGACATCGGCCCGGGCGTCTACGACATCCACTCGCCACGGGTGCCGGACACGGCCGAGATGGTTGCGTTGATGAGCAAGGCGGTAAAACGGATCGCCGCCGAGCGGCTGTGGATCAACCCCGACTGCGGGTTGAAAACCCGGGGCTGGCCGGAAACGGAAGCGGCACTGGTGAACATGGTGGCGGCGGCGCGGCAGTTGCGTGTAGGAGCTGTCGAGCGAAGCGAGGCTGCGATCTTGCCCGACAATTGAGTCAAAGTGAAAAAACAGCAGATCAAGTCAAAAGATCGCAGCCTTCGCACAGGCAACCATTCGGCAATCTTCATCAAACTGTCACGCAACTGTGGCAGCGCGCTTGAACAAACTTCATCAGACTCGCGCTCTACTGGGGTTCTGCGTTTCGGTGTTTGTTCATGCGTGTATTCATTTTCCTGGCCGCGCTGTTTGTCGGCCTGCCGTCGATGGCGGCTTCTCGGTGTGACATCAATGTTGCGACTCAACGGGTCGACCTGGAACAGGTGAGCCTGGCCTACCAGAGCGTTGGCCGTGCTTCGGATCCGGCGCTGTTGCTGGTGATGGGCCTGGGTGGGCAGTTGATCCATTGGCCGGACGAGGTGGTGGTCGCCCTGTGCGAGCAGGGTTTCCGGGTGATTCGCTACGACAACCGAGACGTTGGCCTGTCCACCTGGCGCCAGGTCCCCGGCAGCGCCAACCTGACCTTCGAAGCGCTGCGCTACAAACTCGGCTTGCCCGTGGCCGCGCCGTATACCTTGACCGACATGGCCGACGACGGGCTGGGGCTGATGGATGCCTTGCAGGTGCAACGCTTCCACGTGCTGGGCGTGAGCATGGGCGGGATGATCGCCCAGCACATGGCGGCCATGGCGCCGCAGCGGGTCGAAAGCCTGACCCTGATCATGAGCAGTTCCGGTGCCGAAGGCTTGCCCGCACCCAGCGCCGCGCTGGTGCAGTTGCTGTCGCGGCGCAGTGCGCCGAATCGCGAAGCGGCCCTGCAGCAACAGGCCGATCTGCTGGCCGCGCTGGGCAGCCCGATGGTGGTGGATGATCGCCAGGCATTGCTGCATCAGGCCGCCGTGGCCTATGACCGGGCTTTCAACCCCGAAGGCGTGAAGCGCCAGATCATGGCGATCATGGCCGAGCCGAGTCGGGTGGCACTGCTCAATCAACTGCGGGTGCCGACCCTGGTGGTCCACGGCACCGCCGACCCTTTGCTGCCGGTGATGCACGGTGTCCACTTGGCAGCGCACATCCAAGGCAGCCAGTTGAAACTGATCCCGGGCCTGGCCCATCGTTTCCAGGAGGCCTTCAAGGCGCCGTTGCTGGGGGCGGTTTTGCCGTATCTGCAGCAGCATCGCGAAGACACGTCGCACTGGGCGCAGATCGAGACGGTGCAGGCGCCGAATCTGCTTTGATAACCCTGATGGCTTGAGGCCTGCCCGGCTTTTGTGGCGAGGGGATTTGTGGGAGCAAAGCTTGCTCGCGAAACAGCCACCTCGATCTCTGAGAGACCGCGTCGCCTTCATCGCGGGCAAGCCTTGCTCCCACAGGGGCTTGCTGTGACGTTGCTACCGCGCCCGTGCCTGCTCCACCAACCACCCCATCAATTCCTGCAACGGCCCCGACACCTGGGGTTTGTGCGGATGCACCAGGTGATAACCCAAGCCGGTCTTGACCTTCAGTTCGAACGGCATCACCAGTCGGCCGGCGCTCAGGTCGTCGCCGATCAGCGACCAGTCGCCAATCGCCACGCCCGTGCCTTGGGAAGCCATGGACATTGCCAGGTCCAGGGTTTCGAAATGCTGGCCCTTGCTGACATGGCTCAAATGCACATCGGCCGCCGTCAGCCAGGCGTTCCAGTCGCGCTCGTCACGGGTGGGGTGCAACAGCAAGTGTTGTTGCAGGTCGGCGGGTTCACGCAGCGGCACCGGTCCTTCCAGGAGCGGGCGGGAGCAGACGGGCGTCAGTTGTTCATCGAACAGGTGCAGGCACGCCAGCGAGGCGTCGGGTGGTGGGCCATAGACCACCGCGGCGTCGAAGACTTCGCGCTGGAAATCCACGCCGTGCCTGACCGTGGTGGTCAGCTCCACCGGCACGTCCGGCCGTTCCTTCTGCCATTGCAACAGGCGCGGCAGCAGCCAGCGCATGACACAGGTCGGGGCCTTGAGTTGCAGGGTCTGGCGTTTTTCGCCGACCTGCTCGACCGCGTCGCCGATCATCCTGAACACCTGCTGCACCCGGGGTAGCCACGCCTGGCCTTCGGCGGTCAGGCTCAGGCCGCGTGCCTGGCGCTGGAACAGCGCATAACCCAAATGATCTTCCAGCCCGGCGATCTGCCGACTCACCGCGCCTTGGGTGATGTGCAGTTGTTCGGCGGCCCGGGTGAAGTTGCAGCACTGGGCCGTGATCAGAAACGTGTGCAGCGCCGGCAGCGGGGGAAGTCGTTTCATTTCGGATCCAAGCCATGACGTGAGGACATGGCTAGTATGACTTTTTATCCATTGTTGCCGCTATGGTCGGACCGTTCCAATAACGCCATCCCCAAGACAAACAAGGGTTGCGCCGCAGGCTGTGCGCGGCCCTTTACACGACAAGAAAAAGGCAATGGCAATGGCGACGTGCGGCGAAGTATTGGTCAAGTTACTCCAAGCGTATGGTGTGGAGCAGGTGTTCGGCATTCCTGGCGTGCACACCGTCGAGTTGTACCGTGGGCTGGCCCGTTCCAGCATCCGCCATGTGACCCCGCGGCATGAACAGGGCGCAGGCTTCATGGCCGACGGTTACGCCCGGGTCAGCGGCAAGCCCGGCGTGTGTTTCATCATCACCGGCCCGGGCATGACCAACATCACCACCGCCATGGGCCAGGCCTACGCCGATTCGATCCCGATGCTGGTGATCTCCAGCGTGCAATCGCGCAACCAGTTGGGCGGCGGACGCGGCAAGCTGCATGAACTGCCGAACCAGAGCGCGCTGGTGGGCGGAGTGGCGGCGTTTTCCCATACGCTGATGTCCGCCGCCGAGTTGCCCGGCGTGCTGGCCCGGGCGTTCGCCGTGTTCCAGGCCGGGCGCCCACGGCCAGTGCACATCGAAATCCCGTTGGATGTGTTGGTCGAGGACGCCGATGCCTTGCTTGCCAGCGTGCCGGTGAACATCAACCGCGCCGGCGCTGCGCCGAGTGCCGTGGCGCAAATGGCGGCAAAGCTGGCATCGGCCAAACGACCGTTGATCCTGGCCGGTGGCGGTGCCATCGACGCGGCAGCCGAAGTGACTGAATTGGCCGAGCGTCTCGGCGCGCCAGTGGCGTTGACCATCAATGCCAAAGGCCTGTTGCCGGCCCGGCATCCGTTGCTGATCGGCTCCACCCAGAGCCTGGTCGCCACCCGCGCATTGGTGGCCGAGGCGGATGTGGTACTGGCCATCGGCACCGAGCTGGCCGAGACCGACTACGACATTACCTTCGCCGGCGGCTTCGAGATTCCCGGTGCGCTGCTGCGCATCGACATCGACCCGGACCAGACGGTGCGCAACTACCCGCCGCACCTGGCGCTGGTGGCCGACGCCCGCGTCGCCGCCCGGGCCGTGCTCGACGCCTTGAGCCAGCAGCCCTTGGCCGAGCGCCGTGACGATTGGGGCGCGACGCGTGCCGCCCGGTTGCGCGCGGATCTTCAAGGCAGTTGGGACGCCGCGACCCGCGCCCAGACTTTGTTTCTCGACACCGTCTTGCAGGCGCTACCGGAGGCGGTGTTCGTCGGCGATTCCACCCAACCGGTGTACACCGGCAACCTGACCTTCAACCCGGAGCGGCCACGGCGCTGGTTCAATTCATCCACCGGCTACGGCACCCTCGGCTACGCCTTGCCGGCGGCCATTGGTGCCTGGCTTGGTGGCAAGGACCAGGGGCATGGTCGTCCTGCTGTGGTGTGTTTGATTGGCGACGGCGGGTTGCAGTTCACCCTGCCGGAACTGGCCAGTGCCGTGGAAGCGCGCACGCCGGTGATCGTGCTGCTGTGGAATAACCAGGGCTACGAAGAGATCAAGAAATACATGGTCAACCGCGCCATCGAACCGGTGGGCGTGGACATCTACACCCCGGATTTCATCGGCGTCGCCAAGGCGTTGGGCTGCGCTGCGCAAGCCATCGACGGCGTGGCGCAACTGCACGCCGCGTTGCGCGCCGCTTGCGACCGGCAGGGCCCGACGCTGATCGAAATCGACCAGGCAACCTGGATGGCGCAGGTGTCGAAATGAATTTCTCTACGACGCAGGACGGGCTGTACATCAACGGTGAGTGGTTGGCCGGCGATCAACCGCTGCGGGTGATCAACCCGGCGACCGAAGCGCTGCTGACCACCGTTTATGGCGGCGATGAGTGCGCTGTCGATCAGGCGTTGAACGCGGCGACCCAGGCTTTCACGCACTGGTCGAGCACCACCGGTGCCGAGCGTGGCGCGATCCTGCGCCGGATTGCCGATGGCGTGCGGGACGCTCGTGAACGGTTGGTGCACCTGCAATCGAGCAACAACGGCAAACCAATGTTCGAAGCGGCCATCGATGTCGACGATGTGGTCGCCACCTTCGAGTACTACGCCGAGTTGGCCGAAGGCCTGGACGCCCGGCAAGACAGTCCGCTGGCATTGCCCAGCGCTGATTTCAGCGCACGCCTGCGCCGCGAACCCTGCGGCGTGGTCGGCTTGATCGTGCCGTGGAATTTCCCGATGGTCACCACGGCCTGGAAACTCGCCCCGGCGTTGGCTGCCGGCTGCTGCGTGATACTCAAGCCCTCGGAGGTCACGCCGTTGCCGGAGCTGGAACTGGCCTCGATCATCGCCGGATGCGGTTTGCCCGACGGCGTGTTCAACCTGGTCTGCGGTACGGGCCTGGCAGTTGGCGCGCCATTGGCGGCGGACCTGCGCGTGGCAAAGATTTCCTTCACCGGCAGCAATGCGGTGGGTGTGCAAGTGATGCAGCGGGCGGCGGAAACGGTGAAGGGCGTGAGCCTGGAACTGGGCGGCAAATCGTCCTTGCTGGTGCTGGCCGATGCTGACCTGGACCTGGCGGTGGAGCTGGCCTGCGGTGGTGGTTTCTTCAATGCCGGGCAGATGTGTTCGGCCACCAGTCGTGTGCTGGTCGCCGATGAATTGGCCGATGAATTCCTGCAACGGCTCAAGACCCGCGCCGAGGCGATCCGCGTGGCCGACCCGTTCGACCCGGACGTGGAAATGGGCGCGCTGGTCAACCAGGCGCAATACCAGCGGGTGTTGGGGCACATCGACCGAGGCTTGAGCGCCGGAGCGACGCTGGTGTGCGGTGGGCAGCGACCCGCGCATCTGCCGCGCGGCTTTTTTTTACAGCCAACCCTCTTCACCAACGTGCCCCTGGACAGTGCGTTGTGGTGCGAAGAGATCTTCGGGCCGGTGCTGTGCGTACACCGTTTCAGCACGCCAGCGCAGGCGATCGCCCTGGCTAACGACAGCCGTTTCGGCCTGGTGGCCAGCGTGGTCAGCCGTGATCTGACGGCTGCCGAAGAGGTTGCCAACGCTTTGCAGGCGGGGCTGGTGTGGATCAACGCACCCCAGGTGATTTTTCCCCAGGCGGCGTGGGGCGGTTACAAGCAGAGCAGCCTCGGTCGCGAATTGGGACCTTGGGGATTGGCCGCGTTTCAGGAAATCAAGCATGTGATCCGGGCCGTCTGATAGCACGTTATCAGGTCATGCATGCCTCGAAAAAAGGCATGCGCCAGGAACATGGCTCCAATGAGTTTATTTCGATAGTCAGGGATTTTGCACAACCTCAGGATGGCCGCAGGTGGCGGTGAAGCCCTTGCGGTACGGGGCTTTTGTCGACGTCGAACGGCGCGGGCGCAACGGTTTTTACCCACCTCATACTTAAAAGAATAAAGGGAGTCCTCCATGGGCGAGCATGATCTGAACAGACGTCAATTCATCAAGACTGCAAGTGTGGTTTCGGTAGCGGCGGCCGCCCTGAGCGTGCCCTTCATCAGCGCTCGGGCCAGTGATACGCGGTTCGTCGGCAAGACCCTGCGCCTGCTCACCTGGTCCGACGACACCGGGCTGGCGGCGTTGCGCAACATTGCGGCCACCTTCGAGGCCAAGACCGGGGCCAAGGTCATTGCCGACCGCACCGGCAGTACCTCGGAGATGGTGGCCAAGCTCAAGGCCGGTGGCGACCGGCCGCAGTACGACATCATCACCCTGGCCGGCGTTGGCGCCGAGGGCCTGGCCGCCGCCGGGCTGCTGGAAAAGCCCGACCTCAACCGCATTCCCAACCTGGCCGATGTGCCGGCGCAATACCGCACGGGGGCCGGCGGCCATGGCATTGGTTACCTGCTGTGGTGCAACAGCCTGGTCTACAGCACCCGGACCTTGAGTCAGGCGCCGGACAGTTACGCCGCGCTGTGGGACGCGGAGCTGGCGCCGAACATTTTCCTGCCGCCACCGAACTGGACCGAGGCCATGGACCTGATCATCATCGCCGCCAAACTGGCCGGTGGTGACGAACACAACATCGAACCCGGCTTCAAGAAACTCGCCGAGCTCAAGGACCGGGTGGTGACCCTGGGTGAAAACCCGAACCAGATCGCCGAGCTTTTCCGCACCGGCTCCCTGGACATGGGGGGCTTGTACGCGCCGGCGTTTTTCCCCAAGCAGATCCGCGACCCGGCCTACGGCCTGGGGGCGACCTTCGGTATGAAGGAAGGTTTCTACACCGACCTGATGCTCTCGGTCATGCCGAAAAACCGCCCGGGCGACACCGACCTGGCCTACGCCTTCATCGACCATTCCCTCGACCCGCTGGTGCAAGGCAAGATGGCCGAAGACATCTTCAACGGCCCGGTCAACGCCAAGGCCATCATCTCCAGCGAAGCGCGCAAGAGCCCCTACATCCTCACCCCGGAGCAAATCGCCGACAAAGCGATCATGCACGACAACGCCTTCCTGGCGACGGTGCATGACCAATGGATTCGCCGGTACACGGAAATCTTCTCTTCCTGAAACGAATGCCGGACGCCGCCTGCCCGGCAATGCGGCCCCTGTGACCACCCGAGAACCCGTGTGGGAGCGAGCTTGCTCGCGAAAGCGGTGGGTCAGTTGATGGAGATGCTGACTGTGCTGTCGCCTTCGCGAGCAAGCTCGCTCCCACAGGGAATTGGGTTGTTTTGAGATTGTGTTTGTTCTGTCGTTTTCCACTGACGAGATCTTGCCATGGAACACCTACCGTTAACCCAGCCCCAGCGTGTTGCGCCCATGCGCGCCACCCGGGGTATGTCACCCACCCGCCGAGCCTGGCTTTTCCTGTCACCGTCGATGTTGTTTCTCGGTGTGCTGATCGCTGCCAGCCTGTTGGTGCTGCGCATGAGCGTCGGCACCAAGGGCGCGGAGTGGAGTGGGTTCAGCCTCGCCAGCTACGGGCAGTTGCTGGAGCCCTATTACCTCAAGTCCCTGCTGCTGACCTTGCGCCTTGCATTGATCAGCGCGGTGATCGCCGTGCTGCTGGCGATACCCGTGGCCTACACCATGTCGCGCCTGGCCTCGCCGTTGTTGCGGCGGGTGTTCCTGGCGGCGGTGCTGTTGCCGCTGTTGGTCAACCTGCTGCTGCAAAGCTACGGCTGGCTGGTGATACTCGGCCCTGCCGGCATGCTCAATCAGGCGCTCATGGGCCTGGGCCTGATCAAGCGGCCGATCATGCTGCTGTACAACCAGAATGGTGTGTTGATGGGCTTGGTCCAAACGGCCTTCCCACTGGCCGTGCTGCCCATCGCCAGCGCCATGCGTGGCGTGGCCCGCAGTTATGAAGAAGCCGCCGCCACCCTCGGCGCCAGCCGCTTGCTGGTGTTTCGCCAAGTGGTACTGCCCATGAGCCTGCCAGGGATCATCACCGGCGCGACGCTGGTGTTTGCCTACAACGCCAGCAGCTTTGTCGTGCCGCTGCTGTTGGGCGGTCGGCGGGTGCCGATGCTGGCGGTAATGGTCCACGACCAGATTGCCCCATTGATGAACTGGCCCGCCGCGTCCGCCGCCGGGATGGTGCTGATTGTCACCACGCTGATGATCATGACCCTGTCCGAATATTTCACCGGCCGTCGTCGGCGGATGCTGGAGGCTGCTCAATGAACACGTTGAGTAAAAAACGCCAGTCGTTGTTGCCCGGTGAAAACGGACGCGCAGTGGGGCTGCTGTCGGGTTTCATTCTGTTGCTGGCGGTGCTGCCGATCCTGACCATGATCGTCATGTCCTTCAGTGGCGCGGCGAACCTGGACTTTCCGCCGAGCAGCTACAGCTTGCAATGGTACCGGGCCGCCTGGCACACCTTCGTTTCGCCGGATGCCAGCGACGTGCTGAGCCTGGGCCAGGCCATGGGCACCAGTTTGTGGGTGGCCTGCCTGACGATGATATTCGCCACGCTGATCGCGGTGCCGGCGGCCTACGCGCTGACCCGTTGCGAGTTCCGTGGCAAGGCGGTGGCGTTGCAACTGATGTCGCTGCCGCTGGTGTTTCCCATGGTGGTGCTGGGATTGGCGCTGCTGCTGGTGTTCGACAGCTTGCCGTTCCAGATGACCACCTCGCGGCTGGTCATTGCCCACGTCATCCTCGCCTTGCCGTTCGTGGTGAAGAACTGCACCGCCGCCATGCTCGGTATCGGCAGTGAAGTCGAAGAAGCCGCGCGAATGCTCGGGGCGACACCACGGCGGGCCATCATCGATGTGGTGGTGCCGTTGATGAAGTCAGGGATTCTCGCCGGGATGCTGCTGGCGTTCATTGTCTCGTTCAACGAATTCACCGTGACCTATTTCCTCTACACCATCGATGTCATGACCGTGCCGATCTGGATGTACAGCCGCACCGTGTCGTCGCTGGACCCCACCGTTTTTTCGTTTGCCGTGCTCATCGTGCTGATCGATTTCGTGTTGATCTGGGCGTTGGAGAAGTTGGTGGGCGAGGGCGGCGTTTCCTTTTGATTTCGAGGTGAAGACATGACTGGACTGATACTGGAAAACGTCGAGAAACATTACGGCTCGGCCTGCGCGGTAACGGACGTGAACCTGCATTTGCCCGAGGGCAAGCTGGTGTGTTTCCTCGGGCCTTCGGGCTGTGGCAAGACCACCTTGCTGCGCATGATCGCCGGCCTGGAAAGCCTCAGCGGCGGCGAAATCCGCCTGGACGGCCAAGACATCGGCCACACCCCGGCGCACC
Source organism: Pseudomonas sp. PF05 (assembly GCF_056521845.1). Lineage (NCBI taxonomy): Bacteria > Pseudomonadati > Pseudomonadota > Gammaproteobacteria > Pseudomonadales > Pseudomonadaceae > Pseudomonas > Pseudomonas sp. PF05. The sequence goes on along the minus strand of NZ_JBWLPW010000032.1, from coordinate 18,087 downwards.
TGCGCAACTTCGGCATGGTGTTTCAATCGTTGGCCCTGTTTCCCCACATGACCGTCGGCGAGAACATCGCCTATCCGCTGAAACTGCGGGGCGTAGGCAAGGCCGAGCAACAGGCGCGGGTGGTGGAGTTGCTGGAATTGATCCAGCTCCAGGCGATGATCGACCGGCCCGTGGCGAAACTCTCCGGTGGCCAGCGCCAGCGCGTGGCGATTGCCCGGGCCATTGCCGCCCGACCGAAAATCCTCTTGCTGGACGAACCGCTGTCGGCCCTGGACGCGAAGTTGCGCGAGTCGATGCAAGTGGAAATCCGCCAACTGCAACAGCGGTTGAACATCACCACCATTTTAGTGACCCATGATCAGCGCGAAGCCATGACCATGGCCGACATCGTCGTGGTGCTGGGGGAACATCGGGTGCAACAGGTCGGTACGCCGATCGAGATCTACCGCCACCCGGCCAATGAATTCGTCGCCGACTTCATCGGCTCAGGCAACATTTTCCCGGCGACGACGCTGGGCAACGGGCGGGTCGGGCTGCCGGGCGGCGATACGCTGGACGTGCCGGCCAGCCATAGCGTTATCGCTGGCGAGAAGATCAAGTTGTTGGTGCGCCCCGAAGACGTGCAACTGTCCACGCCCCAGGCCACGGCGGGTAACCGGTTGCTGGGCAAGGTGACGTTCGTGCGGGACATCGGTGCGACCGTCGAGACCACGGTGGAATGTTCCGGAGTTTCGTTCACGGCGCTGAGCACGCCTTGCCAGGGCATGGACCTGGGGATCGGGCATGCGGTGTCGGTGACCATACCGGCGCAGGCGTGTCGGTTGCTCGGTGCCTGAGTTCAAGAGATGAGGTGCTTTTACTGGCCTCATCGCGAGCAAGCTTGCTCGCGAAGAGGGCGGAAAAAGCTACGCAAACTTCAGGTCAAACAGTCATCCGCAACCGCGCCAGATCCCGCAACGGCGGCGCGCCGAACAACCGGCTGTACTCGCGGCTGAACTGCGAGGGGCTCTCATAACCCACCCGATACCCCGCCGCCGAGGCTTCCAGCCCTTCGGCGAGCATCAGCCGCCGGGCTTCCTGCAGGCGCAGTTGCTTCTGGTATTGCAGCGGGCTCATGGCGGTCATGGCCTTGAAGCGGTGATGCAGGGTCGAGACGCTGAGGTTCACTTCCCGGGCGAGTTCATCGATGCGCAGCGGCTGTTCGAAATGGCCATTGAGCCATTTGATCGCCTGGCTGATGCGATGGCTCTGACTGTTGGCGATGGCGATTTCGTACATTCGATAGCCCTGGGGACTGCGCAGCAGGCGATAGAGGATTTCCCGGCGCACCAGCGGCGCGAGCATGGCGATGTCCTTCGGCGTGTCGAGCAGCCGCGCCAGGCGCAGCACGGCGTCGAGCATCGGCGTGTCCAGGCGTTCGACATACAGCCCGCGCCCGGCGAGGCGTGTCGGCACGCCCAAGGGGCCGGCGTCGGCAATCAACGCGGTGATTTCCGCCGGATCGATGTCCAGGCGCAGGGCGAGGATCGGCTCTTGCGGCGATACGTCCGCGATGCAACCACTCAACGGCATCGACACCGAGACCACCAGGTAATGGAGCGGGTCATAGTTGAAGAACTCATCGGCCAGGCGCACCTGTTTGCTGCCCTGGGCCATGATGCACAGCGCCGGTTGGGCCAGCACCGGGGCGAACTTTTGGGGCTTGCTGTGGCGCGACAGGTTCAGCGAGCCGATGGCCGTGGCGTAGCTGCCGTCTTCGCTGGTGTTGCGGTCGATGATCGACGCCAATTCGGCGCGCTGTTGTTCCAGGTGCGTGTCCAGCGGGACGTGGGCGTGGTCGAGTGGCGACATGCCGGGATCCTCAGGCGATAGGGGGCGATGAACAAAAGCTTATGTTTGTGCAAGGCGCAACGGTAGCAACATCCTGTTGAAAGCTTGCCTGATCCTGCACGGCGCAAGGGGCCATGACGGTGCAAGGTTACCGAAACTTGCTTGAAACCTTTTGTTTCAACTTCCCGGGTTTCGACCGGATCGATGGCGAATTTTGTGACGCCGATGCGCAGGATCGTGCAATGGGTCGGCAGGAATCGACTAACGAAGCTGGCGTCGTGGCGCTTAACCTTTGATCCTGTCGCAGCTGTCCCCGGCTGCACAACGGATTACCTGGGAGGGTTGAACATGACTACACAGATCCCCGTCAGCCATATGGCTTTTATCCGGGCCCGCGGCGGTTGCTCCAAGCAACTGGGGGCGCGCCTGAGTACGCTGATCGCGCCCTCGCGCCTGGCTCCCGGTTGCTTGCACTTTGCCTTGCAGCAATCGCAATGCGACGCTGATTTGTGGCTGGTGTCCGGGCTCTGGGTCAATCAGCCGTCAATGGACGCCTATTTCAATTCACCGGCCATGGCGATTTTCGCCGAGCTGGTGCAGGACCTGGTGGTGAGCAGCCTGGATTTCCACACCTTCAGGGAAGTCTCCGCCGCCCAGGCGACTGAAGGGTGCCGGGCACAGGTACACAAACTGGCCGGTTGAAGGTTTAATGAGCGTCATTTTCCACCGCCAGGATGCACAAGACATGGCACGTAAAGCCTTTGAAACCTTTGAAGCTGTTTCTGCCGTCGTTCCCCGGGAAGGCGGCTACTATGCCGCCATTGCCACCAAGGCCATCGGCGGCTCAGGTGCGCCGCGCTTCAACAAGATCCTTGAAGAGCAGACCTTCGAGACGGCTGTCAAAGCCGATGAAGCTGCAGCCCTGCAGTTGACCCGTCTCAAGGGTGTCGACGACGAGGGCGGGTTGATCTGGAACCAACGAGATTAAGGCTGTGGGAGCAAGGCTTGCCCGCGATGCGGGCCCCTCGGTTCTCAAGACAGACCGCGTTGCCTTCATCGCGGGCAAGCCTTGCTCCCACAGATAAATGCCTTGTTGCAAACTTTCTATTGGGGGCGATGCATCTTGAACAACGCCTCAGGCCCCAACTGGAAATAATCCGCCGGCCCGCCACCGCGCAAGATCGGCTCGGCGGCTGCGGTGTCGTATACCCCATCCTTCAACAGCCACTTGGCGATATGCACGGCGACCACTTCGCCGAGGATCAGCCAACTGGGCACCAACCCTTTATCCGCCCGCTGCAATTGAATGATCTGCGTGACCTTGCACTCGAAGGACACCGGGCTTTCGGCGACGCGCGGAACCTGGATCACCCGTGACGGCGCTGTCGTCAAACCCGCCAGTTCGAACTCATTGACCTCTGGCGCGACCATCGCGCAGCTCTGGTTCATCTGCTCGGCCAGCGGGCGCGTGGCCAGGTTCCAGGCGAATTCTCCGGTCTGTTCGATGTTGTTCAGGCTGTCTTTGCGCCCGACGCTGGAGAAGCCAATGATCGGCGGAATGTAGTTGAAGGCGTTGAAGAAACTGTAGGGCGCCAGGTTCAGGCGGCCTTCTGCATCCTGGGACGAAATCCAGCCAATGGGGCGCGGGCCAACGATGGCGTTGAACGGGTCGTGGGGCAGGCCGTGGCCGCTGGCGGGTTCATAGAAATGGATGTCATCGGGCATGGTTGAAGAAGGTCCTTCGGTGGGGTTTCAAGGGATTGGAAGATAGTGCAGGGCCGCACTGTTTTTGTCAGCACCCTGGGACTTTGTGGGAGCGGCGATAACAAAACCACTGACGGTCTTCCTTTTTCCATGTCCCATGAATAACTAAGCCCGGCCGAAGCCGGGCTGTGAGGGTGTCGTTCTCGGATTAGCTGATGGCAGCAGTGTTAGTGCGGTCGAAGCCATCTTCAGCGACGGTGGCGCCGTTAGTGCGGTCGAAGCCATCTTCAGCGACGGTAGCGCCGTTAGTGCGGTCGAAGCCATCTTCAGCGACGGTGGCGCCGTTAGTGCGGTCGAAGCCGTCTTCAGCGACGGTAGCGCCGCCAGTGCGGTCGAAGCCATCTTCAGCGACGGTGGCGCCGCCAGTGCGGTCGAAGCCATCTTCAGCGACGGTAGCGCCGCCAGTGCGGTCATAACCATCTGCTGCGACGGTAGCGGCGCTAGTACGGTCATAACCATCGGCGGCGATGGCCGAGCTGGTGCGGTCGAAACCGTCGGCAGCAAAGGTGTTGGCAGCCAGTACGGAAAGGGTCAGGGCGATGATCAGTTTGGTTTTCATGGTCGTGCTCCAGAATGTTTGGCGTTAGGCGCCGTGGGTGTGGAGTTCATATTACGCTCGTTAATTTGATTAAAAAGCGCAAAAAGACGCTTATATCAATCGATTAAATCGATGCATCGACAGTTGCCACAGAACGGTCAATGAGGCCCATTTACCGGGGTATCGAATGGCGTTCTATTGAGGGTGAGGATGGAGGTCGGGCATTAACCAGAGATTAATGTCAGGTAAATCGTTGGATCTGCCGAACAAAAAAAGGGGCGAACCTGAACAGGTTCGCCCCTTTTTTGTTCGACTTGGCTGTCAGTCGGTGACGATCCGCGAGTGCTTGCGGGTGTCTTTCATGGTGATGTACACCAACAGCGACACGGCGATGCACGCCGTCACGTACCAGTAGTAGCCGGTTTCCATGCCGATGCTCTTGAACCACAGTGCGATGTATTCAGCGGTGCCGCCGAAGATCGACACGGTCAGCGCGTAGGGCAGGCCGACACCCAGGGCGCGGATTTCGGTGGGGAACAACTCGGCTTTCACCACGGCGTTGATCGAGGTGTAGCCGCTGACGATGATCAGCGCGGCCATAATCAGGAAGAACGCGCCCCACCAGCTCTGGACGGAGTGCAGGGCCGTGAGGATCGGAACGGTGCACAGCGTGCCGAGGATGCCGAAGGCGATCAGGATCGGCCGGCGACCGATCTTGTCCGACAGCCCGCCGACCACCGGTTGCAGACACATGAACAGGAACAGCGTGGCAGCGGAAATGGTGGTGGAGTCGGAGATGCTCATGCCGACGGTGTTCACCAGGTATTTCTGCATGTAGGTAGTGTAGGTGTAGAACGCCAGGGTGCCGCCCATGGTCAGGCCGACCACGGTCATCAGCTCTTTTGGATGGCGCATCAAGGTGCGCATCGCGCTTTCCTTGGCTTTTTCCTTCTTGGTGAACGACTCGGTTTCTTCCATGCCGCGACGCAGGTACAGCGCCACGATCGCACACAGCGCGCCGATGGCAAACGGGATGCGCCAGCCCCAGGCGTACAGCTCTTCGGTGGTGAGGAACCGTTGCAGCACGATCAACACGCCCAAGGCGATGAGTTGGCCGGAGATCAGGGTCACGTATTGGAAGCTGGAGAAGAAGCCGCGACGTTCCTTTGTCGCCATTTCGCTCAAGTAGGTTGCCGAGGTGCCGTATTCGCCGCCCACCGACAGGCCCTGGAGCAAACGGGCCACCACCAGCAGGATCGGCGCACCGACGCCGATGGTTTCGTAGCCGGGGCTCAGGGCGATGATCAGCGAGCCGAAGCACATCAGGTACACCGAGGCCATCAGTGCCGCCTTGCGGCCAGCGCGATCAGCGTACAGGCCCATCAGCCAGCCACCGATCGGGCGCATCAAAAAGCCTACGGCGAAGATCGCGGCGGTTTTCATCAATTGTGCCGTGGATGACCCGGCCGGGAAAAATACTTTGGCAAAGTACAACGAGAACGCGGCGTAGACGTACCAGTCATACCACTCGACCATGTTGCCAACCGAGCCGCTGAAGATCGATTTGATCCGGCTGGCGGTGGTTCTTTCACGGGCGGGCACGGCAGCCGACCCAATGGGCAGGGCGTTGGAGTTGTCCATTGAAGGATCCTTCGTTTAATTGTTTTTGTGGAGCGCGTAGGAACGCAGCCTGACAGGGCTATAGCAGGAGCTGTGCCAGATGGCGGAAGGCCGGTTTAGAGGGGTTTGTGGCGGCAGGTGAGCGGAAATCCGCTCATTGTGGCTGGGGGTGTGGGCGGGAATCCGCTTATGCAGGGGGCGGCTGTACCGGCGCCATCGCGAGCAAGCTCGCTCCCACAGGGGCATGTGTACGCCGGACAAAATGGTGAGCGAGCCTGCTCGTGAAGAGGGTTGATTGGGCCTCCCAAAACCTGCGCCCCTACAAGAACATCTCCCGGTTCAACCCATGCCGCTGCATCTTTTCATTGAAGGTGCGGCGTGGCAGTTGCAGTTCTTCGAGCACCGCTTTCACATCGCCTTTGTGCCGGGTCAGGGCGGCGCGCAGGCATTGGGCTTCGAAGGCTTCCTGCTGGGCCGCGAGGGATTGGCCCGGCTCGGTCTCCAGGACGGGCAGTTGATCGAGCCCCAACACCTGGCGTTCGGCGACGTTGGCCAGTTCCCGTACGTTGCCCGGCCAGTCGTGGCTGAGCAGATGGCTCAATTGCGGGCCGCTCAGGGGCGCGGCGCGGCGGCCCAGGCGTTCGGCGGCGCTGTGGGTGAAGTGCTCGAACAGCAAGGGAATGTCCTCGCGCCGTTCACGCAGCGGCGGCAGGCGCAGTTCGGCGATGTTCAGGCGATAGGCCAGGTCTTCGCGAAAACGCCCGGCCCGGGCTTCGTCCAGCAGGTCGGGCTTGGTGGCGGCGATGATGCGCAGGTCCACATGGATGCTCTGGTTGGAACCCAGGCGTTCGAGCTTCTGCTCCTGCAACACCCGCAGCAACTTGACCTGCTGGGCCAGGGGCATGCTCTCGATTTCGTCGAGAAACAGCGTGCCCCCGTCGGCGTATTCGAGCTTGCCGATGCGCTTGCCCTGGGCGCCGGTGAAGGCGCCGCTTTCATGGCCGAATAGCTCGGCCTCGAACAGCGGTTCGGGAATGGCCGCGCAGTTCAATGCGACAAAGGGTTTGCTCGCCCTGGGGCCGAAGTCGTGCAGGCAACGGGCGACCAGTTCCTTGCCGCTGCCGGTTTCGCCGCGGATCAACACGTTGACCGGCAGTGCCGCCAGGTCCAGCACCTGGCGCCGCAGGTTTTGCAACGCACGGGAAACCCCCAGCAGCGTCCCGTCGAGGCGGGACCGGGCGTCGGCCTGTTCATGCAGGCGACGGTTCTCCAGGACCAGGGTGCGCTTGTCCAGGGCCCGACGCAGGCTGCCGAGCAAGGCTTCGGGGCTGAAGGGTTTTTCCAGGAAGTCGTAGGCGCCGTCGCGCATGGCCTCCACGGCCATGGGCACGTCACCGTGGCCGGTCAACAGAATTACCGGCAGGTCGGGATCGCGGCGGCGCACTTCGGCCAACAGCTCCAGGCCGCTGAGGCCGGGCATGCGCACATCGCTGAGGATCACTCCGGGGAAATGCTCCGGCAACCGCGCCAGGCATTCGTCGGCGCGGCTGAACAACTGCACCTGGAATCCCGACAGGCTCAACCATTGTTCGACGGCACTGCGAATGCTGCCTTCGTCGTCAACGACCATGACTGAATCAAGCATGCAGTTGCGTCTCCTGATCGATGGGCAAGGTCACGCAGAATACCGCGCCGTTCTCGTGGTTGTCCGCCGTCAGCCGTCCACCGGATTCATGGATGATTGCAAACGAAACCGCCAGCCCCAGACCCAGGCCGTCGCCCACCGCCTTGGTGGTGAAGAACGGATCGAAGACCTGGGCCAGGTGTTCCTCGGCGATGCCGGTGCCGCTGTCGCTGACGGTCAGGCGCCACAATTGCTCATCGGCCTCCAGGCGCACCTCCAGGCGCTTGATGGGTTGGCCGGCCATGGCGTCGAGGGCATTGCGCAGCAGGTTGATCAACACCTGTTCGAGGCGAATCGCATCGCCGCGTACCCAGGCTGGTCGAGTCAGGTACAGCACGGTACTGATCTGTTCGTCGCGCAGACGCGTGTCCAACAGTTGCAGCGCCTGGTCCACCACCGCCGCCAGGTCCAGGCGCTCGCGCAGGCCGCTGGGGCTTTTGCGGGCAAAGGTCTTCAGGTGGCCGGTGAGGGCGGCCATGCGGGTCAGCATGTCGTCCACCGGTTTGAGGGCCTTGTAGGCGTCATCGACCCGACCGTGATCGAGCAGCAAGCGCAGGGTCGCCAGTTGCATGCGCTGGGCGGTCAAGGGCTGGTTGATTTCATGGGCCAAGGCCGCCGACATCTGTCCCAATGCCGCCAACTTGGCCGATTGCACCAGCCCGTCCTGGGCGGTGCGCAGATCCCGGGTACGTTCTTCGACCAACCGTTCAAGCTCTTCGCGGCTGCGCTGGCGCAACCTTGCCAGGCGCCAGCGCTGGTTGAGAAACAGCAGCAGGAACACCAGCGTCAGCCATAACCCGGCGGCGGCGAGCCCGGCGTTGCGCAGGTCTTCGAAGGCGATCTGCGGACGGCGCAGCAAGTGCAGCGTCCAGCCTTCGGCGGTCAGTGGCAAGGATTTCCACAGGTAGTCCGTCGAGCCATCGGGCGTCTCGACCCGGGCCAGATGGCTATTGTCGTCAAAGTGTCGCAGGGGCTCATGGGCCAGCGGTTGCAACGGTTGTTTGTCGTATTGACGGGTGGCCTTGAGTTCGGCTCGGTCGCTGTCGCTCAGCGGCTGCAAGTGGCGATAACGCCAGCCCGGGCGGTTGGCGATGAAGATGATGCCCCGCGCATCGCTGACCAATAGCGTGTCGCTGCCCTGGCGCCATTCGCGCTCCAACTCCGGAAACTCCAGCTTTACCACCATCGCGCCGAGGAATTCACCGTTGTCGTCGGTCACCGCGCTGGACAAAAAATAGCCCGGGATGCCGCTGGTCACGCCCACCGCATAGAACCGCCCGGTACCAAGGGTACGGGTCTGGAGGAAATAAGGGCGGAAACCATAGTTGTGCCCGACATAGCTGCTGGGCAACTGCCAGTTGCTCGCGGCGACCGCCAGGCCGGTGTGGTCGAGCAACTCCAATGTCGAGGATTGCGCGGCGCCGTTGATCTTTTCCAGCTTGCGGTTCAAGGCATCCTGTTGCGCCGGGTTGACCGGGCCCTTGAGGGCGTCGCGTAGCTGCGGGTCCAGCGCCAGCACGGCGGGCAGGGCGCGATAGCGTTCGATCAGGGTGTGCAACGAGTTGGCATACAGTGCCAGTTGCTGGCTTGCGCGGCGGGCGTCCTCCTCCAGGGCCACGCGTTCGGCATGGCGCACGGCCAGGGCGGCGGCGAGGGCGGCGCCGGCAAGAATCAGCAGGATGTACAACGACAGGCGCAAAGGACGTGGCATTGCGGGCATGTGATGGTTTCAAGGGCTGGACAGGGACGGGCACGATAGCATGTCACTGTCGGCCGTGATGTTCCCCAGCGTCGAGTACCATTGATCACTGTCTAGAGGCTTTGGCTTGCGTCAGCAAAAAAACGGATTGTCAGTGGTTCGGCTCCCTTTGTACAAAGCCAGTTTTTTTGTCCACGCGTCAATTCCCCGGATCGGTATCGTTGTAATCGTGATCGCACTGGTACCACGGATGGTAGACATGCCAGGCTTCGTGTCCCTTGGCATTGATGACCTTGACCAACCGCCCGGGCGGATCGTAGAACTGCCTGTCGTGATAACCGTGTTCGCGCAACGAGGCGTCGTTGATGTAGCGCCAGGCATCGGCGAAATAAGGACGATAGACCCGCGTCACCAAGCCTTTGTTGTTGTACTCGACCCGTTCGCTGACGCGCCAGCGTGAGTTGGCCTCGTGCTGGATGGGACGCCCCTGGTCGTCCAGTAACAGCGAGCCGTCTTCGGCCACGGCGTAGGCTTTTCCCGCCTCGACCCGTTGCTTGCTTTGCAAGGCACGGCCAAAACCGTCGACGGCGCTGAGGGTGATGCGGATCTGGCGCAATGGATCATTCGGATAACGATCGGCGCTCAGCACGACGCTGTGAGCCGGCTCCCGGGCCATCGCCTGGATCAAAGTCCAGAGCAGTTCCTCGCCGGCGGTACGGGTTTTGAGTCGGGCCAGGCGAACCCGCGCCGACGCACGGATGTGGCCGCTGGGCAGCACATAACGGGCGCTGATCCACTCGTCGCGCTGCGTCGCCAGCACCAGCGCCAGGTCAAGCGTGCCCATCCAACTCATGTCTTCTATCCGCACGGCGCTGGCCATGTTGCCCAGGGTGGCCTCGGGGTTGGCAATGGCATGGGCTGGAGACAGATCGTCGGGAGGCTCATAAGTGTCGATGGCATCGAAGCCTGCCGGAGCGCCATTCTCGGTGCCGTGAAAGGTGATGCCCAAGGGCACCGCGGCCGAGCCATAAAGCGCTTCCTGGACGTTGTCGTTGGCGTCGACGATTTTTCGCGGCAGCAGCCAGTGATAGTCATATTCGATGCGGGTCGCACACCCGTCCGGTAGCGTGACGGCGGTGGGCATCAAGTGATAGGTGTCGTATTCGGTCGTGGTAACGCCATGGCTCTGGGTTTCCTGCAAGGCGCTTATATGGAAAAAACCATCGAGCGGCAGGTAGGTGGCGAAACCGACTTTCTTGGACCACAGGTCCTGGGCGTCGTCCTTGCCCGGGTCTTCGGGCAGGAACAGCTTCATGGGTTCGAAGCCAATCGTCTCCAATTGCTGGCGGATGTCGAAGGGGGCTGGCACGGCGTCGTAGGCGTCCAGCGCCTGCTTGTCGAACTCGGCCACTTCCAACGGACCGCGCAAGGCTTGGAACAGGATATTGTCCGAGTCGTCACGCAGGTAGCTTTGTTCTTCCAGGGCGATCAGCACCCGGGCGTTCGTCCAGGGATCCGAGTCTTGGTGCTCCAGGAAACGTTCATAACTGATTTGTTGTGGGGTCAACCCCAGGGGGAGCTCGCCTTTGGGGAGTGTCAGGCCGTTGGTCCGAGCGCGCCAGGGCAGGCCGAGCTGTATGCGTTGTCCTGCTTCGTCATGCAAGTCCACTGGCTCGGCCCGGCTTTCGACGAGTTGGAACACTTGCTGCTGATCGTCATGGGCATCACGCCACCACGTGTTCTCGTCTTCGTCTTCGAAGGGGGGATCATCATCAGCGCTCAGGCGCCGGGCGTAATGAACCACGAAGCTGTGCACCGGCTGGCCGTGGTGGTTCCAGCCAAGCGTGATGGCGTGCTGGGCCTGTGGATCGCTGATGAAGCCGTCGTATTGATGACTCACTGTTTCCAGCGCCAGGACCAGCAGGCTCTTGTGATGATCATGGGGATGGCGCAGCAGATAACGTTGGCGGGCGACCGTGTACGGCCTGTTCGGAGTGTTCGAGTCGACGGGATGGGTCTCGGTGCGCAGTACATGGCCGCCCAGGGCGTAGGCCATTTCCCGTGCGGTATCAGGGTCCGGTGTGATGATGTCGTCGGCCTTGTCCCGTCGATGGAACCGGGCCAGCAGCGTGGGGCCGAGCGGCGGCGCATCGGTATCGTCTTCGAAACAGTCCGTGAGGGGTTGGTCGACGCTGCTGCCGGTGTGAAACCAGGTCTTGACCAGCACCGGCGCGGTGAGTCCATCGTCCACCTCGTCCAAGGGCCTTTCACTGTCGAGCTGATACAACCGACCGAAGCCTCTGAACTCGCGGTGATAGCTGTCGTAGTACCCTTCGAAATAGGTGAAACGCTGGGTCAGGCAGTTGCCGGTAATCTCGTCCAATTGTTGTTGACGCGCCACCAGCGGCAAGGCCATGGGCAGATAGCAGGCCAGCGATGCGCCCGTTGCCTGGCGTTGTTTTTTTTCATCCAGCCAGAATTGTGCGCTGCTGCGGTAGGCCAAGGTGCTGCGGCAACCCATGTTGTTGTTCGTGGCGCTGAGAACGTAGGGGCGTGTGGCGACGAAGTCGTAGCGCCAATGCCGGGGTTTCATATCGGGCAGGTGGTGGGGCACGCTCAGGATCAGGCTGTTGCAACCCAGCCCTTGCAGATCAGCCAGGGTGACCTGGCAGAGACGGTCGTAGCGTATGCCTTCGGGCCATGGCACCTGGACGGGTGTCTGCTCCAGACCGTTGCCGCCGCGATTGAAGTAAATCTCGAAACAGTCGCTCTTGAGGTAGATCAACGCCGGTGCGCCGGACCCGTCCAGATCCGCGATCCGTACCTGTTCGGCATTGAACTCGGCATACGTGAAGGGAAGAGCGCTCATGACCAAGCCTTCGCCGAAACGTCCGTGGCCCAGGTTCGGCCAGCATTTGATTTCATTGAAGCGGATACGGCACAGCTCGGTGCTGTCGCTGCCCAGCATATTGCCGAAGAGCACCAGTTCACTGCGCACATCGCTGAACAACGGCAAGTCGCTGTCCGGCTCATGGGGTACGTCCACGCCCAGGGCGAACCCTTCCTCGCGAAGGTTGGCGTACAGCCGAACGCTTTTGGGGCCGATCATGGCCAGCGAGTGCAGGCCATCGCCGGCCAGGTCGGCCAGTTGCGCGGCGGGGTGCAGGAACTCCGTGGGGAAGCGCTTGAAGTCAATGAAAGTCGACCAACTGCGATCTGGGTTCAGCGTATAAAAGCCGTTGGTGCCGGGCTGGGCGATGATCCAATTGAGGCGACCGCTGCCGGTCAGGTCGGTCAGTACCTGCGCCACCGCTTGGTTGTCGGCGGCAATCGGGATGCTTGGCAGCAGTGTCCAAGGGCCGTAACCGATTTCGTCGTTGTCATCGGCCGCGCTGCGTTCGGGCTCGCGGTAATACCAGCCATTGGTATAGCGACATAAAAAACCCGGAACGCCTTCGCCGTACAGATCTACGCACTGGTAGTGCCGGCCGTCCTCCAGGGCGGGCATGGTCTCCAGGGCGAAAAAAGCCTCGGGTTCGAGGTTGGGCTCAAAATCGGTGTATTGAAGCTCCACCGGAGGGGCGTATTCGACCCGACCCTCGGCACCCCAGTCCTGGTAGTGGGCAGCCGTCAACAGGCTGTAGCCCAGCGTCGTGGGGGTGTACTCCAGCACCAGTCGTCGCACCAGCGCCGGTTCGGCGTCGGCGGGGAAACGGTGGAACATCAATACCTGATGGCACAGGCGCCGCGTGCCGATCTCGAAGCCGTGTCGGTAGAGGTGGAACGGGTCGCTGCGCAGTAACCAGGCGTTCTCGTCGAGGGGCGTCCAGGCGGGTTGTTCCTCAAGATCGAGGGAGCGCTGTCCGTAATCCAGGAGCAGATGAAAGTGCCAGGCCAGGTTCGCCGGGTCTTCTTCCTCGAAGCAATACAAGGTGTCGCTGGCCGTGGCATTGCCGTAGCAGACCCGGCGCAAGTAACGTTGGGCGCGGTAGTCGTGGGGGCCTTCGGACTCTGCGGGATCGACCGTGTATTGATAGTAGATGTGCTCGCCCAGCGGGCTGACTTCTTCCAATAGCAGCCATTCGCCGATGCGCGACGGGACCTGCGGATCCGCAATGCGCGACGCTTCGCTTTTGCCGTAGCAATACACGTGGCCATTGCTGCCCTGTACGCGCCAGAACGGATGGCTATTGATGGACGTCCAGAGTTCGTAGATATCAAAGGCGCTCTCGATCCTGGGGTAATAGCGCACCACCGCGAAAGTGCGCCCGCCCATTTTTCGGCTGGTTTGCCCCTCGAGGTCAGGCCAGCGGTCCACCCCGTCGGGGCCCACCATCACGTCGTCTCTGTCGTAACGCGGTACGCCTTTGCTGGTTTTACGAGTGATGCTGGGGATCGGCAAATGCATGCCGATGCCGAAGATGTCATTGGTGCTCTGGCTGTTGTATTGCAAGGCCAGGGCAGGCGTCAGGTGACGGGCGCCCGACACGGGCAGCGGTAACTCAAAGGAGGCCGCGCCCCGTGTGCCTACCGTGCCGAAGCTGTTGCCGAAGGTGGCAATGGAGGCGCCGCCGGCGATGGTTGGTGTGACGATCTGGAGGGGCGATTGCTCTGCCATGGACGGTTCATCCCTTGATCAGCGCCAGGGGCAATCCCCAGCCAGGCTGAGCATGCCAAGAGACATCAAGGGTGTAACCTGTCAGATCTGACAGGTCATCAGGTGTGCCGATAAATGGCGTCATCTGCGCAAAAAAGGGCCGGTGGGCTTGATACCCACCGGCCTTTTCCAGAACGCTTGCGTGCGTGTTACTGCACTTCCACCGCCAGGCTTTCGCTGATTTTCTTCTGCCAGATCGCCGGACCGGTGATGTGCACCGACTCGCCTTTGCTGTCCACGGCGACAGTCACCGGCATGTCCTTGACCTCGAACTCATAGATCGCTTCCATCCCCAGTTCGGCGAACGCCAGGACCTTGGATTTCTTGATCGCCTGGGCCACCAGGTAAGCGGCGCCGCCGACGGCCATGAGGTAGACCGCCTTGTTGTCCTTGATCGCTTCGATGGCGGTCGGGCCGCGCTCGGATTTGCCGATCATGCCCAACAGGCCGGTCTGCTCGAGGATCTGGCGAGTGAACTTGTCCATCCGCGTGGCGGTGGTCGGGCCGGCCGGGCCGACGACTTCGTCGCCTACCGGGTCGACCGGGCCGACGTAGTAGATGAAGCGGCCCTTGAGGTCCACCGGCAAGGTTTCACCCTTGTTCAGCATCTCGACCATGCGCTTGTGCGCGGCATCGCGACCGGTGAGCATCTTGCCGTTGAGCAGCACGGTTTCGCCCGGTTTCCAGCTCTGCACGTCTTCCGGGGTCAGGGTGTCCAGGTTGACGCGACGGGCCGACGGGCCGGCTTCCCAGACGATTTCCGGGTAGGCGTCCAACGGTGGCGCTTCCAGCGACGCCGGGCCGCTGCCGTCCAGCACGAAGTGGGCGTGACGAGTGGCGGCGCAGTTGGGGATCATGCACACCGGCAGGGAGGCGGCATGGGTCGGGTAGTCCATGATCTTCACGTCGAGCACGGTGGTCAGGCCACCCAGGCCCTGGGCGCCGATGCCCAGTTGGTTGACCTTCTCGAACAGCTCCAGGCGCATTTCTTCGATGCGGTTCTGCGGGCCGCGGGCCTTGAGCTCGTGGATGTCGATGGATTCCATCAACACTTCCTTGGCCATCACCGCGGCTTTCTCGGCGGTGCCGCCGATGCCGATACCCAGCATGCCCGGTGGGCACCAGCCGGCGCCCATGGTCGGAACGGTTTTCAGCACCCAGTCGACGATGGAGTCGGACGGGTTGAGCATGGCCATCTTCGACTTGTTCTCGGAGCCGCCGCCCTTGGCCGCCACATCCACTTCCACGGTGTTGCCCGGGACGATGGAGTAGTGGATGACCGCCGGAGTGTTGTCCTTGGTGTTTTTACGTGCGCCTGCCGGGTCGGCGAGGATGGAGGCACGCAGGACGTTTTCCGGCAGGTTGTAGGCGCGACGCACGCCCTCGTTGATCATGTCGTCCAGGCTCATGGTCGCGCCATCCCAACGCACGTCCATGCCCACGCGCACGAACACGGTCACGATGCCGGTGTCCTGGCAGATCGGCCGATGGCCGGTGGCGCACATGCGCGAGTTGATCAGGATCTGCGCCATGGAGTCACGGGCCGCCGGCGATTCTTCGCGCAGGTAGGCCTCGTGCATCGCCTGGATGAAATCCACGGGGTGGTAGTAGGAAATGAACTGCAAAGCGTCGGCAACGCTCTGAATCAGGTCATCTTGCTTGATCACGGTCATGAGTCGCGCTCCTCTCTAAAGACGGGAACATTCAATAAGGTGCCGGCCGCTTGGGTGCATCGGTCGACGGGCGGCACCTCTATAAGGCACGCCGGGCATGCTGGCGCGACGCTAAAAAGGCGCGGCAGTATATCGCAGGCTAGCCCCCTGTGGGAGCAAGGCTTTGTGGGAGCAAGGCTTGCCCGCGATTAAGGCGCCTCGATTCCCTGGGAGACCGCGTTATCTTCATCGCGGGCAAGCCTTGCTCCCACAGAAGCTTTGCTCCCACAGCCCAACAGAGCGGTGCACAGGTGACGTGTCAGGCACCAAACCACTGCGTCAATCTAGGCCATTGCTTTGACGCCATTTTTCTGCTCCAGAATTGAATGGTCATTTGTCCTACACGCCACTAAAGTGGCGTCTGGCCTGTAGCGTAGGACGCCTCCTGTCAGTTTCCTTTCCCATGGTGAGTCAACGATTGACCCATAACGCCATTCAACGTCTTTTGCTGAAACGCTTCGCTTTAGCGGCCGCGACGTACGCGCTGGCACTGGTTTTGTTGTGGCTGGCATTTTTCAGTGGTCATTACCTCGATTCGTTGCGCGGTGCCATCATCGGCAGCGTGTTGGTGGTGCTGTGCCAGGCCGGGCTGTTCGCGCTGTTTATCACCGACCGCAACCTGCGCTTCGCCGACCCCAGCCTCACCGAAGTGCAGGTGTTGATCGGCCTGGGTTGGCAGACCTGGATGATGGCGCACCTGGACCAGGCCCGGGGCGTGTTCCTGGTGTTTTATGTATTGATCCTGCTGTTCGGGCTGTTTCACCTGTCACGCCGGGCCTTCGTGCGCTGTGCGACGCTGGTGTTCATCAGCTTCACCGCTATTACCCTGTGGGACGGTTACTTCTTCAGGCTTCCCGACCCTACCTTGGCCGGGTTGCAGGTGGCCGTGTTGTTTCTCGTGCTGGTGTGGCTGGTGTTTTACGCCCGCTACGTCCAGATATCACGCCAACGCATGCGCCAGCGGCGGTTTGCCCTGCAGGCGCACCAGGACACCTTGCGCGGGATGATGCGCCAGCTCGAAGACCTGGTGGCTACCGATGAGCTGACCGGGCTGTTCAATCGCCGGCACTTCCTGCGCCTGGCTTCGCGCGAACTCAACACCCTCAGGCCCGGCATCGCCCATGGCCTGGCCCTGATTGATCTCGACCATTTCAAACGCATCAACGACCTGCACGGCCACGCTGCTGGCGACCAGGTGCTGCAGGCATTTGCCGCGGTCGCCACGGCGTGCCTGCGCGAGGGCGATGTATTGGCCCGTTATGGCGGCGAGGAATTCGTCATGCTGCTGCCCGCCTGCGACCCCCAGCGCCTGACGGCCTGCTGCGAGCGGCTGCGGCTGGCGTTCACTGAGGTCGAGCTGATCGGTCTGCAGGTCGGCGCCCTCAGCTTGTCGGCGGGCCTGACGATGCTGGAAATGGGCGATGACCTGGACAACGCGTTGCAGCGTGCCGACCAGGCCCTGTACCGTGCCAAGCGAGACGGCCGCAATCGGTGCGCCGCCGCCTGGGAGAACGTCGATGCCTGAACTGACAGTCGCCGGTCGGCAATGGACGGTGGCGGCAGGCAGTAACCTGCTGGACGCCTTGAACAGCGCCGGCGTGGCGGTACCCTACAGTTGTCGCGCTGGCAGTTGCCATGCGTGCCTGGTGCAGTGCGTGGAGGGCGATGTGCGCGACAGCCGTCCCGACGCCCTGAGCCCGGTACAACGCGACCAGGGCTGGCGGCTGGCCTGCCAATGCCAGGTGGTCGAGGATGTGCAGATCCACACCTTCGACCCGCAACGCGACGGCCAGGCCGCCCACGTGGCGGCGGTGGATTGGCTCGGTGGCCAGGTGCTGCGCCTGCGCGTCACCCCCGAGCGGCCGCTGCGTTATCAGGCCGGGCAGCACCTGGTGCTGTGGGCCGGCGACGTGGCCCGGCCATATTCCTTGGCGAGCCTGCCCGAGGAAGACCGTTTCCTGGAGTTCCACCTCGATTGCCGCGAGCCCGGCCAGTTCATTGATGCGGCCCGGCAGATGAAGGCCGGTGACTCGATCCGCCTGGGCGAACTGCGCGGCGGTGCCCTGCATTACGACCCCGACTGGCACGACAGGCCGCTGTGGTTGCTTGCGGCCGGCACTGGCCTGGCGCCGTTGTTTGGCTTGCTGCGCGAAGCTTTGCGCCAGCATCACCAAGGCGCGATTCGCCTTATTCACGTGGCCCCTGATGCAGCCGGCCATTACCTGGCCAAACCCCTGGCGGCGCTGGCGGCCAAGCATCACAACCTCAGCGTGGAACTGATGACCGCGGCCGAGGCGCCGTCCGCCTTGGCGCAACTGCGGCTTGTTTCCCGGCAAACCCAGGCCTTACTCTGCGGCCATCCCGACTGGGTCGAGGCCTTTGCCAAGCGCTTGTACCTGGCCGGCTTGCCGCGCAATCAACTGCTGGCCGACGTCTTCCTGCCCCGTGGGTGAGCGTTTCCAGACCAGGAACAGTTGCGCGAGGTGATTGAAGAAGAGGGCAGGCAGGTAGCCGCGTTGTCGGGGTTTATCAACAGGCATTGGGTTTGCAGCGCCTGGACTGGCCCCATCGCGAGCAAGCTTT
>NZ_JBWLPW010000031.1:0-33118 GCF_056521845.1 Pseudomonas sp. PF05 | reverse complement strand
TTGAATCCCAAGCGAAAGATCAAGATCAAGATCAAGATCAAGATCAAGATCAAGATCAAAAGATCGCAGGCTTCGCCAGCTCCTACAGGGCCCAGCGCGAGCTTGTGGGTGTAGACCTGCCTAAAGCCCCTCCTCCAGCACCTTGCTCAACTGCGCGCCATCGATGCTCAACGTCGCCGTGTCGAGCATGCCATCCAGGTAGGCCTTGGCGATTTGTTCCTGGCGCTGGGCGCGCAGGGCCTGGGTCAAGCGTTCGCGGACCTCGTCCAGGGTCGCTTCCCGGGCCGGCTGTTGTTCGGTGAGCTTGATGACATGAAACCCCGCCGGGCTCTGCACCGGGTCCGACACCGCGCCGACCTTCAGGCGCGCCACCGCCTCACGCACCGGCGGGACCAACTGCTGCAACGGTTGCAAACCACTGTCACCGCCGCGCTCGGCACTGGTGCGGTCCTGGGAAAAACGGCTGGCCAGCTCGGCAAATTCAGCGGGTGACGCCTGGGCCTTTTTGCTCAGTTCCAGCGCTTGCCGGCGCACCGCCTCTACGGTTTGCGGCTCGGTGGCTGCCAGGAAAATCTGGCTGACGCGGTACAACGCCGGCGCGGTCCAGTTGGCTTTCCCGGCGTCGTAAGCCTGCTTCAACTCGTCTTCACTGGGGTACCCGGCGGGCACCTGGCTGACCGACTGCAAGTAGTCGCGAAACACAATCTGCTCAGCCGCCGCCCGCGTCTGGCGCTCCACCTCGGGCCGCTCGCGCCAGCCTTGGGCATCGGCCTGTTCCAACACGGCTTTTTCCGCCAGGCGGGCACGGATCCAGCCTTCCAGTGCTGCCCGATTGCCACGCATTTGCTGGCGAACTTCGGGGGCCAGTGCGGCCAGCAGTGTCTTGAGTTCATCGGGGCTGACGTGCTGGTTGCCCAAGCGCGCCAGGCTCGGCGATTGAGCCGTAGCAACGCTGACGGTCTGTACCGCGGCGACCGGATCGCTTCCCGGCCGCAGGCCCAGTACCAGCGCCACGGCGAGCAGGCCCAGCGCTGCGGCGCTGATGACGAACGTCGGCTTCTTCACGATGCGACGGCCTCCTCCGATGGCGCCTCGACGGGCTCGGCCGGGGTTTGCAGGCGCGCCGCGTTCTGGCTGTACTCACGCAGGTAGACAATGAACTCCTGCAACAGGCGATCCCACAGTTCCAGGTGGCTGCGCAAATGATCGGCGCTCACGCCTGCCGCGACCACCACGTCCATTTCCATCACCAGGAATTCGCCCTGCAGCGACAACCGGGCAAAGCGGCGCGAGGCGTTCCACAACTCTACCAATCCCGCTGGCAACTCGCCCTGTACCCGCAAGGCACAGCTGAAGGTGAAGTCCAGGTATTGGCCCGCTGTCGGCGCAGGATTGCCCAAACGCACGGCAAAGCCGATGCCCTGGCTGGCGCTGAGCAGTTGCACGATGCCGTTCTGCTCGGTTTCGTTGACCCGATAGCCCGCGGCCTGCAACCACTCGGTCAAGGATTTGGTACCCACATGTTCAATCATTGAGGTCATGCTCGCTTCTTCCTTGTTCTGTTCAGTGAGTGATCGAGGCCTGGGGCGCATCGAAACGGTTCTTGTAGAGATCATCGCCAAACCCCTGGGCCAACTCTTCGAAACGCACCCGGGCCTTGGCCGCGAACGGCTGGCGGATCTTCACGATGTCGGTCACATCAATGGTTTCGTAGGCATGCAGCAGTGTCTTGGCGACTTCGTACATTTGTTGATTCTTGACCGAACATTGCTGCACTTGTGTGTCACGCTCGGTCAATTGCCCCTCCAGACGGGCGCGCTCGGCCTCTTTGCCACGGGCCAGGACCAACAGTTCTTCATAGGCTTTCTTGAATTTGCCAATCTGCTCGTTGCTCGCCGCCACCTGGGCCTGGGCCTGGTTTTGCAGGCTTTGCTGGTGGCCGGCCAGTTGTTCGGCCAGGGCCTGGGCCTTGGTCAATTGCGCAGTCAACTGCTTGATCTGCGCCTGGGCTTCTTTGGCCTGGCTCTCGGCCGCCCGACGAGCGGCGCTGGCCTGGGCCTGCTCGCTTTGCAGGGTTTGCAACTGGGCAGTAGTGCTACGCAGTTGGGCCCGCAGCCGCTCTTCCAGGCCTTCGCCGTGAGCCACGCCACTGAGCAGCAGGCCCAGCGTCAGCAACGCTGCCGGGCATGGGTATTTGGCTCGCCTTTTCATGAGGCCTCCCTGCGCTTAAAAGCGCGTGTTGATTTCAAGCTGCAAGACATCGATGTCGTACGGCGCGCCGTACACCGCTTCGGAACTCAACCAGCGACCGGTGGCGAAGACATTGCTCGCCAGGCCATAGTTGCCGCCCAGGAAATAACCCTTGGCGTTGGTGCCACCCAGATGAAATGACGAATCGTTGAAGCCGTCCGGCAAGGCATCGGGCTGGATGTACTTGTAGCCGGCGAACAGGTTCCAGTCGCCTTCGCGCTTGAGCTCCAGCGAGTTGCCAAGGGTGAACTGCAGCATCCAGGCGTTGGCGCCGCTTTCCACCTCGCCGTTCTCGTCCAGGTTGTTGGCGAACTGCCCCGCGGAGCGCTTGCGCATCTCGCCCTCGTCGTAGCCCAGGTTGTGGACGTAGTGGGCCTGGCTGCGCAGTTTCAGGTCTTCGGGCAGATCGGTGTCCCAAGCAAAATTCAGGTCCAGCAGGTTGAATTCCGAGGCCAGGCCGACGTATTGCGGCTGTGGCGTGGTGGACGGGTTGAGGGGGTTGGGCGTGATGTCGCGCAGCAGGAACACGGTGTTGCCCTTCTGCATGAACGCCACGCGCGAACCGTCGCTGTCGCAGCCTGGATCACCGGCCCAAGGCTGGCACGGCGAAGAGCGCTGGCCTTCGATGTCGTCGAAGCGGTAATAGGCCAGGGCCCCCTTGATCCGGTTGCTGTCGTTGATGGCCCAGTTGGCCCCCAGTTGCGCACCGTACAGCCACTTGTTGTCGCTCTCCTCCTTGTCGCTGCCATTGCTGGTGCTGGTGTCGTTGGTGTACTCCACCGGGAACGCACCGAGCGTACCGAACACGCCCCAATCCTGATTGAGCTTGTGGTTGAAGTTCGCCGCCACGCCATCGAAGTTCAGATCACCGGAATACAACAGGTCGGTGGAGAAAAACGGGTTGGCGAAACGCCCGCCGGTCAGGGTCAATTCGTCCGATGGCTTCCAGGTCAGGTAGCCCTGGTCGAGCCAGATGTCTTTCTTGCCAAAACCGCCACCGAGGGTCTGGGTGGTGGACACCGGGTTGTTGTCCGAGCCGGTGCCGATGCGGATACCCGCGCTCCATTGCGGGGCAATCACCGCTTTCATACCCAGGCGTGCACGCAGGCGGAACAGGTTCTCGCGGTCTTCGCGGGTGTTGAGCAACGGCGGCAGACTGGAGCTGCTGTTAGGGTTGACGTCGTAGGGCCCCTTGTCATTGAGCCGGGCGAAGTCGACGATTTCGTTGCTGTTGGTGCCCGAGTAATAGCGCGACTCATCCCGCAGGCGAATGTCGCCATCGAAACTGATGCGCGAGACCCAGTCCGGAAAAGTGTTGGGCTGGGCCCAGTTTTCCTGCTTGGCGGTGGCCATGACTTCAGCCTTGACCTGGTCGCGGATCTGTTCACGCACGATGTTCGGCACGTATTGCACCCGCACGTCCCCCGGCGCACCGGCCGGCGCTGCAGCAACCGCCGTGGCCGCCTGGCGGGCCTGCACGGCTTCCCGTTCAGCCTGGGCGATCAAGCCATCGGCCTGGTCCTGTTTCAACACGCCCTGCTGCACCAGCAGGCGGATCAGATTGATCGTGGCGTTTTCCGAAGGCGCCGGGGCGGCGGCCGCGTGCCCGGCCAGGCTCAGGACCACCAGGCCGATCGCCCACGATAATCGATTCACATTGGAAATCATCTGCACACAACTCCTTTGGCAAACTTTCAAATAGTCGGTTAACCCGGCCGCCGTCCCTGCAAGGACAAGCGCACGGGTAAAGTCAGGGAGGCCGGTGGCCGTTCATTCAAATGGGGCGCGGCTCGCAGGGCGGAAATAACTTGTTCGTCCACTTGCGGGTTGCCGCTGGACTTGACCAGCTCGACCCGGGTGATTTCGCCCACGGCACTGAGCCAGACATCGGCCTGCAGCGAGAACGCCAGGCTGCGCAGGTCGGGGTTTTCCCGCAGCAAGCGCTGAAAAGTGAACGCCAGGAACTGGCTGTAAGTACCATTGCCGAGGCGTCCGCCCCCTGCCCCGGCCATGCCACCGCCCTTGCCAGCACCGATGTTGAAGGCGTCGTTGCCGGACTGGGCATCGCCGTCCATTTGCATCGGGTTCGCCAGGTCATCGACCGGCGACGGCGGTGCCTCTTCCTCGGGCTTGACCTCTTCGGGTTCCGGGGTCGGCTCTGGCTCGACCACCTTCTCCTCGACCTGGGGCTCCGGCTCCTTGGGTTTCTCCGGCGGTGGTGGGGGCGGAGGCGGCAGCGGGATAATGGTCGGCACCTTGGGTGCTTCACGGCGCACGCCGCTCATGTCGTTGGCCCACTGCCACAGCAGCCAGGCCGCCACGGCACCCAGCAGCAGGCCCGCAGTCCACTTGAGCAGGCGCAACGGCGAGGTCTTCACCGGGGGCGGATCGATGGGGAGTCTGGCAGTCATGATCAGCCCTGGCTCGGTTTGCCGGTCACCAGACCGACCTGGGACAGTTCCAGGCGCCGCAACAGGTCCAGCACCTCAATGACTTTCTGGTACTGCACCGTCGCGTCGCCGCGCACGATCACCGGGAAGTCCGGGCTCTGGGCCTTTTCGATGCGCAAGCGCTCCTCCAGCTCGGCCAGGGTCACCGGGTAGGCATCGAGGAACACCTGCCCGCCGTCGTTCACCGAAATCGCCTTGGTCTTGGCCTCGGACAACGACACCGAGGCACTGGCCTTGGGCAGGTTGATCTGGATACCCGACACCTGGGCCGTGGCCGTGAGGATGAACATCACCAGCACCACCATGAGCACATCCACCAGCGGCGTGATGTTGATGCTGTCGACGGCGGCATCATCGTCGTCATCATGTGAAGCGTTTACGCTAGCCATGGCGACACCCTCAGACCGGTACGGACGATTGGACGTGATGATTACGGCGATGCGCCGCCTCACCGGACTGCCCTTCGCCGTGCATCTCTGCCAGGCGGGTGATGAACTCGTCGACGAAGACCCGCATGTCGGCGCTGACTTCCTTGTTACGGGTGATCAGGCGGTTGTAGCCGAACAGCGCAGGGATCGCGACGAACAGGCCCATGGCGGTGGCGAGCAATGCCGCGGCCATGCCTGGGGCGATAGCGTTGATGTTCACGTCACCGGCCATGGCCGTGCCGAGGAACACCACCATGATCCCCAGCACGGTGCCGAGCAGGCCGATGTACGGGCCGCCGGCGATGGCGTTGGACAGGGTCGAGAGCTTCGAACTGAGCTGCTGGTTTTCCCGGGTGCGCACGCCGTCCATGGAACAGCGGATCGCTTCGATGGTGGCCGCCGACACCGACGAAGTGTCGGCGCCCTGCTCGCGGCGGGTGCGAATCTCCTTGACGGCCACCAGGTACAGGCGCCACAGCGACGAGTGTTGCAGGTGCTGGGCGAGGTCCTGGTCATCGGCGAACATTTCCAGGCGCGTGCCGATCTTGGCGAACTGTTCGCGGAAGGCTTCGTTGGCCGCGCTGAGACGGCTGACCATGCGGTTCTTGCGGATCATGATGATCCACGACTGGAACATCATCAGCACCAGCACCGCGATGATCACCCAAGCGTCGAGCGGCACGGCCTTGAGCAAGAAGCCCAGGCTGCCGAAACCGAAGCCGGACTGTTCTTCATCGACCCCGTAGGCCACCAGTTTCGACTCGGCGCCCTGGGCATTGGCGTCGGCCAACAACAGTGGCGCCGGGCGGGCGACCTTGGACAGGCGCGCTTCGTCCATGGCCCCGCCAAATGGCGCGAAGTCACCGTCAGCGACATCAGCCCCCAGGGCAATGGCCGAATTGAACGCCGGCATCGCCACGGCGAGGCTCGCGGTTTCACGCCCATTGACGTACAGCACGACCCGGTCGCCCGAGGCGGTCAACGCCAGATGCTGCCACTGACCGGGGTTCAAAGGCTGGGTCGAGACCGCACGCTGGTCATCGATCGCTACGAACGGCACCCCCTGGTTCACACCAACCAACAGGCTGGTGTCGGCTTCACGACGGGCCAGAATGATTTGTTCGCCACTGGCCTGGTCCTGGCGCAGCCAGGTGCTGAAGGTGAACGCCGCGCCGGCACTGTGTTGCAACGAAGCGCTGGCAGGCAACAACAGCGGCTGGCCGTTGAACTGCAAGGCTCGCCCGATCACGCCGTCGATGCTGACACCGGCCGCGCCCTGGGCATTGTTGCCGTAGGCCGTGGTGTCCCGGGGCGGTACGCCGGTGGCGCCGTCGAAGTGGTACAGCGCGGTGTAGTCCGGGTCGAACGTCAACTGACCGCTGCCTGTGGCCGGCGCCTTCTGGTTGCCGTAATACATCCACACGTCCTGACGCTGGCCACCCTCAACATTCGGCACATCGACCCAGATCAGCGCCATGCCCATCAACGGGTCGAAGCTTTCGATCTGGTGATTGAACACGGTCTTGTCGTCGGCACTGACGAAGCGCAGGTCCGAGCCGTCGTCCTTGACGCCATCAAAAGTAAAGTTGCCGGTGTGCAGGCGCACCAGCAGTGCCGTGCGGCCCAGCGCCTGATTGATCGCCGCGCCCTGGGGCGTGGTGTCCACCGAAATCTGTTTGCGATAGTGCCATTCGTCCTGCCACCAGGCGTTGGCGGTCGCCGGAAGCACCAGCCCCAGGCAGATAAACAGGGATAACAATAAGCGTTGCATGGACATGACTCCTGGGTTCAAAACGTCGCTTGCAGGTTGAAGTGCAGGCGCGATTCCTGTTTCGAGGTGTTCGGCCCTTCGAGCAGCGGATAGCCCCAATCGAGGCTGCCGGATAACCATTTGCTCAGGCTCGCGCGGGTGCCGAGGCCGACGCTGGCGAGGCTGTAGTCGGCTTCCTGGTCGGGCAGTTCGTCGCGCAGGTACAACTGCGCGCCTTCGGCGAAGGCATAAAAGCGCCACTCCTGGATGTAGCTGCCGAGAAACTTGGCCAGGGACGGAGTGCGCAGCTCCTGGGACAGCAGGTAGCCGTCATCACCGGTGCGCTCGGCGGCCAGGTAGCCACGCACTGAAGTGGCGCCACCGGCAGAGAATTGTTCGTTGGAAACCAGCGGCCCGGAGGCGAGTTGGAAGGCGGCCTTGGAGGCGGTCTGCCAGTCGTTGGCAAAGGTGAAGGTGTAATTGCCGTCGCCCTTGAGCACGGCGAAGCTGGGGCTGGCGCGGTAGCGCTTGTAGTCGAACTCTTCGTCGGAGCTGCCATAGCCCAGCAGGCTACGGGTACCCGCCACCAGGCTCAGGCTGAGGCCCAACTGGCTTTTTTCGGTGTAGCGAAAGCCGTTGTAGGCGAAGGTGAACGGTGCGTACTTGAGCGGTGCCTTGTCGCTGGCCCCGCCCAGGTTGAGCTCTTCCTCGAAGTCCTTGAAATCCACCCCGACCGAGAAGCTGTTGGCCCATGCCCCACTGGACGGCAGGCTGTAGATTGCCGACACCCCGTAGGAATGCCCTTTACCCAACACGTTGCTGCCGCCGACGGTTGCCACGTTGCTGTCGGATTGGTAACCCGAGAACTGCACACTCCAGCGTTCGCTCAGCGGCGCGGTATAGGAGCCCGACCAGACCTTGGCGTTTTCGGTGTCCTGGGGCGCGGTGAAGAAGGTCAGCGACACGCTGTGGCCCAGTTGCCAGAGGTTGTTGTAGCCCAGGCTGGCGACCGTGCGCAGCTTTTCGGTGTCTGCGCTGTAGTCGTTGTTCAACCCCAGGCTGGCCTGCCAGGGGTTCTGGTCTTCGACCTGCAGATCCACATCCATCGTCCCGGGGCGTTGGCCTTCGCGCACCAGCGGCATCACCTGGCGCCCCGGGGTCTTGTTCAATAGCGCCAGTTCTGCCTGGACCTGGGCGAAATCGGGCACCTCGCCTTCCTTGAGCGCCGGCACGTCATCACGGATTTCGACGGGCGAGTAATGCTTGGCCCCCACCACCCGCACCCGGCCGATCTTGGTCTCGCTGACTTGCAGGTAGACGATGCCGTCTTCGACTTTCTGCTCCGGCAACTCGACGAACACCGATTGATAACCGCGGGCCTGATAGGCCTTTTGCAGGGCCTCCCGGGCACCTTCGATGTCGCTCAAGGCCTTTTGCGGACCGAGGAACGGGTACACCGCTTCCTCAATGGCCCGGGCATCGAGCACGGTGTTACCGCGCACGAAGTACTCGTTCACGTCCACCAACCGAACCGGCGCCGCTTCGGCCTCCTGCCCTCCTTCGGCAGCGAATGCCGACGGCCCCCCGACCGCCAGCAGCAACCAGCCCCACAGCGCCGGCCGCGATTTGAAGAAATGCTCCACACCACCCCCTGAATTCAAAGTACGGCTCAATTGCTTGCGGTCGATGTCGTGGCGTGCCGGGCCAGCCAGGTGTGCAGCAGCGCGAAGTTCAAGGAGAACTCCGGCATTTGCAGCAAGGCGCCACAGAACACTTCACCGATGATTTTCTGAATGAGCCGCACCGCCCGAGCGTCGCCCAGCAGCGTGGCGAGGTCTTTGCTCAGGACGTTGAAGCTCCAGACCTTCTGGTTCAGGTCCAGGCCGACGAACCAGCGGAACAGCAGGTTGTAATTGAGTTGTTCGTAGAGTTGCTGCTCGCTGGGCACCGAATAGAGCAGTTGCAGCAGAAGGATATGCATGGCGGTTTGCGGTGCGATCAGCATCTGGGCACCGGCGTTGAGGCCCTGCAGCACATCGCGATGGTCATCCAGCAGGTCGTCGATCTGCGGACGCAGCAAGACCAGCGAATGGCCTTGCGGAATGTAGCTGGACACTTCCTTGAGCGCGCCCTGCCAGTCATCCTGGGAAACGATCCAGACCCACGGCGCGCCGTAGCGATACACCGAAACCGGCTGCTTGCGCGCCGCCTCGACGATCTTCGACAGCCGCTGGTCCAGCTCCTGCATGCCCACTTTCGAATAACGTTCCATAGTCCCCATCGCCTCACTCCCGGCTTTGCGCCCCGGCTCCAAAACGACCTTGAAGGCCCCCTTGAACACGTCACACAGGCATGACGGGAATGGCGATGTGCTACCGAACTTTTGTCATGAAAGCTTCATTTGGAGGCGCCAGGAAGATGCCCTGACTTGGGACGACGGGCGGATTTTTGTGGGAGCGGGCTTGCTCGCGAAAGCGGTGGGTCAGCTTGCATCGATGTCGGATGGGCTGCCGCCATCGCGGGCAAGCCTTGCTCCCACAGGGGATCTCGGGTGGGTACAAGGCTTATGTCTGCCACAAATGCTCTGTGGGAGCGGGCTTGCTCGCGAAAGCGGTGGGTCAGCTTGCATCGATGTCGGATGGGCTGCCGCCATCGCGGGCAAGCCTTGCTCCCACAGGGGTCTCGGGTGGGTACAAGGCTTATGTCCGCCACAAATGCTCTGTGGGAGCGAGCTTGCTCACGAAAGCGGTGGGTCAGTTTGCATCGATGTCGGATGGGCTGCCGCCATCGCGGGCAAGCCTTGCTCCCACAGGGGTCTCGGGTGGGTACAAGGCTTATGTCTGCCACAAATGCTCTGTGGGAGCGGGCTTGCTCGCGAAAGCGGTGGGTCAGCTTGCATCGATGTCGGATGGGCTGCCGCCATCGCGGGCAAGCCTTGCTCCCACAGGGGGATCGGGTGTTGGCGATAAAGCCTGCCGTTATTGGTGTTGCACCTGCACCATCGAACTCACCTGCACCCTTGCCTGCATCTGCTCCGCTCCGCCACCTCGGCGCATGCCGCGTACCGGGCAGGCGTCGAGGTAGTCCAGGCCGACCGCCAGTTTCAGGTGGCGGTCTGGGAAGGTCAGTTGGTTGGTCACGTCGAAGCTGTACCAGCCATCATCCAGCCAGGCTTCCGCCCAGGCGTGGCTCGCAAGGTGGCTTTCATCTTCGGTGCACAAATAGCCGGAAACATAGCGCGCAGGAATGCCCAGGCTGCGCGCGCAGGCCAGGAACGCGTGGGTATGGTCCTGGCAAACCCCCGTGCCACCGGCAAACGCCTCGGCGGCGGTGCTGTTGACCGCCGTCGTGCCGGGGCTGTAGGGCATTCGCGCCGCCAAACCATTCATCAAATCGGTCAAGGCCGAACGATCGCGCCGTCCCGCGCATTGCTCGACGGCGAAGGCGCTGAGGGCGTCGTCTGCCTGGGTGAGGCGGCTGGTGCGCAAAAAAGGCAGCGGCGACTGGTTGTCCGGTTCCATCGCGATGGACTGATGGATTTCCACCTCGCCATAAGCCGTCAGTACCAAGGCGCCGTGAGGCTCGTCCATGGTCATCACATGCAGGATGTTGCCATAGGGATCAAGCTGGCTGCGCACCAGTCGCGGCAGTTCCAGATGCCACTCCAGGATGCGCTGGCGCTGAGTGTCCCGGGGCGTCAGGCGCAGGAACTGGATGCTGGTGCAGACTTCATCGGCGTAGCTGTAGGTGGTGTCGTGGCGTATAGACAGTTTCATACGACCTCCAGGTAAGACTCATGGACGGTCTGGCCCAAGTGGCGGATCTGCCCAATCAAGTCGGTCAGCCATTGATGCAGGCCCGACGCCAGGATCTCGTCGATCCCCGAATAACGCAGGCGCGCATGCAGTTCGGCGGCCAGGCGTTGCGCCGGCCGGCCGTTGTTGCCCGGCAAGCTGGCGAGGATGTGGTCCAGCTCCTCGATGCAGGCATGCAGCGAGCGCGGGACGTCGGCCCGCAGCAGCAACATTTCGGAAACCTGCTCGGCATTGGGCGCATTGCGATAGATCTCGTTGAATGCCTCGAACGAAGACAACGCGCGCAACAAGGCACTCCACTGGTAATAACCACGGGCCGAGTTGTCGCTGACCTCCTCCGATTCCTCGCCGAACATTTCATAGCGGGCGTCCAGCAGGCGCAGCGTGTTGTCGGCCCGCTCGATAAAGGTGCCCAGGCGAATGAAGCAGTAGGCGTCATTGCGCATGATGGTGCCCGACGTCGCGCCACGGAACAGGTGCGAGCGCTCCTTGACCCACTCGCAGAAATGGCTGATGCCGTAGCGCCCCAGGCCGTTGCTGGCGATGTTGCGCATTTCCAGCCAGGTGGCGTTGATGTTTTCCCACATGTCGGCGGTGATGCGCCCGCGCACGGCATGGGCATTGGTTCGCGCGGCCCGCAGGCAGCTGTAGATACTGCCGGGGTTGGTTTCGTCCAGCGCGAAGAAATGCAGCATGCGCTCGGTGTTGAGCACGTCATAACGGGCGTTGTAGTCGTCCAGCGTACCGGCCGCCAGCAACGACATCGCCAGCTCGGCATGGCCATCGCTGCGCCCGGCCTGGGGCATCAGCGACAACGAATAGCTGACTTCGAGCATGCGCGCCAGGTTCTCGGCGCGCTCCAGGTAGCGGGACATCCAATAGAGGTCCGAAGCAGTTCTTGAAAGCATGTCTTAGTCCTCCACTACCCAAGTGTCTTTGGTGCCACCGCCCTGGGACGAGTTCACCACCAGCGAGCCTTCGCGCAGCGCCACGCGGGTCAGCCCGCCGGGCACCAGGCGCGTTTCCTTGCCCGACAGCACGAACGGCCGCAGGTCGATGTGGCGCGGCGCGATGCCGCTCTCGACAAAGGTCGGGCACGTCGACAGGCTCAAGGTTGGCTGGGCGATGTAGGCTTCGGGACGGGCCTTGAGGCGTGCGCGGAAATCCTCGATCTCCGCCGCGCTGGCGGCCGGCCCGACCAGCATGCCGTAGCCGCCGGAGCCTTGGGTTTCCTTGACCACCAGGTCCGGCAGGTTGGCCAGCACGTGGGACAGGTCCTGGGGCTTGCGACACTGCCAGGTGGGCACGTTCTTCAGGATCGGTTCTTCGGTGAGGTAGAAGCGGATCATCTCGTCGACGTAGGGGTAGATCGACTTGTCATCGGCCACGCCCGTGCCGACCGCATTCGCCAGCACCACATTGCCCGCGCGGTACACGGCGATCAGCCCGGGCACGCCCAACATCGAATCGGGGTTGAACGACAGCGGGTCGAGGTAGGCATCGTCAAGGCGCCGATAAATCACGTCCACTTGCCGGGGGCCGGCGGTGGTGCGCATGTACACGTGGTCGTCACGCACGAACAGGTCGGCGCCCTCCACCAGTTCCACGCCCATTTCACGGGCCAGGAACGCATGCTCGAAATAGGCACTGTTGAAGCGCCCCGGGGTCAGCACCACGGCGGTGGGGTTCTCGAGAGGGCTTGAGCTCTTGAGGGTGTCGAGCAGCAGGTTCGGATAATGGTCGATGGGGGCTACGCGCTGGGCGGCGAAGAGCTCGGGGAACAGGCGCATCATCATCTTGCGGTCTTCGAGCATGTAGCTCACGCCGCTGGGGGTACGCAGGTTGTCCTCCAGCACGTAGTAACTGCCGTCACCGTCACGAACCAGGTCGACACCGGCGATATGGGCGTAGATGCCCCGGTGCAGGTTCAGGCCCTGCATCGCAATCTGGTACCCCTCGTTGGCGAGCACTTGCTCGGGCGGGATGATCCCTTCCTTGAGGATGTGTTGCCCGTGGTAGATGTCGGCCAGGAACATGTTCAGGGCCTGGACCCGCTGGATGCAGCCACGCTCGACCACCTGCCATTCACTGGCCTTGATGCTGCGCGGGATGATGTCGAAAGGAATCAACCGTTCGGTGCCCTGCTCGTCCCCGTAGAGGGTGAAGGTGATACCGGCTCGGTGGAACAGCAGGTCGGCTTCGCGGCGGCGTTGTTCCAACAGTTCAAGCGGTGTGTCCGCCAACCAGCGCGAGAAGGCTTGGTAATGCGGGCGGCAGTCACCCTTGGCGTCATACATTTCATTAAAAAAAGCGTGGGGCATAGCCAACTCCCAGCCGTGTCGCACACGGCATTTCTTATTACGTCGTCATTCCACTCAGTACGGCCTTGCCTTTTTTATGAGCCCTGGTTCTCTGAGTACCTCGTTAGGCAATGGGTCTCTGATCAGGCCTTTGCGTCCGGATGACGTGCGCCCCCCCCTGTTTATCTACGTATCGAATACCCCCCGATGGTTCTTTCGTCCTGTAGTCGTAGCAAGGGCTGTGCCTAAGTGCGGTGCATCGAGACAAAGCTGGAAAAACTGTCGCGTAACGACCAAAAAGCGAAATTTATTTTCGTTTTTGCGACGAAAGCCTGTCTGGAGGCTGAAACGTTTATTGCCAT
Organism: Pseudomonas sp. PF05; assembly: GCF_056521845.1. Taxonomy (NCBI): domain Bacteria; kingdom Pseudomonadati; phylum Pseudomonadota; class Gammaproteobacteria; order Pseudomonadales; family Pseudomonadaceae; genus Pseudomonas; species Pseudomonas sp. PF05. Next base: position 19,763 of record NZ_JBWLPW010000031.1, on the reverse strand, counting down.
TTCCGGCGTCGACGCCACGAACGGGTCGAATCGGTGCAGCCAGGCGGGAAGCCAGCGTCGAATGCCCTGAAAAGGGGAAATTTATACCCATTCACTGTAGGCACATTTCATCTGTGGCGAGGGATTTATCCCCGTTTGGGTTGCGAGCGACCCCAAGCGTCTGCCAGATCGCATCCAACAGACGCACCGAAGCGCACCATCGAAGAGGCGCTTCGCACCTAAACGGGGATAAATCCCTCGCCACAAGCGTGCATCGATCCTGCACTTGCCTCAGCGCCTCCAGCCTTCCGTCGCCTCCCTTCGTACAAATCCGACAGCAGCACTTGCACCAACAGTATTATGGTATACCATCATACGCAAAGACCTATTCATCCACCCAGGGAGCAGCTCATGAGTTTCGAAATTCGCAAGATCGTCAGCTATGTCGAAGAAACCTTTATCGAAGGCGGCAAGGCCACCGACAAACCGGTGACCATGGTCGGGCTGGCGGTGGTGATGAAAAACCCTTGGCTGGGTCGCGGTTTCGTCGAAGACCTGAAACCGGAAATCCGCGCCAACTGCTCCGACCTCGGCGCGCTGATGGTCGAGCGTCTGGTAGGCATCATCGGCGGCGCCGAGAAGATCGAAGCTTATGGCAAGGCCGCCGTGGTGGGGGCCGACGGTGAAATCGAGCACGCTTCCGCCGTGATCCACACCCTGCGCTTCGGCAACCATTACCGCGAAGCGGTCAAGGCCAAGAGCTACCTGAGCTTCACCAACAAGCGCGGCGGCCCTGGCACCTCGATTCAGATCCCGATGATGCACAAGGACGACGAAGGCCTGCGTTCGCACTACATCACCCTGGAAATGCAAATTGAAGACGCCCCGCGCGCCGACGAAATCGTCGTGGTGCTGGGCTGCGCCGATGGCGGCCGCCTGCACCCGCGCATCGGCAACCGCTACATCGACCTGGAAGAACTGGCCGCCGAGAATGCGCAGTAATCCAGCTTGGGCAACCACAATAAAAAAGGCATGCAGGAGCGCTCCATGATTCGGCTCACCGCTGAACTCACCCCGGCCGGCACCAGCTACCTGGCAACCGGCCAAGGCCAACCCGTGGTCTTGATCCATGGCGTGGGCCTGAACAAAGAAATGTGGGGTGGCCAGGTCGTTGGCCTGGCCACGCAATACCGGGTGATTGCCTACGACATGCTCGGCCATGGCGCCAGCCCCCGTCCACAAAGCGGTACCGCGCTGCTGGGCTACGCCGACCAGTTGCTGGAGTTGCTCGACCATTTGCAACTGCCCCAGGCGACGGTGATCGGCTTTTCCATGGGCGGGTTGGTAGCCCGTGCGTTTGCCTTGCATTACCCGCAGCGCCTGCAAGGCCTGGTGGTGCTCAACAGCGTGTTCAACCGCAGCGCCGAACAGCGCGCCGGGGTCATCGCACGCACGGCCCAAGCCGCCGAGCATGGGCCGGACGCCAATGCCGAGGCAGCGTTGTCGCGCTGGTTCAGCCGTGAATACCAGGCGGCCAATCCGGCGCAAATCGCCGCACTGCGCCAGACCCTGGCGCAGAATGATCCCCAGGGTTACCTGACCACCTATGAACTGTTCGCCACCCAGGACATGTACCGCGCCGATGACCTGAGCAACATCCAGGTGCCGACGCTGATCGCCACCGGTGAACTGGACCCCGGCTCGACACCGGAAATGGCCCGGCAACTGGCCGAGCGAATTCCCGGCGCCACGGTTGCCGTGCTCGCCGAACAGCGGCATATGATGCCGGTAGAGTCGCCACGCCTGGTCAACCAGCTGTTGCTGGAATTCCTCGACACAGCAAACGCCCGACAAAACCAAATAAAGGGGATCGTTGCATGACACTCGCACGTTTTTCGATGTGCATCGGCGGTGAATGGGTCGATGCCCTCTCCGGCAAGACCTTCGAAAGCCTGAACCCGGCACTGGCCCAACCCTGGGCCGAGTTGCCCGACGCCGACGAAGCCGATGTCGAGCGCGCCGTCCAGGCGGCGCAGAGCGCTTTCGACAGCCCAGCATGGCGCGGGCTGACCGCCACCGCACGCGGCAAATTGCTGCGTCGCCTCGGTGACCTGATCGCCGAGAACAAAGAACAACTGGCCCAGTTGGAAAGTCGCGACAACGGCAAGCTGATCCGTGAAACCCGCGGTCAGGTCGGTTACCTGCCGGAGTTCTTCCATTACACCGCCGGCTTGGCCGACAAGCTCGAAGGCGGCACGCTGCCGCTGGACAAGCCGGACCTGTTTGCCTACACCGTGCACGAAGCCATGGGCGTGGTCGCGGCGATCATTCCCTGGAACAGCCCGCTGTACCTGACGGCGATCAAACTGGCACCAGCCCTCGCGGCAGGCAACACCATTGTGATCAAACCGTCCGAGCACGCCTCGGCAACCATTCTCGAGCTGGCTCGCCTCGCCTTGGAAGCGGGCATTCCGCCGGGCGTGGTCAACGTTGTCACCGGTTACGGCCCGAGCACCGGCGCTGCCCTCACCCGCCATCCGCTGGTGCGCAAGATCGCCTTCACCGGCGGCGCGGCCACGGCGCGGCATGTGGTGCGCAGCAGCGCGGAGAACTTCGCCAAGCTGTCGCTGGAACTGGGCGGCAAATCACCGAACATTATCTTTGCCGATGCCGACCTCGACAGCGCGATCAACGGGGCGATTGCCGGGATCTATGCGGCATCCGGCCAGAGCTGCGTGTCCGGCTCACGCCTGCTGGTGCAGGACGAAATCTACGATGAGTTCGTCTCGCGCCTGGTCGAACGGGCCCAGCGCATCCGCATCGGCAACCCGCAGGAAGACGCCAGCGAAATGGGCCCCATGGCCACCGCCCAGCAACTGTCCGTGGTCGAAGGCCTGGTGGCCGACGCCATCGCCGAAGGGGCGCGCCTGCGCACTGGCGGCAAGCGTCCAGAGAATCTGGGGGATGGCTGGTTCTATGAACCGACCCTGTTCGAATGCGACCGCAACTCGATGAAGATCATGCAGGAAGAAGTCTTCGGCCCGGTCGCCTCGGTGATTCGTTTCAAGGACGAAGCCGAGGCCCTGGCGATCGCCAACGACTCGCAATTCGGCCTCGCCGCCGGCATCTGGACCCGCGACCTGGGCCGTGCCCATCGCCTGGCCCGGGATGTTCGCTCCGGGATCATCTGGGTCAACACCTACCGTGCGGTGTCGGCCATGGCGCCTATCGGCGGCTTCAAGAACAGCGGCTATGGACGCGAGAGCGGCATCGATTCGGTGCTCGCTTATACCGAACTGAAAACGGTGTGGATCAACCTGTCCCAGGCGCCCATGCCTGATCCGTTCGTGATGCGCTAGGAGTCTTGAGAAAATGATCGAACCCGGCATCTACAAAGAAGTCATGAGCTCCTTCCCGTCTGGCGTCACGGTGGTCACTACCCTGGACCCGGACGGCAATATCGTCGGCATCACCGCCAGCGCGTTCAGCGCGCTGTCGATCGACCCGGCGCTGGTACTGTTCTGCCCCAACTACGCCTCTGACACCTACCCGGTCCTGCGCGATAGCAAGCAGTTCGCGATCCACTTGCTGTCCGCCGACCAGACCGCCGAAGCCTACGCGTTCGCAGGCAAGGGCAAGGACAAGGCCAAAGGCATCGATTGGCACCTGAGCGACCTGGGCAATCCATTGCTGGGCAAAGCCACGGCGATCATCGAATGCGAACTGTGGCGCGAATACGATGGCGGCGACCACGCGATCATCGTCGGCGCAGTGAGGAACCTGATCCTGCCCGAACAGCCGGTGACGCCGATGATCTACCACAAAGGCAAGCTGGGCCCGCTGCCCGCGCTGGCCTGATGGATCTACACATCCCCACAGGTTCATCACTTTTTCAGGGAGCCCGCATGAGCAACGACAAGTACGAGCAAGGCTTGAAGATCCGGACCCAGGTGCTGGGCCAGGACTACGTCAAGCGCTCCATCGAGAACGCCGACGATTTCACCCGGCCACTGCAGGAAATGGTCACCGAATATTGCTGGGGCCATGTCTGGGGGCGCGAGGGTTTATCGCTCAAGGAGCGCAGCATGATCAACCTGGCAATGATCTCGGCGCTCAATCGCCCGCACGAACTCAAGCTGCATGTACGCGGCGCCTTGCGTAACGGCCTGAGTCGTGAGCAAATACGCGAAATTCTGCTTCAGGTCGGTATCTATTGCGGCGTCCCCGCTGCCGTGGACAGTTTCCGGCTTGCCCGTGAAGCCTTCGCCGAAGCCGATGCCGAGGCCTCCAGTCAACCCTCGGCTGTTTGATCTGAACGTGCACGGATGTTGCCCGTTTGGCATGGACAGCCATATTACAGAGCGGACCCCATGAAACGCCTGCCACTCGACGACAGCTTCAAGGTCAATCGCAACCCCGTTACCCTGCGCGAAATCGTGCTGGATAAACTGCGAAGCGCCATCATGAACTTCCAGCTTCTGCCGGGCGATCGCCTGGTCGAACGCGATCTGTGCGATCGCCTGGGTGTGAGCCGCACGTCGGTACGCGAAGCGCTGCGCCACCTGGAATCCGAAGGCCTGGTGGAGTTTGCCGATGCCAAGGGGCCGCGGGTCGCCATCATCACTTTGGCCGACGCCGTCGACATCTATGAGCTGCGTTGTGTGCTCGAAGGCCTGATCGTCCAGTTGTTCACCCTGCGGGCCAAGGCCAAGGACATCAAGGCCCTGGAAAAAGCCCTCGCGGAAAACCGCAAGGCCCTCAAGGAAGGCGAACTGCAACAGGTCATCGATTCGGTGCAAGGCTTCTACGACGTATTGCTCGAAGGCTCCGGCAACCATGTCGCGGCCACCCAGTTGCGCCAGTTGCAGGCGCGCATCAGCTATTTGCGGGCGACCTCGGTGTCCCAGGAAAACCGCCGCGGCGACAGCAACCAGGAAATGGAACGCATGGTCGAGGCGATCAAGAGCGGCGACCCCCTGGCGGCCCACCAGGCCTGCGTCGACCACGTGCGCGCCGCCGCCAAGGTCGCCCTGGAATACCTCAAGCGCCAACAGGAAGAGACCGGTGAAATCCCCGAGATCATCCCGCCCATCGCCCTCAAAGAACCGCGCATAGGTCGCTAGCCATGTTCAGCCCGAGCTTTTGTCCAAAGTGCGGCGGCAGTGACCTGGGTCATCGCCTGCCAACGGGCGATACCCATGAGCGACTGATGTGTGGCGGTTGCGGCTACATCCACTACGTCAACCCGAAGATCATTGCCGGCTGCATCATCGAGCAGGACGGCAAGTACCTGCTGTGCCAGCGCGCCATCCCACCGCGCCCGGGCACCTGGACACTGCCGGCCGGCTTCATGGAAGGCGGCGAGACCACCGAACAGGCGGCGCTGCGCGAAGTCTGGGAAGAAACCGGCGTACGCGCTGAAATCGTATCGCCCTACTCGATCTTCAGCGTGCCGAAGATCAGCGAGGTGTACATCATCTTCCGCGCCATCGCGCTGGAGATCACCGGCCAGTTCGGCCCGGAAACCCTCGCCTGCCAGTTCTTCGCCCCCGAAGACATTCCCTGGGACAGCATCTACTACCCGGCCATCCGGCAGATCCTCGAACGTTATATCGAGGAACGCCAGGCCGGGGTCTATGGCATCTACATGGGTAACGACGACAGCGGCAAGATTCACTTCATCCGCTGACGACCTGTCGGTAGGAGCTGCCGAAGGCTGCGATCTTTTGATCTTGATCTTGATCTTGATCTTGATCTTGATCTTGATCTTGATCTTGATCTTTCGCTTGAGACTCAACTGTCAGGGACAAGATCGCAGCCTCGTTGCACTCGACAGCTCCTACACAGCTCCTACACAGCTCTTGCGCAGCTCTTGCGCAGCTCTTACGCAGCTCTTACGAAGCTCTTACGCAGCTCTTACAGTGGTGCCACGCCCTCGACAATGATCACCTCGGCCCGGGCCACGCCTTCGCGATGGCGCTTGGCCTCCTGATACTGCGCCGAGTGATAGCAGGCCAGCGCCTGTTCGTAAGAGTCGAATTCGATCACCACGCTGCGCTGCGGCGTGGCCCTGCCCTCCATCGCTGCGCTGCGCCCGCCGCGGGCCAGCATCCGACCGCCATACAAGGCAAACGCCGCCGGCGCTCGCTGGGTGTATTGGCTGTATTGATCGGGGTCGGTGACATCCACATGAGCAATCCAGTACGCCTTCATAGTGACCTCTCGGTTTGTTTTGTATTATGGTATACCACAACATCCTTCCAGCAAGCCCCATCAAAACAAAGAGAGCCCGACATGGCCTTTAACAGCATTCAGGAAATCATCGAAGACTACCGCCTGGGCAAGATGGTGTTGCTGGTGGATGACGAAGATCGGGAAAACGAAGGCGACCTGCTGCTGGCCGCCGACTGTTGCAACGCCCAGGCCATCAGCTTCATGGCCCGCGAAGCGCGCGGGTTGATTTGCCTGACCCTGACCGACGAACACTGCCAGCGCCTGGGCCTTGAGCAAATGGTGCCGAGTAACGGCAGTGTGTTCAGCACTGCGTTCACCGTCTCCATCGAGGCCGCCACGGGCGTGACCACCGGTATTTGCGCTGCCGACCGGGCACGCACTGTCGCCGCCGCCGTGGCCGCCGATGCGGGGCCCAGCGATATCGTGCAGCCGGGGCATATCTTCCCGCTGCGGGCCAAGGAAGGCGGTGTATTGACCCGCGCCGGGCACACCGAAGCCGGTTGCGACCTGGCGCGCCTGGCAGGTTTCACACCGGCATCGGTGATCGTCGAAGTGATGAACGATGACGGCACCATGGCCCGCCGGCCGGACCTGGAGGTTTTCGCCCGCAAGCACGGGATCAAGATCGGCACCATCGCCGACCTGATCCACTACCGCCTGAGCACCGAGCACACCGTGGTGCGCATCGGTGAACGGGAACTGCCTACAGTGCATGGCACCTTCCGTTTGTTCACCTTTGAAGATCGCATCGAAGGTGGCGTGCACATGGCGATGGTGATGGGCGACATTCGCCGGGATGAGCCTACGCTGGCGCGGGTGCACGTGATCGACCCGCTGCGGGACCTGGTGGGCGCCGAATACAACGGCCCTTCCAATTGGACGCTATGGGCGGCCCTGCAGCGAGTAGCCGAAGAAGGTCGTGGCGTGGTGGTCGTGCTGGCCAACCACGAGTCGTCCCAGGCGCTGCTCGAGCGAGTGCCGCAACTGACCCAGCCGCCACGACAGTTCAGCCGGTCGCAATCGCGCATCTATTCTGAAGTAGGCACCGGGGCGCAGATTCTGCAGGACCTGGGCGTCGGCAAATTGCGCCACCTGGGACCACCGCTCAAGTACGCGGGGTTAACGGGGTATGACTTGGAGGTGATAGAGAGCATTCCCTTCACCGGATAACAGAAAAACCTGTGGGAGCGAGCAAGCCCGCTCCAACGGGTTCGACCCAGCAATGACAGGGAAAAATCTGCCCTCGGACAGATAGCCGGTACGGCAAAATGCTTGCAGAAAGTTTGGAATACCATAATATGATATTCCATAGACCGAGCGTTCCAGCCAACCCTTGGCACGGTCGCCCGCAAGGCCAGTAGGACCAATGCTCCCGATAAGTGGGCGAACAGAAGCCCATTCAATAAACACAACAATGAGGGCGTGAAAATGGTGTTGAAGAAAAGTGCAGCCGCAATTCTTTTTGCCGGCCTGTTGAGTGTCACCAGCCAAGCAACGATGGCCGCTGAGAGCGTCAACTTCGTCAGTTGGGGCGGCAGCACCCAGGACGCGCAGAAGCAGGCCTGGGCCGACCCGTTCAGCAGGGCCAGCGGCATCACCGTGGTCCAGGATGGCCCCACCGACTACGGCAAACTCAAGGCCATGGTCGAAAGCGGCAACGTGCAGTGGGACGTGGTCGACGTCGAGGCGGACTTCGCCTTGCGCGCCGCTGCCGAAGGCCTGCTCGAGCCCCTGGACTTCTCGGTTATCCAGCGCGACAAGATCGACCCGCGCTTCGTCTCCGACCACGGCGTCGGTTCGTTCTACTTCTCCTTCGTACTCGGTTACAACGAAGGCAAGCTCGGTGCTGGCAAGCCCCAGGATTGGTCCGCACTGTTCGACACCAAGACCTACCCCGGCAAACGCGCCCTGTACAAATGGCCAAGCCCCGGCGTGCTCGAGCTGGCCCTGCTGGCCGATGGCGTCGCCGCAGACAAGCTCTACCCGCTGGACCTGGACCGCGCCTTCAAGAAACTCGACACCATCAAGAAAGACATCGTCTGGTGGGGCGGTGGCGCGCAGTCGCAACAGTTGCTGGCCTCGGGTGAGGCAAGCCTTGGACAGTTCTGGAACGGTCGCATCTATGCCCTGCAACAGGACGGTGCACCGGTGGGCGTGAGCTGGAAACAGAACCTGGTCATGGCCGACATCCTGGTCATCCCCAAAGGCTCGAAAAACAAGGCCGCAGCCATGAAATTCCTGGCTAACGCCAGCAGCGCCAAGGGCCAGGCCGACTTCTCCAACCTGACGGCCTATGCGCCGGTCAACGTCGACAGCATCGCGCGCCTGGATTCGGTGCTTGCCCCCAACCTGCCGACCGCCTACGCCAAGGATCAGATTACGCTTGATTTCGCGTACTGGGCCAAGAACGGTCAGGACATCGCGACACGGTGGAACGAATGGCTGGTCAAATGAAAATGTCGGCAACGGCACACCGGCACACCGGGAGCGCCACTGGCGCTGCCGGTGTGGCAACCGCCCAGGCCGTTGCACCGCAAGCACCGTCGCTGATACAGCGCTGGCGCGGGGCCGGCAACCTGCTCCCCGCCCTGCTGTTCCTCGGCCTGTTCTTCCTGGCGCCGCTGATCGGCCTGCTGCTGCGCGGGGTGCTGGAGCCCGTGCCTGGGTTGGGCAACTACGAGCAACTGTTCGCCAACTCAGCCTACACCCGGGTGTTGCTCAACACCTTTTCGGTGGCCGGGCTGGTAACGCTGTTCAGCCTGCTGCTGGGTTTCCCCCTGGCCTGGGCCATCACCCTGGTGCCCCGTGGTTGGGGGCGCTGGATGCTGAACATCGTGCTGCTGTCGATGTGGACCAGCCTGCTGGCCCGCACCTACTCCTGGCTGGTGCTGCTGCAAGCCTCCGGGGTGATCAACAAGGCATTGATGGCCATAGGCATCATCGACCAGCCACTGGAGATGGTGCACAACCTCACCGGCGTGGTGATCGGCATGAGCTACATCATGATCCCGTTCATCGTCCTGCCGCTGCAGGCGACCATGCAGGCCATCGACCCGATGATCCTGCAGGCCGGTTCGATCTGCGGCGCCAGCCCCTGGACCAACTTCTTCCGGGTGTTCCTGCCGCTGTGCCGGCCGGGGCTGTTCTCCGGTGGGCTGATGGTGTTCGTGATGTCCCTCGGTTACTACGTGACCCCGGCACTGCTGGGCGGCGCGCAGAACATGATGTTGCCTGAATTCATCATCCAGCAGGTGCAGTCGTTCCTCAATTGGGGCCTGGCCAGCGCCGGCGCCGCCTTGTTGGTGGCGATCACCCTGGTGTTGTTCTACTTCTACCTGAAGCTCCAGCCGGAATCCCCGGTGGGTGCCAGCAACGCGAGGTAAGCCGTCATGCTCCTGACTCCCAATGCCATGAGCCGGCGCATGCGGTTCGGCCTGTATTTCACCACCGGCCTGATCGCGCTGTTCCTGCTGCTGCCGATCGTGTTCATCGTGCTGCTGTCATTCGGTTCGTCCCAATGGCTGGTCTTCCCGCCACCGGGCTGGACACTCAAATGGTACGGCCAGTTCTTTTCCAATCCCGACTGGATGAGCGCGGCGCTGACCAGCCTCAAGGTCGCGGTACTGACCACTGTCTGCGCCGTGGCGCTGGGCCTGCCGACCGCGTTTGCCCTGGTACGTGGACGCTTCCCGGGTCGGGAAATGCTCTACGGCCTGTTTACCCTGCCGATGATCGTGCCGCTGGTGATCATCGCCGTGGCGGTGTACGCGCTGTTCCTGAAACTGGGTTACACCGGGACGATGTTCGCGTTCGTGGTCAGCCACGTCATCGTCGCACTGCCGTTCACCATCATCTCGATCATCAACTCGCTCAAGCTGTTCGACCAGTCCATCGAGGACGCAGCGGTCATCTGCGGCGCCTCACGCCTGCAAGCGGTGTTCAAGGTGACCTTCCCCGCCATTCGCCCAGGCATGGTCGCCGGCGCCTTGTTCGCGTTCCTGGTGTCGTGGGATGAGGTGGTGCTGAGCGTGATGATGGCCAGCCCGACCCTGCAAACCTTGCCCGTCAAGATGTGGACCACCCTGCGCCAGGACCTGACGCCTGTGATCGCCGTCGCTTCGACGCTGCTGATCGGCCTCTCGATCTTGGTGATGGTGATCGCCGCCGCCCTGCGTCGGCGCAATGAAATCAGCGCCTGAGCGCCTAGGAGAACACGATGAGTGCCGTCAAAGACCCCGCACAACAGAACAACAAGACCCTGGTCAGCCTGCGCAACCTGAACAAGCACTACGGCGACTTTGCCGCCGTGGACGACATTTCCCTGGAGATCCAGGACGGCGAATTCCTGACCTTCCTCGGCTCCAGCGGCTCGGGCAAAAGCACCACGCTGTCGATGCTGGCCGGGTTTGAAACCCCCAGCAGCGGCGAGATCCTGGTGGGCGGCAAATCCCTGGTCAACGTACCGCCGCACAAACGCGACATCGGCATGGTGTTCCAGCGTTACTCGCTGTTCCCCCATCTGTCGGTGCGCGACAACATTGCCTTTCCGTTGGCGATTCGCAAACTGGCGGCGGCTGAACGTGATCGCCGGGTCGATACCATGCTCAAGCTGGTGCAGTTGGAACCGTTCGCCCACCGCCGCCCTTCGCAACTGTCCGGCGGCCAGCAGCAGCGTGTAGCAATTGCCCGGGCGCTGGTCTATGAGCCACGCATCCTGCTGATGGATGAACCACTCGGCGCCCTGGACAAAAAGCTCCGTGAAGACTTGCAGGATGAACTGCGCCAATTGCATCGACGCCTGGGCATCACCATCGTCTACGTCACCCATGACCAGGAAGAAGCCATGCGCCTGTCCCAGCGCATCGCCATTTTCAGCCACGGCAAGATCGTCGGCCTGGGCAGCGGCTATGACCTCTACCAGAACCCGCCGAACGCATTCGTGGCCTCGTTTCTGGGCAACTCCAACTTCCTCAAGCTCAAGGCCCAGGGCAACGCGGTGGCGACCTTCGAAGGCCAGTCGCTGTCGATCCGCCTGACCGCCGGCCTGCAAACCGGGCAGGATGTGCTGCTGATGGTGCGCCCGGAAAAAGCCCTCGCCCTGAGCGTCGAACAAGCCGCCCGGGAACCCTTGGCGGCCGGCTGGAATGAGGTCTCGGCCAAGGTCGTCGAAGTGCTGTTCCTGGGTGAAAGCCAGACCTGCAGTGTGGTGACGTCCGGCGGCACGGCCATGACGGTCAAGGCGCTGTCCGCCGCCGGCATTCCACTCAAGGCCGGCGACCCGGTGCGCGTGCGTTGGGCCACCGCCGATGCCTGCGTCTACACCCAATGGGCCGAGAGCGACCTGAACAAAGCCGCGGGGGCCCATTGATGAACATTGCATGCCCACAACCGATAAAGCCCGAGGATCGTCCGATGATCGATGCCAGCGTCTACAAACAAGTCATGGGCTCGTTCCCGTCCGGCGTGACCGTGATCACCACCCTCGATGACGATGGGCAAATCGTCGGCCTCACCGCCAGCGCCTTCAGCTCATTGTCGATGGACCCGGCGCTGGTGCTGTTCTGCCCCAACTACAGCTCCGATTCCTACCCGGTACTGATCAAGAACAAGCGCTTCGCCATCCACCTGCTCTCCGGCGGCCAGCAGAATGAAGCCTATGCCTTCGCCCGCAAAGGCAAGGACAAGGCCCAGGGCATCGAATGGACCTTGAGCGAGTTGGGTAACCCGCTGCTGAGCAATGCCACCGCCATCATCGAATGCGAACTGTGGCGCGAGTACGAAGGCGGCGACCACGCGATCATGGTCGGCGCAGTGAAAAACCTGATCGTCCCGCAGCACACACCGGGGCCGCTGGTTTATTGCCACGGCAAGATGGGCGCCCTGCCCGTCCTCGCCTGAACCGATCGTCAACGACAAGAGATAGCGCCATGAAATTTTCCCTGTTCGTACACATGGAGCGCTGGGACGAAAGCGTCAGCCATCGCCAGCTGTTCGAAGACCTGAGCGAGCTGACCCTGTTGGCCGAGGCCGGCGGTTTCAGCACCGTGTGGATCGGCGAACACCACGCCATGGAATACACCATTTCGCCAAGCCCGATGCCGTTGCTGGCGTACCTGGCCGGCAAGACCACCACCATCCACCTGGGCGCCGGCACCATCATCGCGCCGTTCTGGCACCCGCTGCGGGTGGCCGGCGAATGCGCGCTGCTGGACGTGATCAGCAACGGCCGCATGGAAGTCGGCCTGGCCCGGGGCGCCTATCAGGTGGAGTTCGACCGCATGGCTGGCGGCATGCCGGCCTCCTCCGGCGGCCAGGCCCTGCGTGAGATGGTCCCGGTAGTGCGCGCCCTGTGGCAAGGCGACTACGCCCATGACGGCGAAATCTGGAAGTTTCCCACCTCCACCAGCGTGCCCAAGCCAATCCGCAAACCACACCCGCCGATGTGGATCGCCGCCCGCGACCCGGACTCCCACAACTTCGCCGTCGCCAACGGCTGCAACGTGATGGTCACGCCGTTGATGAAGGGCGATGAAGAAGTCCTGGACCTGAAGAACAAGTTCCAGGCCGCCCTGGACAACAACCCCGACGTGCCACGCCCGCAATTGATGGTGCTGCGCCACACCCACGTCCATGCCGTGGACGATCCGGAAGGCTGGAAGATCGGCGCCCAGGCGATCTCGAAGTTCTATCGCACCTTCGATGCCTGGTTCGGCAACAAGCAAGTGCCGGTCAACGGTTTCCTGGCGCCAAGCCCGGAAGAAAAATTCGCCGAGCGCCCGGAGTTCCAACTGGAAAACATCCGCAAGAACACCATGATCGGCACGCCGCAGGAAATCATCGAGCGGATCAAGTATTACCAGGAACTGGGCGTGGATGAGTTCAGCTTCTGGTGCGACAACAGCCTGCCCCACGCCGAGAAGAAGAAATCCCTGGAACTGTTCATCCAGCAGGTGGTGCCGGCGTTTCGGTGATTCGCAGCCCTGCAATTGCCTGGGTCAGTTCTACCGTCATCGCGAGCAAGCTCGCTCCCACAGGGTTTTGTGATGAGCGAGCTTGTTCGCGATGACGGCCGGAATGTAACGGTGATGCCCCAAAAAAAATGCCCGGACTTCAAAGTCCGGGCATTTTGTTTTCTGAATCGATCAGAACGTTACGCTGGCACTCAGGCGAGCGGTACGTGGTTCACCGACATTGACTTGCAGTTGGCTGCCGGTAGATGAGGGGTAGTACTGCTTGTCGAAGAGGTTGTCGACGTTCAGTTGCAACGAGGTCTTGTGCCCCAGCACGGGCGACTCCCAGCGCAGGAAGGCGTCGGCTACGGTGTAGCTGCTGAGCCAGAAGTCGTTGGCGTTGTTGGCCGCGCGTTCGCCGACGTAGCGGGCGCCGGCACCGGCATGCCAGGCACCGAATTCGGCAGGCACGTTCAGGTGGTGACTCAAGTAAAGGCTGGCGGTGTGTTTGGGGGCGTCGGAGAGACGGTGACCTTCGTTTTTAGGGTCATCAAGTATTTCTGTGTGGGTATAGGCGTAGGTACCGATCAGGTCCCAGCGCTCGGCCAGACGACCAGTGATGTCGAGTTCCAGGCCTTGGGAGCCGACCTTGCCTGCGGCTTCCGACAGAGTCACGGCGTTGACGGTGGTGGACGTTACGACGTTTTTCTTCACGATGTCGAACAGCGCCAGGTTGATATTCAAGCCCGGTAGCAGATCGTACTTGGCGCCGATTTCATAGCTGCGGCCCTCTTCCGGATCGAAGGTATTGCCGGCGTCGTCCACGGTGTCATTTGGCTTGAATGACCGGCTGTAGTTGCCGTACAACGACAGGGTGTCGGTGGCTTTGTAGACCAGCCCGAGGAATGGTACGAAGGCGTCACCGTTGTCATCGCGATTGACTTCGTAATCACTGCCAAGTCCCTGGTCGCTGTATTGATCGTAATGTTGATAACGACCTCCCAATACCAAAATCCAGCGATCATCGAGATGCCAGTTGTCCTTCAAATAGACAGAACTGGAATTCAACTGGTTGCGCAGGTCGCTTTGAGTTGGACTGATCACACTGGGCTCAGCCAGACCGCCATAAACCGGCGACGTAATATCGAAACCAGACTGAGCCTTTCCACGATAAGTCTTGCCACGAAACTGATCCGACACCTGATTATCAACGCCCATCAGCAAGTCATGACGCTGACCGAACAGCTCCTGCTTACCCATGAAATCCCAACTGGCGTAACGAGTTTCGTCGTCGTAATGAGCACCGTTGGCGGCCCGCTGAAAAACACCGGTTTTTGACAGGCTCGGCTGTGCAATCGAAAGACTGTACCGATCATTGTTCCAGCCATAGGTGACCCGCGTTTTCCAATCCTCGCTCAGCTCGTACTCAAAGCGCGCCGTCGCCGTTTCGCGAATTCCCACGCTCTTGGCCCAAGGCTCATCCAGACGCTTGTCGTAATCGATATCGGCCGGATGCCCATTGGTGAACACCGTGCCCCGGTCAAACGGATTGGAGTATTCGTTGTACTCATAACTGAGGTTCAACGAAGCCCGCTCCCCCGTCCAAGCCAGGGACGGCGCCACCAGCGTGCTCTCATTGACGCCATAGTTGCGCCAGTAGTCCTCGTGGCCGCGCTCGGCAATCAAGCGATAGGCCAAACCGGTATCGCCCAGCGGCCCGGTGGTGTCCAGGGCCATGGTGCCGCCGCCTTCGCTGTAGGCCGAACCGCTCAACGTGGTGCTTTGGGTGTATTCGGGCTTCTTGCTGATGACGTTGACCAGGCCGCCAGGCTCCAACGCGCCGTACAGCATCGAGGCCGGTCCCTTGAGCACTTCGACGCGGTCGGTGGTGGCGCTGAAGTTGTGCCCCAGGTTCGAACGCACGCCATCGCGCAGGATCGAGCCGTCGTCGTTGGTACCAAAACCACGCTTGACCAGCGAGTCCCGCGAACCGCCCAGGGTGTTGCCCTGGCTGACACCGCTGACGAACTTCATCGCGTCGCTCAGCGAACGCACCTGATAGTCATCCAGGGTCTGCGGAGTCACCACGTTGATCGATTGCGCTTCTTCCTTGATCGGTACATCGCTCTTGCTCGCCGTGCTGGCTTGCGACGTCGTATAGCCCTCGTCCTGATTGACACGACTGCCCTGGATGTCCGTGGCCGGCAGCTCAACAGTGCCCTGCGCCCACGAAGGGCTTGCCATCAAGCAGCAGGACAGCGCGGGTAAAACACATTTGACGAGAGTATTCCGATAAGCGAAAGGGGTGGAACGATTCAAGACGCGCACTCACAGAGGGATAGGAATGAGAGCGAATATACTTTGAGAATGATTCCCAGTAAATCTTTCTGACACTTCCCCGCTTGACTCTGCATGCAATCAAGGGCGCCGGATGATGAGTCCGGCGCCCTTGATTATTTCCCCCTCCTAGTCTTGGATTGCTCAGTGGTCGATGGCAGCACCGGCTCCTCTCGGGACGCGAATGTCTTCGACCAGGTGCTGGATGTGCTCCGGTGGCGGTGCGGTGAAGCGTGACACCACCAGAGCGGCCGCGAAGTTGAAGAGCATCCCCAACGTGCCGATGCCTTCAGGGGAAACACCCAGCCACCAATGTTCGGCAGTGTTCATCGTCGGGTTGATGAATTTGAAGTAGACGATGTAGGTGAATGTGAACGTCAGGCCGACGATCATCCCGGCAATCGCACCTTCACGGTTCATGCGCTTGGAGAAAATCCCCATGACAATGACCGGGAAGAACGATGACGCAGCCAACCCGAAGGCGAACGCAACCACCTGGGCAACGAATGCGGGCGGATAGATGCCGAACAGCCCGGCAATCAATACCGCCACGCCGGCGGCGATACGTGCAGCGAGCAACTCCTGCTTCTCGCTGATCCTGGGCATGATGTTGCTCTTGAGCAAATCATGGGAGATCGAGGTTGAGATCACCAGCAACAGCCCCGCAGCCGTCGAAAGTGCCGCCGCCAGCCCACCGGCGGCGATCAATGCGATGACCCAGCCCGGCAAGCCGGCAATCTCGGGGTTGGCCAATACCATGATGTCGTTATCGACATAGAGTTCGTTGGCCACTGGCGAGACCTGGTTCTTCAGCAACCGCTGCTCATATGCCCCTCGCTCGTCAGTGAAGCTCGGCGCACCGACCAGGGCCGCCCCCGGGCCATACTGGATAATCCCATCGTTGTTCTTGTCCACCCAGGCAATAAGGCCCGAGTTCTCCCAGGTCTTGAGCCAGTTCGGCGCAGTGGTGTAACTGACGTTGGGAATGGAGGTCAGCAAATTGGTGCGAGCAAAGGCTGCAATGGCCGGTGCGGTGGTGTAGAGAATAGCAATGAACAACAAGGCATAGCCTGCGGACTTGCGGGCATCACGCACGGTCGGCGTGGTAAAGAAACGCACGATCACATGAGGCAGGCCCGCAGTACCCACCATCAGCGCCATGGTGATGAAAAACACATCCGTGGTCGATTTGGTGCCATTGGTATAGGCGGTGAAACCCAACTCGGCACCCAGGCCGTTGAGCCGCTCGATCACGCTCTGCCCCGTACTGGCCACTTCACTGATAAAGCCTAGTTGCGGAATCGGATTGCCGGTGATCATCATCGAGATATAAATGGCCGGCACCATGTAGGCAAAAATCATCACGCAATATTGCGCCACCTGGGTGTAGGTGATGCCCTTCATGCCACCGAGTACCGAGTAAAAGAACACGATGGCCATGCCGATCATGACGCCTGTGTTGATATCGACTTCCAAGTAACGAGAAAAGACGATACCCACGCCACGCATCTGTCCGGCCACGTAAGTAAAGGAAATGAAGATCACGCAGATCACCGCCACCACCCGGGCGGTCTGGGAGTAATAACGCGCTCCGACGAATTCAGGTACGGTGAATTTGCCGAATTTTCGCAGGTAAGGCGCCAGGCACATGGCCAGGAGCACGTAGCCGCCGGTCCAGCCCATCAGGTAGACCGAGCCGTCATAACCGGCGAAAGCGATAATGCCCGCCATGGAAATGAACGAAGCCGCCGACATCCAGTCAGCACCGGTAGCCATCCCGTTCAGCACCGGATGCACGCCCTTGCTCGCGATGTAGTACTCACTGGTGGAACCGGCACGCGTCCAGATGGCGATCCCGATGTAGAGCGCAAAGGACGCTCCGACGAACAAATAGATCAGGGTTTGAGTGTCCATGTTCGTCGGCCTCAGTCTTCGTGAACGTCATATTTGCGATCGAGCTGATTCATCTTCCAGACATAGAAGAAAATCTCGAGCACAAAGACATAAATGGAGCCCTGCTGGGCAAACCAGAACCCCAGCGGGGTACCGAAGAAGCTGATGGTGTTGAGTGAATCAACCAACAAAATGCCAAAGCCGAACGACACCAGGAACCAGATGGCCAGCAGCACCAGCATCCAGCGCAGGTTCTCCGTCCAGTAGGCACGCGCGGCTTCTTGCTTTTGAGTCGACATGGAGCTGTTCTCCCGTGTTGTTTTTATTGTTTTGCCCTTCAAACCGTAGCAGTCACTGGGCAAGGCGCTAGTACGACTTTCGTCTAATTTGCTCCAGCAGGTGTTGACATCTCTATCCCCTCTTCATGGGAGGCTTGAAAAACAACAGAATCTCAAGAGTGATATCAAATCGCCCTATCCCCGCTAAAGCTTTGGCGCTCGCGGTCGAATGTATTCCATTGAGAGATTTTTTTGCCCAGGAGCAGCGGCATGCAGACGTTGAAGGCCTTGTACGAGTCTATCGAGATGCGATTTTTCGATACCCTCACCAAAAAACTGTCGAGCCTTTTCCTGTTGGTGCTGGTCAGCGGCTTGCTGTACTGGGTGGCCCTCAGCACCCGCGCCGAGATCGTGCTGCAGTTGCGCAACGCGCAGTTGGACGGCGCCTTGCTGGCGCAAATCGAAGGCCGGCTCGACAGCCTCACCCATGCCCTGCTCTTCGGCGCGCTCCTGACGCTGGGCATGATCAGCTTCATGGTCTGGTATTTGCGTCACCTCATCGTGCGCCCCGTCACCGCCATGACCAAGGCCCTGGAAGAGATCGCCAACGGCGAAGGCGACCTCTCCAAGGACCTGCCGCTGGTGACTCACGACGAGATCCGCGTGCTGGCCGACACTTGCAACCGCTTCCTGGCCAAGCAACGGGAGATCATCAGCAACGTCCAGGCGCTGACCGTGCACATCGCCGTCGAATCGGCCCGCTCGTTGAAGAACATCAGCGATTCCAGCGACAGTGCCACCCACCAGGCCCGTTTCGCCAAGGAAGTCATGGACCAGAGCAACACCGCCGTAGGCCGCATCGAAGAAGTCTCACGCCAGACCCAAGGCATCTCCAGCACCACCGCCCAGAACCTGAGCATGGCCCGCGACTCCTACGCCGAGCTGCTGGAAGTGACCGGCAACATCAGCGAGATCTCCAGCAGCCTCGGTGAATTTGCCACGCTGGTAAGCGCCTTGAACCAACGTTCCTCAAGCATCAAGTCGATTGTCGGGTTGATCCAGCAGATCTCTGCCCAGACCAACCTGCTGGCCCTCAACGCCGCCATCGAAGCCGCCCGGGCCGGCGAAAGCGGCCGTGGCTTCGCGGTGGTGGCCGATGAAGTGCGGACCCTGGCACAAAACGTCAGCCGGGCCACCGATGACATCTCACGCAACATCGACGCCATGCTCGATGAAGTCAGCTCCACCCACGAACAGACCACCCAGATCAGCCACAGCGCCCGGGAAACCCAGAAAGTGGTGGAACGCGCCTCCGGTCATTTTGAAAGCATGATCGGCGATTTCGAGTCCACCAACGGCAAGCTGGCGGACATTGCGACCCATATCCAGCAGTTCGCCGACAGCAACACGGGGATCAACGACCGGGTCACCCAGATTCATGCCGACAGCCAGTTGATCGACCAGCGCATGCAGCATTCGGCGACGGCCACCCGCGACCTGTCCGGCGTGGCCGAAAAGGTCCAGGCATTGTTGGGTCGCTTCGTGCTCGGCCACGGCAAGCTCGATGCCGCCATCACCCGCGCCAGTGAGTGCCGCGATACGCTCCAGGCTCGCCTGGAGGCGCTGCAAGGCGAAGGCCTGAACCTGTTCGATCAGAATTACCAGTTGATTCCCGGCACCGACCCCAAGCAGTACATGGCCAGCTACACCGAACGCTTTGCCCAGGTCTGCCAGGAAGAATGCGACAAACTCACCCGCAGCACGCCGGGTGGCAAGGTTTCGTTCATTGTCGACAGTAAGGGCTATTGCCCGGTGAACAACAGCTGGGTCTCGAAGACGCCGACCGGCGACCGAGCGGTGGATTTGCCGGTGTGCCGCAACAAGCGAATCTTCAACGACCCGATCGGCTTGCGTGCAGCGGGCAATGTCCAGCGCTTCCTGCTGCAGACTTACCTGCGCGATACCGGGGAAATCATGACCGAGATCGACGTACCGTTCTTCTTCGACGGCCGTCATTGGGGCAATTTGCGGGTGGGCTTCGATGCGGCGGTGTTGCTGGCCGACTGATGATACGCGCCCCCGAGATCCCCCC
>NZ_JBWLPW010000030.1:0-34488 GCF_056521845.1 Pseudomonas sp. PF05 | reverse complement strand
GCCTGCGGGAAAGTCACTTTGTGTTTCTATGCAACTGTCTTGCGCATGGCTATCATGCGGGCCTCATTATCAGGCGCAGTCCGCATGCTCACGTTGCTAAAACTTCTGAAGGATGGTCGCTTTCATTCAGGGCAGGCGCTGGGTGCTGCGCTGGGTATCAGTCGTAGTGCTGTATGGAAGCAATTGCAGCACTTGGAAGCAGAAATAGGGCTTTCTGTTCATAAGGTTCGAGGTAGGGGGTATCAGTTGGCTAAGCCCCTGGTGCTTTTGGATGCTGCAGAGATTTGCGCAAAAGGCCTTCATGAGTGGCCTGTCCATATCTTCGACACTATCGACTCTACCAACGCAGAGGCGCTGCGTTTCATCGAGCGTGGGGCGACAGCGCCGTTCATGGTTCTGGCTGAGCGACAGATCGCCGGTCGCGGTCGTCGTGGCCGTAAGTGGGTCAGTCCGTTTGCCGAAAACCTCTACCATAGCCTGGTGTTACGCATTGATGGCGGCATGCGACAGATTGAAGGGCTGAGTCTGGTCGTTGGGCTTGCTGTCATGCACGCCCTGCGTGATATGGGGATCGCTGAGGCGGGGCTGAAATGGCCTAATGATGTCCTGGTTGGAGAGAAAAAGATCGCCGGCATTTTGCTTGAGTTGGTCGGGGATCCTGCCGACGTTTGCCATGTTGTCCTGGGTGTGGGGATTAATGTGAATATGCAATCGACTGATGAGGTCGACCAGCAATGGACATCCATGTGTCTTGAGGCAGGCAGGGATTTTGATCGAAACGAGTTGGTAGCACGATTGGGGGCGAAGCTTCAGCACTATCTGAAGCTTCATCATGCATCTGGGTTTGCCGCAATCCAGTCGGAGTGGGAGCAATATCATCTTTGGCAGGGAAGGGCTGTCTCCCTGATTGCCGGTGTTAATAAAATTGACGGTATTGTGCTGGGCATTGATCACCAGGGTGCGCTGCGTTTGAAGGTAGAGGGTGTGGAAAAAAACTTTAGCGGTGGTGAGCTCAGTCTGAGGTTGCGTGATGATTCTTGAGCTTGACTGCGGCAATAGCTTTATCAAATGGCGTGTTCTTCGTTCCGACGGAGTGACGCCGGTCGAAGGTGGCGTGGTCAGCTCTGACAACGATTTGTTGGTGAGCCTGAGTAATGCCGAGAAGTTCCAGCTCAAGAAATGTCGTCTTGTTAGCGTAAGGACCCTGGAGGAGACGGATTTATTGGTCGCCTCTCTAGTTGATGTGTTTGGAGTGTCGGTAACGCGTGCTGCGCCTGCTCGGGAAATGGCGGGGGTGAAAAACGGCTACCAGGACTATGAGCGGCTGGGGCTTGATCGATGGCTGGCCTTGCTGGGTGGGTTTCATCTTGCTTCAGGTGCGTGTCTGGTCCTTGATTTTGGTACTGCCATTACGGCTGATTTTGTGGCAGCGGACGGTGAGCATCTCGGCGGATTTATTTGTCCGGGCATGCCTTTGATGCGTAACCAATTGCGTACCCATACGCGAAGAATTCGCTACGACGATATGGCAGCCGAGCGAGCCCATGAGAGTCTTGCTCCAGGTCGGACAACTGTCGAGGCGGTCGAGCGCGGTTGCATGCTGATGCTCAGAGGGTTTGTCCTGACTCAGCTTGAAATGGCGCAGCAATATTGGGGAAAGGATTTCGTGGTGTTTCTCACAGGGGGGGACGCCAATCTGGTTTCCGGGGTTGTTCCTGATGCCAAGGTGGTGCCCGACCTGGTTTTTGTCGGTTTGGCGATGGCCTGTCCTTTGTCTTGAGGTTTCTATGCGGTGGTTGTTTCTATTGTTGCTGGTTCTGAATGTCTTCTACTACATCTGGCATCAGCAGGAGGCCCCACTTCGCGCCAAGGATGTGACTCCGCTCAGTTTGTACCGCGGTTCGCAGCAGGATATTCACCTTCTGAGCGAAACGGCGGATGCACTTGTCAGGCGCGACTTGGGTAAATCCGGCGAGGCGCAAAAGACCTGTATTTACTTGGGTGGTTTTGTGCGTCCGGAGCTGGCCAGGCAGCTGGAGCAGCGATTGGCTGCCTCGGGCGTCGTAGGTCGTTCTGCTGCGTCGAACTCGCCAAACCTCCCCGAGGGTGGGGGATTCTGGGTTCAGGTTTCCCAGGAAAGCGCGGGAAGGGTGAATGAAACGTTGCTTCAAAACCTTTCTAAAGAATTCAATGAGTTAAAACATAAAATAATGCCATGCGAGGGGGTTGCACCCGCTGGGTAGTTTGCATAGAATGGCGCCCGCTTCGCAGCGAAGACCTTTAAAGGCTAGCGATACGAAGCGACGTCAACGCAGCTAACCTCAGGTTTTTAATGAGAAAATGCTTGACAGAAGGCTGGCATGATATAGAATGCCGGCTCGCTTAGGAGGGGTTCCCGAGCGGCCAAAGGGATCAGACTGTAAATCTGACGTCTACGACTTCGAAGGTTCGAATCCTTCCCCCTCCACCATTTTTAGCGTGAGCTGCAAGCTCCGCGGGTATAGTTTAGTGGTAGAACCTCAGCCTTCCAAGCTGATGATGCGGGTTCGATTCCCGCTACCCGCTCCAAGTTTGCAGGTTGTGCAAAGTGTTTCGCTCTTGTAGCTCAGTTGGTAGAGCACACCCTTGGTAAGGGTGAGGTCAGCGGTTCAAATCCGCTCAAGAGCTCCATATAACAAGGCAGATATGAAAATATCTGCCTTTGTTTTAATGGCTTGTGTGACTCGCTAAATTCTTCTCCTAGGGGTGATTTCGATGGCTAAGGAAAAGTTCGAACGTAATAAGCCGCACGTCAATGTTGGTACCATCGGTCACGTTGACCACGGTAAAACCACGCTGACCGCTGCTCTGACCCGTGTCTGCTCCGAAGTTTTCGGTTCGGCCAAGGTTGACTTCGACAAGATCGACAGCGCCCCGGAAGAGAAAGCTCGCGGTATCACCATCAACACCGCTCACGTTGAATACGATTCGGCCGTGCGTCACTACGCACACGTTGACTGCCCAGGTCACGCCGACTACGTAAAAAACATGATCACTGGTGCTGCCCAGATGGATGGCGCGATCCTGGTTTGCTCGGCCGCTGATGGTCCGATGCCACAAACCCGTGAGCACATCCTGCTGTCCCGTCAGGTAGGCGTTCCGTACATCGTTGTCTTCCTGAACAAGGCTGACATGGTTGACGACGCTGAGCTGCTGGAACTGGTTGAGATGGAGGTGCGCGACCTGCTGAGCACTTACGACTTCCCGGGTGATGACACTCCAATCATCATCGGTTCGGCTCTGATGGCTCTGAACGGCCAAGACGACAACGAAATGGGCACCACTGCTGTCAAGAAGCTGGTGGAAACTCTGGACAGCTACATCCCAGAGCCAGAGCGTGCTATCGACAAGCCGTTCCTGATGCCAATCGAAGACGTATTCTCGATCTCCGGTCGCGGTACTGTTGTGACTGGTCGTGTTGAGCGTGGCATCGTCCGTATCCAGGAAGAAGTTGAGATCGTCGGTCTGCGCGACACTCAGAAAACTACCTGCACCGGCGTTGAAATGTTCCGCAAGCTGCTCGACGAAGGTCGTGCTGGCGAGAACTGCGGCGTGCTGCTGCGCGGCACCAAGCGTGACGACGTTGAGCGTGGCCAGGTTCTGGTCAAGCCAGGCACCGTCAAGCCGCACACCAAGTTCACCGCAGAAGTTTACGTTCTGAGCAAGGAAGAAGGCGGCCGTCATACTCCGTTCTTCAAAGGCTACCGTCCACAGTTCTACTTCCGTACAACTGACGTGACTGGTAACTGCGAGCTGCCAGAAGGCGTTGAAATGGTAATGCCAGGTGACAACATCCAGATGACTGTCACTCTGATCAAGACCATCGCGATGGAAGACGGTCTGCGTTTCGCTATCCGTGAAGGCGGTCGTACCGTCGGCGCTGGCGTCGTAGCCAAAGTTATCGAGTAAACAGTTGTAATGTCTTTTTCGGGCCGGCATAATGGTCGGCCTGATTTTGTTTTAGGTCAGTAGCTCAATTGGCAGAGCGACGGTCTCCAAAACCGTAGGTTGGGGGTTCGATTCCCTCCTGACCTGCCAGATTCACTTGGTGTGTCTGGCTTTCTTTTCACAGGATCTTCATAGATGACTCCTAAAGCTGAAGCTCAAGGCTCTCGCTTCGATCTGCTCAAGTGGCTAGTGGTAGTCGCTTTGGTGGTTGTTGGCGTTGTTGGCAATCAGTATTACTCTGCTTCGCCGATCCTGTACCGTGTACTCGCTTTGCTTGCCATTGCTGCTGTAGCTGCCTTTGTAGGCCTGCAAACAGCCAAGGGCAAGTCTTTCTTTGTACTCGCTAAGGAAGCTCGCACCGAGATTCGTAAAGTCGTATGGCCGACTCGCCAAGAAACCACGCAGACCACGTTGATTGTTGTGGCTGTTGTCCTGGTTATGGCGTTGCTGTTGTGGGGGCTCGATTCCCTGCTCGGCTGGCTTGTTTCCTTGATTGTTGGCTAAGGGTGTCCCGTGGCTAAGCGTTGGTACGTTGTGCATGCTTACTCGGGTTACGAGAAGCATGTCATGCGCTCGCTGGTAGAGCGCGTAAAGCTGGCTGGCATGGAAGATGGCTTTGGCGAGATTCTGGTCCCCACTGAAGAAGTGGTTGAGATGCGTAATGGCCAGAAGCGCAAAAGTGAACGTAAGTTCTTTCCGGGCTATGTGCTGGTACAGATGGACATGAACGAAGGGACTTGGCACTTGGTCAAGGATACCCCTCGGGTGATGGGCTTCATTGGCGGTACCGCCGACAAGCCTGCACCGATCACAGACAAAGAGGCAGAAGCGATTCTGCGTCGCGTCGCTGATGGTAGCGACAAGCCGAAGCCGAAGACACTGTTTGAACCAGGTGAGGTTGTACGCGTCACCGACGGTCCATTCGCTGATTTCAACGGCACGGTTGAAGAAGTTAACTACGAAAAGAGCCGGATCCAAGTGGCAGTGCTCATTTTCGGTCGCTCTACTCCGGTAGAGTTAGAGTTCAGTCAGGTCGAAAAGGTCTGATTGAACAGGCATCCCAACCCCGCAGCCCAAGGCTGTGGGGTTTTGTCGTCACTGGGATAAACGCGCAAGTAACCGGGGAGCCTTTCGAGGCGTTCGAACCCGTAATTGGAGTGCCTCATGGCCAAGAAAATTACCGCTTACATCAAGCTGCAAGTGAAGGCCGCTCAGGCTAACCCAAGCCCACCTGTTGGTCCTGCCCTGGGTCAGCACGGCGTGAACATCATGGAATTCTGCAAGGCCTTCAACGCCCGTACTCAGGGTCTTGAGCCAGGTCTGCCGACTCCAGTGATCATCACTGTCTACAGCGACCGTAGCTTCACTTTCGAAACAAAAAGCACCCCAGCTTCGGTTCTGCTGAAGAAGGCTGCAGGTTTGACCAGCGGTTCCGCTCGTCCAAACACCGTTAAGGTTGGCACCGTTACCCGTGCTCAGCTGGAAGAAATCGCGAAAACCAAAAACGCGGATCTGACTGCAGCTGATATGGATGCAGCCGTGCGTACTATCGCCGGTTCTGCTCGTAGCATGGGCCTTAACGTGGAGGGTGTGTAATGGCTAAGCTGACCAAGCGTCAAAAGGCTATCGCCGGCAAAATCGAAGCAGGCAAGGCCTACAACTTTGTAGACGCCGCCGCTCTGCTGGCTGAGCTGTCGACTGTCAAGTTCAGCGAGTCGTTCGACGTTGCTGTAAACCTGGGCGTTGACCCACGTAAATCCGACCAGGTCGTTCGTAGCGCTACCGTGCTGCCACACGGCACTGGCAAGACCGTTCGTGTAGCTGTCTTCACCCAGGGGCCAGCAGCTGAAGCTGCTCTGGCTGCTGGCGCTGATCGCGTAGGCATGGACGATCTGGCTGCTGAAATGAAGGGCGGCGACCTGAACTATGACGTAGTGATCGCGTCCCCGGATGCCATGCGCGTTGTAGGTCAGTTGGGTCAGATCCTCGGTCCACGTGGTCTGATGCCTAACCCTAAAGTCGGCACCGTAACGCCAGACGTAGCCACCGCGGTTAAAAACGCCAAGGCTGGTCAGGTTCGTTATCGCACCGACAAAAACGGCATTATCCACACTTCCGTTGGCAAGATCGGCTTCGACGCCGTCAAGCTGAAGGAAAACGTTGAAGCCCTGATCGCTGATCTGAAGCGTATCAAGCCAGCTTCTTCGAAAGGTATCTACGTCAAGCGCGTTACCCTGAGCACCACTATGGGCCCAGGTCTGGTCATCGATCAGAGCTCGCTCGACGCGTAAGACTCAGGTTGGCGCGAGTGATCGCGCCAATCAAAAAATTGGGGTCCCTGCCTGGCGGGGGCTGTCCAAGACCGTAGGCGACGCAAGTCTTAAACCACAAGCCTACGCAGATGGTGCTCCCGGTTCCTTACCGAATCAGACACCAAAACGACATTCGGTTTCGACCGGATGAAACGGTAACAAGCAGGAGTTAAACCCGTGGCAATTAAACTCGAAGACAAGAAGGCCATCGTCGCTGAAGTCAACGAGGCTGCCAAAGCTGCTCTGTCCGCTGTCGTGGCTGATGCCCGTGGCGTAACAGTAGGCGCTATGACCGGACTCCGTAAAGAGGCTCGTGAAGCTGGCGTTTACGTACGTGTTGTACGTAACACCCTGCTCAAGCGCGCTGTTGCTGACACTGAATACAGTGTCCTCAACGACGTGTTCACCGGCCCGACCTTGATCGCGTTCTCCACCCAACATCCTGGCGCTGCTGCCCGTTTGTTCAAGGAATTCGCCAAAGGTCAGGACAAGTTCGAGATTAAGGCAGCTGCGTTCGAGGGCAAGTTCCTCGCAGCTAACCAGATCGACGTACTGGCAACTCTGCCGACCCGTGACGAAGCAATTTCCCAGCTGATGAGCGTGATTCAAGGCGCAACCAGCAAATTGGCTCGTACTCTGGCGGCACTGCGCGACCAGAAAGAAGCTGCCGCAGCCTAAGGCTCGACACTCCTTTTCGCGTTTTTTGTTTATTTCGATGGTCGCGTAGGCCGTCCCCCAATCCAGGAATTTAGATTCATGTCTATCTCTCAAAACGATATCCTCGAAGCCGTTGGCAACATGTCCGTAATGGAAGTTGTTGAGCTGATCAAAGCTTTCGAAGAAAAATTCGGTGTTACCGCTGCTGCTGCTTCCGCTGGCCCAGCTGTTGCTGCTGCCGTTGCTGAAGAGCAAACCGAATTCAACGTCATGCTGACCGAAGCTGGCGAGAAGAAAGTAAACGTGATCAAGGCAGTACGTGAACTGACCGGTCTGGGCCTGAAAGAAGCCAAGGCTGTAGTTGACGGCGCTCCTGCCATGGTTCTGGAAGCTGTTGCCAAAGACGCAGCTGACAAAGCCAAGGCCGCTCTGGAAGAAGCAGGCGCTAAAGTCGAGCTGAAGTAAGCATCGACTTTGCGTCTCCAGCCCGAGCGTTAAGCGACAGGCTGATGGCTGGTGGCTCTTGCCACCGGCCTTTTTCCGTTATTGGCAGCCGACTGGGTCGGTGCCGATAGCGAGCTGTAACCACCCGATGTGGTGGCGCAAACCATGGGGTTTGCACGATTTTCTGGCTGCTCCCGTCGGGAGGGGCCAAACAAGCAGGTGACCAAGCTGGGGAACGCTGATGGCTTACTCATATACTGAGAAAAAACGTATCCGCAAGGACTTTAGCAAGTTGCCGGACGTCATGGATGTGCCGTACCTCCTGGCCATCCAGCTGGATTCGTATCGTGAATTCTTGCAAGCGGGAGCGACTAAAGATCAGTTCCGCGACGTGGGCCTGCATGCGGCCTTCAAATCCGTTTTCCCGATCATCAGCTACTCCGGCAATGCTGCGCTGGAGTACGTCGGTTATCGCCTGGGCGAACCGGCATTTGATGTCAAAGAATGCGTATTGCGCGGTGTTACTTACGCCGTACCTTTGCGGGTAAAAGTGCGCCTGATCATTTTCGACAAAGAATCGTCGAACAAAGCGATCAAGGACATCAAAGAGCAAGAAGTCTACATGGGTGAAATCCCCCTGATGACTGAGAACGGTACCTTCGTAATCAACGGTACCGAGCGTGTAATCGTTTCCCAGCTGCACCGTTCTCCGGGCGTGTTCTTCGACCACGACCGTGGCAAGACGCACAGCTCCGGCAAACTGCTTTACTCCGCGCGCATCATTCCTTACCGCGGTTCGTGGTTGGACTTTGAGTTCGACCCGAAAGACTGCGTATTCGTGCGTATCGACCGTCGTCGCAAGCTGCCTGCATCGGTACTGCTGCGCGCGCTCGGCTATACCACCGAAGAAGTGCTGGACGCGTTCTACACCACCAACGTCTTCCATGTGCAAGGTGAGAACCTCAGCCTGGAACTGGTGCCTCAGCGCCTGCGCGGTGAAATCGCTGTCCTCGATATCCAGGATGACAAAGGCAAGGTTATTGTCGAGCAGGGTCGTCGTATCACCGCTCGCCACATCAACCAGTTGGAAAAGGCCGGGATCAAAGAGCTGCAGGTGCCT
This sequence comes from Pseudomonas sp. PF05, assembly GCF_056521845.1. Classification (NCBI taxonomy): domain Bacteria; kingdom Pseudomonadati; phylum Pseudomonadota; class Gammaproteobacteria; order Pseudomonadales; family Pseudomonadaceae; genus Pseudomonas; species Pseudomonas sp. PF05. Next base: position 25,968 of record NZ_JBWLPW010000030.1, on the reverse strand, counting down.
CTGGACTACGTCCTGGGTCGCACCACGGCCAAGGTCATCGTGCATCCGGCCACCGGCGAAATCCTGGCAGAGTGCAACACCGAGCTGAACACCGAGATCCTGGCAAAAATCGCCAAGGCCCAGGTCGTTCGCATCGAGACGCTGTACACCAACGACATCGACTGCGGTCCGTTCATCTCCGACACGCTGAAGATCGACTCCACCGGTAACCAACTGGAAGCCCTGGTCGAGATCTATCGCATGATGCGTCCTGGCGAGCCGCCAACCAAGGATGCCGCCGAGACCCTGTTCAACAACCTGTTCTTCAGCCCTGAGCGCTATGACCTGTCTGCGGTCGGCCGGATGAAGTTCAACCGTCGTATCGGTCGTACCGAAATCGAAGGTTCGGGTGTACTGAACAAGGACGACATCGTTGCCGTTCTCAAGACCCTGGTCGACATCCGTAACGGCAAGGGCATCGTCGATGACATCGACCACCTGGGTAACCGTCGTGTTCGCTGTGTAGGTGAGATGGCCGAGAACCAGTTCCGTGTTGGCCTGGTGCGCGTAGAGCGTGCGGTCAAGGAACGTCTGTCGATGGCTGAAAGCGAAGGCCTGATGCCGCAAGACCTGATCAACGCCAAGCCTGTGGCTGCGGCGGTGAAGGAGTTCTTCGGTTCGAGCCAGCTGTCCCAGTTCATGGACCAGAACAACCCACTGTCCGAGATCACCCACAAGCGTCGTGTCTCTGCACTCGGCCCGGGCGGTCTGACCCGTGAGCGTGCTGGCTTCGAAGTTCGTGACGTACACCCGACTCACTACGGTCGTGTATGCCCGATCGAAACGCCGGAAGGTCCGAACATCGGTCTGATCAACTCCTTGGCAGCCTATGCGCGCACCAACCAGTACGGCTTCCTCGAGAGCCCGTACCGCGTGGTGAAAGATGCCCTGGTTACCGACGAGATCGTGTTCCTGTCCGCCATCGAAGAAGCTGATCACGTGATCGCTCAGGCTTCGGCCACGATGAACGACAAGAAGGTCCTGGTCGACGAGCTGGTAGCTGTTCGTCACTTGAACGAGTTCACCGTCAAGGCGCCGGAAGACGTCACCTTGATGGACGTATCGCCGAAGCAGGTAGTTTCGGTTGCAGCGTCGCTGATCCCGTTCCTCGAGCACGACGACGCCAACCGTGCGTTGATGGGTTCGAACATGCAGCGTCAAGCTGTACCCACCCTGCGTGCCGACAAGCCGCTGGTAGGTACTGGCATGGAGCGTAACGTTGCCCGTGACTCCGGCGTTTGCGTCGTGGCTCGTCGTGGTGGCGTGATCGACTCCGTCGACGCCAGCCGTATCGTGGTTCGTGTTGCCGATGACGAAGTTGAAACTGGCGAAGCCGGTGTCGACATCTACAACCTGACCAAATACACCCGCTCCAACCAAAACACCTGCATCAACCAGCGTCCGCTGGTGAGCAAAGGTGATCGGGTTCAGCGTAGCGACATCATGGCCGACGGTCCGTCCACCGATATGGGTGAGCTGGCGTTGGGTCAGAACATGCGCATCGCGTTCATGGCATGGAACGGCTTCAACTTCGAAGACTCCATCTGCCTGTCCGAGCGTGTGGTTCAGGAAGACCGCTTCACCACGATCCACATCCAGGAACTGACCTGTGTGGCCCGTGACACCAAGCTTGGCCCAGAGGAAATCACTGCGGACATCCCGAACGTGGGTGAAGCTGCACTGAACAAGCTGGACGAAGCAGGTATCGTTTATGTAGGTGCTGAAGTAGGCGCAGGCGACATCCTGGTGGGCAAGGTCACTCCGAAAGGCGAGACCCAGCTGACTCCGGAAGAAAAACTGCTGCGTGCCATCTTCGGTGAAAAAGCCAGCGACGTTAAAGACACCTCCTTGCGCGTGCCTACCGGCACCAAGGGTACCGTCATCGACGTACAGGTCTTCACGCGTGACGGCGTTGAGCGTGATGCTCGTGCACTGTCGATCGAGAAGACTCAGCTCGACGAGATCCGCAAGGACCTGAACGAAGAGTTCCGTATCGTCGAAGGCGCAACTTTCGAGCGTCTGCGCTCCGCTCTGGTCGGCCACAAAGCCGAAGGCGGCGCCGGCCTGAAGAAAGGTCAGGAAATCACCGACGAAGTGCTCGACGGTCTTGAGCATGGCCAGTGGTTCAAACTGCGCATGGCTGAAGATGCTCTGAACGAGCAGCTCGAGAAGGCCCAGGCCTATATCGTTGATCGCCGCCGTCTGCTGGACGACAAGTTCGAAGACAAGAAGCGCAAACTGCAGCAGGGCGATGACCTGGCTCCAGGTGTGCTGAAAATCGTCAAGGTTTACCTGGCAATCCGTCGTCGCATCCAGCCGGGCGACAAGATGGCCGGTCGTCACGGTAACAAAGGTGTGGTCTCCGTGATCATGCCGGTTGAAGACATGCCGCACGATGCCAATGGCACCCCGGTCGATGTGGTCCTCAACCCGTTGGGCGTACCTTCGCGTATGAACGTTGGTCAGATCCTTGAAACCCACCTGGGCCTCGCGGCCAAGGGCTTGGGCGAGAAGATCAACCGTATGATCGAAGAGCAGCGCAAGGTCGCTGACCTGCGTAAGTTCCTGCACGAGATCTACAACGAGATCGGCGGTCGCAACGAAGAGCTGGACACCTTCTCCGACCAGGAAATCCTGGATCTGGCGAAGAACCTGCGCGGCGGCGTTCCAATGGCTACTCCGGTGTTCGACGGTGCCAAGGAAAGCGAAATCAAGGCCATGCTGAAACTGGCAGACCTGCCAGAAAGCGGCCAGATGCAGCTGTTCGACGGCCGTACCGGCAACAAGTTCGAGCGCCCGGTTACCGTTGGCTACATGTACATGCTGAAGCTGAACCACTTGGTAGACGACAAGATGCACGCTCGTTCTACCGGTTCTTACAGCCTGGTTACCCAGCAGCCGCTGGGTGGTAAGGCGCAGTTCGGTGGTCAGCGTTTCGGGGAGATGGAGGTCTGGGCACTGGAAGCGTACGGTGCTGCATACACTCTGCAAGAAATGCTCACAGTGAAGTCGGACGATGTGAACGGCCGGACCAAGATGTACAAAAACATCGTGGACGGCGATCACCGTATGGAGCCGGGCATGCCCGAGTCTTTCAACGTGTTGATCAAGGAAATTCGTTCCCTCGGCATCGATATCGATCTGGAAACCGAATAACACGTGACGCGAATCGAGAGCGGGGCTGTTTTGCCCGCTCTCTGCTCCGCCAGGAGGAAAGGCCTTGAAAGACCTACTGAATTTGCTGAAAAACCAGGGTCAAGTCGAAGAGTTCGACGCCATCCGCATTGGATTGGCCTCGCCTGAGATGATCCGTTCGTGGTCGTTCGGTGAAGTTAAAAAGCCGGAAACCATCAACTACCGTACGTTCAAACCTGAGCGTGACGGCCTGTTCTGCGCCAAGATCTTTGGCCCGGTCAAGGATTACGAGTGCCTGTGCGGTAAGTACAAGCGCTTGAAGCACCGTGGTGTGATCTGCGAGAAGTGCGGCGTTGAAGTCGCGCTGGCAAAAGTTCGTCGTGAGCGTATGGCGCACATCGAACTGGCCTCGCCAGTTGCCCACATCTGGTTCCTGAAATCGCTGCCGTCCCGTATCGGCCTGCTGATGGACATGACCCTGCGTGATATCGAACGCGTTCTCTACTTCGAGAGCTATGTCGTTATCGACCCAGGCATGACAACCCTTGAAAAGGGTCAGCTGCTCAACGACGAGCAGTACTTCGAAGCGCTGGAAGAGTTCGGCGATGATTTCGATGCCCGCATGGGTGCCGAAGCTGTCCGCGAGCTGCTGCACGCTATCGACCTGGAACACGAGATTGGCCGTCTGCGCGAAGAAATTCCGCAAACCAACTCCGAAACCAAGATCAAGAAGCTGTCCAAGCGTCTGAAGTTGATGGAAGCCTTCCAGGGTTCCGGCAACCTGCCAGAGTGGATGGTGCTGACCGTTCTGCCGGTTCTGCCGCCGGACCTGCGTCCACTGGTTCCACTCGATGGCGGTCGTTTCGCAACTTCCGACCTCAACGATCTGTATCGTCGAGTGATCAACCGTAACAACCGCTTGAAGCGCCTGCTCGATCTGTCCGCTCCGGACATCATCGTGCGCAACGAAAAGCGTATGTTGCAGGAAGCGGTCGACGCACTGCTCGACAACGGTCGTCGTGGCCGCGCTATCACCGGTTCCAACAAGCGTCCTCTGAAATCCCTGGCTGACATGATCAAGGGTAAGCAGGGTCGTTTCCGTCAGAACTTGCTCGGTAAGCGTGTTGACTACTCCGGTCGTTCGGTAATTACCGTAGGCCCGACCCTGCGTCTGCACCAGTGCGGTCTGCCAAAGAAAATGGCCCTGGAGCTGTTCAAGCCGTTCATTTTCGGCAAGCTGGAAATGCGTGGTCTTGCGACCACTATCAAAGCAGCCAAGAAAATGGTCGAGCGCGAGCTGCCAGAGGTCTGGGACGTTCTCGCTGAAGTGATTCGCGAACACCCGGTTCTCCTCAACCGTGCACCGACCCTTCACCGTCTGGGCATCCAGGCGTTTGAACCGGTACTGATCGAAGGTAAGGCTATCCAGCTGCACCCGCTGGTCTGTGCTGCGTACAACGCCGACTTCGACGGCGACCAGATGGCCGTGCACGTACCGCTGACACTGGAAGCCCAGTTGGAAGCGCGTGCGTTGATGATGTCGACCAACAACATCTTGTCGCCAGCCAACGGTGAGCCAATCATCGTTCCGTCGCAGGACGTTGTATTGGGTCTGTACTACATGACGCGTGAAGCGATCAACGCCAAGGGCGAAGGTCGTGTGTTCGCGGATCTGCAAGAAGTTGACCGTGTGTTCCGTGCCGGCGAAGCCGCACTGCACGCCAAGGTCAAGGTGCGGATCAACGAAACCGTAAACGATCGTGACGGCGGCAGCGTGACCAACACTCGTATCGTCGACACTACCGTCGGCCGTGCGCTGTTGTTCCAGGTTGTGCCAAAAGGTCTGTCCTTCGACGTCGTCAACCTGCCGATGAAGAAAAAGGCGATCTCCAAGCTGATCAACCAGTGCTATCGCGTGGTTGGTCTGAAAGAGACCGTGATCTTCGCTGACCAGTTGATGTACACCGGTTTTGCCTATTCGACCATTTCCGGCGTTTCCATCGGTGTTAACGACTTCGTTATCCCGGATGAAAAAGCTCGCATCATCGGTGCTGCTACCGAAGAAGTGAAAGAGATCGAAAGTCAGTACGCCTCCGGCCTGGTAACTCAGGGCGAGAAGTACAACAAGGTGATCGACCTCTGGTCCAAGGCGAACGACGAAGTCTCCAAGGCGATGATGGCCAACCTCTCGAAAGAGAAAGTCATCGACCGTCATGGCAACGAAGTCGATCAGGAATCCTTCAACTCGATGTACATGATGGCCGACTCGGGCGCACGGGGTTCTGCTGCGCAGATCCGTCAGCTCGCCGGTATGCGTGGCCTGATGGCCAAGCCGGACGGCTCCATCATCGAGACCCCGATTACCGCGAACTTCCGTGAGGGCTTGAGCGTACTCCAGTACTTCATCTCCACTCACGGTGCTCGTAAGGGTCTTGCGGATACCGCGTTGAAAACGGCGAACTCCGGTTACCTGACTCGTCGTCTGGTAGACGTTGCCCAGGATCTGGTCGTGACCGAGATCGATTGCGGCACCGAACATGGCCTGGTAATGACTCCGCACATTGAAGGCGGTGACGTTGTAGAGCCATTGGGTGAACGCGTATTGGGTCGTGTCATCGCTCGCGACGTATTCAAGCCGGGTACCGAGGACGTGATCGTTCCTGCGGGCACCCTGGTTGACGAGAAGTGGGTCGAGTTCATCGAACTCAACAGTATCGACGAAGTGATCGTGCGTTCGCCGATCAGCTGCGAAACTCGCTACGGCATCTGCGCCAAGTGCTACGGTCGCGACCTGGCACGTGGTCATCAGGTGAACATCGGTGAAGCGGTCGGCGTTATCGCTGCCCAGTCCATCGGTGAGCCGGGTACCCAGCTGACGATGCGTACGTTCCACATCGGTGGTGCGGCAAGCCGGACCTCCGCGGCCGACAGCGTTCAGGTGAAGAATGGCGGTACCGTCCGTCTGCACAACCTCAAGCATGTTGAGCGAGTGGATGGTCACCTGGTGGCAGTATCGCGTTCCGGTGAGCTGGCCATCGCTGATGACTTCGGTCGTGAGCGTGAGCGCTACAAGCTGCCGTACGGTGCTGTGATTTCGGTGAAGGAAGGTGACAAGGTCGACGCTGGTGCCATCGTGGCCAAGTGGGATCCGCACACTCACCCGATCGTTACCGAAATGAAAGGTACCGTGACCTACGTGGGCATGGAAGAAGGTATTACGATCAAGCGTCAGACCGACGAATTGACCGGTATGACCAACATTGAAGTACTTGACGCGAAAGATCGTCCAGCTGCCGGCAAGGACATCCGTCCTGCTGTGAAGATGGTCGACGACAACGGCAAGGATCTGTTGCTGCCAGGCACTGACGTAATCGCTCAGTACTTCCTGCCAGCCAACGCCCTGGTCGGTGTTGCGGACGGTGCGCGGATCGCGATCGGTGATGTTATCGCCCGTATTCCGCAGGAAACTTCGAAAACCCGCGACATCACCGGTGGTCTGCCGCGTGTTGCCGACTTGTTCGAAGCCCGTCGTCCGAAAGAAGCCTCGATTCTGGCTGAAGTCAGCGGCACCATCGCGTTCGGTAAAGAGACCAAGGGCAAGCGTCGCCTGGTCATTACCCCGAACGACGGTAGCGATCCGTACGAAGAGTTGATTCCGAAGTGGCGTCACCTGAACGTCTTCGAAGGCGAACAGGTAAACCGCGGCGAAGTTATCTCGGACGGTCCGAGCGATCCACACGACATCCTGCGTCTGTTGGGTGTGAGTGCGCTGGCCAAGTACATCGTGAACGAGATCCAGGACGTTTACCGTCTGCAAGGCGTGAAGATCAACGACAAGCACATCGAGACCATCCTGCGTCAGATGCTGCGTAAGGTCGAGATCGCTGAATCCGGCGACTCGAGTTTCATCAAGGGCGACCAGATGGAACTGACTCACGTACTGGTGGAAAACGAGCGCCTGGCGACCGAAGACAAGTTTGTCTCCAAGTTCACTCGCGTGCTGCTGGGTATCACCAAGGCGTCGTTGTCCACCGAATCGTTCATCTCGGCGGCTTCCTTCCAGGAAACCACCCGCGTACTGACCGAAGCGGCGGTAACCGGCAAGCGCGATTACCTGCGCGGCCTGAAAGAAAACGTGGTCGTGGGTCGTCTGATCCCGGCCGGTACCGGTTTGGCCTATCACAGCGAGCGCAAGCGTCGCCGTGAAGCTGACAAGCCGTTGCGCGTAAGCGCCAGTGAAGTGGAAGCTGCACTGACCGAAGCACTGAACTCGAGTGGTAACTGAGTTCTGCGGTAATTGAGTGCCTGGCCCTGGTCGCCCCGTTCGGCGGATCGAGACAAATTGTCGAGATCCGGCGGGCGGGGAGGTCGGGGCCTTGCCTTGACTGGGGACAAGATCCTCTTTAGACTCTTGATCCCCTAAATTTGGCGGGAATTCGTTCCTGCCATTTTGCTTTTCTTGTAAGACAATAGCGTCGCAAGACAACAGTGGAGCTAGTAGATGGCAACTATCAACCAGCTGGTACGTCAGCCGCGTAAGCGTATCGTCGAGAAATCCGACGTACCTGCGCTGCAGAACTGCCCGCAACGTCGTGGCGTATGCACCCGTGTGTATACCACCACGCCGAAAAAACCTAACTCGGCACTGCGTAAAGTATGCCGTGTGCGTCTGACCAACGGTTTCGAGGTTTCCTCGTACATCGGCGGTGAAGGCCACAACCTTCAAGAACACAGCGTGGTACTGATCCGCGGCGGTCGTGTAAAAGACTTGCCAGGTGTTCGTTACCACACCGTTCGCGGCTCGTTGGATACTTCCGGCGTTAAAGGTCGTAACCAGGGTCGTTCGAAGTACGGTACCAAGCGTCCGAAATAATCGGCCGTTTTGCAGTTTTTAATTTTATTGAGTCGATAAGAGTAAGGTCGGGCACGCATCTGCTGTCCCGGGCTAACCTGAAGACCGTTTGAGGGCTTATCAATGCCAAGACGTCGCGTAGCAGCCAAACGTGAGATTCTGGACGATCCGAAATACGGAAGCCAGATTCTCGCCAAGTTCATGAACCACGTAATGGAAAGCGGCAAGAAAGCCGTTGCCGAGCGTATCGTTTATGGCGCACTGGACAAAGTTAAGGAACGCAAGAACAGCGATCCCCTGGAAATCTTCGAGAAAGCTCTCGACGCCATCGCTCCGCTGGTCGAAGTGAAGTCGCGCCGTGTAGGCGGTGCTACTTACCAGGTTCCGGTCGAAGTTCGTCCGTCCCGTCGTAACGCCCTGGCAATGCGCTGGTTGGTAGACTTCGCCCGCAAGCGCAGCGAGAAGTCCATGGCCCTGCGTTTGGCTGGCGAACTGTTGGACGCTGCTGAAGGTAAAGGTGCTGCAGTTAAGAAGCGTGAAGACGTGCACCGTATGGCTGAAGCCAACAAGGCTTTCTCGCACTACCGCTTCTAATTTTAGCGTCACTCAATTTGCGAGGGCTTTATGGCTCGTACTACACCGATTAACCGCTACCGTAACATCGGTATCGTTGCTCACGTGGATGCTGGTAAAACCACCACCACCGAGCGCGTCCTTTTTTACACCGGCAAAAGTCACAAGATGGGCGAGGTGCATGATGGCGCCGCGACCACCGACTGGATGGTGCAGGAGCAGGAGCGTGGTATTACCATTACTTCTGCTGCCATTACCGCTTTCTGGAAGGGTTCCGAGAAGCAGTACAAGGACGAGCACCGCTTCAACGTCATCGATACCCCGGGCCACGTTGACTTCACTATTGAAGTAGAACGTTCCCTGCGCGTACTCGACGGCGCTGTGGTTGTATTCTGCGGTACCTCGGGCGTTGAGCCTCAGTCGGAAACCGTATGGCGTCAAGCCAACAAATACGGCGTTCCGCGTCTTGTTTATGTGAACAAGATGGACCGTGCTGGTGCCAACTTCCTGCGCGTGATCGGTCAGATCAAGCAGCGTCTGGGCCACACTCCAGTGCCTATCCAGCTGGCTATCGGTTCTGAAGACAACTTCCAGGGTCAGATCGATCTGATCAACATGCAGGCTGTCTACTGGAACGATGCTGACAAAGGCATGGTCCCTGTTCGCAAGGACATTCCTGCTGAATTGCTGGAAGAAGCCGAGAAGTGGCGCAGCAACATGGTTGAGGCTGCGGCCGAAGCCAACGAAGAGCTGATGAACAAGTACCTCGAAGGTGAAGAACTCACCAATGAGGAAATCAAGGCCGCTCTGCGTCAGCGTACTATCGCTGGTGAAATCGTCCTGGCTGTTTGCGGTTCTTCCTTCAAGAACAAGGGTGTTCCCCTGGTTCTCGACGCCGTTATCGACTTCCTGCCTGCGCCGACCGACATTCCTGCCATCAAGGGTACTGACCCGGATGACGAGACTGTCGAGCTGGAGCGTCATGCAGACGACAACGAGCCGTTCTCGGCTCTGGCGTTCAAGATCGCTACCGACCCATTCGTGGGTACCTTGACCTTTGTTCGAGTTTACTCGGGCGTGTTGAACTCCGGCGACGGCGTGATCAACTCTGTAAAAGGCAAGAAAGAGCGCGTAGGCCGTATGGTGCAAATGCACGCAAACGCCCGCGAAGAGATCAAGGAAGTACGCGCTGGCGACATCGCGGCCTTGATCGGCATGAAGGACGTCACCACTGGTGAAACTTTGTGCAATGGCGACAAGCCAATCATCCTGGTTCGCATGGACTTCCCGGAGCCGGTTATTTCGGTTGCCGTTGAGCCTAAGACCAAGGACGACCAGGAAAAAATGGGTATTGCACTGGGCAAGCTCGCTCAGGAAGACCCGTCTTTCCGCGTCAAGACTGATGAAGAGACTGGTCAGACGATCATCTCCGGCATGGGCGAGCTGCACCTGGACATCCTGGTTGACCGGATGCGCCGTGAGTTCAACGTCGAAGCCAACATCGGTAAGCCTCAGGTTTCCTATCGTGAGCGCATCACGAAGAACTGTGAAATCGAAGGCAAGTTCGTTCGCCAATCCGGTGGTCGTGGCCAGTTCGGTCACTGCTGGATTCGTTTTGCACCGGCTGACGAAGGTCAGGAAGGTCTGCAATTCGTGAACGAAGTCGTAGGTGGTGTGGTTCCTAAGGAATACATCCCGGCGATCCAGAAGGGTATCGAAGAGCAGATGAAGAACGGCGTTGTTGCCGGCTATCCGCTGATCGGCCTGAAGGCGACTGTGTTCGATGGTTCTTACCATGACGTCGACTCCAACGAGATGGCGTTTAAGGTGGCTGCTTCCATGGCAACCAAGCAACTGGCCCAGAAGGGCGGTGGTGAGTTGCTTGAGCCGATCATGGCAGTAGAGGTCGTTACGCCTGAAGACTACATGGGTGATGTCATGGGCGACCTTAACCGTCGTCGTGGCATGATTCTGGGTATGGAAGATACGGTTTCCGGCAAAGTGATTCGTGCTGAGGTCCCGTTGGGTGAAATGTTCGGTTACGCGACCGACGTTCGTTCCATGTCTCAGGGTCGCGCAAGCTACTCTATGGAATTCAAAAAATACAATACAGCTCCGTCGCATATCGTCGAGACTGTTACCAAAAAGCAAGGCTGATTCAGCCCCTTTAAGCTAGGAGTTAATTGTCGTGGCTAAAGAAAAATTTGAACGGAACAAACCGCACGTCAACGTTGGTACCATCGGTCACGTTGACCACGGTAAAACCACGCTGACCGCTGCTCTGACCCGTGTCTGCTCCGAAGTTTTCGGTTCGGCCAAGGTTGACTTCGACAAGATCGACAGCGCCCCGGAAGAGAAAGCTCGCGGTATCACCATCAACACCGCTCACGTTGAATACGATTCGGCCGTGCGTCACTACGCACACGTTGACTGCCCAGGTCACGCCGACTACGTAAAAAACATGATCACTGGTGCTGCCCAGATGGATGGCGCGATCCTGGTTTGCTCGGCCGCTGATGGTCCGATGCCACAAACCCGTGAGCACATCCTGCTGTCCCGTCAGGTAGGCGTTCCGTACATCGTTGTCTTCCTGAACAAGGCTGACATGGTTGACGACGCTGAGCTGCTGGAACTGGTTGAGATGGAGGTGCGCGACCTGCTGAGCACTTACGACTTCCCGGGTGATGACACTCCAATCATCATCGGTTCGGCTCTGATGGCTCTGAACGGCCAAGACGACAACGAAATGGGCACCACTGCTGTCAAGAAGCTGGTGGAAACTCTGGACAGCTACATCCCAGAGCCAGAGCGTGCTATCGACAAGCCGTTCCTGATGCCAATCGAAGACGTATTCTCGATCTCCGGTCGCGGTACTGTTGTGACTGGTCGTGTTGAGCGTGGCATCGTCCGTATCCAGGAAGAAGTTGAGATCGTCGGTCTGCGCGACACTCAGAAAACTACCTGCACCGGCGTTGAAATGTTCCGCAAGCTGCTCGACGAAGGTCGTGCTGGCGAGAACTGCGGCGTGCTGCTGCGCGGCACCAAGCGTGACGACGTTGAGCGTGGCCAGGTTCTGGTCAAGCCAGGCACCGTCAAGCCGCACACCAAGTTCACCGCAGAAGTTTACGTTCTGAGCAAGGAAGAAGGCGGCCGTCATACTCCGTTCTTCAAAGGCTACCGTCCACAGTTCTACTTCCGTACAACTGACGTGACTGGTAACTGCGAGCTGCCAGAAGGCGTTGAAATGGTAATGCCAGGTGACAACATCCAGATGACTGTCACTCTGATCAAGACCATCGCGATGGAAGACGGTCTGCGTTTCGCTATCCGTGAAGGCGGTCGTACCGTCGGCGCTGGCGTCGTAGCCAAAGTCATCGAGTAAGTCTCATATAGAGTCAGCTTGATGAGTTGAAAAAGCCTCCGCTTAGCGGGGGCTTTTTTATTGGGTTGACACCTATCGGGGGCGTCTATAGAATTGCGCCTCCTTTTAACGGGCGTATTGCGCCCGGTGGGAATAGCAGCCGGAGTCTGAAATCCAATGCAAAATCAGCAAATCCGTATCAGGTTGAAGGCTTTTGACCATCGCCTGATCGACCAATCCACCCAGGAAATCGTGGAAACCGCGAAACGTACTGGTGCTCAAGTGCGTGGTCCAATTCCACTGCCTACCCGTAAAGAGCGGTTTACCGTTCTGGTCTCCCCGCACGTCAACAAAGACGCGCGTGACCAGTACGAGATCCGTACTCATAAGCGCGTTCTGGACATCGTCCAGCCAACGGATAAAACCGTTGATGCACTTATGAAGCTTGATCTTGCGGCCGGTGTGGAAGTGCAGATCAGCCTCGGCTAAGACTCGGTCTTAGTCGTGTAACGCTCTGAAATGGGCGGCCATAGCGGGTGAAAGCCCCGTACACTCATGAGGTTTACAACATGACTATTGGTGTAGTCGGTCGTAAATGCGGTATGACCCGTATTTTCACCGAAGAAGGTGTCTCCATTCCGGTCACGGTCATTGAGATCGAGCCGAATCGCGTCACCCAGTTCAAAACTGAAGAGACCGATGGCTATCGTGCAGTGCAAGTCACTGTCGGCGAGCGTCGCGCTTCGCGTGTAACAGCAGCTCAGGCTGGCCACTTCGCCAAGGCGAACGTAGCCGCTGGTCGTACCGTAATGGAATTCCGTCTTGAAGAAGGCGAGTACCAGGCCGGCGATCTGATCAACGCTGAAATCTTCGCCGCTGGTCAACTGGTTGATGTAACCGGTCAGTCCAAAGGTAAAGGCTTCCAGGGTACGATCAAGCGTTGGAACTTCCGCGGGCAAGATAACACCCACGGTAACTCCGTATCCCACCGCGTTCCAGGCTCTATCGGCCAGTGCCAGACTCCTGGTCGTGTATTCAAGGGCAAAAAAATGTCCGGTCATATGGGCGCTGAGCGCGTGACCGTGCAGTCCCTCGAAGTAGTGCGCGTGGACGCTGAACGCAATCTGTTGTTGGTCAAGGGCGCTGTTCCTGGCGCTACTGGCGGCAACTTGGTTGTACGTCCAGCAGCCAAGGCTCGCGGTTAAGGGGAAGCTGACATGCAATTAAATGTAAATGACGCTCAAGCGATCGAAGTTTCCGAACTGACATTTGGCGGCGAATTCAACGAGACGCTGGTTCACCAAGCAGTCGTGGCCTACATGGCCGGCGGCCGTCAAGGTAGCAAGCAGCAAAAGACCCGTTCCGACGTTTCCGGTGGCGGCAAGCGCCCATGGCGTCAGAAAGGTACTGGCCGTGCTCGTGCCGGTACTATCCGTAGCCCAATCTGGCGTGGCGGCGGTACCACTTTCGCAGCTCGTCCTCAGGATCACTCCCAGAAGCTGAACAAGAAGATGTATCGCGCAGCAATGCGTTCCATCCTTGCTGAGCTGGTGCGTACTGATCGTCTGGTCGTGGTTCAGGACTTCGCTGTTGAAGCACCGAAAACCAAAGATCTGCTGAACAAGCTGAACGGCATGGGCCTGACTGACGTCCTGATCGTGTCTGACGCTGTTGATCAGAACCTGTACCTGGCTGCTCGCAACCTGCCACACGTCGACGTTCGTGACGTGCAGGGTTCCGATCCGGTCAGTCTGATCGCATACGACAAGGTGTTGATCACCGTGTCGGCCGTGAAGAAATTCGAGGAGCTGCTGGGATGAACCAGGAACGCGTATTTAAAGTTCTGCTTGGCCCGCACGTTTCCGAGAAGGCTACGGTTCTGGCAGACAAGAAAGGCCAGTTCGTTTTCAAGGTTGCTACCGACGCAACCAAGCTGGAAATCAAGAAGGCCGTCGAAAGCCTGTTCAGCGTGAAAGTAGAGCGCGTGACTACCCTGAACGTTCTGGGTAAAAGCAAGCGCACTGCTCGCGGTCTGGGCAAGCGTAATGACTGGAAGAAGGCAGTTATCTCCCTTCAGCCAGGCCAAGATCTCGATTTCAGCAGCAGTGCTGAGTAAGGAAGGGGTGCATCATGGCAATCGTTAAATGCAAACCGACTTCCCCTGGCCGCCGTTTTGTGGTCAAGGTGGTCAACCAGGAGCTGCATAAAGGCGCTCCTCACGCACCGCTGCTCGAGAAAAAATCGAAGTCTGGTGGTCGTAACAACAATGGCCGTATTACCACTCGTCACATCGGTGGTGGTCATAAGCAGCATTATCGTCTGGTCGACTTCCGTCGCAACGACAAGGATGGCATCGCTGCCACCGTCGAGCGTATCGAATACGATCCAAACCGTACTGCTCACATCGCTCTGCTGCTGTACGCAGATGGCGAGCGTCGCTACATCATCGCCCCTAAAGGCGTGAGTGCTGGCGACCAGCTGATCGCAGGTGCCCTGGCACCGATCAAGCCGGGCAACGCTCTGCAACTGCGTAACATTCCAGTTGGTAGCACCGTACACGGCATCGAATTGAAGCCAGGTAAAGGCGCACAGATCGCTCGTTCCGCTGGTGCTTCGGCTCAGCTGATCGCTCGTGAAGGTGTCTACGTGACCCTGCGTCTGCGTTCTGGTGAGATGCGTAAAGTACTGGCTGAATGCCGTGCGACCCTGGGCGAAGTCTCGAACTCCGAGCACAGCCTGCGTTCGTTGGGTAAAGCTGGTGCCAAGCGCTGGCGTGGCGTTCGCCCAACCGTTCGTGGTGTTGCCATGAACCCGGTTGACCACCCACATGGTGGTGGTGAAGGTCGTACCTCTGGTGGTCGTCATCCGGTATCGCCATGGGGCTTCCCGACTAAGGGCGCGAAGACTCGTGGTAATAAGCGTACCGACAAAATGATCGTCCGTCGTCGCAAGTAAATAGAGGGATACGACAGTGCCACGTTCTCTGAAAAAAGGTCCTTTTATTGATCTTCACCTACTGAAGAAGATCGAAGTGGCGGCGGAAAAGAACGATCGCAAACCAGTTAAGACCTGGTCGCGTCGTTCGATGATCCTGCCACAAATGGTCGGTTTGACCATCGCAGTACACAACGGTCGCCAACACGTCCCAGTTCTTGTGAACGAAGACATGGTCGGCCACAAACTGGGCGAGTTCGCCGGTACCCGCACATACCGTGGGCACGTGGCTGACAAGAAAGCCAAGCGTTAAGGGGTAAGGAAATGGAAGTAGCCGCTAAGTTGTCGGGCGCTCGAATCTCCGCCCAGAAAGCCCGCTTGGTCGCCGACCAGATCCGCGGGAAGAAGGTGGGCGAAGCGCTCAACCTGTTGGCTTTCAGCAGTAAGAAAGCCGCCGAGATCATGAAGAAAGTGCTGGAGTCGGCCGTAGCCAACGCCGAGCATAACGAAGGCGCAGACGTTGATGACCTGAAGGTCAGCACCGTTTTCGTCAACGAAGGGCGTTCGCTGAAGCGCATCATGCCACGTGCCAAAGGCCGTGCTGATCGCATCGTCAAGCGGTCTTGCCATATCACTGTCAAGGTTGCTGACAAGTAACGGAGTCGAAGAGATGGGTCAGAAAGTACATCCCATTGGCATTCGCCTGGGAATCGTCAAGGAGCACACCTCCGTCTGGTACGCAGACGGTCGGACTTATGCGGACTACTTGTTCGCTGATCTGAAGGTGCGTGAGTATCTCCAAGACAAACTAAAAAGCGCGTCCGTAAGCCGTATCGATATCCATCGTCCGGCGCAGACTGCACGTATCACCATCCACACCGCTCGTCCAGGTATCGTTATCGGGAAGAAAGGTGAAGATGTTGAGAAACTGCGTCAGGACCTGACCAAGCAAATGGGTGTGCCTGTGCACATCAATATCGAAGAGATCCGCAAGCCGGAGCTCGACGGTATGCTGGTTGCGCAGAGCGTAGCTCAGCAGCTGGAGCGTCGCGTAATGTTCCGTCGCGCTATGAAGCGCGCTGTACAGAACGCAATGCGCATTGGTGCCAAAGGCATCAAAATCCAAGTGAGCGGTCGTCTCGGCGGTGCTGAAATCGCACGTACTGAATGGTATCGCGAAGGTCGTGTGCCACTGCACACCCTGCGTGCCGACATCGACTATGCCAACTACGAAGCTCACACCACCTACGGTGTGATCGGTGTAAAGGTTTGGATCTTCAAAGGCGAAGTAATTGGTGGTCGCCAAGAAGAGCTGAAGCCACAAGCACCAGCGCCTCGTAAAAAAGCTGCTAAGTAAGGGGTACGCCAAATGTTGCAACCAAAGCGTACGAAGTTCCGCAAGCAAATGACCGGTCACAACCGTGGCCTGGCATTGCGCGGTAGCAAAGTCAGCTTCGGCGAGTTCGCGCTGAAGTCTGTTGCTCGTGGTCGTCTCACCGCTCGTCAGATCGAGTCAGCGCGTCGTGCTCTGACCCGTCACGTAAAACGTGGCGGCAAGATCTGGATCCGTGTATTCCCGGACAAGCCTGTCACCAAGAAGCCACTCGAAGTTCGTATGGGTAAAGGTAAGGGTAACGTGGAGTACTGGGTTGCCCAGATTCAGCCAGGCAAAGTCCTGTATGAAATCGAGGGTGTTTCTGAAGAGCTGGCGCGTGAGGCTTTCGCCCTGGCTGCTGCAAAGCTGCCGCTCGCCACCTCCTTTGTTAAACGGACGGTGATGTGATGAAAGCGAATGAACTTCGTGAAAAATCAGCACAGCAGCTGAACGAGCAACTGCTCGGCCTGCTGCGCGACCAGTTCAATCTGCGTATGCAGAAAGCAACTGGCCAGTTGGGGCAGTCTCATCTGCTCTCGCAAGTTAAGCGTGACATCGCTCGCGTGAAAACTGTGCTCAACCAGCAGGCAGGTAAGTAATCATGGCTGAAGCCGAAAAAACTGTCCGTACGCTGACTGGCCGTGTTGTCAGCGACAAGATGGACAAAACCATCACCGTTCTGATCGAGCGTCGCGTTAAGCACCCGATCTACGGTAAATACGTTAAGCGTTCGACTAAGCTGCACGCGCACGACGAAACCAATCAGTGCCACATCGGCGACAAAGTCACTATTCGTGAAACTCGTCCGATGGCCAAGACCAAGTCTTGGGCGCTGGTTGATGTTCTCGAACGCGCTGTGGAAGTCTAAGGGCTAGGGGTCGGAGAAATTATATGATTCAGACTCAATCCATGCTCGATGTGGCCGATAACAGCGGCGCTCGCCGTGTTATGTGCATCAAGGTGCTGGGTGGCTCCCATCGTCGTTACGCTGGTATCGGTGACATCATCAAAGTTACCGTCAAGGAAGCAATTCCTCGCGGTAAGGTGAAAAAAGGCCAAGTGATGACTGCTGTCGTAGTCCGCACTCGCCATGGCGTCCGTCGTGCTGACGGCTCCATCATCCGCTTTGATGGCAACGCTGCTGTTCTGTTGAACAACAAGCAAGAGCCGATCGGCACCCGTATCTTTGGGCCAGTGACCCGTGAACTTCGTACTGAGAAGTTCATGAAGATCGTCTCGCTCGCCCCAGAAGTGCTGTAAGGAGATCCGACATGCAAAAGATTCGTCGTGACGACGAGATCATCGTGATCGCCGGCAAAGACAAAGGTAAGCGCGGTAAGGTGCTGAAGGTTCTTGCTGACAACCGTCTGGTTGTTGGTGGTCTGAACCTGGTCAAGCGTCATACCAAGCCTAACCCGATGTCGGGCGTACAGGGCGGTATCGTCGAGAAAGAAGCGCCACTGCACGCTTCCAACGTCGCCATCTTCAACGGCGAAACCAACAAGGCTGACCGCGTTGGTTTCAAAGTAGAAGACGGTAAGAAAATTCGTGTCTTCAAGTCGACCCAAAAAGCGGTTGATGCTTGAACACTGCTAGGTAGAAGACCATGGCACGACTAAAAGAGATTTACCGGAAGGAAATCGCACCGAAACTTAAGGAAGAACTTAAGCTTTCGAACGTGATGGAAGTTCCGCGCGTTACCAAAATCACCCTGAACATGGGTCTGGGCGAAGCGATCGGCGACAAGAAAGTCATCGAGCACGCTGTTGCTGACCTGGAAAAGATCACCGGTCAGAAAGTCGTCGTGACTTACGCTCGGAAATCCATCGCTGGCTTTAAAGTCCGTGAAGGTTGGCCGATCGGCGTCAAAGTGACCCTGCGCCGTGAGCGTATGTACGAGTTCCTGGATCGTCTGCTGTCGATCTCCCTGCCTCGGGTTCGCGACTTCCGCGGCCTGAATGCCAAGTCCTTCGATGGTCGTGGCAACTACAGCATGGGCGTTAAAGAGCAGATCATTTTCCCGGAAATCGATTACGACAAGATCGACGCTCTCCGCGGTCTGGACATTACCCTGACCACCACTGCTCGGACGGATGATGAAGGTCGCGCACTGCTGCGCGCTTTCAAATTCCCGTTCCGCAACTGATTGGAGTAGGAAAATGGCCAAGAAGAGCATGAAGAACCGTGAGCTGAAGCGTCAGCTCACCGTTGCCAAGTACGCCACCAAGCGTGCAGCGCTGAAAGCTATCATCGTTGATCTGAACGCAAGTCCAGAAGCGCGTTGGGAAGCTACCGTAGCCCTGCAGAAGCAGCCACGTGACGCAAGCGCCTCGCGCATGCGCAACCGCTGCCGCCTGACTGGTCGTCCGCACGGCGTGTACCGCAAGTTCGGCCTTGGCCGTAACATGCTGCGTCAAGCTGCAATGCGTGGTGACGTTCCAGGTCTGGTTAAAGCCAGCTGGTAAGCAATGTCAAAGTCGTGGCGTTCGGGATCGCAAGATCCTGACCGTCGGTGACCTTGAACTTGAATCAAGCCCCTATTGGGGCTTGATTCATTTGTGGGGTGTGTCTAGAATACCCGGCTCGCCTGAGCCCGTGTTTTTACTACGCGGATGCGCTCGGCGACACGTACTAGCCGAAAGGCTAATTTTTTGTGTATTAGGAGCGTCTAGCCCATGAGTATGCAGGACCCGTTAGCGGACATGCTAACTCGTATCCGTAATGCCCAGATGGCTGAAAAGTCCGTCGTAAGCATGCCATCTTCTACGTTGAAGGTAGCTGTTGCCAAAGTCCTGAAGGACGAAGGTTACATTGCGGGTTATCAGATCAGCAGCGAAATCAAGCCACTGCTGTCCATCGAGCTGAAGTACTTCGAAGGCCGTCCGGTCATCGAGGAAGTGAAGCGCGTTAGCCGTCCAGGCCTGCGTCAGTACAAGTCCGTCGAGGATCTGCCGAAAGTTCGCGGCGGCCTGGGCGTGTCTATCGTCTCCACCAACAAAGGTGTGATGACGGATCGTGCTGCGCGCGCTGCCGGTGTCGGCGGCGAAGTTCTTTGCACTGTGTTCTAAGGGGGGATAAGCATGTCACGCGTCGCTAAGAACCCCGTTAAGCTGCCAGCCGGTGTCGAAGTCAAATTCGCAGGCCAACAGCTTTCGGTGAAGGGTGCCAAGGGCACTCTGCAACTGAACATCCATTCGTCCGTTGAGATCGTTGAAGAAGCTGGTGAGCTGCGTTTCGCTGCTCGCAATGGCGATCAACAGACTCGCGCAATGGCTGGTACCACTCGTGCGTTGGTAAACAACATGGTCCAAGGCGTAAGCCAAGGCTTCGAGCGCAAGCTCCAGCTGGTCGGTGTTGGTTACAAAGCGCAAGCAAAAGGCACAGTGCTGAACCTGGCTCTTGGCTTCTCGCACCCAGTGGATTATGAACTGCCGGAAGGCATCACCGCTGAGACTCCTAGCCAGACCGATATCCTGATCCGGGGCATCGACAAGCAGCTGGTAGGTCAAGTGGCCGCCGAGATCCGCGACTTCCGTCCACCAGAGCCGTACAAAGGCAAAGGTGTGCGCTACGCGGACGAAGTCGTCCGTCGTAAAGAAGCCAAGAAGAAGTAGGGCATAGCAAATGACCGACAAAAAAGTTACTCGACTGCGTCGCGCTCGCAAAGCACGCCTGAAAATGCACGAACTCGAAGTCGTGCGTCTCTGCGTGTTCCGCTCGTCGCAGCACATCTACGCCCAGGTCATTTCGGCCGACGGCAACAAAGTCCTGGCAAGTGCCTCGACTTTGGATAAAGAACTGCGTGATGGCGCCACTGGCAACATCGACGCGGCCACTAAGGTTGGCCAGCTGGTCGCTACGCGTGCTAAAGCCGCTGGCGTCTCGCAGGTGGCTTTCGACCGCTCTGGCTTCAAGTACCACGGCCGCGTCAAGGCGCTGGCTGATGCTGCTCGTGAAGCTGGGCTGGAGTTCTAAGTTATGTCAAATAACGACCAAAAGCGCGACGAAGGCTACATTGAGAAGCTGGTTCAAGTTAACCGCGTAGCCAAAACCGTTAAAGGCGGCCGTATCTTCACTTTCACTGCGTTGACCGTAGTGGGTGATGGTAAAGGCCGTGTTGGCTTCGGCCGTGGCAAGTCGCGTGAAGTGCCTGCTGCGATCCAGAAGGCAATGGAAGCTGCTCGCCGCAACATGATCCAGGTTGATCTGAACGGCACCACTCTGCAGTACGCAATGAAGTCTGCCCATGGCGCTTCGAAGGTGTACATGCAGCCTGCTTCTGAAGGTACCGGTATCATCGCTGGCGGCGCTATGCGTGCTGTCCTCGAAGTTGCTGGCGTTCAGAACGTTCTGGCCAAGTGCTACGGCTCGACTAACCCGGTAAACGTGGTTCACGCCACTTTCAAGGGTTTGAAAGCAATGCAGTCTCCTGAATCCATTGCCGCCAAGCGTGGCAAAAGCGTCAAGGAGATCTTCTGATCATGGCTACCGTAAAAGTTACGCTGATCAAAAGCATGACCGGCCGCATCCCTAACCACAAACTGTGCGTTAAGGGTCTGGGTCTGCGTCGCATCGGTCACACTGTAGAAGTCCTGGATACTCCCGAGAATCGCGGGATGATCAACAAGGCTTACTACATGCTGCGTGTCGAGGGTTAATCGATGAAACTCAATGATCTGAGTCCAGCGCCGGGTTCCCGTCGCGAAAAGCATCGTCCGGGCCGTGGTATCGGTAGCGGTTTGGGCAAGACCGGTGGCCGTGGCCACAAAGGTCAGACCTCCCGCTCCGGTGGCACCATTGCTCCAGGCTTTGAAGGCGGTCAACAGCCGCTGCATCGTCGCCTGCCGAAGTTCGGTTTCGTTTCCCTGAAAGCCATGGACCGCGCCGAAGTGCGTCTGTCCGAGCTGGCCAAAGTGGATGGCGACATCGTCACCGTGCAGTCCCTGAAGGATGCCAACGTGATCAACCAGAACGTACAGCGTGTGAAAATCATGCTGTCGGGCGAAGTTGCTCGTGCTGTCACCATCGGAAAGGGAATCGGCGCCACCAAAGGTGCGCGTGCGGCTATCGAAGCAGCTGGCGGCAAGTTCGAGGAATAAATGGCTAAGCAAGGTGCTCTCTCTGCGCTCGGCAAAGGCGGTATGTCTGAACTCTGGGCTCGTCTGCGTTTTCTGTTCCTGGCGATTATCGTCTACCGAATAGGCGCACACATCCCGGTTCCAGGTATCAACCCGGACCGACTCGCGGACCTGTTTCGACAGAATGAGGGGACCATTCTTAGCTTGTTCAACATGTTTTCCGGCGGTGCGCTGGAGCGGATGAGCATCTTTGCACTGGGGATCATGCCGTACATCTCGGCATCGATCATCATGCAACTGATGACCGCCGTCAGCCCGCAGCTGGAGCAGTTGAAGAAGGAAGGTGAAGCTGGCCGTCGCAAGATCAGCCAGTACACCCGCTACGGCACTGTCGTCCTCGCTCTCGTTCAAGCCATTGGCATGTCCATCGGCTTGGCGGGGCAGGGCGTTTCGTTCACTGCTGACTTCAGCTTTCATTTCGTTGCGGTAACCACGTTTGTGGCGGGCGCGATGTTCATGATGTGGTTGGGTGAGCAGATTACTGAGCGTGGTGTTGGCAACGGTATCTCGATGTTGATCTTCGCAGGTATCGTCGCCGGTCTTCCGAGAGCGATCGGGCAGTCTTTCGAGTCTGCGCGTCAGGGTGATATCAACATTTTCGCCCTGGTTGCCATCGGTCTGCTGGCAGTAGCGATTATCGGTTTCGTGGTGTTCATTGAGCGTGGTCAGCGTCGTATTGCTGTTCACTACGCCAAGCGTCAGCAGGGCCGCAAGGTATTTGCTGCGCAGACTAGCCACTTGCCGTTGAAGGTGAACATGGCCGGCGTAATTCCGGCTATTTTCGCGAGCAGCATCCTGCTGTTCCCGGCTTCGTTGGGTGCCTGGTTCGGCCAGTCTGAAGGTATGGGCTGGTTGCAGGACATCTCGCAGTCGATCGCTCCTGGTCAGCCGTTGAATATTCTGCTGTTTAGTGCAGGGATTATTTTCTTCTGCTTCTTCTATACGGCGTTGATGTTCAATCCGAAAGACGTAGCGGAAAACCTGAAGAAGTCCGGTGCCTTTATTCCGGGCATCCGTCCAGGTGAGCAGTCTGCGCGCTACATTGATGGCGTTCTGACTCGCTTGACCATGTTCGGTGCTCTTTACATGACGGCCGTCTGTCTGTTGCCCCAGTTCCTGGTGGTTGCGGCAAACGTACCGTTCTACCTTGGCGGGACCTCGTTGCTGATCGTGGTCGTGGTTGTGATGGACTTCATGTCCCAAGTACAATCGCACCTCGTTTCGCACCAGTACGAATCCCTGATGAAGAAAGCCAACCTGAAGGGCTACGGCAGCGGCATGTTGCGCTGAGTAGCGTCCATAAGGTTCGAGGAGTTGGTGATGAAAGTTCGTGCATCGGTGAAAAAGCTGTGCCGTAACTGCAAGATTATTCGCCGCGAAGGTGTTGTTCGGGTAATTTGCAGCGCGGAACCGCGTCACAAGCAGCGCCAAGGCTGAGTGTGATTGTGCTTTAAGCCCGGCAGCTAGTGCGCTGCCGGGTTGATTATTTGTTATTACAGCGATATTATCTCGCGCCCTATTTCTTGGCTTCCGGGGCGTAGGTAGCTGTCAATTGGAGTCCCACTGAATGGCCCGTATTGCAGGCGTCAACATTCCAGATAACAAGCATACTGTTATCTCGCTGACCTACATCTATGGTGTTGGTCGCACTACTGCACAGAAAATTTGTGCAGTGACTGGGGTTAACCCAGCGGCAAAGATCAAGGATCTGAGCGACGAGCAAATTGAACAGCTGCGTGGCGAAGTGGCGAAGTTCACCACTGAAGGTGACCTGCGTCGCGAAATCAACATGAAAATCAAGCGCTTGATGGACCTCGGTTGCTATCGCGGTCTGCGTCATCGTCGTGGTCTTCCAGTACGCGGTCAGCGTACCAAGACCAACGCGCGTACCCGTAAAGGTCCGCGTAAGCCGATCCGCAAGTAATCGCCCCAGCGAATCGACAGGAATTTAATCATGGCAAAACCTGCTGCTCGTCCTCGTAAAAAAGTTAAAAAGACAGTGGTTGATGGCATCGCCCACATCCATGCTTCTTTTAACAACACCATCGTGACCATTACCGACCGTCAAGGTAACGCTCTTTCCTGGGCTACCTCCGGTGGTTCGGGTTTCCGCGGTTCCCGCAAGTCCACCCCGTTCGCTGCTCAAGTAGCTGCTGAGCGTGCTGGTCAAGCTGCGCTGGAATACGGCCTGAAAAACCTCGACGTCAACGTCAAGGGTCCAGGTCCAGGTCGTGAATCCGCAGTCCGCGCTTTGAACGGCTGTGGCTACAAGATCGCCAGCATCACCGACGTGACGCCAATCCCGCACAACGGGTGCCGTCCGCCGAAGAAGCGCCGCGTGTAATCCAGGAGATTGTAAAGAATGGCTCGTTACATTGGTCCAAAATGCAAACTCGCTCGTCGCGAAGGCACCGATCTCTTTCTGAAGAGCGGCGTGCGCGCGATCGAATCGAAGTGCAACATTGAAGCAGCACCTGGTATCCACGGCCAACGCCGCGGTCGCCAGTCCGACTACGGCACCCAACTGCGTGAAAAGCAGAAGGTCCGTCGTATCTACGGCGTTCTCGAGCGTCAATTCAGCGGCTACTACAAAGAAGCTGCTGGCAAGAAAGGCGCAACCGGCGAAAACCTGTTGCAACTGCTCGAATGCCGTCTGGACAACGTTGTATACCGTATGGGTTTCGGTTCTACTCGGGCCGAATCCCGTCAGCTGGTATCGCACAAGTCGATCAGCGTTAACGGTCAGACCGTAAACGTTCCGTCCTACCAGGTTCGTGCTGGTGACGTGGTTGCTGTTCGCGAGAAAGCAAAGAACCAACTTCGCATTGTCCAAGCTCTCGATCTGTGTGCCCAACGTGGCCGCGTAGAATGGGTAGAAGTAGACACTGAGAAGAAGTCGGGCGTTTTCAAGAACGTTCCTGCTCGCAGTGATCTGTCCGCCGACATCAACGAAAGCCTGATTGTCGAGCTCTACTCCAAGTAAGGGCTAGAAAATAGGTGCATCCATGCAGATTTCGGTAAATGAGTTCCTGACACCCCGCCATATTGATGTGCAGGTTGTCAGTCCAACCCGCGCCAAGATCACACTCGAGCCTCTCGAGCGTGGTTTTGGCCACACCCTGGGCAACGCGCTGCGCCGCATCCTGTTGTCCTCAATGCCCGGCTGTGCAGTAGTCGAGGCCGAGATTGACGGTGTGCTCCACGAGTACAGCGCCATCGAAGGTGTACAGGAAGATGTAATTGAAATCCTGTTGAACCTTAAAGGTCTGGCTATCAAGCTGCACGGTCGTGACGAAGTTACGCTGACCTTGTCGAAGAAGGGTTCGGGGGTGGTTACCGCTGCCGATATTCAGCTGGATCATGATGTCGAGATCGTTAACCCCGATCACGTAATCGCTAACCTGGCGTCTAACGGCGCCCTGAACATGAAGCTCACCGTAGCTCGTGGTCGTGGTTATGAACCGGCAGACTCGCGTCAGAGCGATGAAGACGAAAGCCGCAGCATCGGTCGCTTGCAGCTTGACTCTTCGTTCAGCCCAGTTCGCCGTATCGCATACGTGGTGGAAAACGCCCGTGTCGAACAGCGTACCAACCTGGACAAGCTGGTTATTGATCTGGAAACCAACGGTACCCTGGATCCTGAAGAGGCTATTCGCCGCGCTGCAACCATCCTGCAACAGCAGTTGGCTGCGTTCGTCGACCTCAAAGGTGACAGTGAGCCAGTGGTTGTCGAGCAGGAAGACGAGATCGATCCGATCCTGCTTCGCCCGGTTGACGATCTGGAACTGACTGTACGTTCGGCTAACTGCCTTAAGGCGGAAAACATCTACTACATCGGCGACCTGATTCAGCGTACCGAAGTAGAGCTGTTGAAGACTCCGAACCTTGGCAAGAAATCCTTGACTGAAATCAAGGACGTTCTGGCCTCCCGCGGTCTGTCCCTCGGCATGCGCCTCGACAACTGGCCGCCTGCAAGTCTTAAGAAGGACGACAAGGCGACTGCCTGATCGTCGTAATCACCGAACGTTGTGTTTGGTAAGGAATGAACCATGCGTCATCGTAAAAGTGGTCGTCACCTGAGCCGCACCAGCTCGCACCGCAAGGCCATGTTCCAAAACATGGCGGTGTCGCTGTTCGAGCACGAGCTGATCAAAACTACACTGCCGAAAGCCAAAGAACTGCGTCGCGTTGCTGAGCCGCTGATCACTCTGGCCAAGACAGATAGCCTGGCTAACCGCCGTCTGGCTTTCGACCGTACTCGTTCGAAAGCTATCGTTGGTAAGCTCTTCAACGACCTGGGCAAGCGCTACGCTACCCGTGAGGGTGGCTACCTGCGCATCCTCAAGTGCGGTTTCCGCGCTGGCGACAACGCGCCTATGGCGTACGTCGAGTTGGTTGATCGTGCTACCAGCGGTGAAGCTGTATCCGCTGAGTAAGTCGGCAACATACAAAAAACCGGGCCTTGTGCCCGGTTTTTTGTTGGTGCGCCAGGCATGGCGCGTTGCGCGTAAGCGCAACCAGCTTGGCTGTGGTGGCCACGCTGGTGACTTGGAGGTGCAAG
>NZ_JBWLPW010000003.1:0-320648 GCF_056521845.1 Pseudomonas sp. PF05 | reverse complement strand
GGCTCCCCAGTGTTTTCAGAAGTGGGTGAATGCTAGTCTTGACCAACGCTGTTGCCAGGGAGCCCTCATGGGCAATCACAAGATCGAGATTCGTCGCAGTAACGTCGAGAAAATCCTGTTGGCCGCCGAGAAGGTCTTTGCCGAAAAAGGCTTCGGCAGCACCGCCATGGCCGACATTGCCGCCGAAGTGCAATTGCCCCGTTCCAACCTGCATTATTACTTCAGCACCAAGAGCGAACTGTACAGCGCCGTGCTGTTCGACCTGCTGGAGGTCTGGAAGCAGGACGCCTTGTGCTTCGAAATGTTCGACGACCCACGGGTGGTGCTCAGCAGCTACATCCGCGCCAAGATGAACCACTCCCGCAGCCGGCCCTACGGCTCGAAGGTCTGGGCCAACGAAATCATCCACGGCGCCCCAACGCTGGGCCAGGCCCTGGACGCCAGCCTCTACGACTGGGCCAAGATGAAGGAAGCGAAAATCCGCCAATGGGTGGAGGACAAACGCATCCTGCCGGTGGAGCCTTCAAGCCTGCTCTACATGATCTGGGCCTCGACCCAGCACTACGCCGACTTCGACCACCAGATCAACATTCTCAACGACCACCAGCCGCTGTCGGACATGCAGTTCGAACGGGCGGTGCAGACGGTGACCAGTGTGATTTTGCGGGGGATTGGGTTGGAGCCCTGAAATTTGTGGTGTGGCTGATGGCCCTATCGCGAGCAGGCTCGCTCCCACAGTGGATTTCTGGCGTACACAAACTCTGTGAACGACACGACCCAGTGTGGGAGCGAGCCTGCTCGCGATGGCGTCAGTCCAGACACCTCAGTCCTCAGACCGCTACATGGTAGGGATTACGCGGATCATGGTTCCAATCCAGGAACGGCTTGCCGGTGTCCACCGTCACCATCTCGATGCAGTCCTGCACCGGGCAGGTGATCTGGCACAGGTTGCAGCCCACGCACTCTTCATCGATCACTTCATATTTATGGGTGCCGTCAGCCTGCTTGAGGCTGGCGATGGCCTGGTGTGAGGTGTCCTCGCAGGCGATGTGGCAGCGCCCGCATCCGATGCACGCCTCCTGGTCGATCTTGGCGATGACCTGGTAGTTGATGTCCAGGTACTTCCAGTCGGTGGTGTTGCCCACCGCGCGCCCGGAGAACGCTTGCAGGTTGGCGTGGCCCTGGCTGTCCATCCAGCGCGACAGGCCGTCCTTCATCTCTTCGACGATGCGAAAACCATGCAGCATCGCCGCCGTGCAGACCTGCACCGCGCCGCTGCCCAGGGCGATGAATTCGGCGGCGTCGCGCCAACTGCCGATGCCGCCGATGCCGCAGATCGGCAGGCCTTGGGTCTGCGGGTCGCGGGCGATTTCGGCGACCATGTTCAGCGCGATGGGCTTGACCGCCGAGCCGCAGTAACCACCGTGGGTGCTTTGGCTGCCAACGCTGGGCAGGGCGACCATGCGGTCCAGGTCGACGCTGGTGATGGAGTTGATGGTATTGATCAACGACACCGCATCCGCGCCGCCGCGATGGGCCGCTCGGGCGGCGACGCGGATGTCGGTGATGTTCGGCGTGAGCTTGACGATCACTGGCAGCGAACAATAGGTCTTGCACCAGCGGGTCACTTGCTCGACGTACTCCGGCACTTGGCCGACCGCCGCGCCCATGCCCCGTTCCGGCATGCCGTGGGGGCAACCGAAGTTCAGCTCGATGCCGTCGGCGCCGGTAGCCTCCACCAAGGGCAGGATGCGTTTCCAGGACTCTTCGACGCAGGGCACCATCAGCGACACGATCAACGCCCGGTCCGGCCAGTCCTTTTTCACCTGGGTGATTTCCCGCAGGTTGATCTCCAGCGAACGGTCGGTGATCAGCTCGATGTTATTGATGCCCAGCACTTCGCGATTGGCACCGTAGTGGGCCGAATAACGCGAGGACACGTTCACCGCCGCCGGATCCTCTCCGAGGGTTTTCCAGACCACGCCACCCCAGCCAGCTTCGAAGGCGCGGACCACGTTGTAGGCTTTGTCGGTGGGCGGCGCGGAGGCCAGCCAGAACGGATTGGGCGCTTTGATGCCGGCGAAGACAATCGACAGATCGGCCATTTACGCAGCCTCCACGTTGAGCATCAGTTGAGCGTTGATCGCCTCGGCGGCGAGCTTGCCATGCTGCACGGCCTGCACCGTGAGGTCCTGGTCCAGGCTGGTGCAGTCACCGCCGGCGTAGACACCGGGAATGCTGGTGCGCAGGTGTTCGTCCACCAAAATCCGTCCGTCCTGGCGCTTGAGTTCCCGGGCCAGCGGGTCCAACAGTGCGTTGTCGTCGAAGGCCTGGCCGATGGCTTTGAAAATGGCGTCGGCGGGCAGGTCGAAGGTGTCGGTGCCGATGACCAGCCGGCCGTTCTCCAGATGCGTGCGGGAGAAGCGCATGCCGCGCACATGCCCGCCGTCATCGAGCAACACCTGTTGTGGCTGGGCCCAGGTCAGCAGGCGCACCTGATTGGCCTTGGCGATGTCTTGCTCGTGCAAGGTGGCCCCCATGTCTTCAAGGCCGCGACGGTAGACCAGGCTGACGTCCCGGGCACCGAGGCGAGCCATTTGCACGGCCATGTCGATGGCGGTGTTGCCGGCGCCGAGGACGATGCAGCGGTCGGCCAGGGGCAACTGGCTGAGGTCGTCGGCCTGGCGCAGTTCGCGGATGTAGTCGGTGGCGGCCAACAGCCCTGGCGCTTGTTCGTCACTCAGGCCCAGTTGTTTGCTGGCGGCCAGGCCGAGGCCGAGGAACACCGCGTCGAACTGCTGGTGCAGGTCGCTCAGGCTCAGGTTCTCGCCGAGTTTCTGACCGTGGCGGATTTCGATGCCGCCGATCTCCAGCAGGAAGTCCAGTTCACGTTGGGCGTAATCGTCCACCAGTTTGTACTTGGCGATGCCGTATTCGTTGAGGCCGCCGGCTTTCTCCCGGGCTTCGAACATCACCACCTCATGGCCATGCATGGCGCTGCGATGTGCACACGACAACCCCGCCGGCCCGGCCCCGACCACGGCGATGCGCTTGCCGGTGGCGGCGGCACGCGGGAAGGGGTGTTCGCTGAAGTGGGCGTTGTCTACGGCGTAGCGCTGCAACGAGCCGATCAACACGGGCGCGCATTCATGGGCGTTGTTGCGCACGCAGGCTTGCTGGCAAAGGACCTCGGTGGGGCAGACCCGGGCGCAACTGCCACCGAGGATGTTGGCCGAAAGAATCGTCTGCGCCGCGCCTTGGACATTGTCCTGGTGGATGTTGCGAATGAACGAAGGAATGTCGATCTCGCTCGGACAGGCGTTCACACACGGCGCGTCATAGCAGTACAGGCAGCGGGACGCTTCCAAGTGGGCCTGGCGCGCGTTGAGCGGCGGCGCCAGGTCGCTGAAGCGATCGGCGAGGGTGGCCGGGTCTTCCAGGGAATGGGGGAGGTGACTCAAGGGCTGGATCATGGAATGGGCCTCACGGTGTTTGAGGTGCTGCCTCTGGTGGGCAGTGGTTTTTGCGCAGGAACCCTGTAGGAGCTGCCGAAGGCTGCGATCTTTTACCCGGACAATTGAGTCTTGAGTGAAAAACCGCCAGATCAAGATCAAAAGATCGCAGCCTTCGGCAGCTCCTACGCACGGCGTTCGCTTATCGCTTGATGGCAACAGGCCTGTGCAACTCAGCCCGCTTGCTCAGCAAATCGAACACCGCCGGATACGCCGGCCGTTCGATGTAGCGCCCGGCGCCGCGTTCGGCCCGCAGGTCGCCGTCGGCCCAGACCAGCCGACCCTGGCTGATGGTGTGGCTGGGCACGCCGCGCACGGTCTTGCCTTCGAAGATGTTGAAGTCCACTTGCTGGTGGTGGGTCTTGGCGGAAATCGTGCGGCTGCCTTGCGGATCCCATAGCACCAGGTCGGCATCGGCGCCGACGCGGATCGCCCCCTTGCGTGGGTAGAGGTTGAAGATCTTTGCGGTGTTGGTGGAGGTGAGGGCGACGAAGTCCTGCATCGACAGTTTGCCGCTGTTGACCCCCTCGTCCCAGAGCACCGCCATGCGGTCTTCGATACCGGCGGTGCCGTTGGGGATCTTGCTGAAGTCGTCGCGGCCGGCGGCTTTCTGTTCGGCGCAGAAGCAGCAGTGGTCAGTGGCGGTGGTGTGCAGGTTGCCGGACTGCAAGCCATGCCAGAGCGCCTCTTGATGCCCGCGCGGGCGGAAGGGCGGGCTCATCACGTAACCGGCGGCGGTCTGCCAGTCCGGATCGCGATAGACGCTGTCGTCCAGCAGCAGGTGCCCGGCCAGTACTTCACCGTAGACCGGCTGGCCCTTGCTGCGGGCGTAGGTGATTTCGTCCAGGGCTTCCTTGGTGGACACGTGCACCAGGTACAGCGGCGTGCCCAGGGTTTCGGCGATGCGGATGGCGCGGCTCGCAGCTTCGCCTTCCACTTGCGAGGGCCGGGACAACGGATGGGCTTCGGGCCCGGTGATGCCCTGGGCCAGCAGCTTGCGTTGCAGGTGATAGACCAGTTCGCCGTTCTCGGCGTGCACGGTGGGCACCGCACCCAGTTCCAGGCAACGCTCGAAGCTCGCCACCAAGGTGTCGTCGGCGGCCATGATTGCGTTCTTGTAGGCCATGAAGTGCTTGAAGCTGTTCACGCCGTGATGGGTGACCAGCTCGGCCATGTCTTCACGGACTTGCTCGCTCCACCAGGTGATTGCCACGTGAAAACCGTAGTCACTGGCGCTTTTCTCGGCCCAGCCACGCCATTGGTGAAAGGCTTCCATCAGCGATTGCTGGGGGTTGGGAATCACGAAGTCGATGATCGATGTAGTGCCCCCGGCCAGGCCCGCCGCCGTGCCGCTGAAGAAGTCTTCACTGGCGACCGTGCCCATGAACGGCAACTGCATATGCGTATGAGGGTCGATGCCGCCGGGCATCAAGTATTGGCCGCTGCCATCGAGCACTTCGACGCCAGCCGGAACATCCAGGTTTTCACCAATGGCCTTGATCACGCCGTCGGCACACAACACATCGGCGCGATAACTTTCATCATGGGTAATAACGGTGGCACCACGGATCAATAGAGACATTCCGAGTTCCTCGCAGGCATGACCGACTGTTGCCGGTTCTTTATGTTTTTGGTTGTTAAGTGACAACGTCGTGCAGATTTGTATTCTTGTCACGACTGTCAGGATTAGACGCTAGCTGGAGTTATTGAAATGAGCAAGATTATTTTTTATAAGCTTATGCGTTAATTAAATTATTGAAATTAAACGATTAAATCTGAAAATCACCAAAATGGTGAGCCTGCTCACCATTTTGACGCACTTGACAGGATCATTATTTGAGCGAGATTTGTCATGGTAAATCAGCGGCTTGAAAGCGCTTGAAGTGCGGTCCAGACACCTCGCCTTGATTCGGGGTGCACCACTTTGAATCTCGAACTCGACAGGACGTGCAGGTCATCTAGCCTCAAGTCGATGAGGACAAAGTGAAGCAGGGCGGTTAATTGGCTTTAAATCTTTAAATATCAAATGTTTGAGAAGGTTATATCGATCGTCTGGTCAGCTCGGCGCGTTATTCGGCACGGTTATTGAGTGCCGTCGTAGTCTGGCGAGGTGGTCGGTAGCACGCGTGCAAGTACTCCGGCCATCGCCAGTCGATGAGCAAAAATAATGAAAACAGTGGAGCGGACATGACCAGATCAACAGTGACTGAGCGCGACGGGTTGTTCGAGCTTGAAGCCGGCAGCGACGTCCTCGACAGCCCCCGTTATAACCACGACATTGCGCCGACCCAGGTGCACGAGCGAACCTGGAACAAATGGCACATCACCGCATTGTGGGTGGGCATGGCGATCTGCGTGCCGACCTACACCTTGGGCGGTGTGCTCACTGCCTATTTCGGCTTGACGGTGGGCGAGGCGCTGCTGGCGATTCTGTTTGCCAACATCATCGTGCTGATCCCCCTGACCCTCAATGCCTTTGCCGGGACCAAGTACGGCATTCCGTTTCCGGTGCTGTTGCGCTCATCCTTCGGCGTGATTGGCTCCAACGTGCCGTGCCTGATTCGCGCCCTGGTGGCTTGTGGCTGGTTCGGCATCCAGACGATGTTCGGCGGACTGGCGATCCACCTGCTTCTCGGCTCGGTGTTCGAAGGCTGGAAGAGCCTGGGTGGCACCGGCGAAGTGATCGGCTTCATGCTGTTCTGGGTCATCAACCTGTGGGTGGTGTTGCGCGGCGCCGAGTCGATCAAGTGGCTGGAAACCTTGTCTGCGCCACTGTTGGTGCTGGTGGGCGCGGGGCTGTTGCTATGGGCATTGCCCAACGTTTCGATGACTGAACTGATGGCGGTCCCGGCCAAGCGTCCCGAAGGGGCTGGCGTGACCAGCTATTTCCTGGCCGGGCTGACGGCCATGGTCGGTTTCTGGGCCACCCTGTCGTTGAACATTCCTGACTTCAGCCGTTATGCCAAGAGCCAGAAAGACCAGATCGTGGGGCAGGTCATCGGCCTGCCATTGACCATGTTCCTGTTCGCCTCCCTCGGTGTGGTCATGACCGCGGCCTCGGAAAAACTGGTGGGGGTGACCGTCTCCGACCCGGTGAGCTTGATCGGGCACATCCAGAGCCCTGTGTGGGTGGCCCTGGCGATGGTACTGATCATTGTCGCCACGCTCTCGACCAACACCGCCGCCAACATCGTCTCGCCCACCAACGACTTCCAGAACCTGGCGCCGAAACTGATCGGCCGCACCAAGGCGGTGATGCTCACCGGGCTGGTGGGGTTGGCGCTGATGGCCCACGAACTGTTGAAGAAACTTGGCCTGATCGTCTCCGAGGTCAGCCTTGAGTCGGTCTACTCCAACTGGCTGCTGGGTTATTCGAGCCTGCTGGGGCCGATTGCCGGGATCATGGTGGTGGATTATTTCCTGATCAAGAAACAGCAACTGGACCTGGCCGGGCTGTACCGCGACGACGTCTACCCGGCGTGGAACTGGAACGGCTTCATCGCCTTTGGCGTGCCGGTGGTGCTGACGCTGCTGTCCCTGGGCAGCGATGCGTTCAGTTGGTTCTACAGCTACGGCTGGTTCACCGGCTCGGCGCTGGGCGGGGTGATTTATTACGGGTTGTGCAGTCTGCGAGCGAGCCCGTCCGTTGCCAAAACAGCGGTGTGAAGGACGGCCTCATCGCGAGCAAGCTCGCTCCCACACTGGATTTGGGTGGATGCAAAATCTGTGTGCAGAGCAGATCCCCTGTGGGAGCGAGCTTGCTCGCGATAGCGGCCTCAAGCACACCAAAAACATGCCTGAAAAAATGGAGATCCCCATGAACGCAGCCATCGACGTTCTGCAATCCACCCATCAGCACATCAACCGCGATCGCCTGTGGCAATCGCTCATGGACCTGGCCCAGCTCGGTGCCACGGTCAAGGGTGGGGTGTGCCGGCTGGCCCTGACCGACCTTGACCGGCAGGCCCGCGACCTGTTCGTGCAATGGACCCAGGCGGCGGGCTGCACCGTCAGCATCGATGCGGTGGGCAATATCTTCGCCCGTCGCCCGGGGCGCAATCCGAACCTGCCGCCGGTGATGACCGGCAGCCACATCGACACCCAGCCCACCGGCGGCAAGTTCGACGGCTGCTTTGGCGTGCTCTCCGGGCTGGAGGTGCTGCGCACCCTCAATGACCTGAACATCGAAACCGAGGCACCGCTGGAAGTGGTGGTCTGGACCAACGAAGAGGGCTCGCGTTTCGCCCCGTGCATGATGGGCTCCGGCGTGTTCGCCGAAAAATTCACCCTCGAAGAAACCCTCGCCAAGGTCGACGCCGAAGGCATCAGCGTGGGCCAGGCGCTCGATGCCATTGGCTATGCGGGTTCGCGTCCGGTCAGTGGGCATCCGGTGGGGGCGTATTTCGAGGCACACATCGAACAGGGGCCGATCCTCGAAGACGAAGGCAAGACCATCGGCGTGGTGATGGGCGCGCTGGGGCAGAAGTGGTTCGACCTGACGTTGCGCGGCGTCGAAGCCCACGCCGGCCCGACCCCGATGCACCTGCGCAAGGATGCCCTGGTGGGCGCGTCGATCATCGTCGGTGCTGTCAACCGCGCCGCCCTGGGTCATCAACCCCATGCCTGCGGCACGGTGGGTTGCCTGCAAGCCTATCCGGGGTCGCGCAATGTCATCCCCGGCGAAGTGCGCATGACCCTGGACTTTCGTCACCTGGAGCCGGCGCGTCTGGATTCGATGATTGCCGAGGTCAAGCAGGTCATCGAAGACACCTGTCGGCAGCACGGCCTGACCTTCGAGTTGAAACCCACGGCCGACTTCCCGCCGCTGTATTTCGACAAGGGCTGCGTCGACGCCGTACGCAGCGCGGCCCAGGGGCTGGGCCTGTCCCATCTGGACATCGTCAGCGGCGCGGGCCATGACGCGATCTTCCTCGCCGAACTGGGCCCGGCCGGCATGATCTTCGTGCCCTGCGAAGGCGGCATCAGCCACAACGAAATCGAAAACGCCGCCCCGGACGACCTCGCCGCCGGCTGCGCGGTGCTGCTGCGAGCGATGCTGGCCGCCTCACAAGCGATTGCCGAGGGGCGCATGGCGGCTTGAAGGCTAAAAGATCGTAGCTCCCACGGGGGAACGCCTATGTAGGAGCTGGCGAAGCCTGCGATCTTTTGATCTTTCGCTTGAGATTCAAGTGTCTGGGGAAAGATCGCAGCCTCGTTGCACTCGACAGCTCCTACACAGCTCCACACAGCTCCTACACAGCTCCTACATAGCTCCTACAGGGAACGCGTCGATATGTAGGAGCTGGCGAAGCCTGCGATCTTTTTGCTCATCAAATCCAAATGGCATCCCACAGGGGATAGTCACCCACGCGCATCACCAATCCGGCACGCAACGGATTGCTGATGATGTACCGTGCAGCGTCCTTCAGATCCTCATCCTTGCGTAGCGCACGATCATAGTAGCCTCGCTGCCACAATCGGCCTTGCTGGCAACGGGCAAGATTGACCGCTCGGCTGCTGCGGGATTTGATGCGGCTCATCAGCTCGGCCAGACTGCCGCTATGCAATTGTGCCAGCCAATGCACATGATCCGGCATCACTACCCAGGCGAGGGAGGTCACCATTGAGACTTCTTCGGCACAGCGCAACTGATCGACGAGCAGCCGGCCCAGTCGCCAATCGCTAAAAACAGGTTGGCGCTGGTACACCACGGCAGTCAGCAGATAGATTCGGTCGGGTTCATTTACTCGACCTTTACGCAAACGACATCCATGTGCTGCGGTGGGCATTGCGTGATCTCCAAAGGAAAATATGTAGATCATCGAAAATTAGTCGTTGCGACGAAGGACGATTGAAAAAGCAATTGCGCAATATTTCAGCGCATGCCGATTTCCGTAGGAGCTGGCGAAGCCTGCGATCTTTTGATCTTGATCTTTTGCTTGGGATTCAAGTGTTAGGGGAAAGATCGCAGCCTCGTTGCACTCGACAGCTCCTACACAGCTCCTGCGCAGCTTCTATGCAACTCCTACGGGAACGTGTCGTCACTGCGGGTGGTCGTAATCTCCATGCACTTGCGACCACATGGAGACCCAATGAATCAGCAAGTCCCGACCACCGATACCAACCGTCGTCAATTGCTGCAGATCATTGCCGGGCTGTCCGACGGGGTGATGTTGATCGAGGTCGACCAGACCATTGCCTGGGCCAACGCAGCGGCCTTGGCGATGCACGGGGTCGACGACCTCCGTGAGCTGGGCACCACGGCCCGGCAATACGCCCGGCGTTTCAATTTGCGTTATCGCAACAATCACCCGTTGAGCGAAGACAACTATCCCATCGCCCGGGTTGCCCGTGGCGATGAGTTCAGTGATGTGCTGGTGGAAGTCACGCCCCAGGCCGACCCGGATCGCACCTGGGTGCATCGGATCCGCAGCATGGTGCTGGCCGACCGCAACAGCGAGCCGGAGCTTCTCGTGCTGATCTTAAGCGATGCCACCGAATGGGCCAGCGCCGAGCAGCGCTTCGAGAAAACCTTCGGCGCCAACCCGGCCCCGGCGGTGATCTGTCGCCTCAGCGACCTGCGTTACATCAAGGTCAATCCGGGGTTCCTGGAGATGACCGGCTACAGCCGCGAGCAGGTGATCGGGCGTTCGGTGTATGAGCTTGATGTGCTTGAGGCCGCCGAAAAACGCGATTTGGCCATCGAGCGCCTGGGGCAGGGCGCGACCATTCCGCAAATGCAGGCCGAGTTGAAATTGCCCGACGGCACCGGCAAACAGGTGATCGTCGCCGGCCAGCCGCTGGACCTGCACGACGAAGACTGCATGCTGTTTTCCTTCATGGACATGGAGCCGCGACGCAAGGCAGAAACGGCGCTGCGCCAGAGCGAGGAGCGCTTTGCCAAGTCGTTCCGCCTCTCGCCCGTACCGACCCTGGTGTGCAGCGCCGAACAACAGTTGTTGGAAGTCAACGAGGCGTTTCTCCAGACCTCCGGTTACGCCAGCGAAGAGCTGTTGGGCAAGACCGTGGAGGAAGTCGGCTTTCTCGACAAGGATGCCAGCGCCGCGCTGTTTGCCCGGCTGGAAAAGGCTGCCGCTGTTTCAAGCATCGACGTCAAGGTGCACAAGAAGGGCGGCGAACTCATCGACTGTGAGGTGGCCGCCGATACGGTGCTCATCCAGGACAAGCCTTGCTACCTGCTGGTGCTGATGAACATCACCGAGCGCAAACGTTCGGAGCTGGAGTTGGTGGCGGCTATTGAGGAAGTGATGAAAGACGCTTCCTGGTTCAGTCGGACCCTGATTGAAAAACTGGCCAACGTGAAGAGCATCAACGCTCAGGTGCCGAGTGTGTCATTCACCGAGCTGACGGCCCGGGAGCGGGACGTGCTGGGGCTGATTTGCGAAGGCCTGGCAGACAAGGAAATCGCCGCGCGCCTGAAGCTGGCGCCCAACACCGTGCGCAATCACGTGGCTACGCTGTATTCGAAACTCGATGTCCATAGCCGCAGCGAGGCGATTGTCTGGGCGCGGGAGCGGGGATTGTTCGCTAATGAATGGCGCATGAAGGCACCATGATAGCCAGTGCAAATGCACCGGGCGTGCTGGTGCAAATTCGGGTTTTGCAGGGAGAGGCGGTTCCTTAGGCTGTCAGTGTGCGACATCGTCCGTGATGTCGCGTCCCCACGAAACAGTCAAGGAATACGCCACAATGTGCAGAGAACGAACTCAGTATGAGAGCGACAGGATGTCTATACGAACCAGGAGGCCGGCACTGTCCACCGTTCATTTGCGCCCCCGCGGCTGAGGTGCATCGCATGACCCATCTGGCCCCCTTGCGCGCCCGCCTCGAAGAAAGCTTTACGCCGCTGGCTTGCGAATGCAGCCTCAATGGCGACGGGACCCTCACCGTGCGCTTGTATCATCGTGAAAGCGGTGAAGTAGACCTGGTGGTGAGTGGCATGAGTGTCGACAGCGTCCGGTCGGAAGAGAGCATCGCAAAGTTGATCGACGAGCTGCGCTATGAGCTGGAAAACATCCCGCTGCATCGCAGTGACCATCTTCTGTAGGAGCTGGCGAAGCCTGCGATCTTTTGATCTTGATCTTGATCTTGATCTTTCGCTTGAGATTCAAGTGTCTGGGGAAAGATCGCAGCCTCGTTGCACTCGACAGCTCCTACGCAGCTCCTACACAGCTTCTGCGCAGTTCCTACACAGCTCCTGCACAGCTTTTGCGCAGCTTTTGCGCAGTTCCTGGCGGGAGCGAGCACTCTCGCCACAGGTGCTGTTCCAGTCCCATGGCTACAACAACGTCCCCCGGCAATCGAGCACCAACTGTGCGCCGCCGTATTCGCTGCTGCCCACCTCCAGTGTGAACCCATGCAGATTGACGATCGCCGCGACGATCGACAGGCCCAGGCCGAATCCGCCGTGCTGGCTGCTGCCCTCGGCACGGTAGAAGCGGCGGAACACGGCCTTGCGCTCCGCATCGGGAATGCCCGGGCCTGAGTCGAGCACTTCGATGCGCGTGCTGTCGCCCTGATCGACCCCGCGCAGTATCACCGTGCCTCCCGGCGGGGTGAACTTGATGGAGTTGCTCAGCAGGTTCGACACGGCTTCGAACAGCAATGCCCGGTCGCCGTTGAGCAGGGGCAGGGCATCAGGCGCCTCCAGGATGAAGGTCAGTTCGCCTTCCTCGGCCAGCGGCAGGTAAAAGTCATGCAACTCCTGCAATAACTGCAACGGGTCGAGGCGCACGAAGCCCGAGCGCCGTTGCTGGTCTTCCAGCTCGGAAATCCGCAACAAGCCACGAAACCGTGCCATCAGGGTGTCGGTTTCGCCGATCACCTGGTCCATTTGCAAGGCCTCGGGCGAGCCGTCCGGCGCTTGCTGCTGGATGCGATAAAGTTGGGCGCGCAGACGCGTCAAAGGGGTGCGCAGGTCATGGGCGATGTTATCGCACACGCCCTTGACCTCATTCATCAAGCGTTCGATGCGCTCGAGCATGGCATTGACGATCGCCGCCAGCATGTCCAATTCATCACGCCGGCTCGACAGCGGCAGGCGGTGGGTCAGGTCGCCGGCGACGATGGCTTCGGCGCTGGCCTGCAGTTTGCGAATCCGCTGCAACGGTCGGCGACGCAGCAGATGCCAGCCGGCGATCCCCGGCAGGATCGTCAGCGATACCCCCCAGAACAGCGCGTGCAAGATGATGCGGGTCACGGCGAACAGCGAACCATTGTCCCGCGCCAGTACCAGCCAGCGGCCGTCTTGGGTCCGGGTCGCCACCGCGTCACAACTGTCGGAAGGCACGCTCGGGTCGTCGGAATCGACGCAACCGCCGAGCATGTGGATCTTGCCGTCCAGCGGCAGGTCCGCCGGGATCCGCACGATCGGCCCGCTCAAATGCCGCAGTAGTGGATCGAACAAGCCGTAGGCGTCAACGCCGCGCTCGTCCAGCGTCAGGCTGGCCATGAGCGCATCTTCCAGTTGATCGCCATGGATCCGGGCGAACAGGTGCTGGCGTTGCATCAGGGAGTGCTTGGCCAGGCTGTCGAGGTAGCCGAACACTTCGTAATACATGACCCCCATCAGGATCGCGCTCCAGATCACGAACAGCGAACTGTACAGCGCCAGCAGGCGGCTGCTGGAGGAGCGCCAGCCTTTAGCGGGGTTCAGCAATGACATAGCCGGAACCCCGTACCGTGCGAATCAGCGGTTCCAGGCCCGGCGGATCGATTTTCTTGCGCAGGCGGCCGATGTGGACGTCGATCAGGTTGGTGCCGGGGTCGAAGTGATAGCCCCAGACTTCCTCGAAAATCATCATGCGCGAGAGGATCTGTCCGCTGTTGCGCATCAGGAACTCCAGCAACTTGTATTCGGTGGGCAGCAGGCTGAGCAGTTGCCCGTTGCGGCTGGCTTCGCGGCTGATCAGGTTCAACTCAAGGTCAGCCACCCGCAACACGGTTTCCGGTTCGCGGGCGCCATTGTTGCGCCGCAGCAGCACTTCGACCCGGGCGGCCATTTCGTCGGTGGCGAACGGCTTGGTCAGGTAATCGTCGCCGCCGGCCCGCAGGCCGCGGACCCGCTCGTCCACGTCGGAGAGGGCGCTGATCATCAGGATCGGCGTGGCCACGCCCATGGTGCGCAGCGTGGTGACGATTACCAGGCCGTCGAGCTCGGGCAGCATGCGGTCGAGGGTGATCAGGTCGTAGTCGCCGCTCACCGCCCGTTCCAGGCCTTCGCGGCCGTTGTCGACCCAATCGACATCCAGGCCGTTGCGGGTCAGCTCGGCAACGATTTCACGGGCGGTCACGGCGTCGTCTTCGATGGTCAGGATGCGGTTCATGGGCGGTACCGTGTTGGGAAGTTGGTGCTATTGCGCAGCATTCTGCCAAAGAATACCTGTCGGCTTTCTGAAAAAAAGTTCATGAGCCGGCGAGCCATTTCGCTGGCCTGGATCAACACTTGGTCACAAATAATCCCTAACATAAATTTCGTGCGCACTATCATGTTGCGTCTGTTGCCCTGTTTTGGCGCTACCGCTGCAGGGTACCGATGCGAACCGGTGATGGTGTGCCGCAAGGAGCCGAGCCCCCACAGAATCTTCAAGGAAGAGCAGTATCATGCAACCTTCAGACCTTCTACGCCGAAAATTCGATATCCAGCCGCTGCCACAGGCCGACATGACGGTACGCCTGGACGGGCAGGCTGTCGGCGCTGCCCACGGTGAAACCGTCCTCACCGTCATCCAGTCCCTGGGACAACGCCAGGTGGCCCGCAACGACCACGACCAGATCAGCGGTGCCTATTGCGGCATGGGCGTGTGCCAATGCTGCCTGGTCAAGATCGACGGTCGCCACAAGCGCCGCGCCTGCCAGACCCTGGTGCGCCCTGGCATGCAGATCGAAACCCGGGTCAACCGCATCACCGAAACGGAGGCGCCATGAACCTCGATCCGGTGATTGTCGGCGGTGGGCCGGCGGGCATGGCCGCGGCCATTGAACTGGCCTCCCACGGCGTGCGCTGCACCTTGCTCGAAGAAGCGCCGCGCCTGGGTGGCGTGGTGTATCGCGGGCCGCTGCGTGATGGTGTGCGCCTGGATTACCTGGGCCCGCGCTACAGCGAAGCCCTGGAGAAACTCCACGGAGAATACCAGCGCCACGCCGGCCTGATCGACGTGCGATTGAGCAGCCGTGTCATCGGTGCCGAAGGCTTC
This sequence comes from Pseudomonas sp. PF05, assembly GCF_056521845.1. Taxonomy (NCBI): domain Bacteria; kingdom Pseudomonadati; phylum Pseudomonadota; class Gammaproteobacteria; order Pseudomonadales; family Pseudomonadaceae; genus Pseudomonas; species Pseudomonas sp. PF05. The sequence goes on along the minus strand of NZ_JBWLPW010000003.1, from coordinate 305,920 downwards.
CGGGCGCTGATGCTGCTCGATGCCGACGAGCGCCTGGGCGAGGTCGCCTATTCCCATCTGGTCCTGGCGGCCGGTTGTCATGAACGCAGCGTGCCGTTTCCTGGCTGGACCCTGGCGGGCGTGATGATGCTCGGCGGCCTGCAATTGCAGATCAAGAGCGGTGTGGTCAAGCCGCCGAGCCCAGTGGTGATCGCGGGCACCGGTCCGTTGTTGCCACTGGTGGCCTGCCAACTGCACGCATCGGGCGTGGCGGTGGCGGGTGTGTATGAGGCTTGTGCGTTCGGCCGGATCGCCAAGGAAAGCCTGGCGTTGCTGAACAAGCCGCAACTGTTTCTCGACGGCTTGAGCATGTTGGCTTACCTCAAGCTCAATCGCATTCCCGTGCGCTATGGCTGGGGCGTGGTGCAGGCTGACGGGGAAGGTGAATTGAGCCATGTGACCGTCGCGCCGTATTCCAGTACCTGGGAGCCCGACCTCAAACGCGCTGAACAGATTCCAGCCCAGACGCTGGCAGTCGGCTACGGGTTTATCCCGCGGACTCAATTGAGCCAACAGATGGGCCTGGAACATGGCTTCAGCGACGACGGCTATTTGCGGGCCGTGTCCGATGCCTGGCAACAAAGCAGCGAAGCGCACATTCACCTGGCTGGCGACATGGGCGGGATTCGCGGCGGTGAAGCCGCCATGCTGAGCGGGCGCATCGCGGCGCTGTCGATCCTGATGCAACGCAACGTGCTGGACCCGTCTACCGCCCTGGCGCATCGGGAGCGCTACCAGGCACAACTGGAGCGGATCATTCGCTTTCGCGCCGCCGTGGATCGCTACACCCAGCGTGGCGCCGGGCAAACCGCGTTGCCGGCCGCCGATACGGTGATCTGCCGCTGCGAGCACGCCACCCGTGCCGACATCGACCGGGCGCTGGAGCAAGGCGTGCAGGACATGGCCAGCCTGAAGATGCGCACCCGCGTGAGCATGGGCGATTGCCAGGGGCGGATGTGCGTCGGCTATTGCAGTGACCGCTTGCGTGAAGCCACCGGGCGTGCCGACGTGGGCTGGCTGCGGCCGCGTTTCCCCATCGATCCGATTCCCTTTTCAGCGTTCCAGAATGTCGGTATGGAGGCCGTTTCCCATGATTAAGGACTATGACGTGGTCATCGCTGGCGGCGGTGTGATCGGGGCCTCGTGTGCCTATCAACTGTCCAAGCGCAAACACCTGAAGATCGCCCTGATCGACGCCAAGCGCCCCGGCAATGCGACCCGTGCCTCGGCAGGTGGCCTGTGGGCCATTGGCGAGTCGGTGGGCTTGGGTTGCGGAGTGATCTTCTTTCGCATGATGTCGGCCAACCGCAAGCGCCAGGCCCAGGGCGCCGCCGTGGCGGTGGATGCCAGTACGCCGCACATCCTGCCCCAGTCGTTCTTTGATTTCGCCTTGCAGTCCAACGCGATGTATCCGCAGTTGCACCGCGAATTGATCGACAACCATGGCATGGACTTCAAGTTCGAGGAGACCGGGCTCAAGTTCGTGATCTACGACGACGAAGACCGCTTGTACGCCGAGCACATCGTCGCCTGCATTCCCCACCTGGCAGACCAGGTGCGCTGGCTTGACCAGGCTGCCCTGCGTGAGGCGGAGCCGAATGTCAGCCATGAGGCCCTGGGGGCGCTGGAGTTTCTCTGCGATCACCAGGTCAGCCCGTTCCGCCTGGCCGACGCCTACACCGAAGGCGCCCGGCAGAACGGTGTCGACTTGTTCTTCAACACCAGCGTGACCGAGGTGCTGCGCAGCGGCACGCGGGTCACAGGCGTGGAAACCGCCGAGGCGGGGACGTTCAACTGCCGGACCCTGATCAACGCGGCCGGTGCCTGGGCGGCGGACTTGAGTGAGCAGGCCACTGGCGTGCGGATTCCGGTCAAGCCGGTCAAGGGGCAGATCCTGCTGACCGAGCGCATGCCCAAGATCCTCAACGGTTGCCTGACCACCAGCGACTGCTATGTGGCGCAGAAAGACAACGGTGAAATCCTCATCGGCAGCACCACCGAAGACAAAGGCTTCGACGTGACCACGACCTATCCGGAGATCGAAGGGTTGGTGCAAGGCGCGGTGCGGTGCATCCCACAACTGGCCCACATCAACCTCAAGCGGACCTGGGCCGGCCTGCGCCCGGGGTCACCTGATGAATTGCCGATCCTGGGGCCGATGCGCGGGGTGCAAGGCTATCTCAACGCCTGCGGGCATTTCCGCACCGGCATCCTGACCTCGGCCATCACCGGGGTACTGTTGGACAAGCTGGTGAACAACGAACCGTTGCCGCTGGACATTACCCCGTTCCTGGAAGATCGCTTCGAGGTGGCGACGACAGTAAAGCCCCAGGAAATGGAACTGGCCTGAAGAAACTCTGTGGGGAACACATATCCCACAGTCACCCGAAAACAAACTGTGTGCGAGCCTGTGGGAGCAAGCTTTGCTCCCACAGGTACTCTGGTTACCCCCAGGGGTTTTTGTTCACAACCGATTATTCCATCGGCGTACCGACAAACGCCTCCAACCCTTCGGCATAAGCCGTAAACGCGCTGATCAACGGGAAAGCCTTGCCCTGCACCTGGTCCGGCACCACCAGGTTGGTGAAGCTCCAGGCCACTGCCACGGTGATGCCGGCCTGATCGAGTGTGCCATCGGTGCCCAACGGCTGTTTCTCCAGCTCCTGTTCCAGCATTCCATAGGCCGCCGCCAATTGGCCTTCCACGCGTTCAACCCAGGGGGCGTGCTGGATCTCTGTCGGCCGCAGGTTGCGTTCGTAGTAGATCTGCACCGACTTCTCGCACGCCGCCAGGGCCAAGCCAATCAGGCGCAGTGAGCGCAGCCGTTGCCCAAGGTCGACCGGCATCAAGCTTTTGCCCGGCGCGGCCAAGGCCTCGAGGTAGTCGATGATCAATGTGGAGTCCATCAGCACGTTGCTGTCGTCCAGCACCAGGGTCGGGGCCTTGACCACCGGGTTGATGCGCTGGAACTGTTCGAAATGCCTGAACACCGAAACGGACTCGTGCTCCAGGGCAACGCCCAGGCACTTGGCGCAAATGGCGACGCGTCGCACGTAGGGCGAGTCCAGCATGCCGATCAGTTTCATGACTTCTCCTTTAGAAAGTCTTGCGGGTGTTAATCCTCGAACCCGACCTGTTCATGGATTTCATCGACCTTGAGTTCCAGTCGGTAAGCCACGGCGATGAACAACGCCTGGCACAGGCACAGCGTGGCACTCAACGAACGGAAGGCGAACGAGCTGCCTTCGTTGACCAGCAACACCGCGTTGGCCCGTTTGGCCAGGGGCGACAGGTTGCTGTCGGTGATGATCAGGGTCTTGGCCTGGTGGTGCTGGGCAATGCGCAGGCAGTGCTGGGTTTCCTTGCCGTAGGGCGTGAAGCTGATGGCGATGACCAGGTCGTTGGCGCGCACGCTGCGCATCTGCTCGCGGTAACTGCCGCCCAGGCCGGACACCAGGTGAATGCGTTTATTGGTGTGTTGCAGGTTGTAGACCAGGTAATCGGCGACCGCGAATGAGCGGCGCACGCCCACTACATAGATGTTGTCGGCGTTGACCACCAGGTCCACGGCCTTTTCGAACGCCTGGTCGTCCAGTTCCAACCCCAGGCGCTCGATGCCCGACAGGGTCGCATTGACGCACTCGCGAGCCAGGTCGCCGCCGCTGGCCTTCTGCGACTTGTTGGCGATCATGCTGCGGATGCGCTGCTGGTAGTTCTGCACCGGGGTGGTCTTGTGGGTGTAGGCCTCGCGGAACAACGCCTGCATTTCGCTGAACCCACTGAAGCCAAAGCGCTGGGAGAACCTGACGATGGCCGAGGGGTGCACTTCGCATTCCCGGGCAATGTCGCTGATGCGGTCGACCATGATCCGGTCGCTCTGCTGGCTCATGTAGCTGGCGATGCGTTTGAGCTGGCGCGGCAGGCTTTCGTACTCATCGGTGATCAGTTGCAACAGGCGCTCGGCATTGATCGGTGGGCTCGGGAGGGCGGGTTCGGACGCGCTCTCGGACGGCGCCGGCAGATCATCGGGGCGGGTCATAGAAAATCCTTCTGGCTTGTTCTTTTAGGGCGGCCCGGAAAAAGGCCGGCCCTCGACAATAGGTTGGCTGGTCGCAGTCTACAGCGTAGGCGCAGGGAAAATCATGGGCGGACAAATGTTGCCGCCTCTGCTGAAACGATGCACTGCGTCTGGCTCGCTTGGGTCATGGTCTATTGGAAAAAATATTCCACATAAAAAATTTATAGAATAATTATTGATTGTTGCGCGCTGCTCGTTTTAGTCTGCATCCACCAACAGCGTTGGCGCCGGTTTCGGCGACAAGCGCAGGCTGATAAAAATAACAGGAGCCAGCATGGGCCAGACTCGTTTTGCCGGTGGGCGTCAATTGGATGTGATTTGCCTGGGACGCCTGGGTGTCGACCTCTATGCGCAGCAAGTCGGCGCGCGCCTGGAAGATGTCGCAAGCTTCGCCAAATACCTGGGCGGTTCCTCTGCCAACATCGCTTTCGGCACGGCGCGATTGGGGCTCAAGTCGGCGATGTTGAGCCGGGTAGGGGATGACCACATGGGCCGCTTCCTGGTGGAGTCCCTGACGCGCGAGGGCTGCGACGTCAGCGGCATCAAGGTCGATCCCGAACGCCTGACGGCCATGGTCCTGCTGGGTATCAAGGACCGGGAAACCTTTCCCCTGGTGTTCTATCGGGAAAATTGCGCCGACATGGCGCTGCGCGCCGAAGACATCGACGAAACCTTTATCGCTTCCAGCAAGGCGCTGCTGATCACCGGCACCCATTTCTCTACCGATGGCGTGTACAAGGCCAGCATCCAGGCGCTGGATTACGCCCAGAAGCACAATGTCAAATGCGTGTTGGACATCGATTATCGGCCGGTGCTCTGGGGCCTGGCGGGCAAGGCCGATGGGGAAACCCGCTTTGTGGCCGACCAGAAGGTCAGCCAGCATGTGCAAGGCATCCTGCCGCGTTTCGACCTCATTGTCGGCACTGAAGAAGAATTCCTGATCGCGGGCGGCAGCGAAGACCTGCTGAGCGCCTTGCGCACCGTGCGCTCGCTGACGGCGGCGACCCTGGTGGTCAAGCTTGGCCCGCAAGGTTGCACGGTGATCCATGGCGCTATCCCGGCCCGCCTTGAAGACGGCGCCCTTTACCCAGGTGTCCGGGTCGAGGTCTTGAATGTATTGGGCGCCGGTGATGCATTCATGTCGGGGTTCCTCGCCGGTTGGCTGGAGGACGCCAGCGATGAGCGCTGCTGTCAGTTGGCCAATGCCTGCGGCGGCCTGGTGGTGTCGCGCCATGCCTGTGCGCCGGCGATGCCGACCCGGGCCGAGCTCGACTATTTATTCAAGAGCCCGGTGCCCATCACCCGGCCGGACCAGGACGCCGTGCTGCAACGGTTGCATCAGGTCAGCGTGCCCCGCAAGGCCTGGAAACAACTGTTCGTCTTTGCTTTCGACCATCGCTGGCAGCTGGTGGAACTGGCCCAGAAGGGTGGCCGTGAGTTGAGCAGCATCGGCGAACTCAAGCAATTGTTCATCCAGGCGGTAGAGCGGGTCGAAGCCGACCTGCAGCGCCAAGGCATCGAGGCCGACGTCGGTCTGCTGGCCGACCAACGTTTCGGCCAGGACTCGCTGAACGCTGCCACCGGACGTGGCTGGTGGGTGGCGCGACCGGTAGAAGTGCAGGGTTCGCGGCCACTGGCGTTCGAACACGGACGCTCCATTGGCAGCAACCTGATCGCCTGGCCACAGGAACAGATCATCAAGTGCCTGGTGCAATTTCACCCTGACGACGAACCGCTGCTGCGCCTGGAGCAGGAAGCGCAATTGATGGGGTTGTACAAGGCCTCCCAGGTCAGCGGCCATGAATTGCTGCTGGAAGTCATTCCGCCCAAGGATCATCCATCGCCGCACCCGGACGTGCTCTATCGCGCCCTTAAACGCCTCTACAACCTGGGTATCTTTCCGGCGTGGTGGAAGATCGAAGCCCAGGGCGCGGAGCAATGGAAACAGCTCGATGAGCTGATCCAGCAACGCGACCCGTATTGCCGCGGCGTGGTCCTGTTGGGCCTCAACGCCCCGGCCTCTGCCTTGGCCGAAGGCTTCCGCCAGGCCAGTCAGAGCACCACCTGCCGCGGTTTTGCCGTGGGCCGCACGATCTTCCAGGAGCCGAGTCGGGCCTGGCTGGCCGGGGAAATCGATGATGAAGCGCTGATCCGGCAGGTGCAGGGCAGGTTCGTGGAGTTGATCGAGGCGTGGCGTGCCGCGCGGGATTGATGACTGTGCAGGCTTGTGTGGCAGGGAGCTCGCTCCCGCAGGACGCTGTAGGAGCTGGCGAAGCCTGCGATCTTTTGATCTTGATCGTTCGCTCTCGACTCAATTGGTATTGGAAAGATCGCAGCCTCGTTGCACTCGACAGCTCCTACAGGGCGCAGCCGAGCGGGAGCAATCTCTGGCCACAGGTGATCGGTTGAACATTAGAGACAACAATAAAAGGTGCAGCCATGCCCGCTATTCGAATTGGCATCAACCCGATTTCCTGGAGCAACGACGACTTGCCGTCGTTGGGCGGCGAGACGCCGTTGAGCACGGCGCTGAGTGAAGGCAAGGAAATCGGCTACGAAGGTTTTGAACTCAACGGCAAATTCCCCAAGGACGCCAAGGGCGTCGGCGATGTGCTGCGGCCTTATGACCTGGCGCTGGTTTCCGGCTGGTATTCCAGTCGCCTGGCCCGGCGTTCGGCGGCCGAGGAGATCGACGCCATCGCCAGCCACGTCGAACTGCTGGCACAGAACGGCGCCAAGGTGCTGGTCTATGGTGAAGTCGCCGATTCCATTCAAGGCCAACGCATTTCACTGATCGAGCGGCCGCGTTTCCATACGGATCAAGCCTGGCAAGCCTACGCTGACAAGCTCACCGAACTGGCGCGCTTCACTTTGTCCCAAGGTGTGCGCCTGGCCTATCACCACCACATGGGCGCCTACGTCGAGTCGCCCACGGACATCGACAAACTGATGGCCCTGACCGGCAGCGAAGTGGGCCTGCTGTTCGACTCGGGCCACTGCTACATGGGCGGTGGCGAGCCGTTGCAGGTGCTGCGCAAACACATCGAGCGGGTCTGCCATGTGCACTTCAAGGACGTGCGCAAACCAGTGGTGCAACTGGCGCGCAATAACCTCTGGAGTTTCCCCGACTGCATCATCAACGGCACCTTCACTGTGCCGGGGGACGGTGACATCGACTTCGCCGCGTTGCTCGATGTGCTGCTGGCCGCCGACTACCAAGGCTGGCTGGTGGTGGAAGCCGAGCAGGATCCGGCCGTGGCGCCGAGTTATGCCTACGCCAAAAAGGGCTACGACACGCTGCGTGCCTTGCTGCAAGAAAGGAGTCCGTCATGAGCCTGTTGATCAAGAGCCATTCCAGTGGTCGAACCATGGTCCAGTTGCCGGCAGGTGAGCTGGAATACGTCGGGTTCGCCGCCTATCGCCTGAGCCTCGGTGAAACCCTGCCGGTGGCCGCCGGCGACAAGGAGTTGTGCCTGGTGCTGCTCAGCGGGCGCATCAGCCTCAAGGGCGAAGCACCAGGGCAGGGGGCCTTCGATTGGGACAACCTCGGCGATCGCCAGTCGGTGTTCGAGGACAAGTCACCGTATGCCGCTTACCTACCGCCCGGCAGCCAGGCCCAGGTCACCGCGTTGAGCGATGTACAGATTGCCGTGTGCGCCGCGCCGGGGTCTGCGCAGCACAGCCATGGCCCACGGTTGATCCGCCCGGACAGCATGAAGCGCAGCGTGCGCGGCAAGGGCGCCAACACCCGTTATGTCTGCGACATCCTGCCCGACAGCGAGCCGGCCCACTCACTGCTGGTGGTGGAAGTGCGCACGCCGTCGGGACACTCCTCCAGCTACCCACCGCACAAGCACGACACCGACGACCTGCCGCACCAGAGCTTCCTGGAGGAAACCTATTACCACCAGGTCAACCCGTCCCAAGGCTTCGTGTTCCAGCGGGTCTACACCGACGACCGCAGCATCGACCAGGCCATGGCCGTGGAGAACAGCGACCTGGTAGTGGTGCCCAAGGGTTACCACCCGGTCAGCGTGCCCTACGGGTACGAGTCGTATTACCTGAACGTCATGGCCGGCCCGAAGCGGGTCTGGCAGTTCCATAACGATCCGCAGCACAGCTGGCTGCTGGACCTCTGATTTCCAACATTCGCACGGAGAACACGCACAATGAGTGACGCCCCGGTAGTCGGCCATTACCTCAACGGCCACGTGCAGGACCGCGACAGCACGCGGTTCGGCAATGTCTTCAACCCGGCCACCGGCGCGGTGCAGGCCCGGGTGGCCCTGGCCGAGCCGGGCACCGTCGACGCGGCGGTGGCCTCGGCGCTGGCGGCGTTCCCGGCCTGGTCCGAGCAGTCGTCATTGCGTCGTTCGCGGGTGATGTTCAAGTTCAAGGAACTGCTGGACCGTCACCACGACGAGCTGGCGCAGATCATCAGCCGTGAACACGGCAAGGTGCTGTCCGATGCCCACGGCGAAGTTACCCGCGGCATCGAGATTGTCGAGTACGCTTGTGGTGCGCCGAACCTGCTCAAGACTGATTTCAGCGACAACATCGGCGGCGGCATCGACAACTGGAACCTGCGCCAACCCCTGGGCGTTTGTGCCGGGGTCACGCCGTTCAACTTCCCGGTGATGGTGCCGTTGTGGATGATTCCCCTGGCGCTGGTCACTGGCAACTGCTTCATCCTCAAGCCTTCGGAGCGCGATCCGTCCGCCAGTTTGCTGATGGCCCGTTTGCTGACGGAAGCCGGCTTGCCGGACGGCGTGTTCAACGTCGTTCAAGGCGATAAGGTGGCGGTGGATGCACTGTTGCAGCACCCGGACGTCGAAGCGATTTCCTTTGTCGGCTCCACGCCGATTGCCGAATACATCCACCAGCAGGGCACGGCGAACGGCAAGCGCGTGCAGGCCCTGGGTGGGGCCAAGAACCACATGATCGTCATGCCTGACGCCGACCTGGACCAGGCGGCGGATGCGTTGATCGGTGCAGCCTACGGTTCGGCCGGCGAACGCTGCATGGCGATTTCCATCGCTGTGGCGGTGGGCGATGTGGGCGATGAATTGATCGCCAAATTGTTGCCTCGCATTGACCAACTGAAAATCGGTAACGGCCAGCAGCCCGGCACCGACATGGGCCCGCTGGTCACTGCCGAGCACAAGGCCAAGGTGGAAGGTTTCATCGACGCTGGCGTCGCCGAAGGGGCTCGCCTGATCGTCGATGGCCGTGGCTTCAAGGTGCCTGGGGCCGAGCAGGGGTTCTTTGTCGGCGCGACGCTGTTCGACCAGGTCACCGCCCAGATGAGCATCTACCAGCAAGAAATCTTCGGCCCGGTGCTGGGGATCGTTCGCGTACCGGATTTCGCCACGGCGGTGGCGCTGATCAACGCCCATGAGTTCGGCAACGGCGTGTCTTGCTTCACCCGTGACGGCGGCATTGCCCGGGCGTTCGCCCGCAGCATCAAGGTCGGCATGGTGGGCATCAACGTGCCGATTCCGGTGCCCATGGCCTGGCACTCCTTTGGCGGTTGGAAGCGTTCGCTGTTCGGCGATCACCATGCCTACGGCGAAGAAGGCCTGCGCTTCTACAGCCGCTACAAGAGCGTGATGCAACGCTGGCCCGACAGCATCGCCAAGGGCCCTGAGTTCAGCATGCCGACAGCCCAATAATCTTTTTATAAGTGCCGGAGGGAGAACAACAATGAACAAGCCCCTGCGTTTTGCCTTGAACCGAATGGTTGCGCCACGCCTGTCACTGCCTGCTTTCATCGACCTGGCCCTGGCGTTGAAAACCGATGCCATCGAGATCCGCAACGATCTGAAGGGCGTCGAGATCGAAGACGGCATGCCGCCGGCTCGGGTGCGTGAGTTGTGCGAGGCGCGCGGCATCAAGGTGCTGTCGATCAACGCCTTGTATCCCTTTGACGTGTGGAACGAAGAGCGGCGTGCCCAGGCCGTGCGGCTGGCCGACTACGCCCGCGAATGCGGCGCCGAGGGGCTGGTGATGTGCCCGCTCAATGATCGCGCCGACCCGCGCAGCGAGGCTGAACGCGCGGCGGGGCTGCGTACGGCCCTCAGTGAACTGGCGCCGATCCTGCGCGCCTTCGGCATCTACGGGTTCATTGAACCCCTGGGTTTCGAAGAGTGTTCGCTGCGCCGCAAGCGCACGGCGGTGGAAGCGATCAAGAGTATGGGTGGGCTGGATGTGTTCCGCCTGGTGCATGACACCTTTCACCATCATTTGGCCGGTGAACAGGAACTCTTCCCCGAGTTGACCGGGCTGGTGCACATCTCCGGCGTCGAGGATGCCCAGGCGCCTTTGGCAACGATCCGTGATGGTCACCGGGTGCTGGTGGGCGAGGCCGACATCCTCGGCAACGCAGCGCAGATCGAGGCGCTGCGGGCTGGTGGTTATGCGGGCTACCTGTCTTTCGAGCCGTTTGCCGAGAGCGTCCATGAACTGGCCGACATTCGCCAGGCGCTGGGAGCGAGCATGAACCACCTGCAAAGCTGCCAGGCCTGACCCTGTTTTCGAGCTGATGAAGATCCCCTTGTGGGAGCGGGCCCGCTCCCACACTTGACCGAGTTGCGTTTGAAAAGGTGCAAGCATGACCACAACACGACTGACCATGGCCCAGGCCCTGGTGAAATTCCTCGATAACCAGTACATCGAAGTCGATGGCGTCCAGAGCAAGTTCGTCGCCGGGGTCTTTACCATTTTCGGCCACGGTAACGTGCTGGGCCTGGGTCAGGCGCTGGAGCAGGACAGCGGCGACCTGGTGGTCCATCAGGGCCGCAACGAGCAGGGCATGGCCCACGCCGCCATCGGTTTTGCCAAGCAGCATCTGCGGCGCAAGATCTACGCCTGCAGTTCGTCGGTCGGCCCTGGCGCGGCGAACATGCTGACCGCCGCTGCCACCGCGACGGCTAACCGTATCCCATTGCTGTTGTTGCCCGGCGACGTCTACGCCAGTCGCCAGCCAGACCCGGTGCTGCAACAGATCGAGCAGTTCCATGATCTGAGCATCAGCACCAACGATGCCTTCAAGGCCGTGAGCAAATACTGGGATCGCATCAACCGCCCCGAGCAATTGATGACCGCCGCGATCCATGCGATGCGCGTACTGACCGACCCGGCCGAAACCGGCGCGGTGACCCTGGCGCTGCCCCAGGACGTGCAAGCCGAAGCCTACGATTACCCGGATTACTTCCTGCAAAAGCGGGTTCATCGCATTGAGCGTCGCCCGGCCACCGAGGCGATGCTCGACGATGCCCTGGCGTTGCTCAAGGGCAAGCGCCAGCCGTTGATCATCTGTGGCGGCGGCGTGCGCTACGCCGGTGCCAACGCCGCGTTGCAGGCCTTTGCCGAACGCTTCGACATTCCGTTCGCCGAGACCCAGGCGGGCAAGAGTGCGGTGGTGTCCAGTCACCCGCTGAATGTCGGCGGTGTCGGTGAGACCGGTTGCCTGGCGGCGAACCTGCTGGCCAAGAAGGCCGACCTGATCATCGGCATCGGCACCCGCTACAGCGATTTCACCACGGCATCGAAATGGCTGTTCCAGCACCCGGATGTGCAGTTCCTCAACCTCAACATCAGCCCGTGCGATGCCTTGAAGCTCGATGGCGTGCAACTGCTGGCCGACGCCCGTTCGGGGCTGCAGGCACTGTCTGCCGCGATGGGCGACTATCGCGCCGAATGGGGAGGACAGATCGCCGATGCCAAGGCCCAGCTGGACGCCGAAGTGGACCGGATCTATCAAGCGGACTTCCAGGCCGAGAATTTCGTCCCGGAAATCAACGACCACATGGACCCGGCGGTGTTTCGCGAGTTCATCGAACTCACCGGCTCCTGCCTGACCCAGAGCCGCGTGCTCGGCACCCTCAACCAGACCCTGGCCGATGACGCCATCATTGTCGCCGCCGCTGGCAGCCTGCCCGGTGACTTGCAGCGCAGTTGGCGCAGCAAGGGCGTGAACACCTACCACGTCGAGTACGGATATTCGTGCATGGGCTACGAAGTGAATGCGGCGCTGGGGGTGAAACTCGCCGAGCCCGACAAAGAGGTCTACGCGTTAGTGGGTGATGGCTCCTACATGATGCTGCACTCGGAACTGGCGACCTCGATCCAGGAACGTCGCAAGATCAATGTGGTGTTGCTGGACAACATGACCTTCGGTTGCATCAACAACCTGCAAATGGAACACGGCATGGACAGCTTCGGCACCGAGTTCCGCTTCCGCAACCCGGACTCCGGCAAGCTCGACGGCGGTTTCGTGCCGGTGGACTTCGCCATGAGTGCCGCGGCCTATGGCTGCAAGACCTACAAGGTCAAGACCCTCGACGAACTGCACGCGGCCCTGGCCGATGCGCGGCGCCAGAGCGTCTCGACGCTGATCGACATCAAGGTCCTGCCCAAGACCATGATCCACAAATACCTGTCGTGGTGGCGGGTCGGCGTGGCGCAAGTGTCCACCAGCGCCCGCACCGATGCCGTCGCCAAGACCCTCAATGAACGACTGGCCAAGGCCCGTCAATACTGATTGCCCCAACACTACGAAAGGAGTTTTTCATGTCTTTGAAGCTGGGCGTCATCGGCGCCGGGGCCATCGGCCAGGACCATATCCGTCGCTGCAGCCAGACCTTGCTCAACAGCCAGGTGGTGGCGGTGACCGACATCAACCTGCAACAAGCGGCCAAGGTCGTTGCCGATCTCAAGCTGACCGCCGAGGTCTACCCCGACGGTCACGCATTGATCAAGGCGCTGGAGGTGGAGGCGATCCTCGTCACTTCCTGGGGCCCGAGCCATGAAGAGTTCGTGCTGGCGGCGATTGCAGCGGGCAAACCGGTATTCTGTGAAAAGCCCCTGGCGGTCACGGCCGAAGGTTGCCGCAAGATCGTCGAGGCCGAAATCGCCCACGGCAAACGCCTGGTGCAGGTCGGTTTCATGCGTCCGTACGATGAAGGCTATCGCGCGCTCAAGGCAGTGATCGACAGCGGCCAGATCGGCGAACCGCTGATGCTGCATTGCGCCCACCGCAACCCAAGCGTGGGTGAAAACTACAAGACCGACATGGCGATCACCGACACCTTGATCCATGAGCTGGATGTGTTGCGCTGGCTGCTGGCCGATGACTTCGTGTCGGTGCAGGTGGTGTTTCCGCGCAAGACCAGCAAGGCCCTGGCCCACTTGCGCGACCCGCAGATCATCCTGCTGGAAACCGCCCGGGGCACGCGCATCGACGTCGAAGTGTTCGTCAACTGCCAGTACGGCTACGACATCCAGTGCGAAGTGGTGGGGGAGACCGGCATCGCCAAGCTGCCGGAACCGTCCCAGGTGCAATTGCGCAGTGGCGCCAAGTTGTCGAATGCGATCCTGATGGATTGGAAGGACCGTTTCATCGCGGCCTACGACGTCGAATTGCAGGCCTTCATCGACGGCGTGCGCGCCGGGCAGGTGGGCGGGCCGTCGGCCTGGGATGGTTTTGCCGCTGCCGTGGCGGCGGATGCCTGTGTCCAAGCGCAGCAGAATGGGCAGATCGTCAAGGTCGACCTGCCCGAGCGCCCGCGTTTCTACGGCTAACCACAACCCCAATGTGGGAGCGGGCTTGCTCGCGAAGACGGCGGCACATTCAGCATCAATGCAAGCTAATCCACCGCTATCGCGAGCAAGCTCAGCTCCCACAGGGACTGCATTCAAACCGTGATCTAAGGAGCTTTCATGCGAATCGGACTAGTGGGCTACGGCAAGGGCGGGCGGTTTTTTCATGCGCCGTTGATCAGCAGTCTGCCCGGGGCCACGTTCGTCGGCGTGGTGACCCGGTCTGCCGAGCGGCGCCAGCAACTGGCGAATGATTATCCGCACGTCCAAGCCTTCGACTCCCTCGAACAACTGGTCGCCGCCGGCGTTGATGCGGTGGTGGTGTCCACGCCGCTGGACGGCCGCCCGGAGGTGGTGATGCAAGCCATCGACCTCGGCGTGGCGGTGGTCAGCGACAAGCCTTTTGCCTGGGATGCAGCGCAAGCCGAGGCAATGGTGGTCGCCGCCGAACAACGCAACGTGCCGTTGAGCGTGTACCAGAACCGTCGCTGGGATTCGGACTTCCTGACCTTGCGCAAACTGCTGGCTTCCGGCGCCCTGGGGCAGGTCATTCGTTTTGAATCCAGCGTCGAGCGCTACTCGCCGACCTCGGTCGGCAAAGGCAGCGGTGGCGGGTTCCTGCGCGACTTGGGCAGCCACCTGGTAGACCAGGCGCTGCAACTGTTCGGGCCGGTGGAGCGGGTCTACGCCGAGCTGGACTACCGGCAGGCGGACCAGGTGTTCGACAACGGCTTCTTCCTGTCCTTGACCCATGCCGGCGGCGTGATTTCCCACTTGAGCGGCAACTGTGTGCAGAACGCAGCGCGCCCGCGCTTTCGGGTCAGCGGCACCCAGGGTTGCTACACCGTCGAAGGCTTGGATGGGCAGGAGGCTCAGGCGCTGGCCGGGTTGAGCCCGGCGACCGAGGGTGAACGCTGGGGCGCTGAGGAGCATCGGCGCTGGGGCTGGTTCGAACACGGCACCGAGCGCGAGCGGGTGACCTCGGAGCGTGGCTGTTGGCTGGCGTTCTACCAACACTTGCAAACCGCGTTGCAGGGTGCTGGTCCGCTGCCGGTGGAGGGCCGTGATGCACTGGCAACCACACGCATCCTTGACGCTGCCAGGCAGAGTGCCGAGCAGGGCGAAGTGGTGCGGTTGTCCACGCCTGTCGGTCATGGAATGAAAAACGAATAAAATTCTAAAATGAGTTGATATGGAAAATATTTTCCAATAAAGTCGATTCCAGGTTACCGACAATCCTGTCTGTCTCCCGCCAAGCCAGCCTTGAACGGATGACAGACGAAACAAAAACAAGAAACACAGCTAGGTACCGTCGATGAAAACCTTCAGCCGCTCTGCGTTTGACCTGCCACATCTGCTGCGCCTGTCCGCCGTCCTTCCCCTGTTCCAATCCCTGTGTATCCAGCGTAAGGGCGCCGTGGTGTGTTGCATGCCCGGCGCGCCCATCGTGCCCTTGCCCCGTTCCTGATCCGTCACGCCTTATCCATAAAACCAACAAAAAAGTGGAGAAAGATCGTTCATGAAGACCAAGACCCGTATCGCCTCGCTGGCCCTGTCGTTGATGCTCACCAGCGGCGCTGCCCTGGCGGACCTGAAGATCGGCGTCAGCATGTCCCAGTTCGATGACACCTGGTTGACTTACCTGCGCGAATCCATGGACAAGAAAGCCAAGTCCTTGCCGGACGGCGTCACCCTGCAGTTCGAAGACGCGCGCAGTGACGTGGTCAAGCAACTGAGCCAGGTGGAAAACTTCATCAGCCAGAAGGTCGACGCGCTCATCGTCAACCCGGTGGACACTGCCGCGACCCAGCGTATCACCAAGGCCGCCGTGGCTGCCGGTATCCCGCTGGTGTACGTCAACCGCCGTCCGGATGATCCGAAGTTGCCAGCAGGCGTGGTCACCGTGGCCTCCGATGACCTGGAAGCCGGCCGCATGCAGATGCAATACCTGGCCGACAAGATGGGCGGCAAGGGCGACATCGTGATCCTGCTGGGTGACCTGGCCAATAA
The DNA here is from genome assembly GCF_056521845.1 of Pseudomonas sp. PF05. Taxonomy (NCBI): domain Bacteria; kingdom Pseudomonadati; phylum Pseudomonadota; class Gammaproteobacteria; order Pseudomonadales; family Pseudomonadaceae; genus Pseudomonas; species Pseudomonas sp. PF05. The sequence goes on along the minus strand of NZ_JBWLPW010000003.1, from coordinate 290,193 downwards.
CTCCACCACCAACCGCACCAAGGGCGTCAAGGAAGTCCTGGCCAAATACCCTGACATCAAGATCGAGCAGGAGCAGACGGGCACCTGGTCCCGGGACAAGGGCATGACCCTGGTCAACGACTGGCTGACCCAGGGCCGCGATTTCAATGCCGTGGTGGCCAACAACGACGAGATGGCCATCGGTGCCGCCATGGCCCTCAAGCAAGCGGGCACCAAGAAGGGCAGCGTATTGATTGCCGGGGTCGATGGCACACCGGACGGCTTGAACGCCATCAAGAAAGGCGACATGGCGGTCTCGGTGTTCCAGGACGCCAAGGGCCAGGCCGACGGCTCGATCGATACGGCTGTGAAAATGGTCAAGAAACAAGCGGTCGAACAGTCCGTCTGGGTGCCGTACCGCCTGATCACGCCGGAAAACGTCGATCAGTTCAAGTGACGTTTGACGCACCGGTCCCACCACAACAATAAACAGGCAAGGTTGCAACGCCGACCTTGCCGAGGGAGTACCTGATCATGTTCGCTTCAGCGACTGCTTCGAGCGCCCCGGCGATGACTTTCCGGCCGGACGTAATACCTGATGAGCCGTATCTGCTGGAAGTCGTCAATGTCAGCAAAGGCTTTCCCGGCGTGGTGGCCCTGTCCGATGTACAACTGCGGGTACGCCCCGGTTCCGTGCTGGCCCTGATGGGCGAGAATGGCGCAGGCAAATCCACCTTGATGAAGATCATCGCCGGTATCTACCAGCCGGACGCCGGCGAACTGCGCCTGCGCGGCACGCCGGTGACGTTCGACACGCCGCTGGCGGCCTTGCAGGCCGGCATCGCGATGATCCATCAGGAACTGAACCTGATGCCCCACATGAGCATCGCCGAAAACATCTGGATCGGTCGCGAACAGCTCAACGGCCTGCACATGGTTGACCATGGCGAGATGCATCGTTGCACCGCCCGGCTGCTGGAGCGCCTGCGCATCAACCTCGACCCCGAGGAGCAGGTGGGCAACCTGAGCATCGCCGAGCGGCAGATGGTGGAGATTGCCAAGGCCGTGTCCTACGACTCCGACATCCTGATCATGGACGAGCCGACCTCGGCCATTACCGAGACCGAGGTCGCCCACCTGTTCTCGATCATTGCCGACCTCAAGTCCCAAGGCAAAGGCATCATCTACATCACCCATAAAATGAACGAGGTGTTTGCCATCGCCGATGAAGTGGCGGTGTTTCGCGACGGTGCCTACATCGGCTTGCAACGGGCCGACAGCATGGACGGCGACAGCCTGATTTCGATGATGGTCGGGCGTGAACTGAGCCAGCTGTTCCCGGTACGCGAGCAACCTATCGGCGATTTGGTGCTGTCGGTGCGCGACCTGAGCCTGGACGGTATCTTCAAAGGGGTGTCCTTCGACCTGCATGCCGGGGAGATCCTGGGCATCGCCGGGTTGATGGGCTCGGGCCGGACCAACGTGGCCGAGGCGATTTTCGGCGTGACCCCGAGTACCGGCGGCGAAATCCTGCTGGACGGCCAACCGGTGCGCATCAGCGACCCGCACATGGCCATCGAAAAAGGTTTCGCGCTGTTGACCGAGGACCGCAAGCTCAGTGGCCTGTTCCCATGCCTGTCGGTGCTGGAAAACATGGAGATGGCCGTGCTGCCCCATTACGTGGGCAACGGCTTCATCCAGCAGAAAGCCCTGCGCGCCTTGTGTGAGGACATGTGCAAGAAGCTGCGGGTCAAGACCCCGTCGCTGGAACAGTGCATCGACACCTTGTCCGGCGGTAACCAGCAGAAAGCGCTGTTGGCCCGCTGGCTGATGACCAACCCGCGCATCCTGATCCTTGACGAGCCGACCCGTGGCATCGATGTCGGTGCCAAGGCCGAGATCTACCGGCTGATTTCCTACCTCGCCAGCGAAGGCATGGCGGTGATCATGATTTCCTCGGAACTGCCGGAAGTCCTGGGCATGAGCGACCGGGTCATGGTGATGCACGAAGGCGACCTGATGGGCATCCTCGACCGCAGCGAAGCGACCCAGGAACGAGTCATGCAATTGGCCTCGGGCCTGTCCTGATGCCCGTCGTCCGGATCAATAACGTCGAGAAATAATCCCGTGGCGAGGGAGCAGGCTCGCGCTGGGTCTGTAGAACGGTGTAGGAGCTGACGAGTGCAACGAGGCTGCGATCTTTCTCCAGGCACTTGAGTCCCAAGCGAAAGATCAAAAGATCGCAGGCTTCGCCAGCTCCTACAGAACCCAGCGGGAGCAAGCTCCCTCGCCGCAGATAAAAAAGGTGAATGGTTATGAACGCGATACTGGAAAACAAACCCGCGGCAGCACCGGCCAGGGCGCGCCGGCGACTGCCGACGGAACTGAGTATCTTCCTGGTGCTGATCGGTATCGGCCTGGTCTTCGAGATGTTCGGCTGGATCGTGCGCGACCAGAGTTTCCTGATGAACTCCCAGCGCCTGGTGCTGATGATCCTGCAAGTGTCGATCATCGGCCTGCTGGCCATCGGTGTGACCCAGGTGATCATCACCACGGGTATCGACTTGTCGTCCGGCTCGGTGCTGGCGCTGTCGGCGATGATTGCCGCCAGCCTGGCCCAGACTTCTGACTTCACCCGGGCGGTGTTTCCCTCGTTGACGGACTTGCCGGTGTGGATACCGGTGGTGGCGGGGCTCGGCGTAGGGCTGCTGGCCGGGGCGATCAACGGTAGCATCATTGCCATCACCGGCATCCCTCCTTTTATTGCCACCCTTGGCATGATGGTGTCGGCCCGTGGCCTGGCGCGCTACTACACCGAAGGCCAGCCGGTGAGCATGCTGTCCGATTCCTATACCGCCATCGGCCATGGCGCGATGCCGGTGATCATCTTCCTGGTGGCGGCAGTGATCTTCCACATTGCCCTGCGCTACACCAAGTATGGCAAGTACACCTACGCTATCGGCGGCAACATGCAGGCGGCGCGCACATCAGGCATCAACGTCAAGCGTCACCTGGTGATCGTCTACAGCATCGCCGGGCTGCTGGCCGGGTTGGCCGGCGTGGTGGCCTCGGCGCGGGCGGCGACCGGGCAGGCGGGCATGGGCATGTCCTATGAACTGGACGCGATTGCCGCGGCGGTGATCGGCGGCACCAGCCTGGCGGGCGGGGTGGGGCGCATCACCGGGACTGTGATCGGGGCACTGATCCTTGGGGTGATGGCCAGCGGTTTTACCTTCGTCGGGGTCGATGCCTACATCCAGGACATCATCAAGGGGCTGATCATCGTGGTGGCGGTGGTCATCGACCAGTACCGCAACAAGCGCAAACTCAAGCGCTGACACCCAAGAAGTTGCGACAAAGCGCCACGCCTGACCCGCGTGGCGTTGCCATTTGTCTTCTTAATACAGCTATTGCACCGAATTTCTTGTTATAAACGCACTCCGATGACTGCCAAAAGCCTGTCAGAGAACATTTGAAGGGGTTGTCGGACATTTTCCCTATGTTTTCAGTTGCTGAGGCCTCGACTCGGCCTTAGACTGCCGCCCCTCGTAAATTGAGTGCCGGGTGGCGCTTGGAATAGACGGCGCCTTCCTGATGAGCGCGGCAGCTGCGCTGCGGGACGCTCCATAATTCGCCTTAATGCACGTTTTTTTATAGAGAAATCAATGACAAAGGAAAAGTTGCTGGCCATGCCGGCGGATGACTACATGAATGCCGAGCAGCTGGCTTTCTTCACCAAGCTGTTGCAGAACATGAAAGTCGAAACCCACGAGCGCATCGAACAGAACCGAATCGCCATTGAGAGCCTGGACACCCCGGCTGACCCGGCGGACGCTGCTTCCGTAGAAGAAGAGCGTACCTGGCTGGTCAACGCCATCGATCGCGACCAGCGCATGCTGCCTCAGCTGGAGCAGGCCCTGGACCGTATCAACGACGACAGCTTCGGCTGGTGCGACGACAGCGGCGAGCCGATCGGCCTCAAGCGCCTGCTGATCAGCCCGACCACCAAGTACTGCATCGAAGCCCAGGAACGTCACGAACAGATCGACAAGCACCAGCGTCAGGCCTGATTCGCGTTTTCCAAAAAGATCGCGACCTTTTAACGAAGGCCGCGATCTTTTGCTTTCGTGGGTGCTCGTTCGTCGACTCCCGTTGATCTGCTGCAAGAACGCTACTAATGGACCATGGATAATGGCTCTGTAGTGGCGTTTAATGCGGTCATAACAACGAGAATGTGGGTGACGAACATGGCGACAGACCGAACGCTGACAGGGGCGGTGCCGGCCTCGGTACCTGAGACAAAAAGCACGGCGCGCTGGCTGACGCCGACCTTGCAGAGTCTCGCCCTGGCATTGCTGCTGTGCGGCATGACCCTGGGCGGCTGGTCGCTGTACCTGGGCCTGCCGCTGGTCATGCTCATCGTCTGGTTGCCGCGCCTGCGTTCGCGCGTGGCCGCGGCGCCCGCACCTACGACCGACACCCTGGCCGAGCTGACCCGCGACCTGTCCTACACCACCAGCCATAACGCGCTGTCAGCGGCCGGTGTCGCCTATTCGGTCAAGCAACTGGCCGGCAAGGTCCAGTCCCAACTCGACGCGGCGGCGCAGATCGTCAGCAATGCCGAATCGATGATCGCCACCGAACAGGCCACTTCACAACTCAGCCAGCAGGCCCTGGGCGCCGCCAGCGAAGCCCATCGCAGCAGCGTGGCCGGGCGCAGCGAGCTGGTGGAATCCATCAGCCGCATGCACCAACTCAGCCAGCGCGCAAATGACAGCCGCGAGTTGATCGAAGCCTTGAGCGTACGCAGCGATGAAATCCAGCGGGTCAGCCTGGTGATCCAGTCGATCGCCAGCCAGACCAACCTGCTGGCGCTGAACGCGGCCATCGAGGCAGCACGGGCCGGTGAGCATGGCCGTGGGTTCGCGGTGGTGGCCGATGAGGTACGAGGCCTGGCTGGGCGCACAGCCGCGGCGACCGGCGAGGTCGGGGTGATGGTGGCCGACATCCAGCAGCGCACCGCCCAGGTGGTGGAGCAGATCCGTCAACTGGCCGCTGACCTGGACATTGGCGTGCAGCAGGTCGAGCACACCGGCCAACATCTGGAAAACATCGCCCGGCTCGCCGCCGGCGTCGAAACCCAGGTCAGCGCCATCGCCGAAGGCACCGACACCAATCGCGAACAACTCGACAGCCTGTTCCACGCCATCGAGCAGATGCGCGGCGACCTGTCCATCAGCGACCAGCAGACCCAGCGCCTGGCCGAGGCGGCCGTGCAGATGGAAGGCCAGGCCGAAACCATCAGCGAACGCCTGGCCGAGGTGGGCCTCGACGATTATCACCAACGGGTCTACGACCTGGCGCGCGAAGGTGCGAGCCAGATCGCCGCGCAGTTCGAGGCCGACATCGACCAGGGCCGTGTCAGCCTGGAGGACCTGTTCGACCGTAACTACCAGCCCATCCCCAATACCCAGCCGGCCAAATACCAGACCCGCTTCGACCGCTACACCGACCAGGTTCTGCCGGCGATCCAAGAGCCCTTGCTTACCCGGCATGAGGGCCTGGTGTTTGCGATTGCCTGCACCCAGCAGGGCTATGTGCCGACTCATAACAAGGTCTTCAGCCAGCCGCTGACCGGCGACCCCCAGGTGGACACGCTGAATAACCGCACCAAGCGCAAATTCTCCGATCGCACCGGGATCCGCTGCGGCAGCCACCAGCAGCCGGTGCTGCTCCAGACCTACACCCGCGACACGGGTGAGTTGATGCACGATCTTTCCGTACCAATCATGCTCAAGGGGCGTCACTGGGGTGGTTTGCGCCTGGGCTACAAACCCGAGAAGCCGCGATAGACCTGATTACAGGTGGTGGGATTTTCAGCCCACCACAATCCCTGGTGATTGAGTTTTCCATCCAGCCACAACCCTTTGGCGAGGGAGCTTGTGTAGGAGCTGCCGAAGGCTGCGATCTTTTGATCTTTCGCTTGGGACTCAAGTGCCTGGGGAAAGATCGCAGCCTCGTTGCACTCGACAGCTCCTACAGGGCGCACCCCAGCGGGAGCAAGCCCCTCGCCACAAAAAAGCGGTGGTGGCTTTTGAGACTATTTGCCGCCGTGCAGGCGCACGTTCAGTTCGTCCACCAACAAAGCTTCTTCGCCGTCGGCGAGCAGCCATTCCCGAAGCAGGTCTTTTTGCTGGTCCGACCAGAAATCGGCCTCCACCAGTTTGATATCCTGGGCCAGCGGGTGGGCGATGATGAACTCGTCAATGGCCTTGCCGTCGGAGGGCAGGCCCAGTTGGTCAAACAGGGTCTCGATATCGTGGGAAGGTTGTTCCATGAAAGTCTCCTTTGAGTGGGGCGCCGTCGCGGCGCCTCGGTGCTTACCTTTATCTGAGGCAAGCGCTCATCAGGAGTTCGATTGGAATCAGGCGTTCAAGGCCCCTTCGTCCACGGCGGCCTTCAATGCCTTGGCCGCTTCCCTGGCAGCCTCGGCAGCGATCTGCGCAGTCTTGAACCAGCGATCTTTCTCCACCTGGTGGTAACTGACGGTGGTCAAGGGTGGCTTGGCGCGCATAACGATGACGGCCTGGAACTCGCCTTCGACCTCTCTGGCTTCGCCCCGGATAAAAAATTCGCCGATATCAAATTCCGTCACGTCGCGCCTTCTCCTCGAAGTCATACTGTGGGTGCGCGATCCGTCGATGGGCGACGGCTTCGCTGGGCGGGCAGTATGGCAGCAGTTGCCCGTCGACGGCTGAGTTAAGTCATGGACGGGCACAGATGAGTTCAGGCGCTGCTTTCCAGACGCCTGGCCAGGTAGCAGGCTTCGTTATGGTCGGTTCGGAATCCTCTTACACGTCCAGTCGATGTTTCCTCAATGTGAAAGAAACACCTGCCAGCCAAAACGACCCGATAACGCGGTTGAATCAACGAAAGGTGCAGGGTATTGACCCCGTCAAACGTGTCAGCTGTATCAACGATGCAAGGTGGGCAGGGGTGGGGCAGGGTTGTGAAAGAGGTCATGTGAATTCCTTTTCTATGGTTTACCGACGAATTGTCGGGTATTTCGAGTAGTCTCCACGCCTCCAGCTGCTCTAGAATCGGCAGTGTCGTGTGGACGGTTGCGCCTATCTAAAGCAATTTTTTTTGGGCTCGATGTCAGAAAAATGCTTTTTTAAGTGAGAAATTTCCCTAAAGTTAGTAGTCCCATCTTTTCCGATGCTCAGAGTGGCTTTTTCCTTCAGCCTCTGGCGATCTCCTGGGAAAGACGGCGAGAGCGGCAACCTTTAGTCTGCTCTCGGCCCGGGACAGGGCGCGCCGTTCACTTCGAAACTCAGTTACAGGTCCATTACGACACTACCGTCGGCACGGGTTCTCGTGGTCCGTCCTTTATGCAGGGCGGGCCTTTTTCAAAGATGGGGATGTTTCCTTGGCAGTAAGTAATCTCGACATGCATGCGTTATTCGTACTTGGTGACCTGCGGGCAAAACTGGTCAAACTCTTCCAGTCACGTTTCGTCTACATCACCGAGCAGACCGCCGAAGGTATTTATGTCGCCGAAATCGACACCGAGTCGGCGCTGGTGGTCGATGACAAGCCCAGGCTCGAACTCAAGGTCGGCGATCATTTTCGCGCAGCGGTGTTGCCCAGTCGTGAAGGTGGCAAGTTTGAAATCCGCTTTCGCGAAATCAAGCTGACGGTCTATGGCCTGGGCGATTACGCCTTCGTCACGACCCCCGGTGGTCAGGCAATTTTGTTCAAGGAAGGCCACAGTGTGGTGACCGTGTTTGCGGCCAACGAACAACTGCAAGAAGGCTTGACCAAGACCCTGAAGGCGGTCACCGCCAAGGCCGCCAAGTGGCGCAAGGGCGAACTGGTGACCTTCAAGGCCAGTGAGTGACCGTTTCAGAGCCTTTGCGCCTGAACCGTGACAGTTTCGCAAGAACTCGCTGGAACCTCGGCTACAGTCAATTGACTGAACTATTCAGGGCTTGCGTTCGGTTACGCAGGGCCGTTCAGCTATTGGGGTATCTGGCATGAGGTGCAAAGCATGAAACGAGTTCGACAGTGGCTGGCTGCCTGGGCCACCTTCGCTGTGTTGGTTTCACCCCTTCCGGCGTCGGCTGCCACAGCGCCGATCCACTTTGCCGACTTGAACTGGGAAAGTGGCAGCCTGATCACCGATATCCTGCGGATCATCGTCGAAAAAGGCTACGGGTTGCAGACCGACACATTGCCGGGCACTACCATTACCCTGGAAACCGCCCTGGCCAATAACGACATCCAGGTGATCGGCGAGGAATGGGCCGGCCGCAGCCCGGTGTGGGTCAAGGCCGAGGCCGAGGGCAAGGTGATCGCCCTGGGCGATACGGTCAAAGGCGCGACGGAAGGTTGGTGGGTGCCTGAATACGTCATCAAGGGCGACCCGGCCAAGGGCATCAAGCCCCTGGCGCCGGACCTGCGCAGTGTCGAAGACCTGGCGCGCTACAAGCATGTGTTCAAGGACCCGGAGAGCCCCGACAAAGGCCGCTTCCTCAACAGCCCCATTGGCTGGACCTCCGAGGTGGTCAACAAACAGAAGCTCAAGGCCTATGGCTTGTCTGACAGCTACGTGAATTTTCGCAGCGGCTCGGGCGCGGCGCTGGATGCGGAAATCAGCTCGACGATCCGCCGGGGCAAGCCGATCCTGTTTTACTACTGGTCGCCCACGCCACTGCTCGGGCGCTTCAAGCTGGTGCAGTTGCAAGAGCCACCGTTCGATGCCGAGGCCTGGAAAACCCTGACCGACGCCGATAACCCCAACCCGAAGCCGACCCGCTCACTGGCCTCGAAACTGTCGATTGGCGTATCCGCGCCGTTCCAGAAGCAACACCCGGACATCGCCGAGTTCTTCAGCAAGGTCGATTTACCCATCGAACCGTTGAACAAGGCCCTGGCCGACATGAGCGAGAAGCGCACGCCACCCCGTGAAGCCGCCGAGGCGTTCCTCAAGGCGCATCCGCAGGTCTGGCAGGCCTGGCTGCCCAAGGAGGTAGCGGACAAGGTGTCTGCCGGTCTCTAGGCCTCGCGTGCCGGCAGGTTGAACTCTTGATCCTGGGCAATGAGTCATTCGCTGGAAACTGGCAACCTGCACCCATCCAGCGAAATGCCAAATTCAAGCTAGGATGAGTGTTCAACCCTTTTCAGGAGGCTGGCGAATGACGCTTTTATTGGCTCGGTCGCTGGTCGCAGTGTTTGCGACCATCAGCTTGATTCATATGTATTGGGCCCTGGGTGGGCGGTGGGCGGCCAAGGCTGTGGTGCCTCAGGTGCCGACGAAGCAGGGAGAGGCGTTGCGGCCGGCATTCAACCCCTCGGGCTGGCTGACCTTGCTGGTGGCCGTGGCACTGCTGATGGTGGCGCTGCTGGTGTGCCTGCGGGTCGGCCTGCTGGCGCAGCCGGTCACCCATCGGGCGTTGCAGTGGCTGATCAGCGCGATCGCCTTGCTGATGTTCGCCCGGGCCATTGGCGAGTCGGAGCTGGTGGGTTTCTTCAAGGAGGTCAAGGGCTCGACCTTCGCCAGGCTCGACACCTGGGTCTATTCGCCGTTGTGCGTGGTGCTTGGGGCCGGGCTGCTGACGGTGGCGTGGGCCTGAGTCTCTAACGGCGAACGCAGCCGTGGCGAGAGCTTGCTCCCGCTGGGCTTGTGTAGGAGCTGCCGAAGGCTGCGATCTTTTGATCTTCGTTCGAGACTCAAGTGTCTGGGGAAAGATCGCAGCCTCGTTGCACTCGACAGCTCCTACAGGGCGCAGCCCAGCGGGAGCAAGGGGGCGGCTCAAGGTAGCAGTCAGCCATCCTGCCCGGTCCTGCGACTGCTGACCTCCGCCGGCACATCATCCCCAGCCATGCGCTTGCGGAACAACGCCGCTCGGGCCAGCAGCAGGGTGGTCACCGGGACGGTGATGGACAACAGGATCGGTATCAGCCAGGCGTGCAACACCGGCCCGGACTTGAGCGCTGAAAAATACACGATCGAAGCCAGTGCCACGCACCAGGCGCCCAGTGTGGACGCCAGGGCCGGAGGGTGCATGCGTTGAAAATAATCCTTCAACCGCACCAGGCCGATCGCCCCGGCCAGGGCGAAGAGGCTGCCGAGCACCAGCAGGATCGCCACCGGGATCTCGACCCACATCGACAGTTCGCCGTTCATTCGATCACCTCGCCACGCAACAGGAACTTGGCCAGGGCAAACGAGCCGACAAAGCCGAACAAGGCGATCAGCAACGCCGCCTCGAAATAGGTGTCACTGGCATAACGGATGCCCAGCACCAACATCATCAGCATCGCCACGATGTACAGGTAGTCCAGGGCCAATACCCGATCCTGCGCCGAAGGTCCCCTGAACAGCCGCCACAGGGTCAATGCCATCGCCAGGGAGAACAGGAACAGGCTCAACAGGATCGCATTGGACAGCAAGGGGCTCATTGGAAAATCTCCATCAACGGGCGCTCGTAGGTGGCCTTGAAATGCGCGATGAATGACGCCTCGTCCTCCAGATCGAACACATGTATCAGCAAAATGCTGCGGTCCAGGGCCAGTTCCGACCAGACTGTCCCCGGAATCACCGTGGTGATCATCGACAGCGCGGCCAGGCCGTTGGCGTCGTGCAGGTCCAGCGGCACCTTGATGAACCGCGAGCGAGGCGGGCGGCGCCCGGCGTTGAGCACCCCCCAGGCCACCGTCAGGTTGGACACCAACACATCACGGCCCACCAGCAGAAACAAGCGCAATACCACCCACGGTCGCCGGATACGGATGGGCCGCGGTCGCAACCGGCGCATCATCAGCGGCGCCAGGAAGCCCAATGCGGCGCCCAGCAGCAGATGGCCGGCGCTGACGGACACGTTCAACACCAGCCACAGCACGCCCAGCGCCAGGGACAGCCACGGGGCGGGAAACAGGCGCTTCATGGCTGCACCTCCCGCAACGCGGCGCGAGCTTCGGGGTTGGGCACGGCGCGGGTGGCGAGTACTGACATCACGTAATGTTCCGGGTTGTTCAGTGCATCGGCGGCCGATTGGGTATAGCGCAGCAATGGTTCGGCCTTGAAGGTCAGGGCGATGCCCAGGCCCAGCAGCACGATGATCGGCAGGCACTCGAACGGTCGCAGCAACGGTGACGGTCGCTCTTGCGGCGTCCAGAAACGCTGGATGCCCAGGCGTGAGAAGGCAATCAAGGAGGCCAGCCCCGACAGGATCAGCAATGCCAACAGGCCCCACGCCTGGTTCGACACCAGTGCCTCGGTGCTGGCCCCGAACCCTTGGGGATTGAGCAGGGCGCTGAGCAGGCTCAGCTTGCCGATGAACCCTGACAGCGGCGGCATGCCGATAATCAACAGCGCACAGAAGATAAAGCTCAAGCCAAGGAAGGCCATGGTCCAGGGAATCACTTGCCCGACCACGGCTTTCTGCTCGTCATCGAGGTTGATGCCCTTGGGCAGTTGCAAGGACTCCAGCGGTCGCGGCAACGTGTCGAGGTCGTCATCCAGGGACAGTTCGTTGGCCGAGCGTGAGCGTTCGATCAGCTCGGCCAGCAAGAACAGCGCGCAAAGCGCCAGGGTCGAGCTCACCAGGTAAAACAGCGCCGCGCCCACCAGGTTCGGTTGGGCGAAGCCGATGGCCGACAACAGGATGCCGGCCGAAACCAGGATGCTCAGGCTCGCCATGCGCTCCAGGCGTTGGGCCGCCAGAATGGCGATGGCCGCGCAGACAATGGTCGCCATGCCGCCGTAGACCAGCCAGTCGGCGCCGAAATACGCCGAGGCGCCGGCCTGGCCGGAGAACAACAACGTCCACAGGCGCAGGATCGTGTAGACGCCCACCTTGGTCATGATCGCAAACAGCGCTGCCACCGGTGCGCTGGCGGCGCTGTAGGCCGGCACCAGCCAGAAGTTCAGCGGCCACATGCCGGCCTTGGCCAGGAACGCCACCGCAAGGATGCCTGCCCCGGCGTGCAGCAAGCCGCGGTCGGCCTCCGGCACCAGCGGGATTTTCAGGGCCAGGTCGGCCATGTTCAACGTGCCGGTGACGCCGTAGATCAGCGCTGCGCCAATCAGGAACAACGACGAGGCCAGCAGATTGATGGAAATGTAATGCAGGCCCGACGACACCCGCGCCCGGCCCGAACCGTGCAGCATCAGGCCGTAGGAGGCCGCCAGCAAGACCTCGAAGAACACGAACAGGTTGAACAGGTCCGCCGTCAGGAAGGCACCGTAGAGGCCCATCAGTTGGATCTGGAACAGCGCGTGGAAACTCGCCCCGGCGCGGTCCCAGCGGGCCATGGCGAACAGCAGCGCGCTGACGCCGATGATGCCGGTCAGCACCAGCATCAGCGCCGACAGGCGATCGACCACCAGCACAATGCCAAACGGTGCCTGCCAGTTGCCCGGCAGATACACGCCAATGGACGCGGGCAAGGCCTGGTCCTGGGTCCAGTACAGCAACAGCACGGCGATGCCCAGGCCCAGCAGGCTGGAAAGCAGATTGATCCGCGCCTTGAGCGGGCGGTGTTTCTCGCCGAGCATCAGCATCAACGCGGCGGTCAGCAGCGGCAGCAGGATGGGCGCGGCGATCAGGTGGGGAGAGAACATCATTCCTTGGGCTCCCGACCGTCCACGTGGTCAGTACCGGTCAGACCACGGGACGCCAGCAGCACCACCAGGAACAGTGCAGTCATGGCAAAGCTGATCACAATGGCGGTCAGCACCAGTGCCTGGGGCAGCGGGTCGGTGTAGTGCAGCAGGTCCTGGGGCACGCCGTCCTTGATGATCGGCTCCTTGCCGATGAACAGGCTGCCCATGCTGAAGATGAACAGGTTGACGCCGTAGGACAGCAGGCACAGGCCCATGACCACCTGGAAGGTCCGTGGTCGCAGCACCAGCCAGACACCGGAGGCGGCCAGTACGCCGATTGCGATTGCGATGACTTCTTCCATCAGGCGGTGGTTCCTTTGGCGGTGGCGACGGGTTTGGCATGCAGGCCCGGCTTATGGGCCCGTACCGATTGGTGCGCCAGGGCGGTGAGGATCAACAGTGTGGAGCCGACCACCACGGCGTACACGCCGATGTCGAAGAACAGCGCGCTGGCCACATGGAAATCACCCAGCAGCGGTAATTCGAAATGCCAGGTGTGGGTGGTCAGGAACGGATAACCCACGGCCATCGCCCCCAGGCCCGTGGCGGCGGCGAACAACAGCCCGGTGCCCATCCAGCGCAGCGGTCGCAGGCTCATTTGCGCCTCGACCCACTGGGTGCCGGCGACCATGTATTGCAGGATGAACGCCACCGACATCACCAACCCGGCCACGAAGCCGCCACCGGGTTGATTGTGGCCGCGCATGAACAGGTAGAACGACACCACCAGGGCGATCGGCAACAGCAGGCGCACCAGCACCGACGGCACCATCATGAAGCCCAATGCGGTGTCGCTGGCATGGCGCGGGTTGACCAGGTCGGTGACCACGTCCGGTGCCAGCAGGCGCTGTTGCGCTGGTAGCTGCATGCTTTCCTTCGGCGGACGGAAACGTCGCAGCAGGGCGAACACCGCCAGGGCCACTGCCACCAGCACGGTGATTTCCCCGAGGGTGTCGAAGCCGCGGAAGTCCACCAGCATCACGTTCACCACGTTGCTGCCGCCGCCTTCGGGCAGGGCACGGCTCAAGTAGAACGAAGAAATGTCGTTGGGCGTCTGGCGCGTGAGCATCGCATAGGACAACAGCGCCATGCCGCCGCCGACGGCGATGGACAGCAGCAAGTCGCGCAGGCGGCGGATGCGCGCGCGGCGCTCGCTGTTGGGCCGGGGCAAGGCGTCCTCGATCCGCCGTGGCAGCCAGCGCAAGCCCAGCAGGATCAGCACGGTGGTGACCACTTCCACCACCAGTTGCGTCAAGGCCAGGTCGGGCGCGGAGAACCAGACGAAGGTCACGCAGGTCATCAGGCCACAGACGCTGACCATGGTCAGGGCCGCGAGCCGGTGGTACTTGGCCTGCCAGGCCGCGCCCAGGGCACAGGCGATCGCCAGCAGCCACAGGGCGACGAAGACGATGGAGCCGGGGATCTTCGGCCGGTCGCCCCAGACCAGCGTGCTGTGCAGCATCGGGACCAGCCCGGCGAGCACCGCAACCAGGACCAGCCAGAACAACTGGGCCTGCAGGCGGCGGGTGCTGATCCGTCGTTCCAGGCGCCGGCCTTGGCGCATCATCATTACCAGGGAACGTTCGAACAGGCGCTTGCCGCTGAGTCGGCCAATGAACGGCGGGTGCGTGATGTGCCCTTGCCGGAGCTGTTTGCGCAGCAGCAGGTACAGGACGATGCCGCCGGACATGGCTACCAGGCTCATGATCATCGGTGCGTTCAGGCCGTGCCAGATCGCCAGGCTGTACTGCGGCAGCGTCCCTCCCACCACCGGCAACGCGGCCGCGGCGAGTAACGAGCCGACCACTTGGGCGGGGAAAATCCCCACCACCAGGCAGGTGAACACCAGCAACTCCACCGGCGCGCGCATCCAGCGCGGTGGTTCGTGAGGGGTATGGGGCAGGTCGGTGGCGGCGGGGCCGAAGAACACATCCACGGTGAAGCGCAGGGAATAGGCGACGCTGAAGGTCCCGGCGATGGTGGCGATGATCGGCAGCGCCAGTTCGACCCAGGCCGTGGCGGAAATGAACACGGTCTCGGCGAAGAACATTTCCTTGGACAGGAAACCATTGAGCAGCGGCACCCCGGCCATTGCCGCGCTGGCGACCATGGCCAGGGTCGCGGTGAACGGAATCAGCCGCACCAGGCCGCTGAGCTTGCGAATGTCACGGGTGCCGCTTTCGTGGTCGATGATCCCGGCGGCCATGAACAGCGAGGCCTTGAAAGTGGCGTGGTTGAGGATATGAAACACCGCCGCCACGGCCGCCAGGGGGCTGTTCAGGCCCAGCAGCAGGGTGATCAGCCCGAGGTGGCTGATGGTGGAGTAGGCCAGCAGGCCCTTGAGGTCGTTCTGGAACATCGCGCAGTAGGCGCCCAGCAGCAACGTACAGGCCCCCGCGCCGCCGACGATGTAGAACCATTCTTCGCTGCCCGACAGCGACGGCCATAATCGCGCCAGCAGGAACACCCCGGCCTTGACCATGGTCGCCGAGTGCAGATACGCCGACACCGGCGTGGGGGCAGCCATGGCATGGGGCAGCCAGAAGTGGAACGGAAACTGAGCGCTTTTGCTCAAGGCGCCGATCAGGATCAGCGGCAACAGGATGGGGTAGAGGGCATGGGCACGGATCAGGTCGCCGGCGGCCAGGACCTTGTCCAGCTCATAGCTGCCCACCACATGGCCGAGCAGCATCACCCCGGCCAACAGGCAAAGCCCGCCGGCCCCAGTCACCATCAACGCCATATAGGCACCGCGTCGAGCGTCGGCGCGGTGGTGCCAGTAGCCGATCAGCAGGAACGAGAACAGGCTGGTCAGTTCCCAGAAAAACACCATCTGGATCAGGTTGCCGGAGATCACCAGCCCGAGCATGGCGCCCATGAACGCCAGGAAAAAGGCGAAGAAGCGTGGCACCGGATCGTCCGGTGACATGTAGTAGCGAGCGTACAGCGACACCAGCGTGCCGATGCCCAGCACCAGCACCGAAAACAGCCAGGCGAACCCGTCCATGCGCAATACGAAATCCAGGCCCAGGCTGGGCAACCAGGCGTAGTGCTCACGGATCACGCCGCCGTCGGCGATCTGCGGGTACAGCAAGGCCACCTGAACCGTGCCGGCCAGGGCCACGAGGCCGGCCAGCAATGATTCGGCGTTACGGGCGTTATGCGGCAGCAGCGCCGCGACACAGCTGCCGATGAAGGGCAAAAGCAATAGAACTATCAGTGACATAGGCTTCTATTCGGCGGGTGGGTAGCAGGGATCATACGTGGCGTATTCCCGATCACCAACCGTGAGGGTGTCGCAGAATCCTACAAGGTAGGGGGGAGTTTTCCTGTTTCGAGTTGTTTTGATGAGCGCCGGGACGTCGGGATCGGCCACGGGTATCAAGGCACTCGTACCATAAGAACAGTCTCCGAGTGCGGTATGTACGTACCGCACCCGAGCATGGCTTCATCGCCATCCTGCGCCATACAGAAAAGGAGATCTGTATGGCAAAGCGAACATTTAGCGATGGATCAAATGGAACGGTAGTTATCAGACCGGGGCGACCCTCATCGGGTGGCGGTTCCGGTGGCGGGTATGGCGGCGGCTTCGGAGGAAACCGCGTCGGAGCGACAGGAGGCCCCAAGCGTTCAGCCAAGGGCATGGAAAAGCGGCGGCAAGCGACGCTCAAGCGCCAGGCCGAGGAAGCGAAAGCCGCTGCAAAAGCGAAGGCCGACGCCGAAAAAGCCAAGGCCGCCGCTGCCGCAAAAGCCAAGGAGCAGGCACGCCAACAAGCGCTGGCGACGATGGTGCAGCGCTACACCACCACCCGGGCCGAGGTGGATCGAAACTTCGCGAGTAAAAAGCAACAGCTCGACGCATCGCTTCAAAAGGAAATTTCGGCAGCAAAACGGCCGCCCACCTCGAACTCGACCGAGCGTTGGCAGCTTTACACCATCACCAAGGAAAAAAACGAAATCGACGGGCTGATCGCCCGCAAGACCAAGGAGCTCAACGCCAGGAATCTCGCGGCTCGCGTCTTTGACGGACAGGATCCGCTCACCCGTTCGGCGAACGACTACCGCACGCGACTGGATCAATTTGGCGCCTCACTCGATGAGGGTCATCGACTCTGGGAGCAGAGTTACACCGCAGCCCAGGAGGCGCGACTGCTGTCCGCGCAGATCAAGGCCCTGAGCGAAAAATCCAACGCGCTGGCACGGCATCATGCCGAACAGGCGGTGGCTTGGCGTGAACGGGAAGCTGTCTGGGAGCGCCAGCGTCAATACGCCGAACAACGGGCGGCGCGCATTCGCTTCAAACAGCAGATGGATGAAAGCGTCCGGCTGGAGCGGTTCAGGCAAGTCCATACCGTGAGTGTGCCCGCCTCTTCGTTGACAGCGGGCGGGATGGTGTTGAGCCAGGGGACCGTGTTTGTGCCCCGGCAAGACACGGCGGTATTGGACAAAGCTGTCCAGTCGGCCGTGGAGATGCTCGGTGAGTTAAAGAGCATTGCCTTGAAGGGGCCAGGTTTATTTATCGCGCTGGCGACACACACCACCCCTCTGGGCAACGGAGAACTCACTGTCGAGCAACGTCGGCGACTGTTTCAAGGCGTTGGCGTACCGGCCCAAACACTGGGTCTGGCGGACGAGCAGAGGCTGAGGTCAGTTGCCGATGCAGGTGGCTCGGTGGAAATGCCTCACCGGCTCAAACCTGAAACCGTGTCCGAAGGCACCACGATCCACCTCGCCAATACTGGTGGGGCAATCAGCGCCCAGGTTCCGGTCATCAATGCAGTCCTGGACCCTCTGACCGGCCTCTATAACGCCGAAGTTCCCGGTGTTGTAACCCGGCAACTACAGTTCGCCACTGACGCGGTCCCACGCACTTCCCCGACAAGCCCGCCAGCGCTGATGCTCATGGCGCCACAAGTCGAGACCCTGCCGGCGGGCGTGGACCTGCGCATTCAAGACTGCATCGTCTGCGTGCCCGGGCTGCCGCCGACCTATTTCTCATTCGATTTGCCACCCCTGGGCTCGGGCATTGTCACGGGTGCCGGCAAGCCGGCTGCGAATGATTGGTGGAGCACGGCCAGCCAGCCCCAGGGCGCGGCCATTCCCGAGCAAGTCGGCCATCAGATGCGGGCGCAGACGATAAAGTCATTCAGCGCCTTGGACCAGGCACTGTGGCGCACCCTCGCCGAGCATCCGACGCTGTGGGACAACACAGACGAACTCAACCAAAAACGCATCGAACGAGGTTTTGCGCCCTACGCGCCGAAAAGCACGTGGGTCGGTGAGCGCCGTGAATTTGAACTGCGTTATCTAAACCGCGCCGAGCTGGGTGAAAACCCTTTCAATTTCGACCGCATCAGCATCACCACGCCAAACAGCCTGCTCGGCAGGCCGGGCATCGTACCGGCTGTCATCCCCTGGCCAGCGCCTCCAATCGGCAACGGCACCCGAACGCCCTTGGTCCCCCCGGGCATCGAACAGCTTGGGCCCACCACCTCACCGATTACACCGCCACTCTCGTCGGTGTATCCCGGCAATCCTGTCATCCCGGTCCTACCGGAAAACGAGACCTTTCCGGCTGTTGACCCGGGGCAAGTCGGTGCCAATATTCCGGGGTATCCGACGGACATGGAACTGCCTTCGCCGGGGTTGGTGTTTGTCGGTCCGCCGGTGGAACCCTTGGAGGTGGGGCCGTATAACGAACTCAGTGGTCGAAGTAGAGGGGATGGGTTGGATATTGACCATATTCCGTCGAGGAAAGCGCTGGAGACCTATATTCGTATGAATTTTGAAACTTGGGACTACGACACGATTTCGGATCTCATCCGAAGGGCTCCAAGCATCGCAATTCCTTCTGGTGTTCATCAAAAATTTAGTGAGACCTACGGTGGGCGCAATAATCTCGATAGGCGCATAAAAGACGCTACAAATCTGGAAGCCGCGGTGAGCAACAATTTCGCAGCGCTCAAACCGGGTCTTGTCGAGTCAGGGTTTTCGGAGGCTGAGCTAAATGCAGCTCAAGAATCACTACATGACCTTCACAAAGAACAAGGATGGTACTAATGAAAAGAGTTGAGCTTGAAGAGCTTATTAGAAGTATTGGAAGTAGTCATGAGACCTTGATAAGTCGTGGGCTCCTGCCGGATTGGCCGTTGAGTGAAATGTATGAAGGTCGGGATCGGTTGGGGTTTAAGCCAGAGCTTGGTATCAATATGGACTTCTGGCGAGTGACGAAAAAATTTGAAGCCCTTTTCATTACGCTCAGAAAAACCACACCTTCAACATCTGCATATCAGGGCGAGCTTCCCGCCCCCTATGTTCGGGAGATGACAAAAACTGATGTGCACGCGATTTTTGGCGAGCCGATGATATCAAAAGGTCCCATTAAAATGCCGCTACCGATCGGGCAGACAGGAGGGTGGGAGTCCTACCAATTGGATCCAGAGCGGTATCTTGGTAAAAAGGTTGTATTTCAATATGGCGTTGATATGAAAGTAAATACCTTGGTTTTTACCTTGCTAGATACAGGTCACTCTTGAGGTTACTTAGCTTGTATGGATAAGGGAGAGCTGTCGATGCAGGATTTGCATAAAAAACAAGGTTGGTATTGATGAAATCTTTTGAGCTTGAAGTGCTCATTGAACGTATTGGGAGTCAATATTAGGTATTGGTAAGCGAGGGCATACTGCCCGATCAGCCATTGACCGAAATGTATGAAGGACGAGATCGACTTGAGTTTGAGCCAGAGCCCGGAATAGAGTTGGGGGTCTGGCGGGAGACGGGGCGATTCGAGACGCTTTTCGTTTCGCTTATACGAACCACACCCTCAACGAAAGAGTATAAAGGCGAACTTCCTGCTCTCTATATGTCGGAAATGACGCAGTCTGATATTCATAGGGTTTTCGGGGAACCGATGGCATCGAAAGGTCCAATAAAAATGCCAGTGCCGATAGGGATGACTGGGGGGGGGAGTCGTACCCATTGGACCCAGAACGGTACCCCGGAAAAAATGTTGTTTTTCAATATACCCAGGATATGAGGTAAAAACCTTGGTATTCACTTTGATGGATAAAGGGCATCATTGAACAAGATGATGAGCGTGCCGAATCACTTTTATCGAGAATGGCTGCTAAATTATCTTCAAGAAAATATGAAGGCTATGCCGGATCTGGGTTTTACAAATCGGGCTTCAAGCCAGAGTAGATTAAACCCCGTATACGCATCTGCTCGACCAATCGAGCAGGTGCGTTACCGAGCATGCACGCTTAAACAAGGAAAACCATAGATGGAACTTAAACCCAAACTCCAGGATTACACCGAGGCCGAGTTTCAGGCGTTCTTAGGAAAAATTTGGAATGTCGACGTGGGCAGAGAAGAGCATGACCGACTGATCAACCACTTCGATCGAATCGTCGGGCACCCCAAAGGTGCGGACCTGCTGTTTTATCCCGAGGATATCGGGTATACGAATGCCCCGGAAACGATTGTCCACTTCGTAAAACAGTGGCACTTCAAAAAGAACGTTATCCCCTTCAAGGGTGGGGTACTGCCTGCCCCGGCCAAGCCCGCGCCTCGCTTGAACATGGCGCAACACGCGACGGCAAGAGCCCAGCGCGAGCTTGCCAATGCACAGCAGATGGCCTCGGACATCACCGCCGCAGACCAGACGGTTGAGAAGGCCTTTACCCAGCTGGAGCTTGCGACCCAGCAACGACAAACCCAACACGATGCAGAGCAGACGCTGGATGCACTCAAGCAGAGCATGCGGCAATTGGAGCAAGCGCAGCACGAAGTGGTCATGGCCGTTGGCGCGTTCGAGCGGCGTAAAATGCGTGTCGAGTTTGCCCTGAACGGCGCCCAGCGTGATCTCACCTATAACAAAGCCGACCAGGCGCTCTGGCAAGCGAATGCGCGGCAGGCCACTGCCAATCATGGCCGTTATCTTGCGCGTTTGTCCTCGATCGCCCAGCGCCATGCTGTTCTTCATGCCGCCGCTGAAGCGGTACTGGAGCGTTCCTCGGAGCAGCTGAGGCGTTTGCGTGGGCAGGACCGAAGCCTGGTACTGTTTCGTATGTCCGCTGTCAACGGTACGAGGCACCCAAACCTGTTGCTGAGCGATGCGCCGCCACTAAGGGTTAGTCAACGGGTGGATTTGCAAAAATCCATTCGCTCAGCCGTCGCCGAGTTCAATTGGTTGATGACGCATCCAGAGCAGGGGCACGCCGGGCAATATGCCGAGGTCCTGGGTTTTGATCTTGTCAGTCGAACCAAAGAGGCGCGTTTTGGCCTGTGTGTGGCGCTGGCCGAGATCTCTGCAGTCGAACAGGACTGGCAGGCCCTCGCCGCGCGGCAGGGCGAGGTGGCGTTGCCGTTGCGAATGAGCACTGCAACGGTCGCGACAAAACCTGGCAGCCGTTTCAGGGGCCTGAAAGAAATACGTGAGCTTTTTCAGATATACATCACGCCTGCCACAGGCGTGTTGCCGTCCAAGGTGCGCGTAAGGCTGGCGGCTTGGGATGAAGTTGGACGGTTTTTTCGCTTGACCACGGACGGCCCGCAGCCCCGAGTGATTGAATGGAGTCGTGCGGATAGCTTGGCGGCGCCGATTGCGTCCGAGCAAAATCGACTCGATTCTGCCGGCTTCATTCACGCTTCACCGGTGCCGACATTGGCATCCTTTGATTCCATCGAAGACGTTCGATTCGATGATTATGTCGTGGTGTTTCCCCAGGAATCGGGATTGGAGCCGGTCTATGTTGTGTTCAACGACCGTCGAAGCGCGTGATTGAAGACACTTGGGTAATGCCAGTCAGGAGATAACACGCCATACCTATAACCCGTGGCGAGGGAGCTTGCTCCCGCTGGGCTCGTGTAGGAGCTGCCGAAGGCTGCGATCTTTTGATCTTGATCTTTCGCTTGGGATTCAAGTGTCTGGGAAAGGATCGCAGCCTCGTTGCACTCGTCAGCTCCTACACAGCTCATAAGCTTCTACCGGCCTCACTGCTCGCGCTCAAGCGCTTCATCCACCTCCACAACACCTTTGCTCCGGGTCTTCAGCTCACTGACAATCACCGCCGCCACGATCAGTGCTGCGCCGAACAAGGCAATCGCTGGCAGCCGCTCGCCCGCCAGGCGCCCGGCGATGCCGGCCCACACCGGTTCACCGGCATAGATCAGCGTGGCGCGGGTGGGCGAGACGCTTTTCTGGGCCCAGTTCATCGCCACCTGGATCGCTGCGCTGGCGGCGCCCAGGCCCACGGCGCTGACCAGCAGCAGCCAGGAAAAATCCGGAATTTTTTCCTGCGTCGGCACCACCATCAGGAAGGCCAACACTGCGGTGCTTGCCAGTTGCACCACGGTCACCCGGCGCACATCGACCTGGCCGGCATAGGCGCTGATCAGGATGATCTCGGCGGCGATGGCGATGGCGCTGATCAGCGTGGCGATCTCACCGGGGCTGAAGTTCAGCGAAGCCCCGGCCGGGCCCGACACCAGCATCAGCCCGGTGAAGGCCAGCATGATGCCGAGGCTGGGCATCAAGCCCGGTCGACGGCCCAGCACCAACCATTGCAGCAAGGGCACGAACGGCACGTAGAGCGCGGTGATGAACGCTGACTGGCTGCTGGGGATGGTTTGCAGGCCGACGGTCTGCAAGCCATAGCCGAGCATGATTGCTACACCGATGAAGGACCCGGCCTTGAGTTCGAACAAGGTCAGCTCCCGGAGATGCCGCCAGGAGAACAGCGCGACAAACCCCGCGGCGGCGGCAAAGCGCAAGCCGACAAAGAACATCGGTCCGCTGACGGTCATGGCGTGCTGCACCAACAAGAAGGTCCCGCCCCAGATCATGGTGATCAGCACCAGCACGCATTCGGCCTTGCTGAACCGGGAGAAACGGGAGGAAGCTTGAGGGGAGTTCACCGATGTCATGACCTTGCGCGCCACTTGAGGCGGACGCACAATGCGCCCGAAGTTGGGCAGTATAATGCGCAGCCCTAGCATGTGAGCAATATAGTGCACAAAGAAACCGGCCAGCGGGCGTCCGTCCTGCAACACGTCAGCCAGAACGTCCGTCGCCTGCGGCATGCCGCACAGCTTAGCCAGACCGCGCTGGCGGAACTGTCCGGGGTCAGCCGGCGAATGCTGGTGGCTATCGAAGCCGGGGAAAAGAACGTCAGCCTGACCACCCTGGACCGTGTCGCCGAGGCCCTCGACGTGGCCTTCAGCGACTTGATCCAGGCTCCCGACGCCCGCGACCCAAGCCGCATCAATGAACTGGCCTGGGCCGGGACCATTGCCGGCAGCAAAGCCGTATTGCTCGCCAAGGCTACCGCCAGCCGTGAAGTGGAACTCTGGGAATGGCGCCTGGAGCCCGGCGAGTATTACGCTTCGGAGCCCGATGCCGACGGTTGGAGCGAGCAACTCTACGTATTCGAGGGCTGCCTGACCCTGCTGTTGGGCAGCGAGGAGCGCCGGATTGGCGCCGGTGAGTTTTTCATGTTTGCCAGCAACCAGCCCCATGCCTATCGCAACGATGGCCCGGTGGCGGCGAGATTCGTACGCAATGTGGTGATTTGATTCCGGGAGAGCGGTATGGGTACAGCGCTGGAGCGATATGAGCAGGGCATTATCCGGGAGGCCGATATCCTGATCATCGGCGGCGGCCTGAGCGGCGCCATGCTGGCGGGGCAATTGCTGCGCTTGCCGGGCCGGCGCGAAGTGCTGATTGTCGAGCCGCGCAGCGAACTGGGTCGGGGCGAAGCCTACAGTGCCGTGGAGCTGGGCCACACCTTGAACGGCAACGCGGCCCGCATGAGTGTCGACCCGGACAACGCCGATGACCTGACCCAATGGCTCACCGCGTTCATCGAGGCCGGCGGCTGGCCCGAGGCGGATCAGCAACACGTGCCGATCAGCGAGTTATTTCCACCCCGGGGGATATTTGGCCTCTATGTGCAGCAACGCCTGGCCGAGGCTAGAGAGTTGGGCGCACGAAACGGTTCGACCGCCGAGCACGTGCGCGGGGAGGCCGTGGACCTGCGGGTTGTCGACGATGCTGTAGTGCTGACGCTGGATGACGGCCAGGTCTTGCGCGGCCGTTTCGCGGTGCTGGCCACCGGTATGTTCCCGGCGGCACGCACCCCGCAAACCGAATCCAGCGGCTTGAATGCCGCGGCATTGGATCCTTGGGATGTCGCGGCCATGCGGCAACTGGATCCGCAGTCAACGGTGATGATCATCGGCTCGGGGCTGACCATGGTCGATGCCGTGGTGTCCCTGGAGCAAGCTGGGCACCGCGGGCCGATTGAAGTGTTTTCCCGCCACGGCCTGCTACCCCATGTGCGTCGCCAGCCACCCGCCTGGGTGGATTTTCTCGCCGACGATCACAGTCTGCGTTCGCCCCGCCAACTAATGCGGGCCCTGCGCGAGCAATGCCGTCAGGCCCACGCCGAAGGGATCGATTGGCAGGCCCCGTTGGACACCGTGCGCGCGCACATCGGGCGCTTGTGGAACCAGGCCAGCGATGTGCAGCGCCGGCAGTTCGTGCGGCATGTGCGGCCCTGGTGGGAGAGCCATCACCATCGCTCGCCACCGTTAAGTGCTGAATTGGTGGCGCGTCTGCACGAAGAAGGGCGGTTGCGGATCCAGGCGGCGTCGTTCAAGGGGCTGGCCGCGTCTGCCGATGGATTAGTGGCCATTAGCGTGCGCCGACGGGGCGAGGCTGAACTGGAAGTGGTGCAGGGTGCCGCGCTGATCAACTCCAGCGGCATTGAATATGATTGGCGGCGTGTTGCCCGGCCGTTGCCGCAACAGCTGTTGGCCCGTGGACTGATCCAGCCTGGGCCGCTGGCCTTGGGCATCGCCGCGCGTGCCGATGGCGCGGTACTGGATGCCAAAGGCAACCCCGCCGACCGCCTGTTCGCCATGGGCCCGCCATTGCGCGGAATGTGGTGGGAAAGCACCGCCGTGACTGATGTGGCGAGCCAGGCCAAGGCGCTGGCGGTTCGGCTGGTTGAACTGCAAACCCAAGATTGAAGTTGGACACACGCTGTGGCGAGGGGATTTATCCCCGCTGCGTGGGAGCAAAGCTTGCTCGCGATGCAGGCGCCTCGGTTCCCAGGGAGACCGTGTCATCTTCATCGCGGGCAAGCCTTGCTCCCACAGATGGGAATAAATCCCCTTCCACACGGGTTCACAAAATGGGCACAAATGAGCGCTTATAGCTCGCTGACCTTCACCCAACGCTCCTCCCGCGCCGCCACACGAATCGCCGCCGCCAGCCGCTCCACTTCCCAGGCCTCTTCAAAATCCGTCCCGCTGCCGCCTTCGCCGGCAAGCGTCATCACCAGTTCATGCACTTCCAACGTCTTCAACTCGTTGTACCCCAACTGGTGCCCGGCCGCCGGGCTGAACGCGGCATAACCCGGCAGATCCGGACCGGCCAGCAGACGCTGGAAACCTGCCTGGCCGCCGCGACACAGGCGCAGTTCATTCAGCCGTTCCTGATCGAATGCCAGTGTGCCGAGGGTGCCGCTGATCTCGAAGCTCAGGTGGTTCTTGTAGCCGTGCTTGAGCCAACTGCTGCTCACCGTGCCCCGGGCGCCGTTGGCGAAACGCAGCAGCGCATGGACCTGGTCATCCACCGCGATGGCGCGTTGTTCGGCATTGCCGGCGTTGGCAGGGCGTTGGTGGTGCACGGTCTGGCTGTCGGCGCACACCGCCTCGACATCGCCCAATAGGTGCCGGGCCATGGCCAGCAAGTGGCTGCCCAGGTCCGCCAGTGCGCCACCGGCGTGGGCCGCTTCACAGCGCCATGACCATGGCGAGGCCGGGTCGGCCATGAAGTCTTCGCTGAACTCGCCCTGGAAACTGATGATTTGACCTAGCTCACCGCGCTGGATCATGTCCCGCGCCCGTTGAATGATCGGGTTGTGCTGGTAGTTGTAGCCGACCCGCGTCACCACCCCGGCCGCCTTGGCCGCCTGGCGCATCTGCTCGGCCTGCTCCAGGGACACCGCCAGGGGCTTTTCACAATAGACCGGCTTGCCCGCCGCCAACGCGGCCATGGCCATGGGGAAGTGCAGGTGGTTGGGCGTGGTGATGGCGATCAGGTTGACCTTCGGGTCGTCGATCAGTTGTTGCCAGTCGCTGTGGGCCGTTTCGAACCCCCAACTGTGGGCGCATTGCCGGGCACGCTGCGGATCGGCGTCGGCCAGGGCCGCCAGTTTCAGGTTCAGGGGGAGGTCGAACACCGCCTTGGCGTTGTGGAACGCCAAGGCATGGGCACGGCCCATGAAGCCGGTGCCAATCAGACCGATGCCGAGTTCACGCATGAGAAAGAGCCCTTTGAATTATTGTTTTCAGAAGGGCTCTTTATGGAATAAATATTCGCTAATTGCAAATGTTGGAATAAATATTCATTTGTGTTGTCACTGCAGATCATCCCGCAGGATGAATGTCGTGATCAGGACAGGAACCCACCATCGACATTCAACGCCACACCCGTGGTGTAGCTCGACGCATCGCTGGCCAGGTACAACACCGCGCCGGCCATTTCGCTCGGGTCGGCCACGCGCTTGAGGGGGATCTGCGCCAGGGCGGTCTTCAGGATGGCGTCGTTCTTGACCAGTGCCGAAGCGAACTTGGTGTCGGTCAGGCCCGGCAACAGGGCGTTGCAGCGGATGCCGAACTGCGCGCATTCCTTGGCGAAGACCTTGGTCATGTTGATCACCGCGGCCTTGGTCACCGAGTAGATGCCCTGGAAGATTCCCGGCGAGATGCCGTTGATCGACGCCACGTTGATGATGCTGCCGCCGCCGTTCTCGCGCATCAGCTTGCCGGCTTCCACCGACATGAAGAAATAGCCGCGGATGTTCACGTCCACGGTTTTCTGGAACGCGCCCAGGTCGGTGTCCAGCACGTTGCAGAATTGCGGGTTGGTGGCGGCGTTGTTGACCAGGATGTCCAGGCGCCCGAACTGTTCGCGGATGTTGGCGAAGACCTGGCTGATCTGCTCCATTTCACCGATGTGGCAGGCGATGGCGGTGGCCTTGCCGCCAGCGGCGATGATGGCGTCGGCCACGTGCTGGCAACCGTCGAGCTTGCGGCTGGACACGATCACATGGGCGCCTTGCTGGGCCAACAGTTTGGCGATGGCTTCGCCGATGCCGCGGCTGGCGCCGGAAACGAAAGCGATTTTACCGTCGAGGTCGAACAACTGGGTCTTGGACATGCTGTTTCCTTGTTATAGGTGCGCTCAGAGCGTGGATTTGCCGATGACCTGCAGGCTCATCTGCTCCAGCAGTTTGTTCATCGAAACGAACTGCGCGAAGCGTTTGTCCTGGGTCTGGCCGTGGAAGAAGCGGTAGTAGATCTGCTGGACGATGCCGGCCAGGCGGAACAGGCCGTAGGTGTAATAGAAGTCGAAGTTGTCGATGCGGATCCCGGCGCGCTCGGCGTAGTAATCGACGAACTCGCGGCGGGTCAGCATGCCGGGGGCATGGCTTGGCTGGCGGCGCATCAGTTGGACGGGGGCCGGGTCTGCGGCTTCGATCCAGTAGGCGAGGCTGTTGCCCAGATCCATCAACGGATCGCCGAGGGTAGTCAGTTCCCAGTCCAGCACGCCGATGATCTGCATCGGGTTCTGCGGGTCGAGGATCACGTTGTCGAAGCGGTAGTCGTTGTGCACGATGCTCGAAGTGGGGTGGTCGGCCGGCATCTTGTCGTTGAGCCAGGCCTTGACCGCTTCCCACTTCGGCGCATCGGGCGTCAGGGCTTTTTCGTAGCGGTCACTCCAGCCGCGGATCTGCCGGGCCACGTAGCCTTCGGGCTTGCCGAGGTCGGCCAGGCCGCAAGCGTTGTAGTCGACGCGGTGCAGCTCGACGAGCCGGTCGATGAAGCTCTTGCACAGTGCTTCGGTGCGGGCGGCGTCGAAACCCAGTTCCGGCGGCAGCTCGGAGCGCAGGATGATGCCTTTGACCCGTTCCATCACATAGAACTCGGCGCCCATCACCGACTCGTCGGTGCAGTGCACGTAGGCTTTGGGGCAGTACGGGAAACCTTCGCGCAATTGATTGAGGATGCGGAACTCACGACCCATGTCATGGGCGGACTTGGCTTTATGGCCGAACGGCGGACGACGCAGGACGAATTCCTGCTCGGGGTATTCCAGCAGGTAGGTCAGGTTCGACGCGCCACCGGGAAACTGGCTGATCTGCGGCACGCCGGTCAGGCCGGGAATGTGGGCCTTGAGGTACGGGTCGATCACGTTGGCATCGAGTTCTTCACCGTCGCGCACGCGGGTGGACTGATCAGTAAACGCCATGCTTATCCCTTCTGCTTATTTTGGAGGCCATCGATCATTGGCTAATCTAATGGCGCGCGGGAGGCGTCACAAGCACGCCAGGGTCTTATAGGTTAGCGTGTTGCTGGATAATCAGCGGGCTTGATGCATGGCGGCGTGCGCGTCGGGTAGGGGCGAGCTAAGGTTTCTCAGAGTCTGTCGCTTCAAAGGAGCAACCACGATGGGATGTCCGCAAGTCTGTGGCACCGCGACCTTGCAATGCAGCTTCGGCGCCGCCCCGGCGGTGCTCAATGTGCTGCCGGTCAATCGCCTGCTGACGGGGGGGATGCCGGCGGCGAACATCATGGATCACATCCCGCTGGTAAACATCACCACGTTCGGCATGTGCATGAGCCTGGCGAACCCGACCGTGGCCGCCGCCACCGCTGCGGCGCTCGGCGTGCTGACCCCCATGCCGTGCATCCCGGCCACCGCGGCCCCATGGATCCCCGGCGGCGCGCCGACCCTGTTGCTGGGCAACATGCCGGCCATCGATGCCAACAGTACCTTGATGTGCACCTGGGCCGGGGTGATCAAGATCGTTGTGCCGGGGCAGGTGCAGATGTTGATTCCCTGATTACACCGTTGTCGGATCATTCCAGCGCCTGAACCACCAGCGCACCCGGGAGATCGGTTTGCCCTCGGCGTCCAGTGGCCGGCCATCTTCAGCGTAGGCATGGGCCGGTTCCAGCAGTTGGCCGTTGAGGTAGCGGGCTTCGACCGCCGGGTTGCCGTTGGGGTGCAGGCGACGATAGCGGCCATCGCGCACGCCGTCGCGATAGAACTCGGCCTCGGCCAGTTGCCCGTCGGGAAAGTAATTGTTCGCTTCGCCGTGCAGCAGCCCGCGACGATAGGTGGCCTGGCGTTGCAACCCACCTTCGGCCGCGTAGAAGCTCGCCACACCTTGCAATTTGCCTTTCACGAATGGCAGTACCGCCGAGACCTTGCCATTGGGGTGATACAGGGTGCTGGTGCCTTGCAGTTCACCTTGGTTGTAGTTGAGTGTTGCTTGCGGGCGTTGCGCTTCTTGGATCTGCAGCGGACCGTCGAGCTGGCCGTCGACCAGTTGCCCGCTCAGTTGGCTGTCGCCACGCTCCAGGTCGAGTTTTTTCGAGGCCATCGATCGGCTCCTGTCAGTTGACCTTCACCAGGCCGCCCTTGATGGTCAGCATGCCGCCGCCGTCCACGGTCTGTTCGGCGGCGGCCTTGTTCATCAGGCTGATGCCGGCATCGTTGGTCAGGGTGGTGCCGGCCTTGTTTTCCAGCGACGTACCGGCCTGGTTGCTCAGGGCCGTGCCGGCTTTCTGGCTGATGGATGTGCTGGCCTGGGCGGCCAGGTCTGCGCCGCTCTTGATCGCGAAGCTGTCGCCGCTTTGCAGGGTCAGGGTGCCACTGACCTTGATAGTCAGGTTGCCGTCCACTGTCAGGCTGTAATTGCCAGTGACCTTGTGCTCGTAGTTGCCGCCGGTGCTGTGGGTCTGGTCCGAGCCCACGGTGACGGTGCGGGTGTCCTTCACGTCGAGGCTGTCGCTGCCGGTCTGGATGGTCACGCTGCGCTTGCCTTTCTCCAGGGTCACGGTTTCGTCGCCATCCTTCACCGTGCGGGTGCGAGCGTTCTGTACCGTGAGGGTTTCGTCGTGGCCGACGGTGGCGGTGGTGTCGTTGAGCACGTTGATGTTGAAGTCTTTCTGGGCCTGGAGAAACACCTCTTCGGCGTCCTTCTTGTCTTCGAAACGCAACTCGTTGAAACCGCCACCGCCCTTGGACGAGTTGGTCTTGATCCCGGACTGGGTCTGGTTCGCCGGCAGCGCATAGGGCAGGGCATTGTCGCCGTTGTAGACGCAGCCGGTGACCAAGGGACGGTCCGGGTCGCCGTCGATGAAGGTCACGATGACTTCCTGGCCGATGCGCGGCACGAACTGCATGCCAAAGCCTTTGCCGCTCCAGGGCAAGACCACGCGGACCCAGCAGGATGAGGTTTCGTCGTTCTTGCCGGTGCGGTCCCAGGGAAACTGCAACTTGATCCGGCCATATTCATCGGTCCAGATTTCTTCGCCGGCCTTGCCCACCACCAGCGCGGTCTGGGTGTGCATGCGCGGTTTTGGCGTGAGGCGGGGCGGTCGATAGACCGTGGCCTTGGGAATTGCTTCGAAGCGGTTGCGATAGCTGTCGTGGCTGGCTTCGTGGCTGACCGAGGTCACCACCCAATCGATATTCAGCGTCGTGTCTTCATGGCCGGCGAGGGTGAACCAATACCCCGGCACCAGCCAGCGGCAGTCGCTTTCGCCGACGAAGCGTCTCTCCTGGCTGCGCAGGCCGTCCACCCGCTGTTTGGTCAACGCATCGCCCTGGGCCTTGGCGGTATAGCCGCCCGGATGTTCGTACATCGAGCTTGGTCCGGCCACAGCTTCGGCCTGGCTGTAGAGCGAGGTCGTCGGCGTGGTGAATTCATAGTCGGTGGCCTGGTAAACCCCGGCGACCGCTTGCAGGCACACTTGGCCGGAGCGGATGCCGTGCAGTTCCCGTTCGCCGATTTTCTGCCCGAGATAATTCACCGTCGGCCCGTTGGGGATGGGCGCGAAGGCGTCGTTGCTGTCGGCAAGGACCAGCGTGTGGGTGCCTTGCTCGTGGGTGAAGAACCAGAAGATCCCGTCTTCTTCCAGCAGGCGCGAGACGAAGGCCAGGTCGGTTTCGCCGTATTGCACGCAGTATTCGCGCGGGGTGTAGCTGGCGGTGAGTTTGAGCTGGAAGTCGGTGAAACCATGGGCCTTGAAAATCGTGGTGACGATGTCCGACGTGACAAGGTTCTGGAACACGCGGTTGTTGCTGGCCAGGCTCAGCCACCAAAGCCAGGGACGCAGCAGGAGTTGATAGCGCTCGGCCGTGGCGTCAGCCGGGAGCTGGCGGATCTCGGCCACCAGCCAATCCAGCGGGCGCAGCAAGGCGTCCTTGTGCAGCGTGGCGGTCACGTGGCTGGCGACGGCCGTCGTGAGGTCCAGCGAAGCGCCGTCGTTGATGCCGTTGAGCATGTGCGAGCCCAAGGCGTTGAGGCGTTCTTCGCCGGACAGCGACTCAGGGTACAGCGCCGACAGCGCAGTCGCGGTGAGGGACAGGGTGGTATTGTTGTCGGTGGCGCGGGGCATTGAACATCCTCATTTGTAATTGGTTTTTTGGGGGTCTTTACCTTTTTTTTTGCGATATTTGACTTCAAATGCCCCCCAGACCAACCGGATGTCATACCAGGGCTGTGTGGTTTTGAGCTCAGTCGCTTTGCTATGCAGTAAGGTGGGGATTGCACCAAGATTGTCGTTGTTATTGATTATCTGGATCAGGGTATCGGTCTGGCTCAGGCTCTTCTTTTGGAGATGATTCATGCTCTTGGTTTTCTTTTCTTCCTGGGCAATCGTTGGCTTGTTCCGCTCCAGATAGGCAATCGCCTTGTCCAGGTTGATAGTTGCCGCGGGGGATTCCGGCCCACCTGCGGGGCCTGATTCATGACCGTGGTACTCATCTTTTCCGCCATAGCCTTCCAGGCATTCAATTATTTTATGATGCGATATGAAGATTCGATCCAATTCCTGAGCCTTGCTCGTACGGTACGACTGGATACAGCTCCAAACGGTTATCGCAGACATTTAATAAACCTCGTTGATCGATTGGGTTGCGTACTCATGGGAAATCATTCCAACACCCACTCCGCCAGTTTTCCCGTCACCTGCGTCATCAGCACATTCTCGACGTCCCTCGCCCCGGCTGCGCTGCACTTGGCGAGCACTGCTTTAACAATCCCCGCATCAAACTCGAATTGCTTACCGGTCGCAGCCTTGTAGCGCCCCCGCAATTTCTCCAGCTTCGCCAGCACGATCCCCTCCAGCGTCGCTTCGTCCAGTGGCCGATACGCCACCACCGTCATGCGCGCCAAAAACGCCGGGCGGAACGCTTGCAGCAGCACCTTGTGCAAGGCTTCGTTGAAGGCGTCGCTGCCCAGTTGCGCGGCGGGCGTATCCAGCAATAGCTCGGCGCCGACGTTGCTGGTGGCGAGCATCACGGTGTTCTTGAAGTCCACCACCAGGCCGGTGCCGTCTTCCATCAGGCCTTTGTCGAAGACGTTGTAGAACGCTTCGAGCACATCCGGGTGGGCCTTTTCGATTTCATCCAGCAGCACCACCGAATAGGGTTTGCGCCGCACCGCTTCGGTGAGCACGCCGCCACTGCCGTAGCCGACGTAGCCGGGTGGGGCGCCTTTGAGTTGGCTGACGGTGTGGGCTTCCTGGTACTCCGAGAGGTTGATGCTGATCAGATTGCGTTCACCTCCGTACAAGGCGTCGGCCAGGGCGTAGGCGGTTTCGGTCTTGCCTACGCCGGTGGGGCCCACCAGCAGGAACACGCCAACCGGTTTCTGTGGGTCGGTGAGGCCGGCGCGGTAGGCTTGCAGGCGTTGGGCGATGGTGTTCAGCGCGGTGCTCTGGCCCATGACCCGCTGGCCCATGCGCTGGCCAAGGGTGCGCACGGCGTGGGCTTCGTCGGCGAGCATCTTGCCCACCGGAATGCCGGTCCAGCCGGCAATCACCGCGGCGACGGTCTTGCTGTCCACCTGTTCGGGCACCAACGGATCGTCCTGGCGAATGGCATCCAGGCCCGCCTCCAGACGCAGCAGTTCGGCGGCCAGGTGGTCGATGCGGTTATCGATCTCGGTGTCGGCTTTTTCACCGTCGGCGCGTTCGCTCAGGGCAAGCAGTTCGCGGCGGGTGTCGAGCAATTCGCGCACGGCTTCGCGCTCTTCGCCCCAGCGGGTTTCCAGCTCGCGGATGGCTTGCACGTTGCTGGTCGATTCGCCTTCGAGCAGGGTGATGCGCTCGCGGTGATCGAGCCCGGTGGCCTGTTCCCGGCGCAGGCGTTCGACCTCGTCCTTGAGGCTGTTCTGCCGATGGCGCAGGCTTTCCAGCGGCGGCGGCACGTCGTGCTGGCCGAGGGCGACCCGGGCGCAGGCGGTGTCGAGCACGCTGATGGCTTTGTCCGGCAACTGGCGCCCGGAGATGTAGCGGTGGGACAGCTTCACCGCCTCGTGGATGGCCGCGTCCAGCACCTGCACGCCGTGGTGCTGTTCCAGTTTGCTCGCCACGCCCCGGAGCATTTCCACGGCGGTGAGTTCGTCCGGTTCTTCGACCTGCACCAGTTGGAAGCGGCGGGCCAGGGCCGGGTCTTTCTCGAAATATTTTTTGTACTCCAGCCAGGTGGTGGCGGCCAGGGTGCGCAGTTCGCCCCGGGCCAGGGCCGGCTTGAGCAGGTTGGCCGCGTCGCTGCCGCCTTCCGCACCGCCGGCGCCGATCAGCGTGTGGGCTTCGTCGATGAACAGGATGATCGGTTTTTCGGCGCTGCGTACCGCGTCGATCACACCCTTGAGGCGCTGTTCGAATTCACCTTTGACGCCGGCACCGGCCTGCAACAGGCCCAGGTCGAGGACGCGCAGGGTGACTTCCTGCAACGACGGCGGCACATCCCCGGCGGCGATACGCAGGGCCAGGCCCTCCACCACCGCCGTCTTGCCGACGCCTGGCGCGCCCACCAGGATCGGGTTGTTCTGCCGGCGCCGGAGCAGGATGTCGATGCACTGGCGGATTTCGCCGTCGCGGCCGACGATGGGATCGATGCGCCCGGCCCGGGCGTCGGCGGTCAAGTCCTGGGTGTACTGGTCCAGGACCGGGTCCTGTTTCTGGGGCGGCTCGCCGGGTTTGGCCGGGCGCACGCCACCGACATGCTCGCGGGAGCTTTCGGTCCATTCCAATAGGTGGGTGCGCAGGGCATCGCGGGGAATGCGCAGCAACGACGAGGCGCTATTGAGCAGCAGGCTGCGGCGCTCATCACGGTCCAGCAGGGCCAGCAACAGCAACCCGGAGCGAATGCTGTCCAGGCCCAGCACGCTGGCCTGGACCACGGCGTCTTCCAGCAGGCCGATGGTTTGCGTCGACAGGGCGGGCGTGCGGGTGCTGCCGGACTTGAACAGGTCCAGGGCCTTGTTGGTTTCCACCGCCACCGCGTCGCGCTCCAGACCGAAACGTGGCAGCAGGCAGGCAAAGTCACCGCCCTCGATGTCGAGCAATTCCAACAGCAGGTGTTCGATTTCCACATAGTGGTGGCTGCGCTGCATGCAGCGTTGCGCGGCCCGTTCCAGGGCGCGGCGGTTGTCCGGGTTGAGGCGTCCGATCAGGCTGGCCAGTTCCATTTCAGGCAATCTCCGGCTGACGAAGGCGGGTTTCGATCCGTTGCACGGCGAGGGTTGGCTGGCGTTGCAGGCCACCGTTCCAGTTCAGCCGTGGCGCTGCCTGGCGGTCCAGTTGCAGCGGGCCGGCGCCACGGATCAGCAGCACCAGGGTGCAATCCAGATCGGGGCCGAAGTACAGGGCGTAAAGGCTGGCGAGCAGCGGATGGGTCTCGCCGTTGGGCAGCAGTGCGTTGGCCTGGCTTGTGGTCAGCGGGCCGAGGATCAGGCGCACGCCGGCATGTTCGTCCCAGACGCGGGTGCCGGCCACCGCGTTGCGGCCCAGGCACAGGTTGCGCCCGCCCGGTTGCAAGCGGCTGCGGCTGGCCGGCGGGATTTCACGCCAGCCACCTTCGTAGGCCTTCAGCTCCACGGGCAGCCCGAACTGTTCGCGGACAATCGCCGCGAACCCGTCCAGGGAGCGCCGGCCATCGGCGTACAGCGCGGTGCAGGCCAGTACCGCCGAGTCGGGTGCGGCCTGGCGCTCTTGCAAGGCCTTGGGCAGCAGGCCGGTCAACGCCCGCAGTTGCGCGTGTACGGCAGATGCGCCTGGGGCGGTAAAACCCACGGCGATGCGATGCTTGCGCATCACCTTGTAAAGCAGGCTGAGCAGGCGATGCTGGAACAGGTCGAGGAATTCCGCCGGGGCATAGTCCTTGGCCCGTGCCCGTTGTTGCAGCCATTCCTGGTAGGCGTAGGGCAACGGGCCGTCGGGGCCGCCGAGGCCGAAGATCGGCGTGGTCAGGGTTGGCGGCAGGCCGGGTTCCTGGCCCAGGCTTTCCACTTCGCTGGCGGCGAACAGCGGCGTCAAGGGCCCACGCAGGCGCAAGGCTTCGGCGTGCGGCGCGGTGCCGCTGCCCAGGGGCTCGGCCTGGGGATGTTCGCGTTCGAGCAACAGCAAGGCCTGGAGCCATTCGAAGCGTTGCGGGTCACGCCGCAGGCGCTGGCTCAGGTTCAGAGCACCAGGGGTTTGCCGGCTTGGGGTTGCCATGTCTTCACCTCCTTGTCGGACTGGACCAGCACGGTGCGCACGAAGCGATTGGCGGTGGCGTAAAGGGAAAAGAATTGCGCCAGCACCCCGGAGAACAGCACGGCGCTGTTACCGACGAAGTATTGCGGATCCAGTTGCAGGCGCACCTCCAGCCCGTTTCGCCAGCCGCGCCAGGCGTCCTCGCCGACATGGGCGATGACCCGGTCGCAACTGAGCCCCGATACGCCGTCGATCTGGCGATGGGCGCTGGCCTCGTCCCGCAGGTTGTGCAGTTGGAGAATCTCGCGCAATGCGTCCAATGCCTGGGGGCCTTCGACCAGTGACAAATGGTTGAGGGTCAGTTGCGACACCAGCCGCCAGCGCGATTCGCCATCCAGGCGCGGCAGGCTTTGTGGGCTGGGTGGGTTGCGCAGACGCGCCCAGGCCACCGGCCCCGGCCGCTCGAAACCCAGCGGGGTGCCAGCCGGCAGGCTCTGGGCCAGGTGGCGGTTGGTGCACAGCAGTTCGGCGGTGAGGCTGTAGTCGCGCGTGTCGGCCAGCGGGTCGAACTGGGTGTCCACCAGGCTGACCATCAAGTCGGTGCCCATTCGGTTCGGGCTCATGCCACTGACCCGTCGTGCATGCCAATAACAGGTTTGGTCGTTGCCATGCTGGCTGCCGTAATAGGCCGGCACTTTGCGCACGCCCTGGCTGGACATGGCGCGCATGCCACGGATGCTGTGGATCTCGACGCTGTTTTCCCGATGACTGTCGGCCACCAACCGGTACTCGCTGCGGGTGCCATCCGGGCGCAGCGGCTCGGAAGTCCTGGGAAACAGGTTGATCACCGGCGTGCAGCCCAGGGCGATGTCGCTGGCCTGCAGCGGCAGGCGGCTGGTGGGGGGGCGGTCGAAAACGATGTACAGGTACAAGGACGGGCCGTCGCTGGTGGCGCCGGCCAGTGGCAGGTCGAAGAAGCCGAATTTATCCGGGAAGGCAAAGTACTCGGCCAGCAGGCGCATGCCGGGATGCACGCCGTCTTCGTCCGGCAGCAAGACCTGGTCACTGGCGAAGCCGACGATTTGTGGCAAGCCTGTCAGTGACTCCGGCACGCTGCCCGGCGCACCGGCCAGGACCTCGATGGCGTGCGCGCCCAGCAGGTCGTACAGCCCGGCGTTGATGATCGGTGATGCCGCCAGGTGTACCCGCAGCGAATCGATCGCCAGTGTCGACCACTGGCTTTCGCCCAGGCACCGTAGCTCCAGGCGCAGGGCCGAGCGTGCCCGGACCACGCCGGTCAATGCCTGGGCTTCGTCGCTGCCCAGCAGCAATGCCTCGCTGATTTGCACCGGCCATAAATGCACGGCGGCGGTGGTCCGAAAATGAATGCTCTGGCCTTTGTCCGTGGTGATGAACAGCGGAGTGTCGCGGGGCAGCGGGTAGCCCTCGTTCAAGTTGCCTTTGCTGGGGTCGGGTTCGAACTGCACGATGGCGCACGACGGCAAGGGACGCATGGCCAACGGATAAAGCTGTTCGAGCAGGGCATCGCTGAATTCGGCGTAGTCGTCGTCCAGTCGGCGTTGCAGGCGGGCGGCCAACAGTGCGAAACCTTCCAGCAGGCGCTCGACATGCGGATCGGGGCATTCGCCGGGGGACAACTCCAGGCGCCTGGCGACCTTGGGATAGCGCTCGGCGAACAGGCTCCCGGCATGCCGCAACCAGGTCAGTTCGCGTTGGTAATAGTCCAAGAGTTGCGGGTCAATCGAGTCGCTCATGTCGTACCTCAAGGCCGTCGCCGGCGTGCTCGATGACAAAGGCCACGGGCCAGGCATGCAGGTCGCAACGCAGTTCGCCCAGCAACCGTATGCACAGTTGCTGTGGGTGGCCCGGCACCGGGCAGACCTCGACCTCGCCCAGGCGCAGGCGAGGTTCGAAGTGGGTGATGGCCTGGCGGATTTCCCGGGTCAGTTGGCGCCGGTCATCGCTGCGCTGCTGTTGCAGCGCGGTCCAGTCGGCGATGCCGTAGTCCAGGATGCTTGGCGGTTCGGTCAGCGCCCGTGGGCCGCGTCGAGTATTGAACAGGCGCGACAGTTCGGCATGCACCGAGTCTTGCAGCGCCTGTCGGTCGAACGCCCGCCGGGTATCGTCCGCCGGGCTGGCCAGGCGTTCGAACAGGGGCGGGCGCAGCCCGAAGCCAGCCATGGGCGCGGCTTCCTTACTTGGTCATTTTGTTGGCGGCCAGGTCCCAGGTCGTGCCCGCCGTGCCTTCCTTGGTGCCATCGTCTTTCTGTGCGGTGAGCTCCCATTTGATCTTGGTGAAGTTCAGCGACAGGGTTTCCACCGGTTTGCCGCCGGTGCCGCCGCTGACACTGACGTTGGACAGCACGACGTTGGTCAGTGTGTAGATGATGAACGGCATGAGTTTGCCGCTGCCCTCGGCGGCATTGCGGCCAATGGTGATGACGGCTTGCGGGATCGGCTTGCCGGCACAGCAATACTCGTTGAGCGAAGGGGTGGAGCTGTCGACGAATTTAGTCAGCGTGAATTCGCCGATGTGCGGCCGGCCGGAAGTGCGCTCCGAGTTGCTGACGTCGTTGGTGACCTGCATCGCCACGTTGTGGCTGTAGGACATGACTTCGATCTTGTCCGTGAAACCCTCCAGCAAGCTGTCGCCCTTGATGTCGCCGCCGAGGTCGAGAATGATTGCATCCATTGTGTGGAACTCCTGAAGAAGACGAATGAGGTAGTGCCCGGTACCTGTAGGAGCTGCCGAAGGCTGCGATCTTTTGATCTTTCGCTTGGGACTCAAGCGTCCTTGGAAAGATCGCAGCCTCGTTGCACTCGTCAGCTCCTACAGTCAGCTCCTACAGAGGGCAGTGGGAGCTTGCTCCCTTGCCAAGGCGGTCAGGCAGCTACCGGTGGCGGCAGGGTCGCCACCAGGCGGATCGAGGCGGTCAGCTCTTCCAGCTGGAAGTGCGGCCGCAAGAACACCGTGGCCTTGTAGGCCCCTGGCTTGCCGGCCACTTCTGTCACGTCCACCCGGGCTTCGCGCAACGGGTATTGCGCCTTTATCTCTTGCGGCGCGTTGTCGTTGATCAGCACGTAGTCGGCGATCCAGTTGTTGAGGTAGGTCTGCACGTTGTCGCGGGTCATGAAACTGCCGACCTTGTCGCGCATGATCACCTTCAGGTAATGGGCGAAACGCGAGGCCGCCAGCACATACGGCAACATGGCCGAGATCCGCGCGTTGGCGTTGGCCTCGTTGGTGTTGTAGGCCTTGGCCTTGTTGGTGGTCTGGCCGCCGAAGAACACCGCCACGTCGCTGTTTTTCTTGTGGCACAGGGAGATGAAGCCCAGGTCGTTGAGTTCTTTTTCACGGCGGTCGGTGATCGCCACTTCGGTTGGGCATTTGAGCGACAGATCCCCGGAACTGGTGCGGAAGGTATGGGCCGGCAGGCCTTCGACCGCG
The DNA here is from genome assembly GCF_056521845.1 of Pseudomonas sp. PF05. Classification (NCBI taxonomy): domain Bacteria; kingdom Pseudomonadati; phylum Pseudomonadota; class Gammaproteobacteria; order Pseudomonadales; family Pseudomonadaceae; genus Pseudomonas; species Pseudomonas sp. PF05. Next base: position 251,506 of record NZ_JBWLPW010000003.1, on the reverse strand, counting down.
CCACCGCCCTCGGCCCCGCGAATGGCTGCGCACCAGCCATATTTGGCGAAGGCTTCGGTGATGCGTTGCGCCAGCGTCCAGGCGGCGTTGCCCCACAGGTATTTGCTGTGGTCAGTACCGTTGACGTCTTCGACGTAGTTGATGCCTTCCACCGGCAGCGTGTCCGGGCCGTAGGGCAGGCGCAGCAGGAAGTGCGGCAGCACCAGGGACACGTAGCGCGAGTCTTCGCTTTCACGGAAGGCGCGCCATTTGATCAACTCCTGGCTCTCGAAAATCTTCGACAGGTCCCTGGGTATCGCCAGCTCGGTGAAGCTGGTCATGTCGAACAACCGTGGGCTGGCGGCGGCAATGAACGGGGCGTGCGCGGCAGCGGCGACGTTCGAGAGTTTTTCCAGCAGGCCGATGTCCTGCGGATGCCGGCCAAAGGTGTAGTCGCCTACCAGCAGGCTGAACGGGTGTCCGCCGAAGGTCCCGTATTCTTCCTCGTAGATCTTCTTGAACAGCGCGCTCTGGTCGAATTCGACGGCTTTTTCCAGATCGTTCTGCAGTTCTTTCTGGGTGACGTTGAGCAGGCGCAACTTGAGCCGGGTGCTGGTTTCGGTGTTCTGCACCAGCAGGTGCAGGCCGCGCCAGGAGGCTTCGAGCTTCTGCAGGTCGGGATGGTGCAGCACTTCGTTGAGCTGGGCGCTGATCAACTGGTCGATCTGGCTGATGCGGTCGTTGATCATCGCCACGGTGTCCTTGTCGATGGCCATGCCTTCGTCGAGGACCTGGGTGGCGAATTCGGCCAGCATGTCGCGGGCGTAGTCTTGCTGGCTATCGTCGTGGGCCATGCGGCCTTCGGCGATGATCTTGTCCAGCAGGGACAGGGTCTGGGTCGTGCTCTCGCTGGTTTGAGCGCTGGATGAAGCAGGCATGGCGTTATCTCCCGTGAATGATGCGCGCGATCAGGCCTGTGGTTCGGCCGGGGCAGGGTCATCGTTGGCGGCCGCGGCAGGCAGCTCTGGCGGTACGTCCTGGGGTCGGGCCGACTTGATTTCCTGCAGTCCTTCGGTGTTGGCGATCACGTCGCGCAGCAGCTTGTCCAGGTCGTCGTTGCCATCGAGCTTGGTCAAAAGGTCTCGCAGGCGTTGGCGCGCTTCGAACAACCGGCGCAGCGGCGTGACCTGTTCCACGACCTTGACCGGGTCGAAGTCGTCGATGTGACGGAAGTTGAGTTCGATGTTGAGCTTGCTGTCGTCGCCGCTGAGGGTGTTGTTCACCTGGAGCGTGGCGCGGGGGGAGATGGAGGCGAGCACCTCGTTGAAATTGTCCCGATCGATTTCGGTAAAGCGCCGCTCATTGAGCTTGGGCAGCGGGTCCAGTGGCTTGCCTGAGAGGTCGGCCAGAATGCCGACCACCAGTGGCAATTCTTTTTTCTCGATGGCGTTGCCGATTTCCACGTCATAGGTGATCTGGACGCGGGGAGGACGGATTCTGTCGAGCTTGTGCTGGGTACTTTCTGCCATGGCGGCCGACTCCGATGCATGTGTGGGCGCAATGCATCGGGAGTCCCGCTCATCGCATTCCCTTGCTGATCCGCAGGTTGCAAATGGACGGCAGAAAAACTGTCATTCCCTTGACGAACCTGGTGCATTCGACCGTGTGGGTCGAACTACCCAAGACGCTAGAACAGGTCTATAAAAAAGCAAGCAAAAACAATTTTTGACCGCTGAGAAAAGGAAGATTCATTTTGCGTGGTTTTTTTTTCGGATTTCTTTTGAGCCTGGCGCTCACCGGTTGCTCGCTTTTTGCCCCCAGCGTCGACCTGGACAGCCTGACCTTGGACGTCGCTGCCGGCGCCAATGACGACACACCGATCGCCGTGGATTTCATCGCCGTGAACGACCCGGACCTGCTCAAACAACTGTCGGGCATCACCGCCAGCCAATGGTTCGCCGAGCGGGAACAGTTCCAGCGCGACTATCGTCAACTCATGTCGGTGTGGGGGCTGGAGCTGGTCCCGGGGCAATTCATCGACCGCCAACCCTTCCCGTTGGAGGGCCGGCGCGCCGCTGGACTTTTGGTCTTCGCCAGCTATAACACTCCCGGAGCCCACCGGCTTCGGCTGGACGATCAGCGCAAGGCCTGGCTGAAGTTCGACAGTCGCGAGATGACCCTCGTGAATGATGGTCAGCTCGATAAAGGCCAGCTTGAGTGACCGCGTGCCGCCTTGTGCGGCGACATTGGGATGTCGAAGGGAGTCGTATGAGTCTGTTACCTGACGCGGTGTGCTGGCATGAGGGCATGCAATTGCTGCCCCAGCATTTTCAATTGCAAGGGCTGCGTGCCGAGGCCCTGGCCGCGCATTTTGCCGGGGCCTGCAACCCTTGGTTCTGGGGTGTCAGCGAGCTGGAAGTCGATCCTTCGGCCCTCAGCGCCGGCCAGGTGCGGCTGCTGCAACTGCAAGGCACCTTGCCGGACGGCTTGCCGGTCAACCTGCAGGCTGGTGTCGGGCCGACCCTGGAGCTGGATATCGGCGAGGCGATCGACAAGACCGACGACGCCACCGTGACGGTGTACCTGGCCGTCAGCCCACTGTGGCGCGCCGGGCAATTGGTGCCGCTCAAGGGGCGCCTGCAATCGGTGGTTGGCGAGGCGTTGCCGGACCTCACCAGCGGTGCATTTCCCGAGTCGGTCACCGTCTGGCGACCCAACCCGAGGTTGTGTACGCAACTGAGCAAGGCCGATTCGATCTGCCTGCCGTTGTTGCGCATCCGCAAGGAGGGCGGCGGCTTCTGGCGCGTGCCCTACACCCCGCCGACGCCGATCCTGTTGCCGGAGTCGGCCCTCGGTCGACGGGTCGCCGGGGTGTGCGCCCGGGCCCGGGAAAAGTGCATGTTTCTCGCCGGCCGCTTGCGCCAGGCCCAGGCGGCCGGCAACCAGGACGATGCCATGGAGATCCGCCGGCAATTGACCGCCTTGTGGGCGCGCTTGCCGGAAGTCGAAGGGGCGCTGAGCACCCGGGTGGCGACGCCCCAGGCGCTCTACGGTTTGCTGCTGGGGCTGGCCGGGAGCTGGTCGGCCCTCGATCCGCTGGCGGGCGTCCCGGCCTTCGCGCCGCTGGATTTCCTCGAATTGCAGCGCGGCTACGAGCCGTTGCTCGACTGGCTGGAAACCACCCTGGAACTGGTTCGTGCCGGCTATCGCAGCCTGGCCTTCGAACGCGATGAGCAGGTCTTCTCGATCCAGTTGCCCGATGACCAGCCGGAGCAACGCCTGGTGATCGGCCTGCGCATGCCCAACGGCGCCAGCGAGCAGGCGGCGGCCGACTGGTTGCGCGGGGCGATCATCGCGTCGGCGCGGCACATCCCGCTGCTGAGCCGGCAACGCATGAGCGGTCTGCCCCACCAGGCCATGAGCCGCAACGAACAGGTGGCCTACAGCGTGGGCGACGACACCCGTTTGTTCGTGGTGGTCGCCAGCGGGCAATGGTTCGACGCGCAATTGCCGCTGCACATCGTGGCGCCGGCATCGGCCCAGGCCAGCAGCCCGTGGCAAGTGGTGTTGTTCGTGGCGCAAGCCAGTGAAAGTGCCTGATCGCAAAAGGGGAGTCGTATGCCTGATGGAAGTGGCGGGGCGGTTCGGAGTCTGCATGAGGCGCCGCTGAGCAGCGCTTTTCGCCAGGCCTGGCTGAAGTGGTCCCAGGAGTGGCAAGACTTGCCCAGGGACAGCGACCCTGCGGTATTGGTCAATCGGGTGGTGGAGTTTTCCGGGCGCGGCGCCCAGCGTCTGTGGCGGGTGGCCTTCGCCACCGTCGGCGATGCCGCCACCGAGCAGGTCAAGGCGCTGGTCTATGCCTTCGTGGCGCTGGTGGACGAAACCTTGCTGTTCAGCCCTTGGCCCGGACAACTGGCCTGGCAGCAGCACCCCCTCGAGTCACGCATGTATGCCAGTCGCCAGGCCGGCGAGCGCTTGCCCGCGGCGATCAAGAAACTGCTGGACGAGCAGATGCCCGGCACCCGGGACCTGGCGAATGTCTACCTGCAATGCCTGATCCTCGGGTTCCAGGGGCGATTGCGTGGCGAGCCAGGCCAGCTTCAGCATGCAAAGTGGCGCGCGGCGCTGTTCACGTTCGCCTGGCAACACGAGCCCGATTACGTCGACGTCAGCCAGCGCCTGGCGCTGGCTTCGGCGACGCCGCCAGTGCGCATGCCGGTGCAAGAGTCACTGCCGGACGGCTTTCGCCTGGGGCTGGCGATCCTGGCGATGGTGTTGTTGCTGACCGGACTGGGGCAGGTGTTCTGGCGTGACATTCGTTTGGAGCTCGAGCCGGTGTTGCAACTGAATGAGTCGGCGGTGGTTCAGGAGTTGGATTCATGAGCCCGCTGAGCATCGTTGCCCTGGTAGTGATCGCCATTGTCGTGGTGCTGCTGATCGCGGCCCTGATCTGGTGGCTGCGGACCCAAGGCGGGGCGGCGATCCGCAGTTTCTATGGGGCGGTGCGCCGCATGGAGCAGGAGCAGGGCACCCGGGACCGCTATCAGATGCCTTGGCTGATGATGCTCGGCAACGAAACCGACGGCGCCCAATTATGCGCCCAGTGGCGCTTGCAACCGACCGACAAGGCGGCCTGGTTCGGGCGCTGGTTTGCCGATGTCGAAGGCTCGGTGCTGGTGGTGCCCCAGGCGTTGTTCCTGCCCGATGAAGGCATGAACCGGCAACGGGGCAATTGGTGGCGCCTGTTGGGGCTGATGTTGCGCTTGCGCAGCAAGCGACCATTGGATGCGGTGATCTGGACCGTGCCGTTCAGCACCCTTGACGACATCGAGCACACCACCGAACTGAGCCTCAAGGTCCGGCGTGGCTTTATCGACCTGTTGCAACGGTTCGGCCTCAGCGTGCCGGTGTATGTGGTGATCACCGGGATGGAGGAGCTGCCGGGAGTCCAGGAGCTGGTCAGCGCGCTGCCCGCCGAGGCGCGCGAGTCGATGCTGGGCTGGTCCTCGCCCTATTTGCCGGAGGCGGCCTGGCAGTCGCATTGGAGTGACCAGGCCCTGGACGAGGTCAACGCCGCGTTGTCACAGTCGATCATCGAGATCGGTGCGCTGTCGGGGCAATTGGGTGCTGATCTCTATGGGTTGCCGGAGCGCTTCGAAGGCTTGCGGCGGGCCTTGCAGATCCTGCTGGAACCGGTGTTCCAGGGCAATGCCCAAGGCGAAGCGCCGCGTTTTCGCGGGGTGTATTTCACTGCCAGCCAGGCACCGGCTGTCAGCGGCGACGGTTTGACCGCCAGCGACAATGCCCAGCGGCAAACCGTGTTCGCCCGCCAGCTGTGGTCGCGTCGACTGGTGGCCGAACGTGGCCTGGCTCAGCCTGTGCCACGGTTGTTGCGCCTGCGCCAGCGCGGGCATCGGCTGGCCGCAGGGGTGGCGGCGGTGGTGGGCCTGGTCTGGTTGGGAGGCATGGTCTGGGTCTGGCACGACTCGGTGGAACAAGCCGAGGAGCTGTCACGGTTGATCCTCAGCACCCATAAGAACCACGTCGTCGTCGACCGTGACGAACCGCAGCTGGAACCGACCCGGCACAACGTGCAGAACTACTGGCACATGTTGGAGAAGGCCCCGCGCTGGCGCTTCGTCTCGGTGGTCTTTCCCACTTCGTGGTTCTCCTCCGTGGACACACAGCTGGAGAATGGGTTGCGCCTGACGGCTCGGCACCATTGGATATTGCCCCTGCGGGACCTGCTCAATTCAGACCTGGAACAGCTTAAATCCATCCGCAACACCGAGCGGCGGGGCAATGTGGAGAACGAAGACCCGGCGCAGTGGCAGAGCTACGTGAAAGCCAAGGCGCTGGTGGACCTCGCCGTACGCCTGGAACAGCACAACCAGATGTTCAGCCAGGTGGTGAACGATCCCAAGGCACCGCTGGACGAACTGGTGCAACTGAGCAACACCGCCTTGTCCCTGGGGCTCAACACCGGCACCTTGAGCCGGCCGCGGTTCTACAACCGGGTGCTGTTCGATGCCCAGAACAGCGATTTGAAAGGGCTGGACCTGAACGCCGCGCGCCCGGTGGTCTCCGATAATTTCACCGGCCTGATGCAGCGCTGGCTGGACCATTACTTCCTGGCGGACAACTTCGTGCGCCAGGCCGGTTACCTCAAGCTACACCTGCAACGGCTGGAGGCCGGCAGTGGCAATTCGTTGAGCGAACTCGAAGACCTGATGGCGCTGATCGACGATTTGCAAACGCTGGTCAGCCTGACCAATTCAGCCTGGGGCCGGGGCAAGGGCCAGGACCTGGTACCCGGCTACAGCCAGATGCTGGACAAAGTCAGCCACAGCAGCTTGCTGGGGCCGGATATCGAGCAGGACCTGGAGAGCCAGGCGGCGAAGCTTCAGCAGAGCTTTCGTGACCAGTGGATCGTCCAGACCGGCTCCCGGGACAATCTGTTGGTGCAACAGGGCAGTGGCCTGCTGGTCTTGCAAGACCATGTCACGGCGCTGGAGGGCGCGGTGCAGGCGCTGTTCAAGCGTGACTTCGTGGCGTTGGCCATGCAGAAGGATCCGTCGGACAGCAACTCCGGTTCGATGAGCCAAGGCGATGGCAGCGATGATTTCAGCGTCGCCCTGAACTACTTCGCCAGCTACAAGAGCTATGCCAATGAGGAGCTGCCGCGCATTCCGCCGGATTACCGTGACGCGCTGATGCAGGCCGCTGAAGGCGCCGCAGCGCGGGCGATGTGGTTGAGCCTGGATGAAAACGACGAGCCGCTGCCTGGCATGGGCTTCAATGTACAAACGACCCAGGCCGTTGCGCTGCAAAAAGCCTTCATGGACGTGCACCGTGGCGACCTGGCGATCCGTTTCCAGCGTTTGCTCAATCGGCGGGCATTGGCGCAGATCAAGAGTGGCCTGGGCGAAATCGATGCCCAGCCGCTGTTCAGCCAGCGGGCCGACGTCCAGCATTGGGACGGTTCGAAAAACTTCGGCTTGCAGTTGTACGGTGCCCGCGACCCACAAGACCTGAAGCTGAACCTGGACCAGCAGTTTGGCGCGATGCTGCAGATCGCCGAGCAGCGAATGCCTGCGCTGGAATGGCTGATCGTCCAGCAGGACAACCTGTCGACCCTGGAACACGATCAGGTGGCACGCTTCATGGCCCTCAACGATGAATTGCTCAAGTACAAGAGCCAGAACCCGGCCAGCTCGGCGGCCCAACTGGAACAATTGGTGAGCCGGGACTTCATCGCCATGGACACCACCTCCTGCGCGCAGATCTTGCAGACCTCCAGCCTGCCCAGCGGACGCGGTGACCTGGCCCTGCGCACGGTCGCGTTGCAGCAGGGCGCCCTGCAACGGTGCCTGTACCTGCAACAGAACCAGGCGGCGACCGCCTGGAATGACCTTGCCAACTATTTCAATCAGTACCTGGCGGGGCGCTTTCCGTTTTCCCAGGATGTGCGGGCCAGCGATGCCGACCCGGCGCGGGTCCAGCATTTGCTGGAGCTGATCGACACGCGCGTACCCCTGGCCCAGGCCGGGCTGACGTTGAGCCAGACGCCGGAGCGGCTGGCGGCCGAGGATTTCCTCAATCGTTTGAAACAGGCCGGTACCTGGCTCGGGCCGCTGTTCGTGCGCGATAAGAGTGGCATCCTGGGGGTGGAAATGGACGTGCGCTGGCGCACCGATCGCGATGAAGAACGCGGCGCCGACCAGGTGATCGCCTGGAGCCTGGACGCCGGCAACCAACAGATCCGCTACCCCGGCGGCGGCCAGCAGAACCTGCGGTGGATGGTCGGCCAGCCCGTGCGCCTGACCTTGCGCTGGGCCCGTAACGGTTATCAGCGTCCGGCCAACGACCCGCTGCAACCGAACCTGGTGGTGCGCGACCTGGAGGCCGGTTGGGAGTATCAGGGGCCTTGGTCGTTGTTGCGCCTGATGCGCTCGCTGGTGTCGAATCAGCGCCAGCCGAATGTCGACTACACCGATTTTCCCTTGGCTCTGCAACTGCCGGTGACCGCTCAGACCCAGGCCAGCACGGCGCAGCAAACGTTGATGTTCGTGCGCCTGTCGTTGATGAGCCAGGGCTCCAAACTGCCCTTGTCGATCCCGCCGTTGCCGACGCGGGCGCCCCGTTCACCTTTCATGACGAGCGCATCGAACCCCGCCATCGCCACCCGTGAGGAGGGCCTGTGAACTTGCCGATATCGCCTTTGCCTGAGCTGGTCAGCCAGTTGCTCGAGCCGATCAGCGCCGAATCGCCCTGTGGCCCGGACCTGCGCTACGAACCGGAATATGACCAGTTGCGCGAATTGCGCCGGGAGGATGACACCAGCCTGCCCACCGGTGTGTGGCAGTCTTCGATCAAGCGCGCCCTGTGGCCGGACCTGGAGCGGCTCGCGACCACGTTGCTGCTGGAGCGCAGCAAGGACTTGATGATCAGTGCCTGGCTAGGGGAGGCTTGGCTGCATATGGCCGGGCTGGAAGGTTTGCCGGGCAGCCTGGCGCTGGTGGCGGGGCTGTGTGAGCGCTATCCGGAGCAGTTGCACCCCCAGGCTGAGGAAGGCGACCAGTCATGGCGGGTGATCCCGCTGGAGTGGCTGGCCCGTCGCTACAGCGAAGTGCTGCTGACGCGGGTGCCGTTGTTCGACGGTCGGGAACAGGCCTTCGCCGCTTTTTGCCTGGACGACTGGCAACGCTTGCAGCGCCAGCAAGTGCTGGTCAACGACAGCAAGAACGCCAAGGCCTCGGCGGAAGCGGCGCGCAACGATCAAAAGAAACTTGGCGAACTGATTCGCAGCACACCCTTGTCGTTCTGGTTGCATCGCCAAGGCAGCCTGATGTTGAGCCTGCAGCACCTGCAACGGCTCGAAGCCTGGAGCGACGCTTACCTGGGCAACCTGGCCCCGGGCTACAAATCCCTGCAGGACGTGATGCAGGCCTTGCTGGCACTGGTAGAGGAGTTCATTGCGATGCACCCACAGCAACCCACCGTCGTGCCGGTGCAAACGTCCCCGACATCTACAACACCGACGTCCCAGCCGCAGGCGACACCTGCCCAGGTATTCCAGGAACCGGCCAGTCGTGAAGAGGCCTACCGACAGCTACTGGTCATCGCCGGTTACCTGGCCCGCACCGAACCCCACAGCCCGGTGCCCTACCTGATCCGGCGCGGTGTGGAGTGGGGCAACAAACCGTTGAGCGAGTTGCTGGGTGAACTGATCAGTGCCGATGCCGAATCCCGCCGGTTGTGGACGTTGTTGGGCGTTCTCTAACGTTCCTCGTCGGCCAATCGCACCGGCGTCAGCACGGGTTTTCCGGAAAAGAAGGCGGTCAGGTTCTGGCCCACCAGTTCTACCATGGCGCGGGTCGCTTCCGGCGACAGGCCGGCCACGTGGGGTGTGAGGACGACGTTGGGCAGGTTTTTCAGCGCCTGCGGCACCTCGGGCTCGTGATCGAACACATCCAGGGCCGCTCCGGCAATTCGCCTGTGTTCCAGGGCGCTGATCAGATCGGCGGTAGCAACCACGCTGGCCCTGGCGACGTTCACCAGAAACCCTTTTGGGCCGAGCGCATCGAGGGTCTGCTTGTTGATCAACTGCCGGGTATCCAGGCCGCCTGGCGTGGCGACGATCAGGAAGTCCGAGACCCGCGCCAGTTCCGTGGGGGTGGCGCAGAAGGTGTAGGGCACGTCATTGCGTACCCGGCGATTGTGATAACTGACACTCATGTCAAAGCCCTGGGCGGCCCGTTTGGCGATCGCCATGCCCACCGCGCCAAGGCCCAACACGCCCAGCCGCTTACCCGCCAGGGAAGGGCGCGCCCCCCTCGGCCATTCGCCCCGTCGCAGGGCAGCATCGCAATGGGGAATGTCGCGCACCAGCGCCAGCAACAGCGCCATGGCATGGTCGGCCACCGACGAGGCGTTGACCCCGGCGCCGTTGGTGACCACGATGCCCCGGTTGCGTGCGGCCTGCAGGTCCACTTGTTCGTAACCGGCACCGATCACGCAAATGATCTGGAGGTTGGGCAGGGCGGCGATTTCTTCCGCCGTCAGACCCAGTGGACCGCGGGTCAGCACTGCGCTGAAGCGGTCTCCGTGTTCGAAAATCGCCGTCTTGCGTTCGGCAGGCGTGGGCGCCAACTCCAGGTGGTAGCCCTGCCGCTCGAGAATGGGTAGGTATTCATTGACGGTTTCAATCAGTACCAGAACGGTTGCGGTCATGCTGGGCTCCTGTGGGCGCTGGGGCGATTTTATCTATTCAACCTGATTGTAGGAGCCGGGGGCAGGGGGGCTTGGCTTTTTATGTGCATTTCGGTTGCGTGGTGTCCTGGCAGCCGACCTGGCTCTGCGGGTCGTACCCCGTCAGATCTGTGGGAGCAAAGCTTGCTCGCGAGGCGGCGGTACATTCAGCGCTGATGCAAGCTGACCCACCTCTATCGCGAGCAAGCTTTGCTCCCACAGGGCAGGCAGGGGAATGCAGGGATAATTCCATGGCAATGATCTGATCCGCATAACCGCTCCTCAGCTAAGTCTTTGCTTCTACTCACTAATCCCGGACAATCGCGCCCCTGTTTCGGCCAGGGCGCTGCCTGTCGGGTTTTTCCGACTCGTCCCGGCCGGGTGCATGTGACCGGAATACGGAGATCCGCCCGGATGAATGATCAGGCCAATAGCGTCGAAGAGCGCTTTGAAACGACAGCTTCAGCCACCCTCAGCCAGTGGAGTCGCCAGGACACCACATGGATGCTGGGCCTGTTTGGCACCGCCATCGGTGCAGGTACTCTGTTTTTACCCATCAATGCAGGCCTGGGCGGCTTCTGGCCGTTGCTGATCCTCTCGGTGCTGGCATTTCCCATGACGTTCTATGCCCACCGGGGCCTGACTCGTTTCGTGTTGTCCGGTCGCGACGGCGCGGACATCACCGAGGTGGTGGAAGAACATTTCGGCCTCAAGGCCGGTGCGCTGATCACGCTTCTGTACTTCTTTGCCATTTTCCCGATCCTGTTGATCTACAGCGTGGCGTTGACCAATACCGTGGGCAGTTTCCTGGAGCATCAGTTGCATATCCAGGCGCCCCCTCGGGCTGTGCTATCCCTGGTGCTGATCCTGGGCCTGCTGGCGGTGGTCCGCTGCGGCGAGCAGGCGATCGTCAAGGCCATGAGCCTGATGGTCTACCCGTTCATCGTTGCGCTGCTGTTCCTGGCGGTGTTCCTGATTCCCCATTGGAGCGGCGGCATCCTGACCACGGCATCGACGCCGCCTGCACCTTCGGCGCTGCTGCATACCTTGTGGCTGGCAATCCCGGTGATGGTGTTCTCGTTCAACCACTCGCCGATCATCTCGGCCTTTGCGGTGGACCAGAAACGTCGCTATGGCGATAACGCCGAGGAGCGCAGTTCACAGATCCTGTCCCGCGCCCATGTGCTGATGGTGGTGATGGTGCTGTTCTTCGTATTCAGTTGCGTGCTGACCCTGACCCCGGCGCAACTGGCCGAGGCCAAGGCGCAGAACCTGTCGATCCTGTCGTACCTGGCCAATCACTTCAGCAACCCGACCATCGCCTTTGCCGCGCCGTTGATTGCGTTTGTCGCCATTTCCAAATCGTTCCTGGGGCACTACATCGGCGCCAGCGAAGGCCTCAAGGGCCTGATCGTCAAGAGCGGCCGGCGCCCGGCGCCCAAGACTTTGGACCGGCTCACAGCTGTTTTCATGCTGATGGTGTGCTGGATCGTCGCGACCCTCAACCCGAGCATCCTGGGCATGATCGAAACCTTGGGCGGTCCGGTTATCGCGGCTATCCTGTTCCTGATGCCGATGTATGCCATTCGCAAAGTTCCGGCCATGGCCCGTTATCGCGGCCAGGCTTCGAATGTCTTCGTTACGTTGGTGGGGTTGGTGGCGATTACAGCGTTGGTTTACTCCCTCTTGGCGTAGGCCTTTATTGGGGGGCGATGTTGGTGTGTATATCCGTTTTTGCGGTAACGGATATGTCCCCAAAAAAAGGCACTTCCCCTCAAATAGACAGGCATAAAAAAAACGCCGCCCCTCGCAAGAAGGGCGGCGTTTTTAGTCGGGCGTTTTAAGCTTTAGGCTTGAACGACCGGGATGTTGGCGTTTGCAGCCGCTTCACGGAACTCGGCGATCTGGTCGAAGCTCAGGTAGCGATACACGTCCGCTGCCATGCTGTCGATCTTGCCGGCGTACTCCATGTACTCCTCGACGGTCGGCAGGCGACCCAGGATCGAAGCAACGGACGCCAGTTCGGCCGAAGCCAGGTAGACGTTCGCGCCGTCACCCAGACGGTTCGGGAAGTTACGGGTCGAGGTCGACACTACGGTGGAGTTTGGCTCGACGCGTGCCTGGTTACCCATGCACAGCGAGCAACCTGGCATTTCCATCCGTGCACCGGCCTTGCCGTAGATGCCGTAGTAGCCTTCTTCGGTCAGCTGGTGAGCGTCCATCTTGGTCGGCGGCGACAGCCACAGACGGGTTGGCAGCTGACCCTTGACCTGCTCCAGCAGTTTACCGGCAGCGCGGAAGTGACCGATGTTGGTCATGCACGAACCGATGAACACTTCGTCGATCTTCTCGCCAGCAACGCTGGACAGCAGGCGGGCGTCGTCCGGATCGTTCGGCGCGCAGAGCACAGGCTCGCTGATGTCGGCCAGGTCGATTTCGATGACTTCGGCGTATTCGGCGTCGGCATCGGCTTCCATCAACTGAGGGTTGGCGATCCAGGCTTCCATCGCTTGGGCGCGACGTTCCAGGGTACGTGCATCACCGTAGCCTTCGCCGATCATCCAGCGCAGCAGGGTGATGTTCGATTGCAGGTACTCGGTGATCGACTCTTTCGACAGCTTGATGGTGCAACCGGCAGCCGAACGTTCGGCCGAGGCGTCGGACAATTCGAAAGCCTGTTCCAGGGTCAAGCCTTCCAGGCCTTCGATTTCCAGGATGCGGCCGGAGAAGGCGTTTTTCTTGCCTTTCTTCTCGACGGTCAGCAGGCCGTTCTGGATGGCGAAGTACGGAATGGCATGAACCAGGTCACGCAGGGTGATGCCAGGCTTCATTTTGCCCTTGAAGCGCACCAGGATCGATTCCGGCATGTCCAGCGGCATGACGCCGGTGGCAGCGGCAAACGCGACCAGGCCGGAACCGGCCGGGAACGAGATGCCCATCGGGAAGCGGGTGTGCGAGTCGCCACCGGTGCCCACGGTGTCTGGCAGCAGCATGCGGTTGAGCCACGAGTGGATGATGCCGTCGCCCGGACGCAGGGAAACGCCGCCGCGGGTCATGATGAAGTCAGGCAGGGTGTGGTGGGTAGTGACGTCGATCGGCTTCGGATAGGCCGCGGTGTGGCAGAAGGACTGCATCACCAGGTCAGCCGAGAAGCCCAGGCACGCCAGGTCTTTGAGTTCGTCACGGGTCATGGGACCGGTGGTGTCCTGGGAGCCCACGGTGGTCATTTTCGGTTCGCAGTAGGTACCAGGACGCACGCCTTGGCCTTCTGCCAGACCGCAAGCCTTGCCGACCATCTTCTGCGCCAGGGTGAAACCCTTGGTGCTTTCGGCGGGTGCTTCAGGCTTCTTGAACAGGTCGAACGGTGGCAGACCCAGCTCGGCGCGAGCCTTCTCGGTCAGGCCGCGGCCAATGATCAGCGGAATACGACCGCCGGCACGGACTTCGTCCAACAGCACAGGTGTCTTCATTTCGAAGGTGGTGATGACTTCATCGGTACCGTGCTTGCAGACTTTGCCGGCATGCGGGTACAGGTCGATCACGTCGCCCATGTTCATGTTCGAAACGTCGAACTCGATTGGCAGTGCGCCGGCATCTTCCATGGTGTTGTAGAAGATCGGAGCGATTTTGCTGCCGAAGCAGAAACCGCCAGCGCGCTTGTTCGGCACATAAGGAATGTCGTCGCCGAAGAACCACAGCACCGAGTTGGTCGCCGATTTACGCGAGGAACCGGTACCGACCACGTCACCGACGTAGGCAATCGGGAAGCCTTGGCCGCGCATTTCTTCGATCTGCTTCATCGGGCCGGTCTTGCCTTGCTCGTCCGGAACGATGCCGTCACGGGCCATTTTCAGCATGGCCAGGGCGTGCAGAGGGATGTCAGGACGCGACCAGGCGTCCGGGGCAGGGGACAGGTCGTCGGTGTTGGTTTCGCCGGTGACCTTGAACACGCGCAGGCTGATCTTGTCGGCCAGCACCGGGCGCTTCTTGAACCACTCGCCGTCAGCCCAGGATTGCAGCACGGCTTTGGCGTGAGCGTTGCCGTTCTTGGCTTTTTCAGCCACGTCGTGGAAGGCATCGAACATCAGCAGGGTGTGCTTGAGTTCTTCGGCGGCTACCGGCGCCAGCTCGGCGTCGTCCAGCAGCTCTACCAGGGTCACGATGTTGTAGCCGCCCTGCATGGTGCCGAGCAGTTCAACGGCGCGCTTCTTGTCCAGCAGAGGGGATTGCGCCTGGCCCTTGGCCAGGGCGGACAGGAAGCCGGCCTTGACGTAGGCAGCCTCGTCGACTCCAGGCGGAACGCGATTGGTGATCAGGTCAACGAGGAAAGCTTCTTCGCCAGCCGGGGGATTCTTCAGCAGCTCGATCAGGCCTGCGGTTTGTTCGGCGTTAAGCGGCTGGGGAACGATACCCAGGGCTGCGCGCTCTTCGATATGTTTGCGGTAGGCTTCAAGCACAGTTATTACCCTCATCAGTGGTCCCAAATGGGTGTCCGGGACGCTCATCCAGGAACCCACGGTACTCATGCGCGTCGGCGGCTTTTTGAGCCACCACGCCAGAGTTTCCGCACGTTCCTCACAGAAGCTGCTTTCAAAGTTTTACGCCTGCAGAACGGGGAGCTGATGAGGGTTGGCGTTGGGCTTTCCCCGCTGGAAAGACCCTTCGCCAACACCGCTCTGAAGGAACGACTGTGCTCGTGACGCTTTGAAAACAGCTTCTAACGGACATTGGCGCCTTAAAAGGCTGGCTGATTCTACGGGAAAAAAAAATTAAAGGTAAGTTGGGCCTGGAAGTTTGAGGGGTGATCAATCTTAGACAAAGGGCTAACATGCCGGCCTGTCCTGCTTTTGCGTGTGCGTTTCCTTATGCCCAACCAGCTCATCAAGACCCCCTGCATCGGCCTTTGCTCCACTGTCTACGGTGACCTGGTGTGCCGTGGCTGCAAGCGGTTCCACCATGAAGTGATTCACTGGAACGGCTACAACGAGGACGAAAAACGCGCGGTGTGGATGCGGCTAGAGCAGCTGTTGGTGCAGGTGATGGTGGCCAAGTTGGAGGTTTTCGACCCGATACTGCTGCGCCAGCAACTGGAGTCGCGCAAGATCCGCTTTGTGCCGCACCAGTCGCAATATTGCTGGGCCTATCAGTTGATCGCCCGGGGCGCACGGGTGATCAACAACCTGGAGGCCTACGGCATGGTGCTGATGCCGGAGTTTCGCGACTGGGAACTGCCGGACCTGCGCGATGCCATTGATCGGGAGTTTTTCCTTTTGTCCGAAGCCCATTACCAGCGTTACATCGCCCCAGGGTTCCTGAAGGACGCGATTGGCGGCTGACAGCTTTTGTGGCGAGAGGATTTAGCAAAACGTCGCACCGCCCCGCTGTGGGAGCAAAGCTTGCTCGCGATGCAGGCGCCTCGGTTCCAGAGAGACCGCGTCGTTTTTATCGCGGGCAAGCCTTGCTCCCACAGATAAATCCCTTCGCCACAGGTTGGCGTGTCACTCCTTGACCGCCAACTCCACCAGGTGATCCTCGACCTCCTGGGGCTTGAGCACCAGCACATCACTTTCCAGCGTATCGAGCACAGCCTCGGCGGTGTTGCCGATCAGGACCCCGGACAACCCCGAGCGGGCCACGGTGCCGATCACCGTTACCGCTGCCTGCAGCTTGCGCGCCATGAACGGAATCAAGACGTCCGCCGGGCCTTCCTCGATGTGCAGGTGCTGGTCATCGATGTCGAATTCGGCCTGGAACGCCCGGCATTGTTCGCGGTAACGGGCTTCGATGGTTTCCTTGAGCTGGAACGTCGGGTCGGCGGACGAGAGCATCGGCGAGGGATGGGCGCCGATCACATGCAGGTGGGCCTTGGCGAGGAGGGCGATGTCATAGCCATGATCGATGATGGTGGAGTGCAGGTGGCGATGCTCGCCGTCGGCATTGCCAACGTCGACGGCGGCCAGGATCACCTTGTCTTTCCAGGAACCGGCGGTTTTCACCAGCAGCACCGGGGTCGGGCAATGGCGTAGCAGTTTCCAGTCCGCCGGGGTCAGCAGGGCTTTTTTCAGCGGGCTGTCGGGGAAGTGCTGCTTGATCACCAGCCCGCAACCTTCCGCCTGCTGTACGTCGATGATGGTTTCGTGGAGGCTTTCGTTCCAGGCCTGCTCGGTGGTGACGCTGTAGCCGTCAGCCAGCAGTGCGGCCTTGAGCACGCTGAGCAGGCCGGCATGGTCATGCTTTTTGTCGCACACCAGCAGGTGCAGGTGGGCCTGGGTCACCCCAGCGATCAGTTTGGCGCGCTTGAGCGCCAGGCTTTCCGAATGTTCGGGCTCAATGACCACCAGGATGCTGCGAATGGCTTGCATGATCGGTGTTCTCCTGCAATGAAAGGGCTGGCATTGCTCAACTATAGTTGTTGTGGGCAGTCTAGTTGCTGTGGCTGAGTGGTCGACTTGATGCATATCAACGGCGGTGGCTGGTGGTCTGGGGGCAGGCCGGTATAATCGGCGCCCTTCGCTCGACTACCTTTTCCCGTGAGCCCCATGAATCTTCCCGAAATTCACGAATTCCTTGGTTGCCGCACCCCCGATGCCTGGGTCCAGGCCGCGCTGGCTGACCAGGAAACGTTGCTGATCGACCACAAGAACTGCGAATTCAAGGCGGCCAGCACTGCCTTGAGCCTGATCGCCAAATACCATTCCCACGTCGACCTGATCAATTTGATGTCGCGCCTGGCCCGGGAAGAGCTGGTGCATCACGAGCAGGTCATGCGCTTGATGAAAAAGCGCAAGATCGGCTTGCGCCAGCTCTCCGCCGGGCGTTATGCCTCGGGGCTGCGCAAGGTGGTACGCAGTCACGAACCGGTCAAGCTGGTGGACACCCTGGTGGTCGGCGCCTTCATCGAGGCCCGCAGTTGCGAGCGTTTCGAGGCCTTGGTGCCGCACCTGGACGAGGAACTGGGCAAGTTCTATTTCGGCTTGCTGAAAAGCGAAGCCCGGCATTTCCAGGGCTACCTGAAGCTGGCTTACCAGTACGGCGACGCCAAGGACATTGCCCAGGTGATCGACAAGGTCCGTGACGCCGAGCGGGAACTGATCGAGTCACCGGACGCGGAGTTTCGTTTTCACAGCGGTGTGCCTGCGGCATAGGACGTTATGCCGCGCTGCCTTTCAAACGGTCAGCCCCAGGCGCTCATGCCACTGGGCAATTGACTCTTGGGGATAGACCTCGAACTGCTGGTCGCCCGGATGCGCCTCGACTTCCACCCAGGGTGCCTTGGAACCCAGCATCAGGTGGGTGTGCTGCGGCGGTACCGGCAGCGGTGTGTCAATGGCCGAGGCAAAAGGGTGAATCAGGTCCGGCCATTCGGGGCTGAACAGCCATAGCCCTGAACCGCACAAGGAACAGAAATGTCGTTCGGCACTGCTGCGGTGGGCGCGTTGATCGCCTTCGTCCTTGAGCCGCGCATGGTAGATCGAGATGTGCTTGCGACCGCGCACCTTCAGGCTCTGGGCATCGCCCCCCAGGTTGATCGCAAAACCGCCGCCGCCCTGGGTCTTGCGGCAGATCGAGCAGTAGCAGCGCTGATAAGGGTAGGGGTGAGCACTGTCGAGGGTGAACGACACCGCGCCGCAGTGGCAGGATCCTTCGAGCTGCATGGGGAACCTCCAGTGGGATTGGAAATGACTCAGTACAGCCTAGACAGTCTGCGTCTTGTCAGTTGAGTTGAGGGTGACCATGTGACCGCCTTCGCGAGCAAGCCCGCTCCCACAGGGGATCTGTGTCGGTCATGGATTTTCCGCACACGCCCGGTCAGTGTGGGAGCGGGCTTGCTCGCGAAGGCGTCGGTACAGCTTCCATCACTTGGGCACCCGCCACAAATACCACGCCGCCACCGTCCGATATGGGCTCCAGGCCAGGCCGATCTCAGCCATCTGCTTGCGGCTGGGCTGATGCTCCAACCCCTTGAGCCGTCGATAACCTTCGCGTACGCCAAAGTCATCGGCTGGCAGGATGTCCGGTCGCTCGAGGCTGTAGATCAGCAGCATTTCCACGGTCCAGCGCCCGACGCCGCGCAAGGTGACCAGTCGTTCGATCAACACATCATCCTCCATCGCTCGCGCTGTGGCGTAATCCGGCACGATGCCGTCCAGCGTCGCCTGGGCGATGCCCTGGATCGTCGCGATCTTGCTGGCAGAAAACCCACAGCCGCGCAGCTGCGCAACGTCTGTCGCCAGGATCTGCCCGGGACCGGGGAAGGTCTGCGCCGGGAATAATGCCAGCAGCCGACCGAGGATTGCATCGCCTGCCTTGGCGTGCAGTTGCTGGTAGGCAATCGCCCGCACCAGGGCTTCATAGGGATCGCGGGCTGGCTTGGGTTGCAGCAGACAAGGGCCGATGGTCTCGACGTGACGTCGCCAGTCTAGGTCGAGACTTGCCAGCAAGGCACTGGCGTCGTGGTAGGCAGGCATCGGGTATTCGTTCTCCGGGGCGCTCAAAACGCCAGGGGCAGCGAAACCTGCACCGCGGCTTTCTCCAGTCGTAGCAGAAATGCCTTGCGCGGTTGTCCGCCACCATAGCCGGTCAACGAGCCATCCGCACCGATCACCCGGTGACAGGGAATGACGATGGCCAAGCGATTCTGCCCGTTGGCCAGGCCCACGGCGCGGCTGGCGCCGGGGCTGCCCAGGGCCGTGGCGATGTTGCCGTAGCTGCGGGTTTCGCCGTAGGGGATCTTTTGCAGTTCTGCCCAGACCCGTACGGCGAAGGCGCTGCCGGGCATGTGCAGCGGGACGTTGAATGCCGTGAGCTTGCCGGCGAAATAGTCGGCCAGTTCGGTCTCGATCTGCTGCAAATGAGCGTTGTGTCCCGGCGCAACCGTGTAGCCGTAGCGTTGCTGCAGTTCTTCCAGTTCCTTGGTCAGGGCCGGGCGGTCGAGGAATTCCAGCAGCACCAGGCCCCGTCGTTCGGCCATGGCCAGCATCGGCCCTAACGGCGTAGTCAGGCGGGTGAACAGCAAGGGTTCGCTGAGGGCCGCGCGGCCTGGCGTGATGTGGAAGGACTTCACGAACGCGTCACGAAAACCGCTCAATGATTCATAACCGGAGTCGAACGCGGCATTGTCGATCGAGCTGCCGTCCTTGATGCCGCCCAAGGCTATGCCCAGGCGGCGGCTGCGCAGGTAGGCGTGAAAGGTCATGCCGAAATGTTGCTTGAACCAGCGGCGCAGTTTCAGCGGCTCGATGCCTTGTTCCAGCAGCAGGGCGTCGGTCCAGCGCAGGTCGGGTTCGGCGTCCACGGTTTTGAGCAGGGCCTGGATCCAGTCGGGTGCGATGGCGGCGGCGTCCAGCGGCTTGCAGCGCAGGCAAGCCCGGTAGCCGGCCGACATGGCTTCGTCGGCATGGGCGAAGAACTCCACGTTCTCCGGCTTCGGCTTGCGCGCGGTGCAACTGGGGCGACAGAAAATGCCGGTGGTCCTGACCGCAGTGAAGAACACCCCCTCGTAGGCGGTGTCTCGTTCGAGCATGGCGCGGACCATCTCGGCATGGGGCGGGAGCAGCGAGTCGTGTAGGTTCATGGGCCTGAGCATAGAACCGTGTCCGGAACGACTCCACCGAAAAATCGACAGTGAATTTTCCGTTCGCTTGGTCGAATGCTCACGAACAAAAAGCGGACCCTTTGAGTCTGATCACCTGAAGAGAAGCCGCGACGCCTGTTCATGGCGTCGCGGCTTCTTTGTTTGTCTGTTCGAGGTGTTCAATACTTCCAGAACACCGGCGTGAACAGCACCAGCACGGTCAGGATTTCCAGCCGACCCAGCAGCATGCCAATGGTCAGCAGCCATTTGGCCGAATCTGGCAACGTCGAGAAGTTACCCGCCGGGCCGATGATATCCCCCAGTCCAGGGCCCACGTTGCATACTGCTGTGGCCGCACCGGACAGTGCTGTGGTCCAGTCCAGGCCGATCAGCGCCAACCCCAATGCAATGACGCCAATGGTCACCGCGAAAAAAAACGAAAAGGTCAGCAGTGAGCGGGCGATTTCTTCATCGATAGGATGGTTGTTGTATTTCTTTTGAGTCACCGCGCGAGGATGGATGAGCTGTTTCAAGCTGCCCATCAGAAGCGCATTGGCCACCTGGAATCGAAAGATCTTCAGGCCTCCGGAGGTGGATCCGGAACAGCCGCCGACGAAGGTCAGGTAAAAGAACAGCAAAACCGCAAAGCTTCCCCACAACGTGTAGTCCCCGAGCGCCACACCCGTGGTGGTGACCACCGAGGTGACGTTGACGGCTACGGTCCGTACCGCATCGAGCCAGGTGAAGTCACTGTTGAGGCTCAGCCAGGTGCCTGCCGCGAGCCAGACGAAGACCAGAAAAGCGATGAACCCCTGAACCTGGTGATCCTTGATCAGAGCGCGCCTGTTGCCGCGCAACGTGGAAACATACAGCGCAAAGGGCATCCCGCCGAAAATCATGATGACCACGGCGACCCAATGAATGGCCGGTTGTGTCCAGTGAGCTAAAGAGGCATCGGAGGTAGAGAAGCCGCCCGTGGAGATCAGCGTCATGGCGTGATTGATGGCCTCGAACGGCGTCATCCCGGCCAACCACAATGCCGCGGTGGAAAGGGCGGTCAGCCCCAAATAGATCGACAATATGTATTTTGCCGCGACGTGCGAGCGCGGCGTGACTTTATCCGACCAGTCCGACGATTCGGTCTGGAACAGCCGCATGCCGCCGACCCGCAACAGCGGCAAGATCGCCACGGCCATGCCGATAAAGCCGATCCCGCCCAGCCATTGAAGCATCGAACGCCAGATGAGCAGGCCAGGCGATGCGGTATCGAGGCCGCTGAAAATGGTCGAGCCGGTGGTGGTGATGCCGGACATCGTTTCAAAAAAAGCGTCGGTGTAACTGATGTGTCGGATAAACACCATGGGCAGCGCGGCGAAAGCGCATACGAACACCCAACTTGCGGTCGTCAGCAGGTACATGTCTCTGGGGCGCATCTGGGCGTGTGCCGGTCTTCCACGGGCGACCAATGCAACGCCACAGACGAAAGTGATCAGGCTCGACCAGAGAAACGCCGACAAATCATCGTTGCGCTCGTACAGCATCAGCGTGAGCAACGGAATCGCCATGCTGACCGCCAGGGTAATCAGGAAAATGCCGAGGATAAAACCGATGAGACGCAGAACCGCAATGGACATGAGAAACGCCTGATTCAATAAGCCGCACAGTATCGATTGGGGGCAATCGCCTACCGCGTAAAGTTTGCGTAAAAAAGTGAGCGGTCACGCTAGACGACAAGGCAGTTTTCTTCAATACCGCCAGCGCCGGCCCCATTATTTTGGAGGCCCTTTCCTGAAAAGAAGAAGATATGTGATGAGCTTGATACTTTCCATGGCCATTTTTGCTTTGGTGGCTTCCATTACACCCGGCCCGGTCAATATCGTCGCCCTCAGCTCCGGGGCGCGATACGGGTTTCGTGCGACGTTGCGCCATGTGGGCGGTGCGACCCTTGGGTTTGTCTTGCTGCTGGTGTTGATGGGCTTGGGGTTGCATGAAGTGCTGCAACGCTGGCCTGGCCTCACGCGGGTGGTGCAGTTGGGAGGCGTGGCGTTTCTGTTGTTCATGGCCTGGAAACTGGCGATGGATAACGGGCACCTGGGCGGCGAAGACGAGGGACGGGCGCCTTCGATGTTCCATGGCGCGCTGATGCAATGGCTCAACCCCAAGGCGTGGCTGGCCTGCGTAGCGGGGATGGGCGCATTCGTGGCTGACGGCGAGGCGCGGCTGGTGTGGCAGTTTGCGGCGATCTACCTGGTGATCTGCTACGTCTCGGTGGGCTGCTGGGCCTACGCCGGGAGCTTTCTGCGCACGTGGCTGGGTAACCCGGCGACCATGCGCCTGTTCAATCGGGCGATGGCAGTGTTGTTGGTGGCCAGTGCGGTGTATCTGTTGTTGCCTTGAGTCAATACGTTTAGCTGTTGGATATAGGAACTATGTAGGAGCTATGTAGGAGCTGTGTAGGAGCTGTCGAGTGCAACGAGGCTGCGATCTTTCCCCAGCCAATTGAATCTCAAGCGAAAGATCAAAAGATCAAAAGATCGCCAGCTTCGCCAGCGCCTACAGAGCCCGGCCGGAGCAAGCTCAACCGCGATATTGCCCGGGCGTAGCCGCCAGGTGTTGCTTGAAGGCACGCTGGAAATGCGCCTGGTCGGCAAACCCGCTGTCCAGCGCCACGTCGGCGATCAGCTTGCCTTCGCGCAATTGGCGCCGGGCAAACTGGATCCGGCGGTTGACCAGGAAAGCGTGGGGCGTCATCCCGTAATGGCGCTTGAAGGCTCGGCTCAGGTAGGACGGCGACAGCTGCGCGGCGGTGCAGATGTCTTCCAGCTTCAAGGCTTCGCTGCAATGGTCGTGGATAAACTGTGCCGCACGCATCAGGCCCGGATGACTGCCCCGGTCGGGACGACCGGCCGGATTGAGCCGTTGTTGCAGGTCAATGAAAAATGCCTCGGCGGCGGCGTGCTTGGCGGCAGTGTCGAGTCGCTCGTCCACCAGTTGCTCATACAGCCGTCCCAACGCAGCAAACAGCTCCACGTCGCGGCTGTGCGTGGTGGCGAAGCCCTGGAAATCCAGGCTTTCGTCAAAGCCGATACGGCGCTGCAAGTCCCTGAGCCACAGGGTGTCGACGTACAACATCACGTAGGACCATGGCTGATCGTCGATCGGGTTGCACGCGTGGACGTCGCCCGGGTTCATCAGCACCACCGTGCCGCTCTCTACCTGGAAATTCGACCGTTCGTGAATGTAGGTGCTGCGCCCGGCGGTGATCGCACCGATGGAAAAGTGGTCATGGGAATGGCGCGAATAGCAGACCTTGCGCCCATCGCCGATGGCCCGGGCTTCGATGAAGGGCAGGGCCGCGTCGCGCCAGAAACGTGGGGCGTCGTCATGGGGGGCGTGCTTCATCGGTCAGCGTCCTCGTCTTGAACCTGAGTGGCAGTGTATTAGCCCTGGCCGGCAAATGCCCGTCGGATTTAGCCGTTCGGTTTGAACGGCAGTGGTCCTGAACTAGACTTCATGAAGCCCTGCCAATGGAGTTCCCGATGCTTGCGCCACGCAAACCGGACGACGAAGCTGCTCGCCTCAAGAATCTGCACTCGCTCAAGCTGCTTGATACCGCCCCCGAAGAGCGGTTCGATCGCCTGACTCGTCTTGCCCGACGCCTGTTTGACGTGCCCATCGCGCTGGTGTCGCTGGTGGACGCCAACCGGCAGTGGTTCAAGTCCAGCGCCGGCCTGGACGCCAGCGAAACCCCGCGGGAGATTTCCTTCTGTGGGCATGCGATTTTGCAGGATCAGATCCTGGAAATCTGCGACGCGGAACAGGACGAGCGCTTCCATGACAACCCGCTGGTCACGGACAAGCCTGGCATTCGCTTCTATGCAGGACATCCGCTGGGGTTGGAGGACGGCAGCAAACTCGGCACGTTGTGCCTGCTCGACACCCGGCCGCGCAAGCTCAATGACGAAGAACGCGAATTGCTGCGCGACTTGGCATGCATGGCCGAGCAGGAGATGGTCGCGGTGCAGATGGCGAGCATGGACGAGCTGACGCTGTTATCCAATCGGCGTGGATTCCGGACGTTGGCCCAGCATGCGTTGAATGTGTGTGACCGCTTGTCGCGACCGGCGACGCTGCTGTTCTTCGATCTCAACGACTTCAAGCCGATCAACGACCGCTACGGACACGCCGAGGGCGACAGCGCGCTAAAAACCTTCGCCGATGTGCTGCGTATCGCCTTTCGCGAAAGTGATGTGATCGGCCGCCTCGGCGGTGATGAATTCGTGGCGTTGCTCACCGGTTCTTCCCATGTCGAGACAACGACGATCATGGTGCGCCTCAAGGAAATCCTCGATGAGCGCAATGCAATGTTGCAGCGTGGCTATGACATTCGTTTCAGTGTCGGTCAGATCGAGTACGACGCCCAGCGTCATCAGTCGATCGACACACTGCTGGTTGACGCCGATGCGGCGATGTACACAGAAGCAGGCGCTACGCAGCTAGCACAGGGTATTGCGGTGTAATCAGGCAATCGGCAATAAAAAACGCCGCTTGGCCTTTCCAGGGCAAGCGGCGTTTTTGCTGCAACGTGAAGATTACTCTTCGATGTTGCCCATGGCGGTGGTGTTGAAGCCGCCGTCCACGTACATGATTTCACCGCTGACGCCCGATGCCAGGTCCGAGCACAGGAAGGCGCCGGCGTTGCCGACTTCTTCGATGGTGACGTTGCGACGCAGCGGCGTTTGCGCTTCGTTGGCGGCCAGCATCTTGCGGAAGTTCTTGATGCCGGAAGCGGCGAGGGTGCGGATGGGACCGGCCGATACGCAGTTGACGCGGGTGCCGTCCGGGCCCAGGGAGCCGGCCAGGTAACGCACGCCAGCTTCCAGGGAAGCCTTGGCCATGCCCATGACGTTGTAGTTCGGCATGGTGCGCTCGGCGCCCAGGTACGACAGGGTCAGCAGGCTGCCGTTGCGGCCTTTCATCATTTCGCGACCGGCCTTGGCCAGGGCCACGAAGCTGTAGGCGCTGATGTCATGGGCAATGCGGAAACCTTCACGGGTGGTGGCTTCGGTGAAGTCGCCGTCCAGTTGGTCGCCCGGGGCGAAGCCCACGGAGTGCACGATGCAGTCCAGGCCGTCCCACTTCTTGCTCAGTTCTTCGAAAACCTTGGCGATTTCTTCATCGCTGGCCACATCGCACGGGAAGCACAGCTCAGGGCTCGAACCCCAGCCTTGTGCGAACTCTTCGACACGACCCTTGAGTTTGTCGTTCTGATAAGTGAAGGCAAGCTCAGCGCCCTCGCGATGCATGGCGGCGGCGATGCCGGATGCGATGGACAGCTTGCTGGCGACACCGACGATCAGTACGCGCTTACCGGCGAGAAAACCCATGTGTTGCTCCTCTTTCAGGTTATTCGGCAGTTGTTGGGGCCAGGAAGGCGGCCTCCAGCAACTGCTGTGTATAGGGGTGCTGCGGCGCGGCGAATATGCTGCGGGCATCACCTTGTTCGACCACTTGGCCATGCTTGACCACCATCAACTGGTGGCTCAGCGCTTTGACGACAGCCAGGTCATGGCTGATAAACAGGTACGTCAGGTTGTACTTGGTTTGCAACGACCGCAACAGCTCCACCACTTGGCGTTGCACGGTACGATCCAGGGCCGACGTCGGTTCATCCAACAGAATCAACGCCGGCTTGAGCACCAGGGCCCGGGCAATGGCGATACGCTGTCGTTGCCCTCCGGAAAATTCATGGGGGTAGCGGTTCCGGGTTTCCGGATCCAGGCCTACCTCCTTCAATGCCTCAATTATTGCCTGTTCCTGTTCGGCTGCGGTGCCGATCTTGTGGATCCGCAGACCTTCGCCGACGATCTGGCTCACACACATCCGTGGGCTCAGGCTGCCAAAGGGGTCCTGAAACACCACTTGCATCTCCCGGCGCAGCGGCCGGACCTGTTGCTGCGTCAGGCTGTCCAGCGATTTGCCTTCGAAGCGGATCCCGCCCTGGCTGCCGATCAACCGCAGGATTGCCAGCCCCAGGGTGGATTTGCCGGAACCGCTTTCGCCGACGATGCCCAGGGTCTGGCCCTGGGGCAGGCTGAAGCGGATACCGTCCACGGCCTTGATGTAGTCTACCGTGCGTTTGAACAGGCCTTTCTTGATCGGGAACCAGACTTTCAGGTCCTCGACCTGCAACAGCGGCGGGCCGACGACGTTGCTCGCCGGGGTGCCGCTTGGTTCGGCGCTCAGCAGTTCCCGAGTGTACGGATGCTGCGGTGCGCGGAACAACTCTTCGCACGATGCCTGTTCGACGATGCAACCGCGCTGCATGACACATACGCGATGCGCAATTCTTCGCACCAGGTTCAAATCGTGGCTGATCAGCAGCAGCGACATGCCCAATCGCGCCTGCAGTTCCTTGAGCAACTGGAGGATTTTCAGCTGGACGGTGACGTCCAGGGCCGTGGTCGGCTCGTCGGCGATCAGCAGTTCCGGTTCGTTGGCCAGGGCCATGGCGATCATCACCCGCTGGCGCTGGCCGCCGGACAGCTCGTGTGGCAGGGCCTTGAGGCGCTTGTGGGGCTCGGGAATGCCCACCAGTTCCAGCAACTCAAGGGTCCGGCGGGTCGCGACCTTGCCGCTCAGGCCCTTGTGGATGCCGAGCACTTCATTGATCTGTTTTTCAATGGAGTGCAGCGGGTTGAGGGACGTCATCGGTTCCTGGAAGATCATCGCGATCCGGTTGCCGCGGATATGGCGGATGGTTTTTTCCTTCAACCCCAGTAGATTCTGGCCGGCGTACTGGATGGTCCCGGTGGGGTGATGGGCCAGCGGGTAGGGCAGCAACCGCAGGATCGAATGGGCGGTGACCGATTTGCCCGAGCCGCTTTCACCCACCAGGGCCAGGGTTTCGCCGCGCTTGATATCGAAGCTGACGCCCTCGACCACGCGCTGGCGGCGTTCGCCAACAATGAACTCCACCGCCAGGTCGCGCACTTCGATCAGATTATCCTGGTTCATTTCACTTCCTCGGATCGAAGGCATCGCGAGCGGACTCGCCGATGAACACCAACAGGCTCAACATCAGGGCCAGCACGGCGAACGCGCTGATGCCCAACCACGGCGCCTGGAGGTTGGATTTGCCCTGGGCCACCAGCTCACCCAGGGACGGCGCGCCCGGCGGCAGGCCAAAGCCGAGGAAATCCAGGGCGGTGAGGGTGCCGATGGCGCCGGTGAGGATGAACGGCATGAATGTCATGGTCGAGACCATGGCGTTGGGCAGGATGTGGCGGAACATGATCGCCCCGTTCTGCATGCCCAGCGCCCGGGCGGCGCGTACGTATTCCAGGTTGCGCCCACGCAGGAACTCGGCACGGACGACATCCACCAGGCTCATCCAGGAAAACAGCAACATGATGCCCAGCAGCCACCAGAAGTTGGGCTGGACGAAACTGGCCAGGATGATCAGCAGGTACAGCACTGGCAACCCGGACCAGATCTCCAGGAAACGTTGGCCGGCCAGGTCCACCCAGCCGCCATAGAAGCCCTGCAGCGCGCCGGCGATCACGCCGATGATTGAACTGAGCACGGTCAAAGTCAGGGCGAACAGTACCGAGATGCGGAAGCCATAGATGACCCGGGCCAGGACATCGCGGCCCTGGTCGTCGGTGCCCAGCCAGTTCGCCGAAGAGGGCGGTGCCGGGGCCGGGACTTTCAAGTCGTAGTTGATGCTCTGGTAGCTGAACGGAATCGGTGCCCACAGCACCCAGGCGTCCTTGGCCGCCAGCAGCTCACGGATGTAGGGGCTCTTGTAGTTGGCTTCCAGGGGGAATTCGCCGCCGAACGTGGTTTCCGGGTAACGCTTGAGGGCCGGGAAGTACCAGCCGTCGTCGTAGTGCACCACCAGCGGCTTGTCGTTGGCGATCAACTCGGCACCCAGGCTCAGCCCGAACAGGATCAGGAACAGCCACAGCGACCACCAGCCTCGCTTGTTGGCCTTGAACAGTTCGAAACGACGGCGATTGAGAGGGGACAGGTTCATCTCAATGCTCCCGGCTTTCGAAGTCGATACGCGGATCGACAAAGGTATAGGTCAAATCGCCGATCAGCTTCACCACCAGCCCCAGCAAGGTGAAAATGAACAGCGTGCCAAACACCACCGGGTAATCGCGGTTGATGGCCGCTTCGAAACTCATCAGGCCCAGGCCATCGAGGGAGAAGATCACTTCCACCAGCAGGGAACCGGTAAAGAAGATCCCGATGAATGCCGAAGGGAAACCGGCGATCACCAGCAACATGGCGTTGCGGAACACATGGCCGTAGAGCACGCGGTTGCGGGTCAGGCCCTTGGCCTTGGCGGTGACCACGTATTGCTTGTTGATTTCGTCGAGGAAGCTGTTCTTGGTCAGCAGGGTCATGGTGGCGAAGTTTCCGATCACCAGGGCGGTCACGGGCAAGGCCAGGTGCCAGAAGTAATCGAGGATCTTGCCGCCCATGCTCAATTCGTCAAAGTTGTTGGAGGTCAGCCCGCGCAACGGAAACCAGTCGAAATAGCTGCCGCCGGCAAACACCACGATCAACAGGATGGCGAACAGGAACGACGGGATTGCGTAGCCGATGATGATTGCCGAACTGGTCCATACGTCGAAATGGCTGCCGTGCCGCGTGGCCTTGGCGATCCCCAGCGGGATCGACACCAGGTACATGATCAGCGTGCTCCATAGCCCGAGGGAGATGGACACCGGCATCTTTTCCTTGATCAGGTCGATGACCTTGGCATCGCGGAAGAAACTGTCGCCAAAGTCCAGGTGCGCGTAGTTCTTGATCATGATCCACAGGCGTTCGGGCGCCGACTTGTCGAAGCCGTACATGTGCTCGATTTCCTTGATCAGCGCCGGGTCCAGGCCCTGGGCACCGCGGTAGGAAGAACCGGCCACCGACACTTCGGCACCGCCGCCGGCAATGCGGCTGGTGGCGCCTTCGAAGCCCTCGAGCTTGGCGATCATCTGTTCCACCGGCCCGCCGGGCGCGGCCTGGATGATGATGAAGTTGATCAACAGAATGCCGAACAGCGTCGGGATGATCAGCAGCAGTCGCCGAAAAATATAAGCCAGCATTTCGTTACTCCACGCTCGCAGGGGCGGCGATTTGCTGCTCGATGACCTGCTTTTCTACTTCGTCGGCCGGCTTGACCTCTGGCTTGACCCACCAGGTGGTGGTGCCGATGTCATAAGTTGGCGTGATTTTCGGATGACCGATGTGGTTCCAGTAGGCCACGCGCCAGGTTTTGATGTGCCAGTTGGGGATCACGTAGTAGCCCCATTGCAGAACCCGATCCAGCGCACGGGCGTGGGCCACCAGGCTCTGGCGCGAGTCGGCGTTGATCAGTTGCTCCACCAACTGGTCCACTGCAGGGTCCTTGAGGCCCATGGTGTTGCGGCTGCCGGGCTTGTCGGCGGCGGCGGACATCCAGAACTCGCGCTGTTCGTTCCCCGGCGAACTGGATTGCGGGAAGCTGCTCACCACCAGGTCGAAGTCCCGGGAGCGCACGCGATTGATGTACTGGGATACGTCCACCCGGCGGATGACCAGTTCGATGCCCAGGTCGCTCAAGTTGCGCTTGAAAGGCAGCAGTATCCGCTCGAACTCGGTCTGGGCCAGCAGGAATTCCAGCACCACGGGTTTACCTTGGGCATCGACCATCTTGTCGTCGACGATGCGCCAGCCCGCTTCTTGCAGCAATTGGTAAGCCTTGCGCTGCTGGTTGCGGATCATGCCGCTGCCGTCACACACCGAAGGCTGGAACGCCTCGGTGAAGACCTGCTCGGGAATCTTGCCGCGCAGGGGCTCGAGGATCTTCAACTCGTCTTCGCCGGGCAGCCCGGTGGCGGCCATTTCCGAATTCTCGAAATAGCTGCGGGTGCGGGCATAGGCGCCGTTGAACAGTTGCTTGTTGGTCCACTCGAAGTCCAGCAGCAGGCTCAAGGCCTTGCGCACCCGCACGTCCTGGAAGATCGGCCGGCGCAGGTTGTAGACAAAACCCTGCATGCCGGTGGGGTTGCCGTTGGGGATCTGTTCCTTGATCAGCCGGCCTTCGGTCACGGCCGGGATGTTGTAGGCGTTGGCCCAGTTCTTGGCGGTCATTTCCAACCAGAAATCGAACTGCCCGGCTTTCAAGGCCTCGACCGCGACGGTGTTGTCGCGATAGTAGTCGGTCACCAGTACGTCGAAATTATAGAAGCCGCGATTGACCGGCAGGTCCTTGCCCCAGTAGTCCTTGACCCGCTCATAGCGGATCGAGCGTCCGGCCTTTACTTCGGCGACCTTGTAGGGGCCGCTGCCCAGGGGGGGCTCCAGGTTGCCCTTGCTGAAGTCGCGTTCGGCCCACCAGTGTTTTGGCAATACCGGCAATTGGCCGAGGATCAACGGCAGTTCGCGATTATTGGTGTGTTTGAACTTGAACAGGACTTTGAGCGGGTCTTCGGCGATGACGTCGGCGACGTCGTTGTAATAGCCGCGAAACATCGGCGCGCCGTCCTTGGTCAGGGTCTGAAAGCTGAAGACCACGTCTTCTGCGCGTACCGGATGGCCGTCGTTGAAACGGGCTTCGGGGCGCAGGTAGAAGCGCACCCAGGCATTGTCCGGGGCTTTCTCGATTTTTTCGGCGATCAGGCCATATTCGGTGAAAGGTTCGTCCAGGCCCTGCTTGGCCAGGGTGTCGTAGATCAGGCCGATGTCATCGGCCGGCACGCCTTTGCTGATGAACGGGTTGAGGCTGTCGAAGCCCCCAAAACCGCCCTGGCGGAAGATTCCGCCTTTGGGCGCGTCCGGGTTGACGTAGTCGAAATGCTTGAAGTTCGCCGGGTATTTCGGCGGCTCGTTGTACAAGGTCAGGGCATGCTGCGGTGCGGCACAGGCCAGCCCGGCGAATAACAGGCTGCTGGCCTGCAGGAGCAGGGCTCGTAGAGGCTTCATTGATCTTTCTCCGAAGATTTCAGCCACCATGCGCTCAGGCCCAGGGTGTAGGGCGGCGTGGTGACGAAGGCGAACCGGTTGCGGTACGCCAGGCGATGATAATTGAGAT
Organism: Pseudomonas sp. PF05; assembly: GCF_056521845.1. Taxonomy (NCBI): domain Bacteria; kingdom Pseudomonadati; phylum Pseudomonadota; class Gammaproteobacteria; order Pseudomonadales; family Pseudomonadaceae; genus Pseudomonas; species Pseudomonas sp. PF05. Next base: position 220,622 of record NZ_JBWLPW010000003.1, on the reverse strand, counting down.
ACCAGTTGGGAATGCAGTAATGCTGCCACAGCAGCACCCGATCCAGGGCTTTGCCGGCGGCGACCTGTTCGTCGCGGGTTTGGGCGGCGAGCAATTTTTCCAGCAGATGGTCGACCACCGGGTTGGCGATCCCTGCGTAGTTCTTGCTGCCCTTGACCCCGGCCTGGCTGGAGTGGAAGTACTGCCATTGCTCAAGGCCGGGGCTGAGGGTCTGGCCCAGGGTCAGCAGGATCATGTCGAAGTCGAACTGGTCCAGGCGCTGCTTGTACTGGGCGCGGTCCACCGTGCGTAGTCGGGCCTGGATGCCGATGCTGGCGAGGTTTTCGACGTAGGGCTGCAGGATGCGCTCCAGGTTCGGGTTCACCAGCAGGATTTCGAAACTCAGGGGCTGGCGGTCGGCATTGAGCAGGCGCTGGCCGTTAAGGCTCCAGCCGGCTTCCTTCAACAGGCCCAGGGCCTTGCGCAAGGTTTCCCGGGGGATGCCGCGACCGTCGGTCTTGGACAGGCTGAAGGGTTCGGTGAGCAGTTTGGGTGGCAATTGGTCCCGGTACGGCTTGAGCAGCAGCCATTCATGGCCCACTGGCAGGCCGGTGGCGGAGAATTCGCTGTTGGGGTAGTAGCTGAGGGTGCGCTTGTAGGCGCCGCTGAACAGCGTGCGGTTGGTCCACTCGAAATCGAACATCAGCCCCAGGGCTTCACGTACCTTGACCTCGGCAAACGTGTTGCGCCGGGTGTTCATGAACAGACCCTGGGTCTGGGTCGGGATCTGGTGGGGGATTTGCGCCTTGATGACATCGCCCCGATTGACCGCTGGGAATTGGTAGCCGTTGGCCCAGTTCTTGGCCTGGTGTTCGATGTAGATATCGAACTCGCCAGCCTTGAAGGCTTCGAAGGCGACCTCGCTGTCACGGTAAAACTCCACGTCCATGCGGTCGTAGTTGTACTTGCCGCGATTGACTGGCAGGTCCTTGCCCCAGTAGTTCTTGACCCGTTCGAAGACCAGCTGGCGACCTGGTTGCACCTTGGTGATGCGATACGGCCCGCTGCCCAGGGGCGGTTCGAAGGTCGTCGCCTTGAAATCGCGGCCTTTCCAGTAATGCTGGGGCAACACCGGCAGTTCACCCAGGCGCAGGATCAGCAGCGGGTTGCCCGCGCGCTTGAAGACAAAGCGGATTTTCAGCGGATTGAGAATGTCGACTCGCAGTACTTCCTGCAGGTTGGTGCGGTATTGCGGGTGGCCTTCCTTGAGCAGCGTCCTGTAGGAGAACGCCACGTCATAGGCGGTAATGGGCACGCCATCATGAAAGCGCGCTTCGGGTCGCAGGTTGAACACGACCCAGCTGCGGTCTTCGCTGTATTGCACCGACTGGGCGATCAGGCCATAGCTCGACGTCGGTTCGTCACCGGATGGTGCGTACTGGCCTGTGCCGATCATCAGTGGTTCGTTCAGCTCATTGATGCCGTATTGCAGGAAATTGGGCGTGGAAACCGGGCTACTGCCCTTGAATGTATAGGGGTTGAGCGTATCGAAGGTGCCGAATGCCATGACCCGCAAGACTCCGCCCTTGGGCGCTTGCGGGTTGACCCAGTCGAAGTGGGTGAATCTGGCCGGGTACTTGAGCGTGCCAAACTGCGCATAGCCATGGCTTTCGCTGATGGTTGCGCTGGCGGGAGAGCTCAAGGCCAGGCCGATCAGGAGCAAGAGGAGGGGACGTATCAAGTCTGAGATCCGATCCAGGCGGCTTGGGCTTTATGGCCTGTACAGTAACAGCTTGTATCGGCAGGAAAAAGGCGGGGTTGTAGGAGCTGTCGAGCGCAGCGAGGCTGCGATCTTTCCCCAGACACTTAAATATCAAGCGAAAGATCAAAAGATCGCAGGCTTCGCCAGCTCCTACAACAACCCAGTCCCTAGTTACAGGTGCCCCGGTGTCAATGCGGGGAATAGACCGTCAGCATCTGCCCAGGCTTGAGTGCCTTGCCCATCCGCGGGTTCCAGCGCTTGAGGTGCTGCATTTCCACGTTGAAGCGCTTGGCGACGACGTACAACGAATCACCCTGCTTGACCTTGTATTGGGTTTGCTTCTTCTTGCCCTTGGTATTGGCGGCCACCACGGTGCTGATGCGCTTGCCTTTGGCCTTGGTGGGCGTGGCGTCCAGCATCACCAGGGTCTGGCCGATCTTGAGCTTGCTGCCACGCAGCTTGTTCCAGCGTTGCAAGTCCTTGGTCCGGACGTTGTTGGCCTTGGCGATCTGGCCGAGGTTGTCGCCGCGCTTGACGCGGTAGGTGCGTCTTGCACCTGCCAAGTCGCTGTCGTCGGTCGATTCAAACACCGGCTTGGGCGAGCGCTGGCTGATCAGTTCTTCCGGGCGCATGGTCGACAGGCTGGCGGCCAGCAACTGGGCCTTGGACGTTGGCACCAGCAGGTGCTGGGGGCCATCGATGGTGGTGCGCTGCTTGAAGGCCGGGTTGAGCTGGAACAACTCGTCTTCGTCGATGTTGGCCACGGCGGCGACCTTGGACAGGTCCATGCGCTGGTTGATCTCGACGACCTGGAAATACGGTTCGTTGGCGATCGGGTTGAGGTTCACGCCATAGGCTTCGGGCGAGAGCACCACCTGGGACAGCGCCAGCAACTTTGGCACATAGGCCTGGGTCTCGCTGGGCAGCGGCAGGTTCCAGTAGTCGGTGGGCAGGCCAAGCTTCTCGTTGCGCTCGATGGCGCGGCTGACCGTGCCTTCGCCGGCGTTGTAGGCTGCCAGCGCCAGCAACCAGTCACCGTTGAACATGTCGTGCAGGCGCGTCAGGTAGTCCAGGGCGGCCGTGGTGGAGGCGGTGATATCGCGACGCCCGTCATAAAAGCGGGTCTGGCGCAGGTTGAAGTAACGCCCCGTGGACGGGATGAATTGCCACAGGCCCACTGCGTTGGCCCGGGAATAGGCCATGGGGTTGTAGGCACTCTCGATCACCGGCAGCAGCGCCAGCTCCAGCGGCATGTTGCGCTCTTCGAGGCGTTCGACGATGTAATGAATGTACAGGCTGCCGCGCTCGCCGGCGTTTTCCAGGAAGGAGGGGTTGCTGGCGAACCACAGGCGCTGTTGCTCGATACGCGGGTTGACGCCGGCCGTTTCCTGCAGCTGGAAGCCCTGGCGCATGCGCTCCCAGACATCCTGGGGTACTTGGGGGCTGGGTTTTTCACTGAGCCATAGCGGCTTCTGCTTGGCGCGAGCGGCGATATTCGGCGTATGGGCCGCGTCGGTCTGCGGCAGCTGGCTCGAGCTCTGGCAGCCCGCCAATGTGGCTGACACAGCCACCGCGATGGCTTGAGCCAAGCGGGTCAAAGTGTCTGACTGGACGGACCTACGTATAGATGACGACATTGGCTGGAAGTAAGTTCCGGGCAAAAATGTCGGCCGATTCTAGGAAGCGCACCCCAGCAGGTCAACCTTTCAGAATTTTTGTATCAAGCGATAGCTGCCTTAGAACTTATCTTTCCAAGCTCTCAAGGCCGCAAAAACCTCACTTGGCGTCTGGTTTCGCTGGCCATTCCGTTCGTCTGCTTTTTGTTTAACGGATGTTTCAGTCGTGCGCAGGAACGGGTTGGTGAGTTTTTCCAGGGCCAGGGTCGAGGGCAGTGTCATGATGCCTTCGCTGCGTTGTCGGCTGACTTTTTCCAGGCGGGCGGCGATGTCCGGATTGCCTGGCTCCACGGCGGCCGCGAATTTCAGGTTGCTGAGGGTATATTCATGGGTGCAGTAGATCAGCGTATCTTCAGGCAGGGCGGCGAGGCGACTGAGCGAGTGGTGCATTTGCGCAGGCGTGCCTTCGAAGAGCCGGCCGCAACCGGCAGCGAACAGGGTGTCGCCACAGAACAGCAGGCCGTGGTGGTAGTAGGCGATGTGCCCCAGCGTATGGCCAGGCACGGCGTAGACATCGAAGTCCCAGCCGAGCACGCTGACCTTGTCGTTGTCATGCAGGGCCTTGTCCCGCGCCGGGATGTTTTCGCTGGCCGGGCCATGGACGGTGGCGTTCGTCGCATTTTTCAGTACCTGGACGCCGCCGACGTGATCATGATGATGGTGGGTGATCAAGATGTCGCTCAGGACCCAGCCCGGATGGGCCTCGAGCCAGGCCTGCACCGGCGCGGCGTCACCCGGGTCGACCACGGCGCACCGTTGGGTAGAGTGATCCTGTAACAACCAGATGTAGTTATCGGTGAATGCGGGCAGGGCACTGATCTGTATCATCGCGGAATTCGCCAAGCGGAAAACAAAGGCGCATCTTAGAACTTCCTGACGCGTTGGAGAATGCAATGACCGATGAAGCGTTCGCTCAGGCTGATCCTGACTGGTTGGCGTTGATCAGTGCCGCCCGTGAATGGCTGTCCGGCCCTGTCGGGCAATTTTTGCTGGAAGAAGAACGGCACATGCTCGAAGACGAGTTGGGCCGGTTCTTCGGCGGCTATCTGGTGCACTACGGACCTTCGGCGCAGACGCCGCCGTCGGCACCGCAAGTCCAGCGCAACGTGCGCCTGGGGGCGCCGTTGCCCGGGGTGGAAATCGTCTGCGAGGAGCAGGCCTGGCCGTTGAGCGAACATGCCGCCGACGTGGTGGTCATGCAGCACGGCCTGGATTTCTGCCTGTCGCCCCACGGTTTGTTGCGTGAAGCCGCCAGCAGCGTGCGCCCCGGCGGGCACCTGTTGATCATCGGCATCAACCCCTGGAGCGCTTGGGGCTTGCGTCATGTCTTTGCTCATGACGCCTTGCGCCAGGCCCGCTGCATCTCGGCGTCGAGGGTTGGCGACTGGCTCAACCTGCTGGGCTTTGCGCTGGAGAAACGCCGCTTCGGGTGCTATCGTCCGCCGCTTGCATCGCCCAAGTGGCAGGCGCGCCTGGCCGGCTGGGAGCGCAAGGCCGGTGACTGGCAGCTGTCCGGCGGCGGCTTCTACCTATTGGTGGCGCGCAAGATCGCGGTCGGGCTGCGCCCGGTGCGCCAGGCGCGACGCGAGCCGATGGGCAAACTGATTCCCTTGCCAATGGCCAAGGTCAATCGTCGCCACATCGGGCCGTAACCTTTTTCGATGGTCTTGCCGGTATCGGGCCGCGCGTGTTGTCGGGCCGATCGGCGGGCCTTTGCATTTTTTCTGGATAGATTGGCATGAGCGATAGCGTAGAACTCTTCACTGATGGCGCCTGCAAAGGCAACCCCGGTCCGGGCGGCTGGGGCGCGTTGCTGGTGTGCAAGGGCGTGGAGAAGGAACTCTGGGGCGGCGAAACCAATACCACCAACAATCGCATGGAACTGATGGGTGCGATCCGTGGCCTGGAAGAGCTCAAGCGGCCCTGCGATGTGCTGCTGGTGACCGACTCGCAGTACGTCATGAAAGGCATCAACGAGTGGATGGCGAACTGGAAAAAGCGCGGCTGGAAGACGGCGGCGAAGGAACCGGTGAAAAATGCCGATCTCTGGAAGCTGCTGGATGAGCAGGTCAACCGCCACAACGTCACTTGGAAATGGGTGCGCGGCCACATCGGCCACCACGGCAACGAACGCGCCGACCAGTTGGCCAATCGTGGGGTCGATGAGGTTCGGGGCTACAAGCAGGCCTGATTCAGCCGGATGTACCTCCTATGGCGAGGCGCTTGTGTGGGAGCAAAGCTTGCTCGCGACACAGGCGCCCCGGTTTTCCTGCAAGAGCGCATGATCTTCATCGCGAGCAAGCTTTGCTCCCACAGTGTTTGCTCTCGCTCATCATCTGCTTCCACGAGCCTGGCTCTCAGGTAAATCCCCTTGCCACAAGAGCGTGTTAACATCCGCGCCTTTGCAAGCATGTCCGCTGGGAACTGAACACTGATGGCCAACAGATCTGTAGTACTGGATACCGAAACCACCGGCATGCCGGTGACCGATGGTCACCGGATCATTGAAATCGGTTGTGTCGAGCTGATCGGCCGGCGCCTGACCGGTCGCCATTTCCACGTTTACCTGCAACCGGATCGCGAAAGTGACGAGGGCGCCATCGGCGTGCACGGCATCACCAACGAGTTTTTGGTGGGCAAGCCGCGCTTCGCCGAAGTGGCCGATGAGTTCTTCGAATTCATCCAAGGCGCGCAGTTGATCATCCATAATGCGGCGTTCGACGTCGGGTTCATCAACAACGAATTTGCCCTGATGGGCCAGCACGACCGGGCCGACATTACCCAGCATTGCACCATCCTCGATACCTTGATGATGGCCCGGGAACGCCATCCTGGGCAGCGCAACAGCCTCGACGCCTTGTGCAAGCGCTACGGCGTCGACAACTCCGGTCGTGAACTGCACGGCGCCTTGCTCGACTCCGAGATCCTGGCCGACGTCTACCTGACCATGACCGGCGGCCAGACCAGCCTGTCCCTGGCCGGTAACGCCTCGGACGGTAACGGTACTGGCGAAGGCTCTGGCAACCAGGCCACGGAAATCCGCCGTTTGCCCGCTGACCGCCAGCCATCGCGGATCATCCGTGCCAGCGAAAGCGACCTGGCCGAACATGCCGCGCGTCTGGAAGCCATCGCCAAGTCCGCAGGTGCTCCGGCATTGTGGACGCAGTTGGCCGAGTCGCAGGCCGCTTCGCACGGATGAACTCTGGAAAGGGCCCTGTAGGAGCTGTCGAGCGAAGCGAGGCTGCGATCTTTTGATCTTTCACTTGAGAGACTCAATGGTCAGGGAAAAGATCGCAGCCTTCGGCAGCTCCTACAGAGGCCAGCGGGAACAATCTCTGGCCACAATGATTCATTCAGCCTTAAGTGGGCTACTGCATCCATCGTTCATTTCTCGCCACAATCGCCACGACCTTCTACCCTGAGGTAACGGGCAGTCCACGGATCCCGCTTGATGTGTGAAGACTTGAAAGACAAGGGCAATGGATGGCACCACGCCGTTGGTTGCCTCAAGGAATGAGGACCTTCCCCAGTATGCAACCGGTCATGAATCCCAAGCACCCCGGCTTGTCGGTGCGCGTCGTCGATGACGGCTTTGCCGCCTATATCTGGGGCAGTGATTTCAGTTTCGAAGTCAGCGATTACGCGACGGCGCAGATCGGCCGGCCCGTCGGCCAGTGGCCGGTGACGCCCATTGTTCCCTATCGCAAGTGCTATGGCATCGATCCCGAGGAGTTCAGCAGTTTTCGCGACGCCCCGGACAGCGAGATCTTCATGGCTTATCTCGATGACCAGCCCGTGGGGCATCTGGTGGTCAGTACCAACTGGAACGGCTATGCCCACATCGACGAGTTGGCGGTACACGCCCCGGCCCGTCGCCATGGGGTGGCCAAGGCGTTGCTCGATGTCGCCCAGTTCTGGAGCCGCAAGAAAAAACTGCCGGGCATCATGCTCGAGACCCAGAACAACAATCTGGGTGCGTGCCGGCTCTATGAGCGTTGCGGTTACGTGCTTGGCGGTATCGATCACCTGCGCTATCGCGGCATTGACCGGCATACCGCTGAAGTGGCGTTGTTCTGGTACCGGTTGTTCGACGATCCGCTGGGCATGTCGATCAGTGGCTCAACAACGCCTCGGCTTGTTCCGTAACCCGTTCCAGCAGCGATTGGAGGGCGGGTGAGGGCGGCGTGCCGTTCAGGCTCAGGGCATAGAGGCCAATCGCAATGGCGGGCGATACCGGGCAGACGTCCAGGCCACTGCCCTTGGCACCGGAGGCAGTGAACGGGTCGACGATGGCAAGACCTTCGCCGGCCTCGACCATGGCGCGCATCATTTGATGGGTCTGGACGCGGATCTGGATCATCGGTGCCGGTCGCAACGCCGCCAGTTTATGCTCGAACGCAGGGCTCAGCGGGTCATGGCCATCCAGGCCTATCAATGGCTGGCCCGCCAGGTCCTGGAGTGAAATGTATTTCTGCCGTGGTTGCAGCCAGCCGTGGGGTGCCAGCAATTGCAGCTTGCCTTGGGCGATCGTCTGGCAATGAATGTCGGGGTGTTCGGGATCGTGCAAGCTCAGGCCCAGGTCGCTTTCACGCAACAGCAGGCTGTGGACGATGTCGCGGGTCGGTTGGCTGAGCAGGGTGCAAGGTGCATCCGGATGGCGGCGACGCAAGGCAGCGATGCTCTGGGGTAACAATTGCTGGGCCAGCGGCGGGGTGCAGATAATACGCAAGGGCGGCGCTTGATAGAGTTTCAGGCTGCTGGCCAGGCGCTGCACCGGTTCGAGGGTGTCGTACACCCGCGTGATGCCTTCGCGCAGTTCAAGGGTTTCCCGGGTGGCCTGCAAACGCCCGCGCACGCTGGCAAAGAGCATGAAGCCCAACTGGGCCTCGGCATCGCGCAGGATCGCCTCGACCTCCGCCACCGGCAGTTGCAGCCATTCGGCCGCCGTGCCGAGGTGGCCGGTTTGCAACAGCGCCTGGATCACTTCGATGTGGCGTAAACGCATGCAAGAAGTCCATGTTCGGCGGGTGAGCCATCAAGTGGCTGAATCCTAACCCAAATCCGGGCATGACTTCTGCTCATAACCAATTGGTTACAGCGCTATTTGCGTTTCAGTGGATGTTTGCGCCTGCAGTGGCGGTTCCGGTTCGCGCGTCAATTCGATTTGAGATTGCACCAGAATAAATTTGCCGTCGTCGAGTTTGTTGACTCGATCACCGATAGCCAGCTTATAGGTGGTGACAGGCTCCTTGCCGTTTCCGTCAGGCGACGGGGTCGATTCCTGGAACTCATGCACCGAATAGACGCGACCTTCGCCGTCCCGCGCATGAAATTGTCCGACAAGTACTGCTGCCATCGCTTAGAACCTCTGGAAATAAATCACTCGATTTGCGGTTCTGTAGACCCTGGTCAAGCGCGGTAAGTTTTCCTACATGAAAAAAATAGTCCAGCCGACAGGTTTTCGTCGCTCCACTGGTCCAATTGTTGCCCCGATCATCTATAACTACAGGCTCCTTTGAGCTGACAGTCGAGAAGCCTCTTATGAGTAATGTCTATACAGTGGCCGTTTTGGTGGGCAGCCTGCGCAAGGCATCGATCAACCGCAAGGTCGCGCTGGCACTGGCTGACCTGGCGCCAGCCAACCTCAAGCTGAACATCGTCGAGATTGGCGAACTGCCACTTTATAACGAAGACATCGATGTAACACCGCCGCCAGCCTACACCACATTCCGCCAGCAGGTGGGCGCGGCCGACGCCTTGTTGTTCGTCACGCCTGAGTACAACCGCTCGGTGCCGGCGCCGCTGAAGAATGCCATCGACGTCGGTTCGCGTCCCTATGGCCAGAGTTGCCTGAGCGGTAAGCCGGGCGCGGTGATCAGTGCTTCGCCGGGCGCCGTCGGTGGTTTCGGCGCCAACCATCATTTGCGCCAGTCGCTGGTCTTCCTTGACGTTCCCTGCATGCAGCAGCCGGAAGCCTACCTGAACGGTGCCGGGACGGCGTTTGACGAGGCGGGCAACCTGTCGGAGTCGGTACGGCCTTTCCTGCAGAAGTTCATCGATGCCTACGGCCAGTGGGTCGAGCAACACAAGAAGGCTTGATCTCTTCGCACAGCTTCAAGCCAATCGCCTTTGTGGCGAAGTAATTTTCTGTGGGAGCAAGGCCTTGCTCCCACAGTGGAATAACCCTCCCTCGCGACATCGGCAACTCATCTGCGCGCTTTACTGAATATTCGAATTTCCATATATTCGCCCCTTCGCACCACCAGGCCGTTTTTCGTCACGCCTGACTCCCTCTTTTCAGTTCTCCTTCCAAGGCTGTTGCGCATGCTGATCGCGTCGTTGATTTTCCTGCTGACCATTACGCTGGTGATCTGGCAGCCCAAGGGGCTTGGCGTCGGCTGGAGCGCGACGCTCGGCGCGCTGCTGGCGTTGTTGAGCGGGGTGGTGCAGGTCAGCGACATTGCGCTGGTCTGGCAGATCATCTGGAACGCCACCGGTACGTTTGTCGCGCTGATCATCATCAGCCTGCTGCTGGACGAAGCCGGCTTCTTCGCCTGGGCGGCCTTGCATGTGGCCCGTTGGGGAAAGGGCAGTGGACACAAGCTGTTTGCGTTCATGGTGCTGCTGGGGGCTCTGGTGTCGGCCCTGTTTGCCAATGACGGGGCGGCGTTGATCCTGACGCCTATCGTGATTTCGATGTTGCTGGCATTGCGCTTTTCCCCGGTAGCGACCCTGGCATTCGTGATGGGCGCCGGTTTCATTGCCGACACCGCGAGCCTGCCGCTGGTGGTATCGAACCTGGTGAACATTGTCTCGGCGGACTTCTTCGGCATTGGTTTCAACCGCTATGCAGCGGTCATGGTGCCGGTGAACCTGGTCAGCGTGGCGGCCAGCCTGGCGATCTTGCTGTGGTTCTTTCGTCGCGACATCCCGCGCGACTACGACCCCGATCAACTGGACGATCCGGCGCAGGCGATCCACGACAAGGCAACGTTTTATACCGGCTGGGCGGTGCTGGTGATCCTGCTGCTGGGCTGCTTTGCGCTGGAGCCGCTGGGGATTCCCATCAGTGCGATCTCGGCGGTCTGCGCTGCATTGCTGCTGGCTGTCGCGGCCCGCGGCCACAAGATTTCCACCCGCAAGGTGATGAAGGAAGCGCCGTGGCAGATCGTGATTTTCTCCCTCGGCATGTACCTGGTGGTCTATGGCCTGCGCAACGCCGGGCTGACCGGCTACCTGGCCCATTGGCTCGACGGCTTCGCCGAATATGGGGTATGGGGTGCGGCCATGGGCACCGGGTTGCTGACGGCTTTCTTGTCATCGATCATGAATAACATGCCGACGGTACTGGTCGGTGCCTTGTCCATCGATGCCAGCCAAGCCACCGGGGTGGTGAAGGAGGCGATGATCTACGCCAACGTCATTGGCAGCGACCTGGGCCCGAAAATCACCCCGATAGGCAGCCTGGCGACTTTGCTGTGGCTGCATGTGCTGGCGCGCAAGAACATCCAGATCAGCTGGGGGTATTACTTCAAGGTCGGGATCGTGCTGACGCTGCCGGTGTTGCTGGTGACGTTGGCGGCGTTGGCTGTGCGGTTGTCCCTGTAGGCGCTGCCGAGCGAAGCGAGGCTGCGATCTTTCCCCTGGCACTTGAGTCTCAAGCGAAAGATCAAGAGATCGCAGGCTTCGCCAGCTCCTACAGGGCTTGCGCCAATCTATTAAGCACTACCCGGCACATTCGGCCAAAGATCGGCCACCAGGAACACCCGCTCGGCTTCCTCCCACTCGCCCTCGGCGTTTTCGCTCAGGCGCACCATCAACTGCGCCGGGGCCATGGGGTCCAGGGCCATTCGCCAAGCGTCAAATTGCGCGGTGCTCCAGGTTTGGTCCGCCGGATAATGCGCCGGGGCCAGCCAGGCGGCGCGGGGCAGGGGTTGCCAGCGCCCCGGTGGACGCTGGGCGATAAACTCAGGCCAGTCCCGCTGGTGCAACCAGCGGCCGCGCAAATGCCGGGGGTGGGCACCGGCCGGCGGTTCAGCCTGGCCCGGCCAGGGGTACAGCAGATACCCGCCCAACCAGAGTTCGGAACGAAACAGCTCGATCCCCGTGGGCTCGATACCCAGTGCCGCCAGGGCCTCTCGGCTTTCCGGGCGGGCCGAAATCGGCAGTTGGTGTTCGCGTAGATGGGCCAGCTTGCGGTCGAGCCGATCATGACAACCCGGGCCCAGCCATTGCGCGGCGTCCAACCCGTTACCGTGCTGGGGGCCAAGGTACAACTTGATCGCCAGCTCCAGGTGATGGATGCCGTCACGATCGCGCAGCAGCAGGTCCAGTTCACCCAGCGTTTGGCCTTCGTGGCGGATCGGCAGGTTCGCGGCAATCAGTTCGATGCCCGGGGCATGCTGCGCGGCAAACTGCCACAGCCTTTCGTAATACAGGCCCAGGCGCCGCGTTCGCCCTTGGGACAGGCAATGCAGCAGCGGGTAGCTGTCACGGTCCAGTTGCCGCAGCCAGTGCTCCAACTGATCAGGTGCCTGTACCCAGTCACTGCCGGCCAGGGGATGGCGCTGGGGCCAGGGCGTGTCGATGAGCATCGGCGGGGCGATGATCGCCCACGCGAGGTCGCGCACTTCGGGATGGCGCAGGCGGCGGGGCAAGTCCAGCAATTCAGGGAACAGGATCATTTTGCGAGCATAGCTGCTGCGACGAAGGCTTAAAGGATTTTGTCTATGGAGCGCTTTCGCCCATAATCGTGGTTTTCGCCCGCCGCAGACCCTCGCAGGAGCCTCATGGAGCAATTTCGCAATATCGGCATCATCGGTCGCCTGGGCAGTTCGCAGGTGTTGGACACCGTTCGCCGTCTCAAACGTTTCCTCCTGGAGCGACACCTGCATGTGATCCTCGAAGATACCATCGCCGAAGTCTTGCCGGGCCATGGCCTGCAGACGTCGTCGCGCAAGATGCTGGGCGAGGTCTGCGACATGGTGATCGTGGTCGGTGGCGACGGCAGCCTGCTGGGGGCCGCCCGGGCCTTGGCGCGGCACAACATCCCGGTGTTGGGGATCAACCGGGGCAGCCTGGGGTTCCTCACCGATATCCGCCCTGACGAGCTGGAAACCAAGGTCGCCGAGGTGCTGGACGGCCACTACCTGGTGGAAAACCGCTTCCTGCTGCAAGCCGAGGTCCGCCGTCACGCCGAGGCCATTGGCCAGGGCGATGCCCTCAATGACGTGGTGCTGCACCCTGGCAAATCCACGCGCATGATCGAATTCGAGCTGTACATCGACGGCCAGTTCGTCTGCAGCCAGAAAGCCGACGGCCTGATCGTCGCCACACCCACCGGCTCCACGGCCTACGCGCTTTCGGCCGGTGGGCCGATCATGCATCCCAAGCTCGACGCTATTGTGATTGTGCCCATGTACCCCCATACCTTGTCTGGGCGACCGATTGTGGTCGATGGCAACAGTGAGCTGAAAATCGTCGTGTCCAAGGATATGCAGATCTACCCGCAAGTGTCCTGTGATGGCCAGAACCATTTCACCTGCGCGCCGGGTGACACCATTACCGTCAGCAAAAAAGCGCAGAAGCTGCGTCTGATCCATCCGCTGGATCACAATTACTACGAAGTCTGCCGGACCAAGCTCGGCTGGGGCAGTCGGTTGGGGGGTGGAGGCGACTGATGCTCGATCCCGCGCGCAGTTACGATTTGATCGGTGACGTGCACGGATGCGCCCTGACCCTGGAACACCTGCTGGACCGACTCGGTTACCACAAGCAGGGCGGGGTCTGGCGGCATCCGTCGCGCATGGCCGTGTTCCTGGGGGACATCATCGACCGTGGCCCGCGGATTCGCGAGGCGCTGCACATCGTCCACGACATGGTCGTGGCCGGCCAGGCGCTGTGCATCATGGGCAACCACGAGTTCAACGCCCTGGGCTGGAGCACACCGGCATTGCCGGGCAGCGGTCAGCGCTACGTGCGCGAACACACGCCGCGCCATGCCCGCCTGCTCAACGAGACCCTGACCCAGTTCGAGCAGCATCCCGGCGACTGGCATGACTTTCTCAAATGGTTCTACGAGCTGCCGCTGTTTGTCGACGCCGGCCGGTTCCGGGTGGTGCATGCCTGTTGGGATGCGGGCCTGATCGAACCGCTGCGTGGCCTGTTCCCCGACGGTTGTGTCGACGAGCATTTCCTCCAGGCCTCGGCGCAACCGGGCAGTTTTGCCTGCACGGTGTTCGATCGTTTGCTGCGTGGCACGGACATGCGCCTGCCCCATGGCTTGACGCTGACGGGAGGCGATGGCCTGACCCGTTCGTTTTTCCGCACCAAGTTCTGGGAAGACAACCCGCAGACCTACGGCGACATTGTGTTCCAGCCCGACGCCTTGCCGGAACCAGTGGCCCGCACGCCGCTGTCGGCCGATGAAAAAAACAACCTGCTGCGCTATGGCGTCCATGAACCGTTGCTGTTCGTCGGCCACTATTGGCGCAGCGGCAAACCCGCGCCCATTCGCCCGAACCTGGCCTGCCTGGATTACAGCGCAGTGCTCTACGGCAAACTGGTCGCCTATCGTCTCGACCAGGAAACCCGCCTGGATCCGCACAAGTTCGTCTGGGTCGATGTCGAGCGGCCGGAGGTGGTGCAATGAGATTGTCTGTCACGCGAACGCATTTTTTGAGGAAGTGCCATGGATGATTCGACGTTCGACCAACTGGAGGCCGCACTCCTTGCTGCGCCCGGTAACGTCGCGCTGCTGACACTGCTGCTCAACGCCAGTGTCGAGCGCAGCGAGTACGCGCGCGGGCTTGAGTTGCTGCCTGCCGATCTTGAGCAATGGGGCGATGCCCAGGCCTTGAAAATGGCTGCGGCCGGGCTATGTATCGCCGCGGGCCAGGCGCAACGGGCCCTTCGCCTGATTGAAGGCGACGAGCCTGCTGCGCGGATGCTCAGGGCGCGCGCCTTTGCGGCCCTGGAGCAGATGAAGGAGGCCCAGGTGGAATACCGCGCCGCGGTGGATGCCAACCCAGCCCTTGAAGACATGGCGCTATGGCGTCAGTTGAACGTATCCGTGACCGACTTTTCAGCTGCGCAAGGGCGTCCGCGCTTGCGCGTGATCTCCAATGACAACACCGACCAGACTGAGGTCCGTCGACTATTGGTGCCGGAAAAGGAAGTCCTGTCTTTCGATGACATCGGTGGCCTGGACGAGCTGAAGAAAACCATCCACAAAAAAATCATCCTGCCTTATCAGAAGCCCGGCCTGTTCCAGCGCTTTCGCAAGCGTGTCGGCGGTGGCGTGTTGCTCTATGGGCCTCCGGGGTGTGGCAAGACCATGCTGGCCCGGGCCACGGCCGGGGAGTGCAAGGCGACGTTCTTCAACGTGGCCATTTCCGATGTCCTGGACATGTACATCGGCGAGTCCGAGCGCAAGTTGCACGCGCTGTTCGAACAGGCCCGTGCCCAGGCGCCGGCGGTAATGTTTTTCGACGAGGTCGAGGCCTTGGGGGGCAAGCGCTCCAATACCCGGGATTCGACATCTTCGAAGCTTGTCAGTCAGTTCTTGTCCGAGATGGACGGTTTTACCAAGGACAATCACGGCGTATTGATTCTCGCCGCGACCAACGTGCCTTGGTCGGTGGACTCGGCTTTCAGGCGTCCGGGGCGTTTTGACCGGGTACTGTTCGTGCCGCCGCCGGACCGGCCTGCCCGGGAAGCCATGCTCAAATTGATGATGCAAGGCCGTCCGATGGCCGAGGACATCGACTTTGCCTTCCTGGCGAAAAACACCTCGGGCTTTTCCGGTGCGGACCTGGGTGAGCTGGTGGAAACCGCCGCTGACGAAGCGATCGAAGAGTCCATCAGCGGCGCGAGCGAGCAACCGATCTGCGACCGACATTTCAAGCAGGCGCTCAAGGAAGTACGGGCAACCACCCTGGAATGGCTGACCACGGCGCGCAATTACGCGCGTTACGCCAATGAAGGTAACCAGTACGACGAAGTGCTGGCCTTCCTCGACAAACATGGGAAGGGCCGTTGATGGCGCAGTACGGTGGTTATCGCATTGAAGACGAACCGCGTCCGGGCGCTCTGGCCAAGTGGGCCGTCTCGCCTTTTTGGCCGTTGCTGGGGCTGATGCTGGGGGGCGCCTGGCTCGGCTTGCCGTGGTTTGTCTTCAACGCCATCGCGGTGGGCAGCCCGACCCGCGTACGTGAGTGGTTGCTGGCCGGCCTTTGCCTGGTGGGCAGCCTGGTCATCGGCGTGGTGCTGCTGCAACTGGTGGACGCCGGTTACATCCAGAACCAGGCGCAGATCCAATACGCCTTGTTGACCCTGGTGGTGTGGAAACTTGCCATCGGGTATCTGCTGTTCATGCAGCAAAACGCGACCATCGAGATCTACCAGTACTACGGTGGCGTGCTGAACCGCTTTGGCTTGCCCGTCGTGCTGGTTGGCGCTTTCGTGCTCAAGGGCATGGTCATCAAGTGGGTGCCTGCCACTCTCTGGTATCTGGTGGTGAGCTGATGAATACCGATTATCTGCTGCAACTGGCGTATCAACGCTTGCAGGCCGACCATTACGACGGTGCTATCGACGCGCTGCGCCAATTGCTGGCGAGCGATCCGGACTCGGCCGAAGCCCATGCGTTGCTGGCGGTGTGCCTGATCAATCTGCGCCGCGTGCATGCTGCCAGGCGCGAGGTGCAGTTGGCGCTGGCAGCCGATGCACAACTGCCGCTCGCCCATTACGCCGCCGCCCAGGTTGCCATTGCCCTGCGCAAGTTCAAGCTGGCCCAGGAACACTTGACCCAGTTGCTGGACATGGAACCGCTCAATCCGGTCAATTACCGCACCCTGGCCGATCTTTACCAGTTGACCGGCCGCCTGGAGCAAAGCCGCGAGCCGTTGGAAAAAGCCCTGGAATTGGGGCCCGACGATGCGTCAAATCTGGTTGCCATGGCTCAGTTTTATCGTGCCAGCGGCGACTGGGGGAAGGCGCACCAGTTCGCCCGCCAGGCCTTGCAGGCCGAACCGGGGCATACCGGGGCCGTGGTGGTGCTCGGGCATCTGTTGTTGCGCGAAGGTGACGTCGAGGGCGCGCGTGAGCACGCCATCTGGGCCTTGCAGGAAAACGCCAATGACCGGGCCGCGCTGCACTTGCTGACCGCCGTCAAGGCCCGCGGCAGTCTGTTTTTGGGAACATGGTGGCGGTTCAACAGTTGGATGAGCGAGCGCAGCGCCAGTCGCGCCATTGTGGTGCTGTTGCTCATGTTCGTGGTCTATCGGGTGGTGGTCATCACCCTGACGGCCCAGGGCTACCCGCAGGTGGCTCAGGCGATTGACTGGCTGTGGCTGGGGTTTGCCGCGTACACCTTTGCCGCGCCACAGATATTCAGGCGCTCCCTGGAAAAAGAGCTGGCCCAGGTCAAGCTGTCCAGGGAATTCTAGATTAGCGGGTATCCACACGGCTGTCAGTCGTGCTTTGCCTTGGAAAACCACGACATTATTGGAGATTGCTTAACATGTCGTCTTTTGCAGAAATGATCCAGAACATCACCCCCGACATCTACCAGAGCCTGAAGCTGGCGGTGGAAATCGGTAAATGGCCCGATGGCAACAAGCTCACCGCTGAGCAGCGCGAGCTGTCGCTGCAGGCGATGATCGCCTGGGAAATGCAGAACCTGCCCGAAGACGAGCGCACCGGCTACATGGGCGCGCAGGAATGCCACTCGAAATCCACCGAAGTGCCCAATATCCTGTTCAAGTCGGACGCCATCCATTGATCGAGATTGGCCGCGGTGCAATCAGCAAGATGTCGGCGCGCCTTGACGGGGCGACCGTTCAATACGCCTTTCGCCTGGGCGATGTCGAGGTGCCGGTCAACCCGTTGATCGGCAGCACGGTGCGCCTGGAGTACCTCGGCGCGATCCACTGTACCCACTGTGGACGCCGGACCAAGACCAGCTTCAGCCAGGGTTATTGCTACCCCTGCATGACCAAGCTGGCCCAGTGCGACCTGTGCATCATGAGCCCCGAGCGTTGCCATTACGAGGCGGGCACCTGTCGTGACCCGGCCTGGGGCGAGCAGTTCTGCATGACCGATCATGTGGTCTACCTGGCCAACTCCTCAGGCGTGAAAGTCGGCATCACCCGCGCCACGCAATTGCCGACCCGCTGGCTTGACCAGGGCGCCAGCCAGGCGCTGCCGATCCTGCGGGTCGCCACCCGCCAGCAATCGGGGTTTGTCGAAGACCTGTTCCGCAGCCAAGTGGCGGACAAGACCAACTGGCGCGCCTTGCTCAAGGGCGATGCCGCCGCGGTGGACCTGCCGGCGATCCGCGACGCGCTGTTCGAAAGCTGCGCCCAGGGATTGCAGGGCTTGCAGGAACGATTCGGCCTGCAAGCGATCCAGACCATAGCGGACGTCGAGCCCATCGAGATCCGTTATCCGGTGGAGCAATACCCGGCCAAGATCGTCAGCTTCAACCTGGACAAGAACCCGATTGCCGAAGGCACGCTGCTGGGGATCAAGGGCCAGTACCTGATTTTTGACACCGGCGTGATCAACATTCGTAAATACACGGCCTACCAGCTCGCCGTGCATCAGTAGAAGGATTCGACCCATGCGCACCGAACAACCGAAGATGATTTACCTGAAGGACTATCAGGCGCCCGAGTACCTGATCGATGAGACGCACCTGACCTTCGAGTTGTTCGAGGACCACAGCCTGGTCCATGCGCAACTGGTGATGCGCCGCAATCCCGAGCGCGGCGCCGGGCTGCCGCCGCTGGTGCTCGATGGCCAGCACCTGGAACTGGTCTCGCTCAAGCTCGATGACGTCGACCTGGGGCAGAGCGACTATCAACTGGACGACAGCCACCTGACCCTGCACCCCAAGGCCCAGGCCTTCACGGTCGACACCACTGTCCGGATCCACCCGGAAACCAACACCGCCCTGGAAGGCCTGTACAAATCCGGCAGCATGTTCTGCACCCAGTGCGAGGCCGAGGGTTTCCGCAAGATCACCTATTACCTCGACCGCCCGGATGTGATGAGCAAGTTCACCACCACCGTGGTGGCCGAGCAGCACAGCTATCCGGTGCTGCTGTCCAACGGCAACCCGATTGCCAGCGGGCCCGGCGAAGAGGGCCGGCACTGGGCGACCTGGGAAGACCCGTTCAAGAAACCTGCCTACCTATTTGCCCTGGTGGCCGGCGATTTGTGGTGCGTCGAAGACACCTTCACGACCCTGAGCGAGCGCAGCGTAGCGCTACGCATCTATGTCGAGCCGGAAAACATCGACAAGTGCCAGCACGCCATGACCAGCCTGAAGAAGTCGATGCGCTGGGACGAAGAGGTATACGGGCGCGAGTACGACCTGGACATCTTCATGATTGTCGCGGTCAACGATTTCAACATGGGCGCCATGGAGAACAAGGGCCTCAATATCTTCAACTCCAGCGCTGTGCTGGCCCGCGCCGAAACCGCCACCGATGCCGCGCATCAGCGGGTCGAGGCGATCGTTGCCCACGAATACTTCCATAACTGGTCGGGCAACCGCGTGACCTGCCGCGACTGGTTCCAACTGTCGCTCAAGGAAGGCTTCACGGTGTTTCGCGACGCCGGCTTCTCGGCCGACATGAACTCCGCCACCGTCAAGCGTATCCAGGACGTGGCGTACCTGCGTACCCACCAGTTCGCCGAAGACGCCGGCCCCATGGCGCATCCGGTGCGTCCGGACAGTTTTATCGAGATCTCCAACTTCTACACCCTGACCGTGTACGAAAAGGGTTCGGAAGTGGTAGGCATGATCCATACCCTGCTGGGCGCCGAAGGCTTCCGCAAGGGCAGTGACCTGTACTTCGAACGCCACGACGGCCAGGCCGTGACTTGCGATGACTTCATCAAGGCCATGGAAGATGCCAATGGCGTCGACCTGACCCAGTTCAAGCGTTGGTACAGCCAGGCCGGTACGCCACGGCTTGCAGTGAGCGAGTCCTACGACGCCGCCGCCAAGACCTACAGCCTGACCTTCAGCCAGAGTTGCCCGCCGACCCCGGACAAGATGGAAAAGCTGCCGTTCGTGATTCCCGTGGAACTGGGCCTGCTGGATAGCCAGGGTGGCGGGATCCCGTTGCGCCTGGCCGGTGAAGCGGCGGCGGACGGCACATCACGGGTGATCTCGGTGACCGAAGCCCAGCAGACCTTCACCTTTGTCGACATCGCCGAACACCCCCTGCCTTCATTGCTGCGTGGTTTCTCGGCGCCGGTGAAGCTGAGCTTCCCGTACAACCGCGACCAGTTGATGTTCCTGATGCAACACGACAGCGACGGGTTCAACCGCTGGGATGCCGGCCAGCAACTGTCGGTGCAAGTGTTGCAGGATCTGATCGTCCAGCATCAGCAGGGCGCCAGCCTGACGCTGGATCCGCGCCTGGTCAGTGCGTTGCGCAGCGTGCTGACGGACGAGTCCCTGGACCAGGCCATGGTCGCCGAAATGCTCTCGCTGCCAAGCGAAGCCTACCTGACGGAAATCAGCGAAGTGGCCGACGTCGAGGCGATCCATGCTGCCCGTGAGTTCGCCCGCCAGCAGTTGGCCGAGAACCTGTTCGAAGCCCTGTGGCTGCGTTATGCCGCCAATCGCGACCTGTCGAAGAAAACGCCATATGTGGCCGAGGCCGAGCATTTCGCCCGTCGCGCGTTGCAGAACATTGCGCTGTCGTACCTGATGCTCAGCGACAAGCCTGAGGTGCTGAGCGCGACCCTGGAACAGTTCGACACCGCCGACAACATGACCGAGCGCCTGACCGCGCTGGCGGTACTGGTCAACTCGCCGTTCGAAGCCGAGAAGGCCAAGGCCCTGGAAGTGTTTGCGGAAAACTTCAAGGGCAACCCGCTGGTCATGGACCAATGGTTCAGCGTCCAGGCCGGCAGCCCGTTGCCGGGTGGCCTGGCGCGGGTCAAGGCATTGATGGAGCACCCGGCGTTCAATATCAAGAACCCGAACAAGGTGCGCGCGCTGGTCGGTGCGTTTGCCGGGCAGAACCTGATCAACTTCCATGCCGCCGACGGTTCGGGTTATCGCTTCCTGGCGGACCTGGTCATCCAGCTCAATGGCTTCAACCCGCAGATTGCCTCCCGGCAACTGGCCCCGCTGACTCGCTGGCGCAAATACGACAGCGCCCGCCAGGCGCTGATGAAGGCTGAACTGGAGCGCATCCTGGCGTCCGGCGGGCTTTCCACCGATGTGTTCGAGGTGGTGAGCAAGAGCCTGGCATAAACAGGCTCTGCCTGGCTTGCTCCCGCTGGCCTCTGTAGGAGCTGGCGAAGCCTGCGATCTTTTGATCTTGATCTTGATCTTGATCTTGATCTTGATCTTGATCTTTCGCTTGAGACTCAAGTGTTAGGGGAAAGATCGCAGCCTCGTTGCACTCGACAGCTCCTACACAGCTCCTACACGGCTCTTACACGGCTCTTACGCGGCTCTTACGCGGCTTTTACGCAGCTCCTGCATGGCTCCTGCATGGCCAGTGGGAGCTTGCCCCCTCGCAACATTCATCATCCTCACGAATGTCTTCTTATTCGCCCTTGGCCTATATCCCCGTGGTTAACAAAAGATAACGCGGCGTCGATTGTCAGACCTTTCGAAAGCCCGATAGGATAGGTCAGCTTCCGAAGTGGCTCTAGATTGCAGGTTTCAGGACTATCCTCCAGGACCGGCAACCTTGCAGAGCCTGCTTACGGCGCCCTGAAGGGTTGAATGACCTAACAATAATAATGGGGGAAAGGTCTATGAATGAGCCTGTCATGGCTGTGGGCCGCAGCCGGCCGCCGATACTGCGCAGAGTCGCATTGCTGGCTTCGGCGCTGTCGCTGCTGGGCTCTGCCGTATTGTCGGCACCGGTGATGGCTGTTGCGGCGTCGACCTCCGATGTCATCTATTCCATCGAATCGGCCAAGGCCAGCAAAACCCTGATGCTCGA
Source organism: Pseudomonas sp. PF05 (assembly GCF_056521845.1). Lineage (NCBI taxonomy): Bacteria > Pseudomonadati > Pseudomonadota > Gammaproteobacteria > Pseudomonadales > Pseudomonadaceae > Pseudomonas > Pseudomonas sp. PF05. Next base: position 199,221 of record NZ_JBWLPW010000003.1, on the reverse strand, counting down.
TGTGGTCCATGCCGGCCAGCGCCTGGTGGCGGTCGGTGATCGCGGGCACATTGTCTATTCCGATGACCAGGGCACGTCCTGGACCCAGGCCAAGGTGCCGACTCGCCAACTGCTCACGGCGGTATTTTTCGTCGATGACAAACACGGCTGGGCCGTGGGGCACGACGCGCAGATCCTCGCCAGCGATGACGGCGGCAGCACCTGGACCAAGCAATTCGAAGACCTCGCTCGTGAAGCGCCATTGTTGGATGTCTGGTTCAAGGATGCCAGCAACGGTTTCGCCGTGGGCGCCTATGGCGCACTGTTGGAAACTGCTGACGGCGGCAAGCACTGGGAAGACGCCAGCGACCGCCTGGATAACGAAGACCAGTTCCACCTCAATGCGATCGCCGCCGTGAAAGATGCCGGGCTGTTCATCGTCGGCGAGGCCGGCAGCATGTTCCGCTCCGCCGATTGGGGCCAGACCTGGGAAAAAGTCGAAGGCCCATACGAAGGCTCGCTGTTCGGTGTTATCGGCACCGCCCAACCTTCGACGCTGCTGGCCTATGGCTTGCGCGGCAACCTTTATCGTTCCACTGACTTCGGCGGCACTTGGGATCAGGTCGAGCTCCAGGCTGCGCGCGGGGCCCTGGAGTTCGGCCTGTCAGGCGCCACGCTGCTGGCGGACGGTTCCATCGTGATTGTCGGCAACGGCGGCAGCGTCGTGCGCAGTACCGACGACGGCGAGACCTTCAGCGTGTTCAACCGCCCGGATCGAATCTCCGTGGCCGCCGTCACGGCGGCAGGCAACGGCAACCTGATCCTGGCGGGGCAGGGCGGCGTTCGTGCCACCACGTCCACCGGCGCCGAACTGAGCAAATGAGTCAGGCCTGCAAAACGGGCACAAAAACAAGAAGGCGGAACCCATGAGCAGTCATCACCAAGACAAGGCGACGTTTCTCGAGCGCCTGATTTTCAACAACCGCCCGGCAGTGATCGTCATTTGCCTGCTGGTCAGCGTTTTCCTGTTCTGGCAGGCCACGCTGATCCGGCCGTCCACCAGTTTCGAAAAAATGATCCCCCTCGAGCACCCCTTCATCCAGAAGATGCTCGAGCACCGCAACGACCTGGCGAACCTGGGCAACACGGTGCGCATTTCCGTGGAGGCCACCAACGGCGACATTTTCTCCAAGGAATACATGGAGACCCTGCGCCAGATCCACGACGAGGTGTTCTACATCTCCGGTGTCGACCGTTCCGGGCTCAAGTCGTTGTGGAGCCCGAGCGTGCGCTGGACCGAAGTGACGGAGGAGGGCTTCGCCGGTGGCGAGGTGATCCCCCAGAGCTACAACGGCTCGGCCGACAGCCTCGATCTGCTGCGCAACAACGTGCTCAAGTCCGGCCAGGTCGGGCGCCTGGTGGCCAACGATTTCAAGTCGAGCATCATCGACATCCCGCTGCTGGAGTCCTATCCCGACCCACAGGACCAGGGCAAATTGCTCGCCCTGGATTACCAGAAGTTCTCCCACGAACTTGAAGACAAGATTCGCAACAAGTTCGAAGCCCAGAACCCCAACGTGCAGATCCACATCGTCGGTTTCGCCAAGAAGGTCGGCGACCTGATCGACGGCCTGGTCATGGTGGTGCTGTTCTTCGGCGTGGCTTTCGTCATCACCCTGATCCTGCTGTACTGGTTCACCCACTGCATGCGCAGCACCATTGCGGTGTTGACGACCACCCTGGTGGCGGTGGTCTGGCAACTGGGGCTGATGCATGCGGCCGGGTTTGGCCTGGATCCGTACTCGATGCTGGTGCCGTTCCTGATCTTCGCCATCGGCATTTCCCACGGCGTGCAGAAAATCAACGGCATCGCCTTGCAGTCCAGCGATGCGGACAACGCCCTGACGGCGGCGCGGCGCACCTTCCGGCAGTTGTTCCTGCCAGGGATGATCGCGATCCTGGCGGACGCCGTGGGCTTCATCACCTTGCTGATCATCGACATCGGCGTGATCCGCGAACTGGCCATCGGTGCCTCCATCGGCGTGGCGGTGATCGTGTTTACCAACCTGATCCTGCTGCCGGTGGCGATCTCCTACGCCGGCATCAGCAAGCGTGCGGTCGAGCGCAGCAAGAAAGACGCGACCCGCGAACATCCGTTCTGGCGCCTGCTGTCGAACTTCGCCAGTGCCAAGGTCGCGCCGGTGTCCATTGCCCTGGCGGTAATCGCCTTTGGCGGTGGCCTCTGGTACAGCCAGAACCTGAAGATCGGTGACTTGGACCAGGGCGCGCCGGAGCTGCGTCCGGACTCGCGCTACAACCAGGACAACAACTTCATCATCAGCAATTACTCCACCAGCTCCGATGTATTGGTGGTGATGGTCAAGACCAAGACCGAAGGTTGCTCGCGCTATGAGGCCATGGCTCCTATCGACGAATTGATGTGGAAGATGCAGAACACCGAGGGCGTGCAGTCGGCGATTTCCCTGGTGACCGTGTCCAAGCAAATGATCAAGGGCATGAACGAGGGCAGCCTGAAATGGGAGACCCTGTCGCGCAACCCTGACGTGCTGAACAACTCCATTGCCCGGGCCGATGGCCTGTACAACAACAATTGCTCCCTGGCACCGGTGCTGGTGTTCCTCAACGACCACAAGGCCGAGACGTTGGACCGTGCGGTGAAGGCGGTGCAGGACTTCGCCAAGGAAAACAACCGCGATGGCCTGGAGTTCATCCTCGCCGCCGGTAACGCCGGTATCGAGGCAGCCACCAACGAAGTGATCAAGGAGTCGGAACTGACCATCCTGATTTTGGTGTACATCTGCGTGGCGACCATGTGCATGATCACCTTCCGTTCCTGGGCGGCGACGCTGTGCATCGTGCTGCCGCTGGTGCTCACTTCGGTGCTGGGCAACGCCCTGATGGCGTTCATGGGCATTGGCGTGAAGGTCGCGACCCTGCCGGTGGTAGCACTGGGCGTGGGGATTGGGGTGGACTACGGCATCTACATCTACAGCCGCCTGGAAAGTTTCCTGCGGGCCGGGCTGCCATTGCAGGAGGCCTATTACCAGACGCTGAAGTCCACCGGTAAAGCGGTATTGTTCACCGGTCTGTGCCTGGCCATTGGCGTGTGCACCTGGATCTTTTCGGCCATCAAGTTCCAGGCGGACATGGGGTTGATGCTGACGTTCATGCTGCTATGGAACATGTTCGGCGCGCTCTGGCTGCTGCCGGCGCTGGCGCGGTTCCTGATCAAACCGGAAAAACTGGCGGGGCAGAAGGGCAATTCGTTGTTTGCTCATTGATTGGGGCTGAAGTAAATCTTTGGTGAGGGAGCTTGCTCCCCCTGGCCCCTGTAGGAGCTGGCGAAGCCTGCGATCTTTTGATCTTGATCTTTCGCTCAAGACTCAGTTGGTAGGGGAAAGATCGCAGCCTCGTTGCACTCGACAGCTCCTACACAGCTCCTACACAGCTCCCTCGCGGCTCCTGCAGCCAGTGGGAGCTGGGTGAGCGGCATCACTATCCTTACGCTTGTGTTGTAATCAGGTCGCCAACGGCAAGAACTTGCTTTGCGCCAGGGGTTTGCCGATTTTCCCTCGATGCACATTCACCACCGCGTAAGGGCTATTCGCCTTGGCGAGCAGGGAATAATAGTCTTCTCGACGCTGCTCCTTGGTTTTCAGATGCGCGACGCTGTAGCCAGCCTTCGGCGTATCGACTTTTTCGTAGTGAAAATGTGCATACCACAGGGCCGCTCCGTCACGGTCATTGATGGCATATTCCTGGAGAAAATCCTTGCGGGTCCCTCTCAGGGCCTTGCGCCCGCCGAGCCGCGCGACCTGGATGAGATTTTTCTCGAACAGGTAGCTAAGGTTGCCGTCGGTAGGCGGCAGTCGCATGCTCAGTTCAATGCGCAAGGCCGTGCCCTTGGCGGTCAGCGCGGAAATAGCCTCTGAAAGGCTTTGACTCAAGGCGTGATCCGCCTGGGTCCGTTCGGTTTGCTTGGCTGCGTAGGCCCTGTCGAGTTCTGCCGAGATCGTGCGAAAACGGCTCGCCTCATTGTTCATGATCTCTTCGATTTCCTGGGGGTGGCGACAGCGGCTCTTGTAGCCTTCTGCACGGCTCAGACGGACGTCCAGTTGGTCGAGCAACTGGCGTGCGTCACGCTTGATGGCATTGACCGACCGGGTTTTGGGCGCGGGCGCCGGCCGGCGTATGTCGACGGGATCCCACACTTCGCCATGCTGCGAATAGGTGGCAATCACTTCATCGTCGACTTGGGAACGCAGCTCGACGACTTCAATCGGCAGTGAGGTGCCAGCCGGTTTCAGATCGCCGATCAGTACGCCATTCTTTCGAGTCTTGATCACTTTTTTCTGAGGCTGGCCACTGGGCGCCTTCGAACGCTTGGGCGCACGTTTGCGTGGTGTCGGTTCCGGTTTGACTTCTGTTGCCAATTTGCCGGACGTATCCTGATACAGGCTGCCAACCAGTTTGATCAGCCTGTCGAAGTTGGCTTCTTGGATGTCGTCGGCATAGAGGGCTTTCATGCCCTGCAGGGCATCCAGTGCTTCACCATATTGCTCGGTCAGACTGGTCAACACCTCAAGCTGGTCCGAGGGGGGCAGTTCGTACAATTGCAAGTTCGCATGGGAGCGCATCTGCTCGGACAGTGGCTTGACAACGAGATGCAGGCTCTCGGACAGGCCGGATCCGAGACTTTTGATCGCCAGCAACGGAAGCAAGGACAGTTGAAAGGCCTTGACGCCTATTGCGTTTTTTTCGTTCTGCGGGCGGTCGCTGGTCAGGCGTTCGAACGCTTGCGCGCCGTCGGAATCCAGATTCAGCAGCTTCTCCAGATAGGCGTCCTTGAGTTCCAGCCAATGAATGGAGCGATCATTGAGTTCACAGAGGGCATCCAGGTACCTCAAATACCCCTCGATACCGCCGGCCACCAGTTCATCCATAGGCCTTAGCGCAAACCCCGGATTGGCGGCAATGAGGGCGTCCAGTTCCATCTCGATGACCACGACAGATTTGCGGGCATTGTTGATCACATTTTCCATCAGCCCGCGCAGCATTACAGACGGGAACTCAATTTTCAGCCGCGCGCGCTCCGCTGCGCTGTCCAAGAGCTTTAGATAAATGGCCGTCTGTTCATTGAGCAGCCCGTCATAAATTTTTCGCTTCGGCGCGCGTTGTTCTTCGGAATAGCGGCTTCCATCCTGGAACAGGGTCATCACCTGTTGGGCAACGTCGATAGCTCGTTGTTGGTCGACCTGCTGGGTGAGGAAGTTCTCCAGTTCCTGGCTCAGCTCGGCGGCTCTGCGGGCATTCTGGCGACGCTGGTCGGCCAGGCGTTTGGGCGGTGCGCCGCCGAGCAGGCGCAAGCGCAGGTCCAGGGACCAGTTACCCTCGGGATCCGCTCGCAGGGCGGGGCCCCTTTGTGTCGGATCAAGCGGGTCGATAATCGTGATCTGACCTTCCGGATCCAGGTCGATTTGATACAGACCGTCTTGGAGCAACGCATGCCACTTTTCGGCGATCAAGTACAAACCTTTCAAAGGCCCGTACGGGATCGGCACAGGCAATGACGCGGGGCGTGGTACCTGCATGCGCAGGAGACGGGTGCGTTGTTCCTGCGTCAGCCGGTTTCGAGGGTTGCTGAAACTGAAATCCAGGAAAGCATTGGGATGTTCGCCAGGCAAGGCAATGGATCCCTGGCGGATGGTTGGCAGGTCGGGTGCGGGCCATTGCTGTGCAACGAGGCGCGGCGCCGGGGCGTGCATCGCTTGTTCCTTGATCGACATGGGCACGGAAGGGCGAACAGGTGCCTGAATGGAAGGAAACTGGGTCACCAACATGGCGAGGTTGACCAGCAAATCGACAGCGGCCAGTTCCCGCGTCACGGGATCGTCACTGCTCAGGTCTGGAATGTCGTGGCTGGCGGCGGCCATCAGGCTCCATAGCCAGGCGACGGTCATGGTCGGACCGCGTAGCAGTGGGAACAGCAACGTATTGAACAGCAGGCTCGCGCCCTTGAGCAGCACCGCCCAGCGGCTTTCACGGTTGGAAATCGAAGCGCGGTCGGCCTGGGTGATCAGGGCTTGGGCGTTGCAGCCATACAGGTATTGCATCAGCTTGCCGTTGCGCAGGTATTGCAGCAGTTCATCGCTGTCGGCATGGGTGGCGAGCGTCGCGGGGGCGGGCACTTCAGGAACGCCAAACTCGTCGCCCTGGAGAAAGTGCACGATGTGCGGCTGCTGGAAGCCGCCATTGGTGTACACCGGGCGGGCGTCGTCGGACATCCAGGTCAGGACGCTGTTCTGCAGTTCGATGTCGCTGATGACAGACTGTAACAGCGCCTGGCGCGTCGGGAACTCCATCAGTACGGGCGTATACAGGGGACGATACAACACGTGCGGCCCCGTGCTGGTGTCCTGCGCCTCGATAATGAACATGTTGCTCACGATGTCGGGCCGGGCCAGGGGCTTGCGCAGGAAGGCCAAGTGTCGGATCACCACGGGGCGACCATCAACCTGCTGGTCGCCTGCGTCCGGTTGCAACAGGGCTTCAATCAGGCGCAGCCCTTGACGGGTCATGCCGTTTTCGTTGCCGAGCACTTGCTGTAACGCCTCGAGCGGTAGCTGCGCCGGGACCTGTTCTGCAAAGATCCGTTGGTAGTCGAGCGCTTGAGGCGAGTCCCCCAACAGCTCCTGTTGCAGGTAGCGAGGGTAGGTGGTGCCAATGTCGAGCTGTTCGATCAGCCCACCCCGGCGGGTGATGAAGTCCGGCGTCAACCATGCGGGCAGTGTCAAACCCCGGCGATGGCTGAGCGCCAGGTTTCCACTGGGGCGCGCGATGAGGTTGTCGATGGCCAGTTGCGTCAGACTCATTGTCCTTTTTTCGCTGATGCCGACAGTCCCCGGATACCCTGCGGAGACTGTGAAGATCAGCTCCACGTCATCCGGTTGGAAGCGGTTGGCGTCAGCCTTGGCTTTGTCATTGTCGTTGGTTTCATTCATCTTGCTGAGCAACGCGTCAGCCGCGAAAGCCCTGATGTCGCTGACAGGGGGACGCCCTTGGCTGCGTTTCTTGACGCTGGCCATCGCCAGGCTATATCGCTGGAACCTCGCCTGGTCGACGCTGGCCGCTGTTTTGAGCCAGTCGGGCAGTATCGGCCGCAGTTTTGCCACTGTCTGCGTCGCGAGGCAGGTGGCCCCGCCCATAGAGCGAGCTGGATCGCTCAGCTCGCTATAGAGCATCCCGAGCTTCTGTGGGCCGATCCGCGAGGGCAGTTGCACAGCCCTCAGGTCCGCCAGTTGCTGCTCCAGTATCAGTTGCGCCTGGGTATCGAAGGCGTTGCCGCCTATTTCATAGCGTTGGCAGGTGACGCTGTCGACGAGGTAGGCGTTGGCAATCCGTTCAGCCCAAAAGTCATTGAAAGCATCCAGTGAATCGAAGGTTCGCACGGCGTTGTCAGGGCTGCACAGCACGATGACCAGGTCATTGGGGGTGTAATGCAGCAGCAGGATCTCGCTGCTTGGCAACTGCGCAGTGGAGGCGCCGTAGGTGACGATGCTTTCCAAGCTGTAGGCGTAGACGGGAGGGACATTGTTTTTGAAACGCTGTTCGCGGTCGGGCCAACGTACGATCTGATCCAGGGCCTCGCGCACCGGCTCACTCAATCCAGGCTGTTGCAGCCCTTGGATATGCAGCATGTTGCGCAAGGTGTCGCTGAGCCATTGCCAGCGGTTGGTGGAGGTGCGGTCATCGACTTGGGGGGCGTCATCGATGTCAGCGTTCCAATAGCGGGTCAGGGCATCTTCCAGTTCGATCGGTATCGTCACGGGCAGTTCAAGCACGAGTTTTTCGATGACCTTCATGTCCAGGCTGTAATCGCCTGATTTGAGGCGGTGCGGCGGGGCATCGGACAGATAACAGTCGAAGTTTCCTTGTGGCGTGAAATCCAAAGGCGTGCCAAGGCTCAGGTAATCGAGCACAAGGCGCATGAAAGGCTGGAAGCGCCAGCGGCGAGCGGCCACATCCGGGGTTGCCAGTTTGGTTTTGGACAGGTCGATGTTCGAGGTGGGGAATCTTTTCTGAATCGCCTGTTGCAGTGCTTTCTGTGCGACTTGCTCGAACGTCGGGCGTCCGGCAAATCGCTGGCTGACGTTTTGCGAAAATGCGCAATGGCTGTCAGCCGGAGAGGGGGAGGTCATAAGAAATCCTTTTCCTGGACTCGTGGTCGTCGGGATGACGACCACGCCAGTTTCGGAATTTCTTCAATGCGCTGTGCGGTACATAGTTACCGCACCGTATCAGGCAGGATCGCTGCCCAGTACTACATTCAGTGCGCTGCGCGCATCGTCCAGCTGCACCAGCGTGGCATGGCGGGCACCGAGGGCGTCGCGGTTCTCGATGGCGGTGAGGATTGCCTTGTGTCGCGGCATCGCCAGTTCATGCAGGTTGGGCCGCTGGTTGGAATGCTTGAGTGCCTCGGCGATCGCCACCGACAACATGTTGCAGAGGTTGGCGAGCAGGTCGTTGTGAGTGGCGTCGGCGATGCGACTGTGGAAGTCCAGGTCCGGTTGCAGCACGGCCTCGGGGGTCGGGGCCGCTTCCATGCGCTGGTAGGCTTCGCGGATGGCAGCAATGTCGGCCTCGTCGGCGAACTGTGCGGCGAGGGCAGCGGCGGCCGGCTCGATGATGCTGCGCACGCTGGTGAGCAGGTTGAAGAATTCATTCTGCGGGCTGCTCTGCATCAGCCAGTGCAGCACATCCGGGTCGAGCATGTGCCATTCCCGCCGGGCCTTGACCACCGTGCCCACGCGCGGGCGCGAATACACCAGGCCCTTGGCGACCAGCACCCGCGTGGCTTCGCGCAGCACCGGGCGGCTGACCGCATACTCTTCGCACAACAAGGCTTCAGCGGGCAGTTTGTCGTCCGGCTTGAAGCGTCCGGAAACGATCTGCATGCCCAGTTCCTGGACGATGCGTGCGTGCATGCTTTTGCGGTCGGAGGGTTTGCGGTAATCCATGGGAGGCGGCGCGATCCTGTGCGAGGGGAGTGCTGCGCATGATAGCAGGCGCGGCGGATATTCATCAGGCCAAACCCTTGGGGCTGGTGACCTTGTGGCCAGAGCTTGCTCCTGCTGGATTTGTGTAGGAGCTGCCGAAGGCTGCGATCTTTTGATCTTTTGATCTTTTGATCCTTTGATCTTTCGCTTGAGATTCAAGTGTTAGGGGAAAGATCGCAGCCTCGTTGCACTCGACAGCTCCTACACAGCTCCTACACAGCTCTACACAGCTCCTGCACAGCACGCACGAGCACCTGCACAGCACGCACGAGCACCTGCACAGCACCTCATAACGGGTCAGTGGGAGTGGCGTGGCACCTCGGCGCCGCGGCAGCCCACCAGGAAGTCGAAGTCACAACCCTGGTCCGCTTGGAGCACGTGGTCGATGTACAACTGGCGATAACCGCCCACCAACAGGTTCTGCGGTGGCGGCAGGTCGGCCAGGCGCGCGGCGAGTTCGGCGTCCGGGATGTCCAGGTGCAGGCGGCCGCTGGCGCAATCGAGCTCGATCCAGTCGCCTTCCTTCACCGCCGCCAGAGGTCCGCCGGCGGCGGCTTCCGGTGCCACGTGCAGCACCACCGTGCCGTAGGCGGTGCCGCTCATGCGTGCGTCGGAAATGCGCACCATGTCCGTCACGCCCTGGGCCAGTAGCTTGGCGGGCAAGCCCATGTTGCCCACTTCGGCCATGCCCGGATAACCCTTCGGCCCGCAGTTTTTCATCACCAGGATCGAGTCGGCGTCCACGTCCAGTTCCGGGTCGTTGATCCGTGCCTTGTACTCGTCGAAGTTCTCGAACACCACCGCACGTCCGCGATGCTGCATCAGTTCGGCGGTGGCGGCGGACGGCTTGAGCACTGCGCCCAGTGGCGCGAGGTTGCCGCGCAGCACGCAGATACCGCCGTCGGCGCGGATCGGGTTGTCCAGGGTGCGAATGACTTCGTCCTGGCCGTAGATCGGTGCGTCCTTGGTGTTTTCCCCCAGGCTCTTGCCGTTGACCGTCAACGCGTTTGGATGCGGAATGAGGTTGGCTTCGCCGAGGCGACGCAGCACGGCGGGCAGGCCGCCGGCGTAGTAGAACTCTTCCATCAAGAAGCGCCCGGACGGCTGCAGGTCGACGATGGTCGGCATGCCGCGACCGATGCGGGTCCAGTCGTCGAGGTCCAGTTGCACGCCGATACGCCCGGCAATGGCCTTGAGGTGGATCACCGCGTTGGTCGAACCGCCGATGGCCGCGTTGACGCGGATGGCGTTTTCGAAGGCTTCCTTGGTCAGGATCTTCGACAGCTTCAGGTCTTCACGGACCATTTCCACGGCGCGCATACCGGACATGTGGGCCAGCACATAACGCCGTGCGTCCACGGCCGGAATCGCCGCATTGTGGGGCAGGGAGGTGCCGAGGGCTTCGGCCATGCAGGCCATGGTCGAGGCGGTGCCCATGGTGTTGCAGGTGCCGGCCGAGCGGGACATGCCGCCCTCGGCCGCAAGGAAATCGTCAAGGGTGATGGTGCCGGCCTTGACCTGCTCGCTCAATTGCCAGACCACCGTGCCCGAGCCGATGTCCTGGCCTTTGTGCTTGCCGTTGAGCATCGGCCCGCCGGTGACGACGATGGCCGGCACGTCACAACTGGCGGCGCCCATCAGCAAGGCGGGGGTGGTCTTGTCGCAACCGGTGAGCAGCACCACGCCGTCAATCGGGTTGCCGCGAATCGCCTCTTCCACGTCCATGCTCGCCAGGTTGCGGGTCAGCATGGCGGTGGGGCGCAGGTTCGATTCGCCGTTGGAGAACACTGGAAATTCCACCGGGAACCCTCCGGCCTCGATCACACCGCGCTTGACGTGTTCGGCGATTTGCCGGAAGTGCGCGTTGCACGGCGTCAGCTCCGACCAGGTGTTGCAAATGCCGATGATCGGCTTGCCATGGAACTGATGGTCGGCTATGCCCTGATTTTTCATCCAGCTGCGGTACATGAAGCCGTTTTTGTCGGCGGTGCCAAACCATTGGGCCGAGCGCAGGGAGGGTTTCTTATCAGACATGATCGATTCTCTTATTGTATGACTATATTGTTCTAGATGAAGCGTAACATAAGCGCAATTTGTGCGGTTTGGAAGTGTTGTTGGGTAAATAGTATTACTATATAGTCCAATTCAACGGAGGGATTGTCCTGGCGGTCATTCGCGAGAGAAATCCCCAAGGTTCCATAACAACAACAATCGGAGACCGGTCCCATGAGCCAGGAATTGCGGCTTATTCGCCGCATCACACTCAAACTGATTCCTTTCCTGATCCTGCTGTACCTGATCGCCTACGTGGACCGCTCTGCGGTGGGCTTTGCCAAGCTGCACATGGGGGCCGACCTGGGCATCGGCGACGCCGCCTACGGCCTGGGTGCAGGGCTGTTTTTCATCGGTTATTTCCTGCTGGAGATCCCCAGCAACCTGATGCTGGAACGCTTCGGTGCCCGGCGCTGGTTCGCGCGGATCATGATCACCTGGGGCGCCATCACCATCGGCATGGCGTTCGTGCAAGGCCCGCATAGCTTCTATGTAATGCGCTTTTTGCTGGGCGCGGCCGAAGCCGGGTTCTTCCCGGGCGTGCTGTACTACATCACCCAGTGGTTCCCGGTGCGCCATCGCGGCAAGATCCTGGGGCTGTTCATTCTTTCCCAACCCATCGCCATGATGATCACCGGTCCCGTATCCGGCGGCTTGCTGGGCATGGACGGTGTCCTGGGGCTGCACGGCTGGCAGTGGTTGTTCATCGTCATCGGTATGCCGGCGATCCTGCTGACCTGGCCGGTGCTGCGTTATTTGCCGGACGGTCCGCAACAGGTGAAATGGATGGATCAGACCGAGAAGGACTGGCTGACTGGTGAACTGAAAAAAGACCTTGAGGAATACGGCCAGACCCGTCATGGCAATCCGCTGCACGCCTTGAAGGACAAGCGCGTCCTGCTACTGGCGTTGTTCTATTTGCCGGTCACCCTGAGTATCTACGGGCTGGGCCTGTGGCTGCCCACGTTGATCAAGCAATTTGGCGGAACGGACCTGGTGACCGGTTTCGTGTCCTCGGTGCCCTACATCTTCGGCATCATCGGTTTGCTGATCATTCCTCGCAGTTCCGACCGTTTGAATGATCGCTACGGTCATCTGGCCGTGCTCTATGTGCTAGGGGCCATCGGCCTGTTCCTCAGTGCCTGGCTGTCGGTGCCGGTGTTGCAATTGGCGGCGTTGTGCCTGGTGGCGTTCGCGCTATTTTCCTGCACGGCGGTGTTCTGGACCTTGCCGGGGCGCTTTTTTGCCGGCGCCAGCGCGGCGGCGGGCATTGCGCTGATCAACTCGGTGGGCAACCTGGGCGGCTACATCGGCCCGTTCGTGATCGGTGCGCTGAAGGAGTACACCGGCAACCTGGCCTCGGGGCTGTATTTCCTGTCCTGTGTGATGGTGTTCGGCCTGGTGTTGACCGGCGTGGTCTATCGCCTGCTGGAGCGCAAGCATGTGCTGCCGGCGGACCAGTTCGCGGCCAGCGCGCGAGGGGCAACGCGTACCTGAGGTCACCGCAATCAACTCTGGAGCGAGTTTTTGTGGCGAGAGAGCTTGCTCCCGCTCGACTGCGTGTAGGAGCTGTGTAGGAGCTGAGTAGGAGCTGTCGAGTGAAACGAGGCTGCGATCTTTCCCCAGACACTTGAATCTCAAGCGAAAGATCAAGATCAAGATCAAGATCAAAAGATCGCAGCCTTCGGCAGCTCCTACACCACAAAAGCCTGCTACGCCTATTCAAGTTTTGTTTACAGGGAGAAACCCATGCGTCTAGTTCAGTTCGAATTGAGTAACGGCGAACGCCGCGTCGGTGTGGTCGATGGCGATCGGGTGCGCGAAGTGCAGGGCGCCGGCACCGTGCGCGAGCTGGCGCTGGCGGCTATCGAGGGGGGCGTGAAGCTTGAGCAACAGGTCGACAGCCTGGGCCTGGGGGCGAGCCATGACTACGCCCGGTTGCTCGGTGAGCTGCGCATCCTGCCGCCACTGGACCACCCGGACCCGGCGCACCTGTTGGTCAGCGGCACCGGCCTGACCCACCTGGGCAGCGCCTCGGCCCGGGACAAGATGCACCAGCAGGCCGGCGACGAAGCGGCCATGACCGACACCATGCGCATCTTCAAGTGGGGTGTGGAGGGCGGTAAACCCGAGGCCGGGCAGGCCGGCGTGCAACCGGAGTGGTTCTACAAGGGCGACGGCAGCATCGTTGTCCGTCCGGGCCATCCGTTCCCGTTGCCGCCGTTCGCTGAAGACGCTGGCGAGGAGCCGGAAATCAGCGGCCTGTATGTGATCGGTCACGACGGCAGACCCTATCGGCTGGGCTTTGCCGTGGGCAACGAGTTCTCCGACCACGTGATGGAGCGCAAGAATTACCTGTACCTGGCTCATTCGAAATTGCGCAGTTGCAGCTTTGGCCCGGAACTTCGCGTAGGTGAACTGCCTCAACATCTTTCCGGGACCAGTCGTATCCTGCGCAACGGCGAAGTGCTGTGGCAGAACGAATTCCTCAGCGGCGAGGCGAACATGTGCCACAGCCTCGAAAACCTGGAATTCCACCATTTCAAGTACAGTCAGTTCCTGCGCCCGGGGGACGTCCACGTTCACTTCTTCGGCACCGCGACCCTGTCGTTCGCCGATGGCATCCGCACGCAGCCGGGGGATGTGTTCGAAATCAGCCAGGCTGAATTCGGCGCGCCGCTGGTCAACGGCATTGCCCCGGTAGACGCGGTGTTCAACCCGGGTACTATCGGCACACTTTAAAAGGAGACTTGCGATGAACCAGATCCTTGGCCACAACTACATCGGTGGGGCGCGCAGTGCGGCCGGCCAGACACGTCTGCAAAGCGTCGACGCCAGTACCGGCGAGACCTTGCCCCATGAATTCGTCCAGGCCACGGCAGAAGAAGTCGACGCCGCCGCTAAGGCTGCCGCGACGGCTTATCCGGCCTACCGCAGCCTGAGTGCGGTGCGCCGGGCCGAGTTCCTTGAGGCCATTGCCGATGAACTGGATGCCTTGGGCGATGCGTTCGTGGCCGTGGTCTGCCGTGAAACCGCGTTGCCAGCAGCCAGGATCCAGGGCGAGCGTGGTCGCACCAGCGGGCAGATGCGTTTGTTCGCCAAGGTCCTGCGCCGCGGTGATTTCTACGGTGCGCGCATCGATCGGGCGTTGCCTGAACGCACGCCGTTGCCGCGTCCGGACCTGCGTCAATACCGCATTGGCCTCGGGCCGGTGGCGGTGTTTGGCGCCAGTAACTTCCCCCTGGCGTTTTCCACCGCCGGTGGCGACACGGCGTCGGCCCTGGCGGCCGGTTGCCCGGTGGTGTTCAAGGCCCACAGCGGCCACATGGCGACCGCCGAACACGTGGCCGATGCGATCATCCGCGCGGCTGAAAAGACGGCGATGCCGGCGGGTGTGTTCAACATGATCTACGGCGGTGGCGTTGGTGAATGGCTGGTCAAGCACCCGGCGATCCAGGCCGTGGGTTTCACCGGCTCCCTCAAGGGCGGGCGCGCCCTGTGCGACATGGCGGCCGCGCGGCCGCAGCCGATCCCGGTGTTTGCCGAAATGTCGAGCATCAACCCGGTGATCGTGTTGCCGCAAGCGCTGGAAACCCGCGCCGAGAGCGTCGCTCGCGACCTGACCGCCTCGGTGGTGCAAGGCTGCGGCCAGTTCTGTACCAACCCGGGCCTGGTGATCGGCATTCGTTCGCCGCAGTTCACCGCCTTCACCCAGCAAGTGGCGGCGTTGATCGGCGATCAGGCGCCCCAGACCATGCTCAACGCCGGCACGCTGCAAAGCTACGGCAAGGGTCTGCAGAAGTTGCTGGCTCACCCAGGCATCGAACACTTGGCCGGACGCGAACAGCAGGGCGGCCAGGCCCAGCCGCAGTTGTTCAAGGCCGACGCCAGCCTGCTGATCAACGGTGACGAGGCGCTGCAAGAAGAGGTCTTCGGCCCGACCACGGTGTTTGTCGAAGTCGCGGACCAGGCGCAACTGAGCGCCGCGCTGAACGGCCTGCACGGCCAACTGACGGCAACGATGATCGGCGAGCCAGCGGATTTCGAGCGGTTCAGCGAACTGACGCCGTTGCTGGAGCAGAAGGTCGGCCGCATCCTGCTCAACGGTTATCCGACCGGGGTGGAGGTGTGCGATTCGATGGTGCACGGTGGGCCTTACCCGGCGACGTCCGATGCCCGTGGTACGTCGGTGGGCACCCTGGCGATCGATCGTTTCCTGCGTCCGGTGTGCTTCCAGAACTACCCGGACAGCCTGCTGCCCGAGCCGCTGAAGAATGCCAACCCGTTGGGGCTCTTGCGGTTGGTGGATGGGGTGCCGGGGCGCGAGGCGCTCTGAGGGTTGCGGTGAGGTCGTTATGTTCAAGTTGAATGTAGCGGCCTCATCGCGAGCAAGCTCGCTCCCACAGTTGGATTTTCAGTGAACACCAGTTTTGTATTCACAAAATATCCACTGTGGGAGCTTGCTCGCGATGGCGATCTTCCAGTCGACAGCGCTTTCGAACCTTATGGCCCAAGGCCCACGCCCACATTGGGTTATCATGGCGACTTTCCCAACGACCGACTGATCACCATGACTGCCGTAACCGACCACCTGCTGCATGCCCTCGAATCCTGCGACATGCTTATCATCGACGGGCTGCATGCGTTCGATTTCTCCCTCGACGAACAGGACCAACTGCACGTCGAGTGCATGAACGGTCGTACCCTCGAGCACTGGCGTTTTACGCCGGCGCAGATGCTGGCTGCGACCTTCGATAGAACCCTGAACCACTGGATCATCACCAGCGATTCGGGTGATCACCACTTGGAGTGCGTGGAAGCCACCAGCGGCCACGACGATGAGGACGACGAAGATGAAGATGCGTAGTCTCTGGCCGTTGTTGATGGCCGGCAGCGTGGGCGCCATGGGCGTCCAGGCGGGCACCGATGAACGCCATCAACTGCTGGTGGGTTCCTACACCGCCGGCCAGAGCCAGGGCATCTACCGGATGCAATTCGACAGCCGCACCGGCCAGCTCGATGCCAAGCCGTTGCAAGTGATCAAGACTGACAACCCATCGTGGCTGACCCTTTCCAAGGACATGACCCGGTTGTTCGTGGTCAACGAAAACGGGCCGGGCCAGAAAGACCCGGTGGGCAAGGTCAGCAGCTACGCCATTGACCCGAAGACCCATGAACTGAGCCTGATCAACCAGGTGCAGTCACTGGGTAACGAGCCAACCCATTCCAGCCTGAGTCACGATGGCCAGCATTTGCTGGTCAGTAATTATTCTGTCTTGGAAAACCCGGGTGGTACTTTGGTGGTGCTGCCAGTGGAATCGAACGGCAAGCTGGCTCCGGTTGTGCAGTCGGGCGCTCATCAGCCCAGTCGGGTCAATCCCGAGCGGCAGAAATCGGCTCACGTGCATTCGGTGGTGCCTTCACCGGATGGCAAGTACGTGTTCGCCAACGACCTGGGGGCGGACAAGGTGTTCGTCTATCGCTACGACCCCAAGGCCAATCCCGAGCTACCATTGACACCTGCCGATCCGGCATTCGTGCAATTGCCGCCCGGCAGCGGCCCGCGTCACCTGTTGTTCAGCGCTGATGGCAAGCATGCCTGGCTGACCATGGAAATGAGCGCGCAAGTGGCGGTGTTCGATTATCAGGATGGCCGATTGACCCAGCGTCAACTGGTCGACCTGGCGGCTGGCAAGCCGCAGCCGGGCAGGGCGGCGGCTGCGCTGCATGCGTCCGCGGATGGCAAGTTCCTCTACGTCAGCAACCGGGGCACCACCAACGAAGTGCTGGTGTTCGCCATCGACCCGGCCGCCGGCACGCTCAAAGAGCTGCAGCGGCGCTCGGTCGAAGGCGATCATCCACGGGAGTTCAGCCTCGACCCGAGCGGGAAATTCCTGCTGATTGCCAATCAGAAGAGCAACCAGATCGTGGTGATCGAGCGCGATCCGAAGACCGGCCTGCTGGGTAAAACCGTGCAGAAAATGCCGATGGATGCGCCCAGCGATTTGAAGTTCATCGTCCGTCAATAGACCGCAGGCCCCGTTTTTTGGGGCCTGCGCCGTTGTATCAACGAGACTGATATTCGCAAGTGATGTAAAGCATTTCAACGCAGGACGCCTCGGCGCGTAAGTTTGCTTCACGGCCCAACCGGGCAAGCAAGCCAACTGAATCCGAGGTCTACCGCCATGAATCTGAATCTCTTCTCCGTGATCGCCGCTTCCGCTATCTCTGCCACCGTGGCGCTGCCCGCCAGTGCCAGCGTCGAGATCAGCGACAAGAAAAATCGCACCCAGAGCTACACCGAGAAATACCTGCAACAAAGCGCCAACTTCTATGCGGCACTGGACCACAAGACCCAACACTGAAATCTCGCGCAACGACCGAAGCCTGCGATCTTTTCATCTTCACCGACCCACAGGTGCAAGAGAAAAGATCGCAGGCTTCGCCGTTTCTGGAGAAATCCTGCTGTAATATCACTTGGCCATGTGTTTAAATTTGACGCTGATAAATTGACTCCTTTGCCGATTAAGGACCGACACCATGGCGATGCGTCTGGCGGTGATGCTGCTGTTTCTCTATTCCACGCCGATTGTCTCGGCGGCCCAGCCGGATGCCGGCGAGTTGGAAGTGGCGCGTGAGCGATTATTGAGTTTGCTGAGCGACTGATTGCTTCGATAACAGGGCTGCATAATGCTTTTTTGGCGAGGGAGCTTGCTCCCGCTGGGCCTGTGTAGGAGCTGCCGAAGGCTGCGATCTTTTGATCTTTCGCTTGAGACTCAAGTGTTAGGGGAAAGATCGCAGCCTCGTTTCACTCGACAGCTCCTACACAGCTCCTACACAGCTCCTACGCAGGCCAGCAGGAGTAAATTCCCTCTTCACACTAATGGTTACTTGGCCATGATCGCCACGAACAGCTCGGACTCCAGAAACCTATGCAGCCAGTCCTGTAGCCGAGGGTAGGGCGCCTGGGCAAACCACTCACGGTCGACGTGGGCGAACTGCCGTATGAAGGGCATCACTGCCACGTCGGCCAGGCTCGGGTGATGCGCCGCCAGGAACGGCCGAGTTTCAAGCAAGGCCTCCAGCCTGCGCAGAAAGCTTTCACCCTCGCTGCGGTAATGTTCCTTCGGGTACTCGGGATAGCGTTCGGGGTATTTGTAGCGATTCAAGTGCAGCTTGAACACCTGATCGTTTTCCTCGATCAACGCCGCCGTCAGCGCCTGGCCTTCGGGGTCGTCCCGTAGCCTCCAGTCTTGCGGATCGTGCTGGGCCAAGGCCCAGCGCATGATCTCCAGGCTTTCATCGATCATCCGGCCATCGACCTGCAGCACCGGCACCGTGCCTTTGCTGGAGAGTGCGAGCATCTCGGCTGGCTTGGCCTTCAGGCTGACTTCGACAATCTCCATCTCGACCGCGCTGTAGCGCAAGGCCATGCGCGCCCGCATCGCATAGGGGCAGCGGCGGAAGGAATAGAGCGTGGCGTGGCTCATTTCACCTCCACTGTGCTCAAGCCGTTGCCCTGGCGCCGCACCTGGATCTGCACCGGGATCCGCTCGTGCATTTCCTGCACGTGGGAAATCACCGCGACCTTGCGGCCCTGGGCCTGCAGTCCGTCGAGGGCGTCCATCGCCAGTTGCAGCGACTCGGGGTCGAGGCTGCCGAAGCCTTCGTCGATGAACAGCGATTCGATCTTCAGTGTGCTGGACGCCATCGAGGCCAGGCCCAAGGCCAAGGCGAGGGAGACCAGGAAGGTTTCGCCGCCGGACAATGAATGCACCGAGCGCAGTTCATCGCCCATTTCCGTGTCCATCACCAGCAGCCCGAGCATGCTGCCGCCGCGCTTGAGCCGGTAGCGGCGCACCAGTTGCCGCAGTTGGGCATTGGCGTGATGCACCAGCAAGTCGAGGTTGTAGGCCTGGGCCAGCTTGCGGAAGCGGTCGCCGGTGGCCGAGCCGATCAGGGCGTCGAGGCGTGCCCAGCGCTGGTATTCGGTGTAGGCCTGTTCGATCTGTTGGACCAGGGCCTGGTTGGCGTTCTGCCGGCGCTGGTCGTCGGCTTGTTGGGCGCGCAGTTCGGCGCAGTGTTGTTCGCTGGCGGCGAATTGAGCTTGCAGTTCGGTGAGGGCTTGGGCGAGTTGTTCGGGCGCCAGGTTGCCGTTGTGCTGGGCCTGGTGGTTTTGCAGGCGCTGTTCGCGCTCGGTGAGCAGGACGCGGGCCTGTTCGATGGCTTTTTCGCTGTTGAGCAAGCGCTGGCGCAACTGGCCGACGTGTTGTTCGTCCAGGTCGAGCAGGGTGTCGAGGGCGGCATCGTCCAATTCAGGATGAGTGGTGCGCCATTGCGCGATACCGGTGGCCAGCGTCTGGTGTTCGTGGTCCAGGGCTTGGGCCTGTTCCTGGCGGGCCTTGAGTTCGGCACCCAGTTGTACCAAGTCGTTGCGCAGTTGCTGCAACTGCTGATTGGCCGTCGCCTCGGCATCCCGCGTCTGTTCCAGGCGCTGGTCGAGTTGTTGCTGCCAGTGTTCGGCGCTGGTGTGCTCGCCGAGCAGTTGCGTGAGTTTCTCCTGGCAGGCCTGTTGTTGCTCGTTCAGGGCGCTGAATTGCAGGCGGGCCGCTTCCAGTTGCTGGAGGCGGGTCTGCTGGCGGTCCTGCTCTTTCTCCAGGGTCTGCTGGCGCTGGAGCTGTTCGTCCTGCTCGTCGCGCTGCTGTTGCAGTTGCTCCAGGCGCTGGGCGATCTGCTGGTCGAGCTGCAAGAAGGTTGCGGCGGGCTCGCTGCGCAAGGCCTGCAAGGTGTCGGCGGGCAGCAGGGTGCTGAAGTGGCTCAGTTCCTCGTCCAGGCGCTGACGGTCGCGGGCCAGTTCCTGCTGCTGGTTGCTCAGGTGCTGTGAGGCCTGTTGGCTGGCCGCCTCGGCTTCACGCAGCCGCTGGGCCATGCGCGCAGCGTCCTGCTGCAAGGTCAAAAGGGCGGTCTGCCGTTGTTCGTCCTGGCTGATGCGCAGGCTCAGTTGGCTGTTCTGCTGGGTCAGCCAGGCGTCGCGTTTGTTCGCATCCTGGGCCAGCAGTTGTGCCGACAACGGGTGGGCTTCGAGGCTGGGGGCGAGGCCCTGTTGCTGGCTGGCGAGCTGTTCCTGCTGCTGCTTGAGTTCCTTGAGCTGGGCGATGACCCCGCTGTATTGCGCTCGCAGGTCGATGACTTTTTCATTGAGCAGGTCCACGGCCTTGCGGGCGTTGGCTTCTTCGGTTTCATCAAAACGCCCGAGATTTTCCAGCAAGGCTTCGGGCTGATGATAAGGATGCTCGACGCTGCCACACACCGGGCAGGGCTGCTCGTCCTGTAGCTGTGCGCGCAGTTGCTCGACGCTTTCGCTACGAGCCAGGCGCTGACGCTCGAGCAGCTCGCGGGTGACGGTCAGGGTCTGTTCGGCAATGGTCAGTTCGGCCTTGGCTTCGCCGCCTTCACGCACCAATCGGTCACGTTCCTGCAACGCCTGTTGTTGGCGTTGTTCAAGCTCGGCGCCCCGTTTGTCCAGTTCTTGCTGACTGGCCCACAGCCGGGTCAGCTCTTCGAAGGCGCGCAGTTGCTTGCGGTTGTCTTGCAACAAGGTGCCGAGCAATTGGATCTGTTCGGCCACGGCCTCCGGCTCGGCGCCGGCTTCCTTGTAGAGCACTTCGAGGTCTTGCCGGCGGGTGGCGAGTTCCTCGGCGGCGCGGGCGGCGCCTTGTTCCAGCGTGGCGAGTTCGGCCTGGCCCTGATTCAGGCGATTGCCGATCAGCATCAGTTGTTGCAGGCGATCGCGATAGGCGTTCCAGGCATCGCTCAGCGGGGCCAGGTGTGTGCTTTGTGCAAGCTCGCTGGCGATGCGCTGCAAGCGCTCGGCCACCAGCTTTTGCTGTTCGAGCAAGGTGTCGATGGTGCGCTGGCCTTCGGTGCAGGCCTGTTGCGCCTGTTCCTGGCGCTCGGCGCCCTGGCTGGCGTCCCTGGCGAGGCGGGCCAGGGTGCTTTGCTCTTCAAAAGCCTGGCGCAGCAACGGCGCACTGTCGCTGCTGTGTTGCCGGGCTGTGGCCAGTGCCAGTTGCGCGGCGCCCAGGCCTTTTTCCAGTTCGACCTGCTGTTCATGGAGGTCGATCTGCTGCTGGGTGAGCTGCTGGATCTGCACGATCAAGGGGTCGAGCTGTCGGCCCAGTTCGGCCTGGCGGATGAACTGATGGCGCTGGGGCGCCAGTTGTTCCAGGCGGACGAGTTTCAGGCGCTCGTCGGCCAGGGCGTTCCAATCGGCCTGGGCCTGTTGCAGCTGTTCGGCGGCGCTGGCGTGTTCTTCCTGCAACTGGCCCAAGTCGCGCAGCCAGGTGTGTTGCTGCTCCAGTTGCTTGAGTTGTGCCTGTTGGGCCTTGAGTTGTTGCTGGGCGTCGTTGAAGCGCTGGTCCAGCTCGGCCCGGGCTTCGGGGGCCAGCGGTGTGACGCCGGTGGCCTGGTCCTGCAACTGCCGGTGGCTGTCCTTGGCTTGCTTGGCCTTGTCGAAGGCGCGGCGACCGAGGCGGGTATACAGGGCGGTGTCGGTGAGTTTTTCCAGCAGTTCGCTGCGATCGTTGTCATCGGCCTTGAGGAATGCGCTGAACTCGCTCTGGGCCAGCAGCACGGCCCGGGTGAACTGTTCGAAGTTCAGGCCCAGGGCCGCTTCGAGCTGGGTCTTGTATTCGCCTTTCTGGCTCGCCAGCAGTTGATCGTTGTCCAGGTCCCGCAGGCTCTGGCGGCTGGCTTGCAACTTGCCGCCGGCCTTTTCCCGGGCACGATTGGCTTCCCAGCGGGCCCGGTAGCGGCGTCCGTCGATGCCGCGAAAATCCACTTCGGCATAGCCATCGCCGGTACCACGGCGCAACAACGTGCGCGGATCGCCCGTGGCAATCTCGCCATCGACGTCCGGCACCTTGGCGTCGCGGCCGGTGTTATTGAGGCGTGGCACGGCGCCGAACAGCGCCAGGCACAGGGCGTCGAGCAACGTGCTCTTGCCGGCGCCCGTGGGACCGGTAATGGCGAACAGGCCGGCGCTGGCCAAGGGTTCGGCGGTGAAATCGATTTCGAAAGGCCCGGCCAGGGACGCCAGGTTCTTGAGGCGGATCGCGAGGATCTTCATGGCTGCTCGCTCTCCATCTGCACGTCTTGCAACAGCACGGCAAAGTCCTTGAGGGTCTGTTCGTCCACTTCGTTGCCGTAGGTGTCCTGCCAGGCGCGGCTGAACAACTCCTGCGGGCTGAGTTGATCCAGCTCCACCAGCGCGCTGCCGTCAGCGGCACTGCCGGCGCCGCCGTTGCCGGCGTACTCGGCGGCGATCCGCACCAGGCGTACAGCCTTGCCTTGCAGTGCGGTCTCCACCTGGTGACGCAGGTCCGGCTGCGGTTCATCGAGGCGCACCCGCACTTCCAGCCAGGGTTGACGCTGGACATCGGCCAGCAGATCGATGTCGGGCAAGTCCTTGAGTTGCACCAGGAGATCGGCCAGGGGCAGCGGGCCCAGGCGTTGCAGGTTGACGGCCCGGGGAATCAGGCGTGGCTCGACCTTGACCAGGGTTTCGCCGTCCAGGGTGATGTCGAGAATTTGATGCTGATAGCCGATCTCCGAAAATGACAGCGGGATCGGCGAGCCGCTGTAGCGGATACGTTCTTCGCCGTTGACCTTCTGCGGCTTGTGCAAATGGCCGAGGGCGACGTAGCTGATGCTCGGGCCGAACAGGCTGGCGGGCAGGGCCTCGGCGTTGCCGATGATCAGGCTGCGCTCGGAATCCTCGGACACCGACCCGCCGGCCATGTGCGCATGGCTGATGGCAATCAGCGCCTGGCCTTTCTTGCGCTTGCTGTTGGCCGCGGCGATCAGCCATTCATGTACCTGGCCGATGCCCCGCAAGTAGTCGTCGCCCAGTTGCGCACCGGTGACTTCGGCAGGGCGCAGGAACGGCAGGGCCAGGCACCACGCCTTGACCTTGCCCTTGGCATCGGGCAACGGCAACAACAGGCGCTCGACGTCCAGTTGCCCATCGTCGAGCCACAACACTCGACCCAATGCATGGGTGCGCAGGCGTCGCATCAGCGGCGCAGGCAATTCGATACGCGAGCCGGAGTCGTGATTACCGGCGATCATCACGATGGTCAGGTTGGCGTTTTGTTCATGGGCGCTGACGATGAAATCGTACAGCCGTTCCTGGGCTTTGACCGGCGGGTTGACGGTGTCGAAGATGTCGCCGGCGATCAGCAGCACGTCGGGTTTTTCGTGGGTCAGTTGACGCAGCAGCCAGTCGAGGAAACAGGCGTGTTCGAAATCACGTTCCTGGCCGTGAAGGTTTTGCCCCAGGTGCCAGTCGGAGGTGTGAAACAGACGCAAGGCAAACTCCAGAAAACAGATGATGGCCGCGGTGAAAAGGAGGGCGGCTAAAAGAAGGAGAGTTTACTGGGAAACAGGGCTGAGGACTTGTTCAACTTCGCTGGATCTATCGAAGACTAATCCTGTGGCAAGGAAATTTATGTGGGAGCAAGGCTTGCCCCCGCCACAAAGGCTGCGAAACAGAGCGGGATTATTTGGGGTAAAGCGGCGGCAAACCCGAATCACTCGCCGAGTCCAGCGCCCCTTCGGTGGGCGGAATGGCACGGATGGCCCGCCACAGATCCTCGCCTTGCCAGTGCTGGCCGGTCTCGCTGTAGAGCGCGCCGTTGAGACCGTCCAGGGCGTCTGACAGCGGCACGAAGCGCGCCGCCATGTCGGCCAGGGTTTCCGGCTGCTGGCGGGCCCAGGCGTCAAGGGCCTGGCGGGTGGCGTGGGGGTCGTTGGCCAGGCAGGTGCGTTTGAGGTCATCCAGCAGGGTACGCGGGCTCGGTCCGGTCTGGGTCGAGCGCAGGATCGCTGGCTGCCAGCGGGCGCGCCACCACAAGCCAAAGCCCAGCAGCGTCGTGCAGGCGAGGAGGAAGGTGCTCAGTTGCCAGTACCACAGGGCCTCGCTGTCGACCGTTGTCACGATCTGCGTCGTACCGGCCGGCGTGTCCACCATCAGGCTTGGATTGTTCGCCACTTGCAGGGTCCGCGCCGGGAGGCTGGTGCGGTCCAGGTGGTCTTCCAGGGTGTTCCACCAGATCACTTCCACCGGGGGCAGCTCGATGGTGCCGCTGCGGTTGGGCACCAGGGCCTCGCGGTCTTCGCGGCTGCCCACCAGCCCGCGCTCACTGTTGCGGCTGCTGAGTACCGGTTGGTCCGGATAGCGCCGCAGGCCATTGATCTCAGTGGCCGGCAGGGGCGGCAACTGGGCGCTGGCCAGGCCTTCGGCTTCCAGGGTCAGGCTGCGGGTCAGGGAGTCGCCCACCTGGCTATGGGTTGGTTCCGGGCTCCAGCTTTCACTCAAGGACAGGCTGCGTGCGGGCAGCCAGGGCACATCGGCCGGGTAACTGGCCGGCTTGGGGTTGACGTGCAGCAGCAGTTGCGGGGAGCTTACCCGCATCAACTGGCCGGGCTTGGGACCCGAAGGTACGGCGTCCTGGGCCACCGGCTCGACCAGGGTGGCACTGAATGTCTGGGCCGGAATCGTCAGTTCGCCGCTGCGTTGCGGGTAGATGCCGTAACGCAGTTCAATCACGCCATGGCGCACATCGTTGATGACTTTTTCATAGGTGCGCGATTCGCCCAGTTGCTCGGTGCGGGCGTCGGGAATGTGCAGCGGCGTGAGACTGCTGTCGTCGTACAGCGACACCGAATGGTAGATGCGCAGGGTCAAGATCGCCTGGGCCTGAACATATACCTGGGTCTGGTCGAGGCTGGCCTCGATGAACACCGGTGCCAGGGGGCCCGAGGCGTTGCGGGTTTCGCTTTCGATTACTTGCAGGGTGATCGGCTGGCTGGTCACTTCGCCCAATTGCAGCGGCGGAATGATCACGGTGCCGCTTTGGCGCGGCAGCAGGGTCACGATCCAGCGGGTGGTGGCGCGGTTCTCACCGTCGAGGGTCGTCAACTGGTTGACCTGGCGGGTGCCGCGCACATCGAACAAAGCCTGAAGCGGGCCCAGGTCAGGTTTGCCGAACAATGTGGCGTCGTTGGATTCCAGGGTCAGTTCCACCGTTTCCCCGGAGTTCAGGCGGCTGCGGTCCACACTGGCCGTCAGCTGTGCAGCCTGGGTTCCAGAGGCCCAGAGCAGCAACACGAGGAGGTAGGCGGTGAAGCGGGTCATTGGGTTTTTTCCTGGGCCTGATGGCTTTGCTGTTCATACCAGAATTTACGCCTGAGCAACTCCCCTGGATTATCCGGGATCTGGCGCAGCCATTGTTCCAGTGCCTGACGCTGTTCTTCTTCGTTACGCTGACCTGCGGCAGGACGCAGTGGCGGGGTGGTGGTCTGCTCATCGGGCAGTTCGCTGCCCGGGACATCCTGGGCGGTGGGCGGCTGTGCCGTGCGCGCAGGCGCGGATTCGTCCGATGTTGCGCTTGCCTCGCGGGAGGGCTGCCCTGGGTCGGAAGACCGGGAGGGTGAGGCGGCATCCGGCGATTGCTCGGCGGGGCCCGACTCCTCGCTGTCGGCAGGCTTGGGTTCTTCCGGTACGGGGGCCGGTTCTTCCAACAGCCTTTCCACCAGGGCCTTGTTGGTCTGGGCGGGGCGCAGGTCGGGTTGCAACTCCAGGGCCTGCTCATAGGCGTCCAGTGCGGCTTCCAGTTCGCCGCTCCTGGCCAGGGCGTTGCCACGATTGTAGTGCGCGCGGGCATCGTTGCCTTCGGCGAAGCGTCGGGCGGCTTCGCTGTATTGGCCGGCCTCGTACAAGGCGACGCCTTGCCACTGGCTGTCCTCGAAGTGGGCGGCGGCTTCGGCGGGACGCTTTTGCTTGAGCAAATGCTGGCCCTGTTGGTCGGCGCGCAACCACAGGTCCTGGAATTCGAAGGCGTGGCTGGTTTGCGGCAACATGAACAACAGCGGCAGGCAGAACAGCCAGCCTCGGCGCCCGGCACAGGCGGCCAGCAGCAACAGCGGCAAGAGCAGCCAATAGCCCTGGTCGGCCCAAGTGTCCAGGCGCAGCGTTTGTCCGTCGCTGCGCAGATGGCTAGGACCTGCCAGCAGGCCCAGGCCGCGCAGGTCGCTGTCGTCCAGCCGCGCCGGCCGGTAGCGACCGTCCAACTCGTTGGCGAAGGCCTTGAGGCCCGGGCTGTCCAGGCGTGGCACCAGGATCGCACCCTGGGCATCCTTGAGGTAACTGCCATCTTCCTGGGGCACCGGTGCGCCTTCGCGGGTACCGATGCCCAGCATCAGCCACTGCGTGGCGGAACCGTCCAGGGCCTGGCGAATGCCCTGGCGTTCCTGCTCGTTCAGCGACGAACCGATCAGCAGGATCCGGCCATGGCCCAGTTCGCCCTGGTCCAGCAGGGCCAAGGCCTTGCGGACCGCCAGGTCGGCACGATGGCCGCTTTGCGGCATGATCGACGGTGCGAGGGCTTCGAGCAGGTTGGTGCTGGTGGACAAGTCGTCGGACAGCGGCACCAGCGTATGGGCGCTGCCGGCATAGACGATGATCGCGGTCTGGGCGTCGCTGCGGTTCTGCAACAGGTCCAGGACCTTGCGCCGGGCCTGTTCCAGGCGCGTGGGCGGGACGTCGGTGGCGAGCATTTCCGGGGTCAGCTCCAACACCACCACCAGCGGGTCGGCGGGTCTCTGGCTGGTCTGTTCGACCCGCGCCCAGCTCGGCCCGAGCAACGCCAGCACCATCAACAGCCAACCCAGGCCCAGTGCAATCCACGGCAACCGGCTTTCCCGGCCACTGCCGCCACTGAGCAGCACCGCATGAAAGGCGGGCGGCAGGATCATCTGCCAGCGGCCCACGCGTTTTTGCCGGTGCCACAGTTGCCAGAGCAACCAGCCCAGCAGAGGCAGCAGCAACACGAACCAGGGGCGTAGCCAGTGTGGCCAGAGGGCGATCATCGACGCCTCCGCAAGCGCAGGCGCTTGAGCCGCTGGCGCCACTCGGTGTGTTGGGCCGGCTGGAACAGCGCTTGGTTGAGCAGGCGTTGCAGCGGATTGTCCGGCCAGCGCGCCCGGGCCACCAGCAACATGCTCAACAGCAGCGCAACGGCCAGGGGCCAGTGATACAGCGCCAGGGCAGGACGAGCCTGGGTCGGTTGCTGGGTCACTGGCTCGAGCTGGTCGAGGGTGGTCTTGATCGCCAGTAATTGCTCGCCATCCTGGGCACGAAAATACTGGCCACCGGTGACTTGGGCGATGTCCTTGAGTGTCGGTTCGTCCAGGTCCAGGCTCGGGTTGACGCCGAGCAAACCCGTGGTGCCGCTTTGTTCCGGGTCGGCACCGATGCCGATCGGGTAAATTTTCACGCCTTCGTCGGCAGCCAGTCGCGCGGCGGTGAGGGGGTCGATTTCGCCGCCGTTGTTGGCGCCGTCGGTGACCAGGATCAACACACGGCTCTGGGCCGGCCGCTGGCGCAGGCGCTTGAGGGCCAGGCCGATGGCGTCGCCGATGGCGGTATTTTTGCCGGCGATGCCGATACGCGCCTCATCGAGCCAATGGCGCACGGTGCGGCGGTCGAAGGTCAGCGGTGCCTGCAGATAGGCCTGGCTACCGAACAGGATCAGGCCGACCCGGTCACCTTCGCGGCCTTCGAGAAAATCCCCGAGCATATGCTGGACCAGCGCAAGGCGACTGACCTCTTCGTCCTTCCAGTGCATGTCGGGAAAATCCATGGAGCCCGAGACATCCACCGCCACCAGCAGGTCGCGACCGCTGGCGGCAATGGGCAATGGCTCGCCCAACCACTGTGGTCGGGCCGCGGCGATCAGCAATAGCAGCCAGAGCAGGATGAAGGGCGCCTGTTGCCGCCAGGTCGGCAGATTGGCCCGGGCTCGCCGCCCCACCAGGCCTTCCAGGTCAGCGAGGAAACTGACCTTGAGCGCAGGCTCGCCGCTGTCGGCCGCCGGCAGCACCAGGCGCATCAGCCAAGGCAGCGGCAACAGGGCCAATATCCACGGCCAGGCGAACTCAAACATGTTTGCGAATCCAGATTTCGACCGCCTGGGTCAGGCCGGCGATGGCTTTGTCATCGAGCTTGCATTCGGGTTTGTAGGCGCCTTCCACCAGCACCATCCAGCGGGTCAGGCCGGCTGCCGGACAGCGGTTGTCCAGGAAAGCCAGCCATTTGCGCCCATTGAGGGTATGGCTCTGGCTATAGGGGTAATGGTTGCGACACAGGCGCTTGAGCAGCCCGTTGAGTTGTTGCAGCCAGGCCCCGGCCGGCGCCCCATCGTAGGGTTTGGGCAGCAGGGCGAGCTCGGCCAGCGCGGCCAGTCGCACCGGGTCCAGGGGCTGTTCGGCACGGGAGCCGGTGCGCTTGGCGGGAATGAACCGGCGCAACTGCCACAGGCCCAGGCCCAGCAGGGGGATCAACACCAGCAGCAACCACCAGCCTGGCGCAGGAGGCCAGAAACCAATAGGGGGCGGCGCCATCAGCGGCTGCAATTGATCCAGGTTGCTCATCGACTTTTCCCGGCCCGCTTGGGGTTCAGGTATTCGCGCAGTTGCTCGACCATGTCGCCCTGGGTGCTCAAGGGCATCATCAGGATCCGCAGCTTCTGCGCCAGTATTTCCCAGCGCTCCTGACGCGCCTCGGCCTGGGCGCGATAGGCCTGGCGCAGTTCGAAGTTCAGGGTGTCGAGCTCCAACTGTGAAGCACGCTGGGCGAAGCGCAGCAGGCCGGCGGCGGGCAGGGCGTGATCCAGTGGGTCCGACAGCGGCAGCAGCAACAGGTCGCAATGGCGCGACAACAGGCTCAGCTGCTGCTCGGCGCTATCGGACAACGCACGCTCGTCGCAAATCACGATCACCAGGCTGCCGGGCCGTAGCACTTCCCGGGCCCTGCGCAGGGCGATGCCGAACGAGTCGCGGTCCGGCTCGCCTTCGGTGTGCAGCGACTGATTGACTCGCACCAGCCGGTTGAGCAATTGCAACAGGCTCTGTTTGCTGCGCCGCGGCTTGACCTCGTAATGGGTGTTATTGCCGAACACCAGGCCGCCGACCCGGTCGTTGTGCCCCAGTGCGGCCCAGCCGATCAGGCTGGCGGCCTGGGCGGCGAGCACCGACTTGAACATCAGCCCCGAGCCGAAGAACAGGCGGTGGCTTTGCTCGATCATGATGAAGATCGGCCGCTCGCGTTCTTCGTGGAACAGTTTGGTGTGGGGCTCCTGGGTCCGGGCGGTGACGCGCCAGTCAATGGTGCGCACGTCGTCGCCGGCCTGATAGACCCGCACCTGGTCGAAATCCACGCCGCGTCCGCGCAGCTTGGAGTGATGCAGGCCGATCAGCGGGCTGCGCTGGCCCGGCGTCGAGAACAACTGCACCTCGCGCACACGATGGCGCATCTCGATCAGCTCCGAAAGGCTGACGCGGATGCCCGGTGCGGGCGCCAGTGGGTTATTCATGACTCATGCTCAAGCGACAGCAACGACGTCGAGAATCCGCTGCACGACCCGGTCCTGGTCGATGCCGGCGGCCTCGGCTTCGAACGACAGGATGATGCGATGGCGCAGCACGTCGAACAGCACGGCCTGGATATCTTCCGGGCTGACAAAGTCGCGTCCGGCCAGCCAGGCATGGGCACGGGCACAGCGGTCCAGGGCAATGGAGCCCCGCGGGCTGGCGCCGTAGGCGATCCATTCGGCCATTTCCGGATCGAACTTGGCCGGGTTGCGGGTAGCCATGATCAGTTGCACCAGGTATTCCTCCACGGCGTCGGCCATGTACAACCCGAGGATTTCCTTGCGTGCGGAGAAGATCGCCTGCTGGCTCACGCGGCGCTCGGGCTTGGTCTCGCCGTTCAGCGCTTCACCCCGGGCCTGCTGGAGGATGCGACGCTCCACCGTGGCATCGGGAAAGCCGATCTTGACGTGCATCAGGAAGCGGTCGAGCTGGGCTTCGGGCAGTGGGTAGGTGCCTTCCTGCTCGATCGGGTTCTGCGTGGCCATCACCAGGAACAGCGGCGACAGTTCATAGGTGCTGCGCCCGACGCTGACCTGGCGCTCGGCCATGGCCTCGAGCAAGGCCGACTGGACCTTGGCTGGGGCGCGGTTGATTTCGTCGGCCAGCACCAGGTTGTGGAAAATCGGCCCTTGCTGGAACACGAAGCTGCCGGTTTCCGGGCGATAGATTTCCGTGCCGGTGATGTCGGCGGGCAGCAGGTCTGGGGTGAACTGGATACGATGGAATTGCGCTTCGACGCCTTCGGCCAGCTCCTTGATGGCCTTGGTCTTGGCCAGCCCCGGCGCGCCTTCGACCAGCATGTGGCCGTCGGCAAGCAGGGCGATGAGCAGGCGCTCGATGAGTTTTTCCTGGCCGAGAATCTGCGTTGAAAGAAAGGTTCGCAGCGCAAGCAGCGCTTCACGATGTTCCATCGGTGACTGTTCCTGGAAAGGGTGGCCCCAGGCGTTCGGATAACGCCGGGGCTGGGGGCATTACTTTAATGCATGGCGGGGGGTGGCGACTAACGGGATTTTGTCTGGTGTGCGGATTTGTGATCGGCGTCGAACGCGCTGCACCTTGAAGCGCCGCAATCACGGCGGGCTTGGGCGCCGCGTTGTCTTGATTTCAAATATGCAGCTACGCCCGGATGGACCGCATAGGCTTGCTCTGTCGGGCTTCGAGGCCTGCGAAAGATAATCTGCGACAGCTTCAATTCATCCAAAACACATAAATGAATCGTATACACCTGTAATTTCTGACAGTAGATGCCTTGGCTTTTGGCTAATAGATTAGAGATGGGCGACGGGGCCCCGTGTCTTTTTTGAGGAGTCATTCCATGAGCTTGCAATTGGCGTCCACAGATGAAGAGTTAAAAAAGTTGATCACTCGAATGGAGAGCGATGCGTTAGTAACACCTGCTGAATTCAGGGAAATCAGGGAGAAAGCGGACATCGAAGTCGATAGCGTTACCGATGAATCGTTCCGCCAAGGCATTGAAGCTTTTCAGGCGGCAACTGACATGGTTGCTGAGCGGCTGCAAGAGCTCGCCCTGGCGGCGAGGCAAGCCAAACTAGGCGTTAGGGATAATAAGAATCCTCAGGCGAATGTTGAAAAAGAGCGAATGAAACGGAGTTTGAAATATGCCATCGAGTTTCAACTGGCTTACATTGTCCTGGCCTACAAATCATCCCTTGAGCGACTTTGATATTGAAGCGACAAACGCGCTCCCCGCAGATTCTTTATCGGGATTGAGAATCCAGGCGTTGGCATGAATTCACAGATTGAGTCAGCCTTTCCATACCCCCGGATTTACCGGTCGGCCGGGGCTCGGGCTCGGGCTTACGCCGTGCCGTGTTTTGGCACGGCTGTTTCGTTTTTCGACCCGTGTAGAAAATCTTTCGACAATTGCTGATACAACTCAGGCCCCATCCTTGAACTCACCGCTTTGGCGATCAACGCCACTGCCATGAGGCTGATGACCAACTCATGGCTATCGATCATCTCCATCACGATGATTGCGGAGGTGATTGGCGACTGTGTGACGGCGGCGAGAAAGCCAACCATGCACAACGCAATAATGGGTTGCAGGGCAAGACCAAACAGTTCGGCAGCGTTTGATCCAACGGCGGCTCCGATCGCCAGGGAGGGCGCGAAGATGCCACCCGGAATACCGGAAAAGTAAGTGACGATCGTCGCGAGGAAACGGGTAATCGGTGCATGCCAGGGCAGGCCGACGTCTTGGTTGATGACCTGGGAGGTAATCCCGTAGCCACTTCCAAACGACGTTCCTGCGCTGAGCCAGCCCAGTATCGCCACAATGACGCCACAGATCCCGGCGAACCATACCGGATGCGCACGACGCCACTCCCAGAGCACGAACCGATGATGACGCTGAGGCCACAACAGCATCCGGCTGAATAACCCACCCAGCAGGCCGCAGCCGATGCCCGCCGCCAGTATCGGGACAAGCATATCGCGGCCGACCTCCTTAACATCGAAATGGCCGAAATAGTTGTAGTTTCCCTGTAAGGCGATCGCGACCATCCCTGAAAGAATAATGGTGCTGAGCAATACGCCGCTGGTACGGGTTTCCAGCTTGCGGCCAAGCTCTTCAACCGCAAAGGCAATACCCGCCAGAGGAGTATTGAACGCCGCAGCAATACCGGCGGCGCCACCGGCCAGTATCAGGTCCTCTACGCGAATGATCCGGGCATTGGGCAGAAAGCGGTGGAAGAAATGCATGATCGAGGCGGCAACCTGTACCGATGGTCCTTCACGCCCTGCGGAGAAGCCGCCTGTCAGTGCAAGCGCGCCCAGGCCGATCTTGCCAAAGGCAATTCGCAGTGAAACCAGCTTGTCGACGCTTTTCCCGTGTCTGGCCAGTTTCGTTGCGGCGATCACCTGGGGTATGCCGCTGCCTTGGGAGCCCTTGAAAAAACGGTTGGTCAACCAGACCACGAACATACCGATCAGAGGGGTGTAAATGAATGGCAGCCAAGGCCGTTCAGCTGTCTGCTGCGCGAATTGCGACAATGCCAGATCTGCCAGCCTGGCGAACATTACGACGAGCAAGCCAGCAGCCGTGGCGGCGGTCCACAACGTCACTCGAGTACGCCAACGGATGGAGGTGAAACGGCGATGTATCAGAGTAAACGGCTTGATCACCGGCCTGATTCCTGTTGATGGGCATAATGTCTATTCGGCCAAGCCTAACCTCATACATAACGCCATCCAAGTCTGCGGTGGTGTGGGAGCCGAGCTTGCTCGCGATGGCAGCGGCGCATTCAACTTCAATGCAGCCTGACCCACCGCTGTCGCGAGCAAGCTCAACTCCCACAGAGGATTGGCGGTGGATGCAGGGCAAGGCACGCCGCCGATCCAGTGTGCGAGCTTGCTCGCGATTACCGTAGTAGATCCGGCACCTCATATTTGCGCTACTTTTGCATCCGAATCTCATCCACCAGCAGCCTGATTGCTGGCCTGTCGATCAGATCCCGCCACGGACCATCCTCCACGATTGCCCCGTCATGCATCACAATGACCCGGTCAAACCGATGCAAGTGGTCCACGTCATGGGTGACACATATCAACCCCTGCCCGGCAAATACGTCGAATAACAGGTCCCAAAGAGGCGTGGTCAGCCTAGGTTCGATGGATGCGCTTGGCTCGTCGAACATATTGAATTTTCCAGGCTTGTTGATCAGGCGCAGCAGTGATAGGCGTTTGGCTTCGCCTCCGGAGATATTCGATGCATTTTCGCTGACCTGCCGTGTTGTCACGATCTCATCCAGTTCCAATTGCCGTATGGCTCTAGACAAAATCGGCGATGCGCTGCCTCCGAACAGAACCGATTGTTCAAAAGAGCCTTCCAGAAACCGCGGTTGTTGGGGGCAATATCTCAAGGCGTCCAAGTGAGCCTGACCGGACAAAAGTGAGACCGGTACCGAGTCGATACTCAGTTGGTCTCGCTTTGATGCATCAAGCCCGGCGAGGACTTCCAGAAAAGTGGTTTTACCTGCGCCGCTAGGGCCCGTGACGGCCACTGATTGCCCTTGAGCAAATGCCAGGGAGCGCTTGATCGACAGGCGAAGCGGTCCCGTTCCTGTCACTTCGCAGGGGCCGAGTTCCAGAACTGAGGACCGCTGGAAATCAACCCAGGCCAGCCGATTGCTGCGATCGAAATCCGGAAGTGATAGCAGACCCTGAAATTGACGCTGGTCTGCAAGGAACTGATCAAGAACACGATACCCTTCGGTCAAGGTTGAAATACTGAGCAGATAACTCCCCGCGATTGAAAAAATGGCAACCAGCTGCCCGACACTGATACTGGGATGAGCCGAAAGTTGATCCGCGACGCCCCAGTAGAGCAATCCCCCAGTGGAAAGGCTTACGAACAGTATCTTGGCGGTGCTCAGCAGACCGCCAGATGATGCCGTAGTCACCGCTGCGTTGGCATAACGTCCGAACGCCGCGTTCAACGGGCGCAGGGCGGTAGGTATGGCAGTTTCCAGTTTTATGATTTTCCCAGCGTTGAGGGTGTTGTAGAGGTGGGCACTTAACTCATCTTCCTGTTCATTGACTGCATCGATGTGCTTTCTCCGCCATTTGATAATTTGATGGGTGGCCGCCAGATAGATAGTTCCGAACGCTGTCATGCTCAAAAAAATTTTACCGCCACCTATGTAAATAAAGGCAGCTCCAACAACTATGAATTCCAAGAGTACGGGAAGCGCAATGGTCACAATGAAAGTGAGTAGTTGTTCGTGCGCAGTAATTCCGCGCTCGACCGATTTGATGAAATGGCCGATTCTCCAAGAGTTGAATAACGAAAACTCTTTGCCTATGAGTTCGGTGATCCACTCAATGGAAGCGTTCATGATAATGCTCTGTACCAGCTTTGACAGTGCATGGAGCTGCAGAGGAGTGATGATGGCATGAATCCACCCCGCGACAATCAGGCCTGTCGTCAGTGCGAGCAGGGTGCCGGGTGCTGGGTTTCTGTTACCTTGCAGAGTGTCGATGATGGTTCCGAGTAACAGTGGAGGGGCAAGTGTGATGAGCTTGAGTGCGATGATTGTGACTATCGTCATTGCTAGAAGTTTGGTGTGTTTTTTATAGGCGTTTTTTATCATTGCCCGGATGCTATGCATGTACTCGATCCTGGTTGCTTTGTATTCGATAATTCAACCGCGTAACACGTACTGTGGCACCACCAAGCGACCGTTTCTAATGATGTTGAATCGCTCAAGTCCTGGAATGAGCGACGCGAGCGCCCAACTTGCGTGTGTTCGCAAGTGATTAATTAATAACATTGGGGTGAGGTGAGGGCTATTGCGCGACTTCCGAGGCTGACGTAGGTTCGCTCTTGCCGTTGAGTAGGAGGGGGGTGTAGGAATGTAGCTGCTTTGTTGAAAGTGTGGTTTCTCTATACTGTTCTCTCTGTTTGGGATGTTTATATTATTTTAAGCGAGGATCAAAAGGATAATCTGGCAGCGGTGTTCTAAGGCGGGTGTACCCGGAAAGGTTGTGTTACGTGCACATCTAAATGAGTACAGATGCCATCGCGACCCCGCTAGCGATGGCATATTCGAAGGCGGCAATAGGTCAGCCGATCCATGCCCCCGCATTCACCAGATTCGCTGGCCGCTCCCCTGCCAACGCCGCCAACAGGTTGTCCACCGCACAACGCGCCATCGCCTCCCGGGTCTCGTGGGTGGCCGAGCCCATGTGCGGTGTCGCCACCACGTTGTCCATCTGCAGCAACGGCGAATCCGCACTCAAGGGCTCGCGCTCGAACACATCCAGCCCCGCGCCACGGATCTGCTGGTTGCGCAGGGCGTCGATCAGTGCCGCTTCATCCACCACTTTTCCCCGGGAGATATTGATAAAGATGCTCTCGGGACGCATCTGCGCGAACGCTTGCGCACCAATGAGTCCTTGGGTTTCGGCCGTCAATGGCAAGGTCAGGCAGATGAAATCCGCCTGCTGCAACAGTGTATCGAGGCTGCAATAGCGCGCGCCGAAACGCTGCTCCACCGCAGGCTTGGGCGAATGGCTGTGGTAGAGCACCGGCATGCCGAAGCCGAAGTGCCCGCGTTGGGCCAAGGCTTCGCCGATGCGGCCCATGCCGATGATGCCCAGGGTCTTACCATGAACATCAGTGCCGAAATGCCGGGGGCCGATGCTCTGTTGCCACCCGCCTGCGCGAACCAGGTTGGCCAGTTCCACCACGCGTCGGGCGGTTGCCAGGATCAGGGCGAACCCAGTGTCGGCGGTGGTTTCGGTCAGCACGTCCGGGGTGTTGCTGAGCAGGATCCGGCGTTCGGTCAGGTAATCGATGTCGTAGTTGTCGACCCCCACCGAGACGCTGGCGATGGCTTGCAGGTTCGGCGCCAGGTCCAACAGCGCCGCATCCAGCTTGAGGCTGGCGCCCAGCAGGCCGTGGGCGGCGGGGAGGGCGTCGCGCAGTTGCGCCAGGCCCTGGGCATCGAGGCGCTCGATGAGCGTGACGTCGGCCTGGGCTTGCAGGCGGGCCATCAATTGGGGTGACAACGCTTTGTACAACACCACATGCTTTTTCATGGGACGGGTCTCGATTCAGGAACGGGCGGGCGCCGGGTGTGGCGTCGCGGTATGTGAGGCTTCCCGGTCGCTGGCGCCGGGCTTGAGGGCGAGGGTCAGTACCACCGACAGCAGCAACGCGCCGCTCATCAGCAGGAAGGACATGCCGGGGGAGCCGGTGGTGCCGTTGAGGTAGCCCACCAGGTATGAGCCACCGAACGAACCCAGCGCGCCCATGCTGTTGATCAACGCCATGGCGCCGCCGGCGACATTGGCCGGGAGGATTTCCGGAACGATGGCAAAGAACGGACCGTACGGCGCGTACATGCAAGCGCCGGCGACCACCAGCAAGCCATAGGACCACCAGAAATGCTCGGCCCCCAGCAGGTAGGAGGCGTAGAACGCGACGGAGGCGATCAGCAGGGGCGGCCAGACAAAACGCTTGCGCTTCTGCGCCTTGTCCGACGCCCAGGACACCACCAGCATGCCGATCACCGCCGCCAGGTAAGGCAAGGACGACAGCCACCCGGCCTCGACCATGTTCATCTGCAGGCCGGCCTTGAGGATCGACGGCAACCACAACACAAACCCGTAGACCCCGATGCTCCAGCAGAAAAATTGCAGCGCCAGGATGATCACCTTGGGGGAACGGAAGGCCTCGGCATAGTTCTTTACCGCCTTGATGCCGGCCTGTTCGGCCGCCAAGGCGCTTTCCAGGTCCTGTTTCTCCTGGTCGCTGAGCCACTTGGCCTGGGCTGGGCGATCATCGGCCAGGCGCCACCAGATAAAGGCCCAGAGCACCGCCGGCAGGCCTTCGATGATGAACATCCAGCGCCAGTCGAATTGCTGCACCAGGTAACCCGACACCACCGACATCCAGAGCATGGTCACCGGGTTGCCGAGGATCAGGAAGGTATTGGCGCGCGAGCGTTCGGCCCGGGTGAACCAGTGGCACAGGTACACCAGCATCGCCGGCATCACGGCGGCCTCGACCACCCCGAGCATGAAGCGGATCACGATCAGCCAGTAGGCATTGGAGACCACACCCGTCAGGGTGGCCAGCGAGCCCCAGAGGATCAGGCTGACGAAGATCAGCTTCTTCACGCTGTGCTTTTGCGCGTAGATCGCCCCCGGTACCTGGAAGAAAAAGTAGCCGAGGAAAAACAGCGCACCGAGCAATGAGGACAGGCCCGGGGTGATCATCAGGTCCTTGGCCATGCCCGAGGCAGCGGCAAATCCATAGTTGGCCCGATCCAGGTAGGCCAGGCTGTAGGTGATGAACACGATGGGCATGATGTACCACCAGCGGCGGGTGGATAGGTTGAGCGTTTGCATGTCGTTGACTCCTGAGCTTGTTGTTTTTGTTGCAGCAGGTGTGTTTTTCGGTGGCTCTATCGCGAGCAAGCTCGCACACATGGGATCGAGTTAACCCCCGTGGGAGCGAGCTTGCTCGCGATAGGCGGTTTCAAATTCAGTCAATAACTCAAGGCGCATCGGCAATCCCTCCATATCCCCACGGCTCTGTACCGCGCGGCTGCCAATCCAGTTGGCGCGCAGCACGGCCTCGGTGATGGCGCGGCCTTCGAGCAACGCACTGATCAGGCCGACGGCGAAGCCATCGCCGGCACCCACGGTGTCCACCACCCGGGCAACCGGCACGCCGGCGATAACACCCTGGTCCAGGTGCGTGCGGTAATAGGCGCCGTCCGCGCCGAGCTTGATCACGACGATTTCGGCGCCTTGGTCCAGATAGAACGCGGCGATGTCGGCCGGGTCGTCGAAACCGGTCAACAAGCGACCTTCGCCGAGCCCCGGCAAGACCCAGTGGGCGAGGGCGGCGAGTCGATTGATCTCGGTGATCATCGTCGACTCGCTGGCCCACAGGCTCGGCCTCAGGTTAGGGTCGAACGACAGGCTGCGGCCGGCCTCCCGCATGCGGGTCATTAATTCAAAGGACATCTCGCGAGCCGTGACCGACAACGCCGGGACGATGCCGGTGGCGTGCAAGTGACGGGCTTCAAGCAGCAATGGCGCGATGCAATCGATCGACAGATGACTGGCCGCCGAGCTACGACGGAAGTACTCGACTTGCGGGTCGCTGCCATCGCCGGTACGGGACTTGAACTGAAATCCGGTGGGATGCCTTGGATCGACCGCCACGTGGCGACAATCCAGGCCTTCGTTTTCCAGCGTCTGCACCACGAAGCGTCCCAGGGAGTCGGCGCCGACCCGGCTCAGCCACGCCACCTTGAAGCCCAGCCGCGACAGACCGATGGCCACGTTGCTGTCGGCCCCGGCGATGCGCTTGTGGAACTGGTCGACGCTGGCCAGGTCACCGCGCTGGTCAGCCACCAGCATCGCCATGGTTTCGCCGAACGACAACACATCGAACTCAGGCATGGGCTGGCTCCCGGCGCGACTGTCCGAGACGGGCCAGCGTGGCGACATGTCCAGCGGTCAATTGCAGCAAGTCTTCGCCTTGCAGCGGGTATTCGGCGGCGCGCATTACACCAATGGGCATGTGCTTGAGCAGTTGCTCCCACAGGTGCAGGTCTGCCATGGCCGGAGGCACGGCGACCAGTTTGCCGTCGGCGCGCCGGGCCACGGCCTTGCAATGCACATAAGCCACATACCGTCCGAGCCGTCGGGCGGCCACGGCGGCCGATTGGTCCTGCCATTGCCAGTTGCCGATATCGAAGGTCATGCCGACGGGCAATGCGTGCGCTTGTGCTGCGTTGAAGAAGCGTTGCATCGGTTCGATCCGTCCGCCTTGCAAGGTCTGGTCGTTTTCCACCAGTAGCTGCACCGGGCTTGCGCCGAGCGTATCCGCCAGTGCCGACAGGTCATTTGAGTCGGTGAAATGCCCGAGGGAGACTTTCAGCCATGCCGAGCCGAACGCCTCGGACCGTTGCAGCGCCAGCGCCAGGGCGGGGTTGGGCCTGGACTGCCCGGCGAGCCATAGTTCCAGTGGCGACGAGAAAACACTTTGCAGCCCCTGGGCGCGGGCGCGAGCGGCCAGCTCGGCGGGCTGCTCCGTGGTGAGCAATTCTTCGCGCCATTCGATGCGTGAGGCGCCAGCTGCAGCCAGCAGATCGATGAAACTGCCTTGGCCTTGTTGCCGCACCAGGTCGGCGCCGTAGCTGGAAAGGCTGATGGATACGGGTGGGTTGTGCATTGTTTTTATACCTCTGAAACCGGTTTCAGTTTTGTGCAAAAAAAAGTGGTGTGCTTCAGGGCCTCATCGCGAGCAAGCTCGCTCCCATGCTGGATCTGTGTCGCGCTGGAAATCCCTGTGGAGGCGAGCTTGCTCGCGATAGGGCCCGCGCGATCACCGAGAAACCCCAAGCGTCGACCCACGCTCAATCAACCGCGCCGCAAAATCCAGGGTCCGCACCGGTCCTTTGTCCCCGCGCAAACGCTTGAGCAGACACTCGAACGCACTGGCGCCGATCTGCGCCGTCGGTTGGGCCAGGGCCGTGATGCCGCTGCCCACCAAGGGGTACCAATCCAGGTCGTCGAGGGCGATCAGGCCCACGTCGTCGAACAAGTGACAACCCAGCTCGCGCAACACCGTGGTGGCGGCCAACGCGGCAATGCCGTTGGCACAGAACAGCGCCTTGGGGCCGGGGCCTGGTTGGGCCAGGAAGGCCTTGATGCGCTCGCTCAATTGGTCGCAGGTTTCCACCACGGCACCGGTCAGGGCAGGGCGTCGCGTGATGCCGGCCTTGAAACTCTCGACCCGTTCGATTCGTGAACTGGTGCCGTCGAACGGTTCGGTCACCAGCAACAGATCGCGGTAGCCCCGTTGTTCGAGGTGATCGAGGGCCATCTCGACGGCCTTTGGGTTGTCCAGCCCGACCAGGTCGCTGTCGAGCTGGTCGACCTTGCGATCCACCAGCACCAGGGGCATTTCGCTGCGCAGTTCGAACAGTTCGTCACGGTGATGACCCAGGGTGTTCACGATCAACCCTTCGATGTTGTAGGCGCGCAACAGCGCCAGGTGCTGGCGCTCCTGCTCGTCATCGCGGTCGGTGTTGCACACCACCAGGCTGTAGCCATGACGACGACAGGCGGTTTCCACGCCATGCATCACGGCAATCGAATAAGGGTTGCGGATATCGGCCACCAGCATGCCGATCAGGCGTGTGCGCCCGCGCTTGAGGCCGCGGGCCATCTGGTTTGGCCGGTAGCCCAGCTCGCTGATAGCTTGCTCGATACGCCGGGCAATGGCCTCGGAGAGCAGGGCGCGGTCTTCGCCAATGAAACGCGAGACACTGGCCTTGGAGACCCCGGCGCGTTCGGCGACGTCAAGCATGGTCACGCGACTGCGCTGGGCGGCGGAGAAGGAATTCACGGATTGAAACCTGCTTATTGGATTTATTAGCGGTTCTGAAACCGGTTTCAGGAAACACTAGAATCCAATGGGACGTCAAGGGCAACGTGTCAGAGGCACGACCGACGGTGGTTCGCTTCCGCTCGGCAGCTCAGTCGAGCGGGAACGTGTTTGTCTTCGGATTTTACAGTTGGCTTGTGTAGGTCCCTGTCCCCTTGAGGATGTTCTTCAACGTCAGTTCCACTTCCGCCAGGTCCGCCGCATCGGTGCCGTGGATGATCTCCAGCGTGTCGTCGCCGTTCAACGCATCGGCATCCGCTGCGGCGATTTCGATTTTCAGCAGGGTAGGGCTGAGGGTGACCTTCACGCCCTCCAGCGTCGAAGGCTCGCCATCGAGGGTGATTTCCAGTTCGTCTTCGTCGGGGTAGCGGGTCATCAGGAACATCTCGCCCTGGGCGCTGTGGCAGCAGATCATGGCCAGGTTGTCTTCTTCGTCGTCACATGGGGTGGCGATCAGCAGGGCGGTGGTCATTTGCATGGTGATGGTTCCTGGCTCGATGCACCCGCTGGGTGCAAAAAAAAGTGGATTCTGCCAGCCCGAACGATTTTCTGCAGGATTACTACCTCTGGGTGCCGTTTCGCCCCTGGGCTGCTAGGGTTGTTCGATGAACTCGGGCCGGTTTAGCTTGCCGATGACCGAATATGTCGCAGCGCTGCAAGCAGGCACATTGTCGCACTCGTTAAGCTGCGCAACGGATGTGCTCCTGCAAAGTCCACCCCGGGGTGGTTTTTGCAGGTGTCCATGACGTGAAATTACATGGAAAAGGATGTGACCTGCCGGTCCTGTCCAGCTTCACCCACCTGTCGTCCTGTTTCCTCTGCCCGAGAATCAGGAACGGGATGGCCGACAGCCCCGCAGGGGTTGCACGCGACGCTTCAATCAATAACAAGCCCAAGCGGAGTACCACAGATGGCGTTCTTCACCGCAGCCAGCAAAGCCGACTTCCAGCACCAACTGCAGGCGGCACTGGCGCAGCACATCAGTGAACAGGCACTGCCACAAGTGGCGCTGTTCGCTGAACAATTCTTCGGCATCATTTCCCTCGATGAACTTACCCAGCGCCGGTTGTCCGACCTTGCCGGCTGCACCCTGTCTGCCTGGCGCCTGCTTGAGCGCTTCGATCACACGCAACCGCAGGTGCGCGTCTACAACCCCGATTACGAACGCCACGGCTGGCAGTCGACCCACACGGCCGTGGAAGTGTTGCACCACGACCTGCCATTCCTGGTGGACTCGGTCCGCACCGAGCTGAACCGTCGCGGCTACAGCATCCATACCCTGCAAACCACCGTGCTGAGCGTGCGTCGCGGCAGCAAGGGCGAGTTGCTGGAAATCCTGCCAAAAGGCACCCAGGGCGACGACATCCTGCAAGAGTCGTTGAT
The DNA here is from genome assembly GCF_056521845.1 of Pseudomonas sp. PF05. Lineage (NCBI taxonomy): Bacteria > Pseudomonadati > Pseudomonadota > Gammaproteobacteria > Pseudomonadales > Pseudomonadaceae > Pseudomonas > Pseudomonas sp. PF05. Next base: position 157,305 of record NZ_JBWLPW010000003.1, on the reverse strand, counting down.
GTACCTGGAGATCGACCGCTGCGCCAACGCCGCCGAACTCAACGTCCTGAGCAAGGAACTCGAGCAAGTGCTGGACGAAGTGCGCGTGGCCGTGGCCGATTTCGAACCGATGAAAGCCAAGGTCCAGGAAATCCTCGACAGCCTGGACAGCAGCGCCTACGCCATCGACGCTGATGAAAAGAGCGAGATCAAGAGTTTCCTGGAATGGCTGGTGGGTAACCACTTCACCTTCCTGGGCTACGAAGAATTCGTGGTTCGCGATGAGGCCGATGGCGGTCACATCGAATACAACCCTGATTCGTTCCTGGGCCTGACCAAATTACTGCGCGCCGGCCTGACCGCCGAAGACCTGCGCATCGAAGACTACGCCGTCAATTACCTGCGCGAACCGACGCTGCTTTCGTTCGCCAAGGCCGCGCACCCAAGCCGCGTACACCGTCCGGCCTACCCGGACTACGTGTCGATCCGTGAAATCGACGCCGACGGCAAGGTCATCAAGGAATGCCGCTTCATGGGCCTGTACACCTCTTCGGTGTATGGCGAGAGCGTGCGGGTCATCCCGTACATCCGCCGCAAGGTCGCGGAAATCGAGCGTCGCTCGGGCTTCCAGGCCAAGGCGCACCTGGGCAAGGAACTGGCCCAGGTGGTCGAAGTGCTGCCCCGTGACGACCTGTTCCAGACCCCGGTGGACGAGCTGTTCAGCACCGTCATGTCCATCGTGCAGATCCAGGAACGCAACAAGATCCGCGTGTTCCTGCGCAAAGACCCGTATGGCCGTTTCTGCTATTGCCTGGCCTACGTGCCACGTGACATCTACTCCACCGAAGTGCGCCAGAAGATCCAGCAAGTGCTGATGGATCGCCTGAAGGCCTCGGACTGCGAGTTCTGGACCTTCTTCTCCGAATCCGTGCTGGCCCGTGTACAACTGATCCTGCGGGTGGACCCGAAGAACCGCATCGACATCGACCCGTTGCTGCTGGAAAAAGAAGTCGTGCAGGCCTGCCGCAGCTGGAAGGACGACTACGCCAGCCTCGTCGTCGAGAGCTTCGGCGAAGCCCAAGGCACCAACGTGCTGTCGGATTTCCCGAAAGGTTTCCCGGCCGGCTATCGCGAGCGCTTTGCCGCGCACTCGGCCGTGGTCGACATGCAGCACCTGCTGAGCCTGAGCGAAAAAAACCCACTGGTCATGAGCTTCTACCAGCCGCTGGGCCAGGTCTCCGGCCAGCGTGAGCTGCACTGCAAGCTCTATCACGCCGACACGCCACTGGCGCTGTCCGACGTGCTGCCGATCCTGGAAAACCTCGGCTTGCGTGTGCTGGGCGAATTCCCTTATCGCCTGCGCCACACCAATGGCCGCGAGTTCTGGATTCATGATTTCGCGTTCACCGCCGCCGAAGGCCTGGACCTGGACATCCAGCAACTCAACGACACCTTGCAGGACGCCTTCGTCCACATCGTGCGTGGCGATGCCGAAAACGATGCGTTCAACCGCCTGGTGCTGACCGCCGGCCTGCCATGGCGCGACGTGGCGCTGCTGCGCGCCTACGCCCGTTACCTGAAGCAGATCCGCCTGGGCTTCGACCTGGGTTACATCGCCAGCACCCTGAACAACCACACCGACATCGCTCGCGAGTTGACCCGGTTGTTCAAGACCCGCTTCTACCTGGCGCGCAAACTCAGTGGCGATGACCTGGAAGACAAGCAGCTGCGCCTGGAGCAAGCGATCCTCTCGGCCCTGGACGACGTCCAGGTGCTCAACGAAGACCGCATCCTGCGTCGCTACCTGGACCTGATCAAGGCGACCCTGCGGACCAACTTCTACCAGACCGACGCCAACGGCCATAGCAAGTCGTACTTCAGCTTCAAGTTCAACCCGCACCTGATCCCGGAACTGCCGAAACCGGTGCCCAAGTTCGAGATATTCGTCTACTCGCCACGGGTTGAAGGCGTGCACCTGCGCTTTGGCAACGTAGCCCGTGGCGGCCTGCGCTGGTCCGACCGTGAGGAAGACTACCGCACCGAAGTGCTCGGCCTGGTAAAAGCCCAGCAAGTGAAGAACTCGGTGATCGTGCCGGTGGGCGCCAAGGGTGGTTTCCTGCCACGTCGCCTGCCGTTGGGCGGCAGCCGGGACGAGATCGCGGCCGAGGGCATCGCCTGCTACCGCATCTTCATCTCGGGCCTGTTGGACATCACCGACAACCTCAAGGACGGCGCGCTGGTACCGCCGGCCAACGTCGTGCGTCATGACGACGATGACCCGTACCTGGTCGTGGCGGCGGACAAGGGCACTGCGACCTTCTCCGACATCGCCAACGGCATCGCCATCGACTACGGCTTCTGGCTGGGCGATGCGTTCGCCTCCGGCGGTTCGGCTGGCTACGACCACAAGAAAATGGGCATCACCGCCAAGGGCGCGTGGGTCGGCGTGCAGCGCCACTTCCGCGAGCGCGGCATCAATGTCCAGGAAGACAGCATCACCGTGGTAGGTGTCGGCGACATGGCCGGCGACGTATTCGGCAACGGCTTGTTGATGTCCGACAAGCTGAAGCTGGTCGCGGCCTTCAACCACCTGCACATCTTCATCGATCCGAACCCGGAGCCGGCCAGCAGCTTTGCCGAGCGCCAGCGTCTGTTCGACCTGCCGCGTTCGGCCTGGACCGACTACGACACCAGCATCATGTCCGAAGGCGGCGGTATCTTCTCGCGCAGCGCCAAGAGCATCGCCATCTCGCCGCAGATGAAAGAACGCTTCGACATCAAGGCCGACAAACTGACCCCGACCGAGCTGCTCAACGCTCTGCTCAAGGCGCCGGTGGACCTGTTGTGGAACGGCGGTATCGGTACCTACGTCAAGGCCAGCACTGAAAGCCACGCCGATGTCGGCGACAAGGCCAACGATGCACTGCGCGTGAACGGCAACGAACTGCGCTGCAAGGTCGTGGGCGAGGGCGGCAACCTGGGCATGACCCAGCTGGGTCGCGTCGAGTTCGGCCTCAATGGCGGCGGTTCCAACACCGACTTCATCGACAACGCTGGCGGCGTGGACTGCTCCGACCACGAAGTGAACATCAAGATCCTGCTCAACGAAGTGGTGCAGGCCGGCGACATGACCGACAAGCAACGCAACCAGTTGCTGGCGAGCATGACCGACGAAGTCGGTGGCCTGGTGTTGGGCAACAACTACAAGCAGACCCAGGCCCTGTCCCTGGCGGCACGCCGCGCCTTCGTGCGGATCGCCGAATACAAGCGCCTGATGAACGACCTGGAAGCCCGTGGCAAGCTGGACCGCGCCATCGAGTTCCTGCCGACTGAAGAGCAACTGGCCGAACGCGTGTCGGCAGGCCATGGCCTGACCCGTGCCGAACTGTCGGTGTTGATCTCCTACAGCAAGATCGACCTCAAGGAAGCGCTGCTCAACTCCCTGGTACCGGACGACGATTACCTGACCCGTGACATGGAGACCGCGTTCCCGCCGACCCTGGTCAGCAAGTTCTCCGAGGCCATGCGTCGCCATCGCCTCAAGCGCGAGATCGTCAGCACCCAGATCGCCAACGACCTGGTCAACCACATGGGCATCACTTTTGTCCAAAGGTTGAAAGAGTCGACGGGCATGAGCCCGGCGAATGTTGCGGGTGCGTATGTAATAGTTCGGGATATCTTCCACCTCCCGCACTGGTTCCGTCAGATCGAAGCTCTGGACCACCAGGTGTCGGCCGACGTGCAACTGGAGCTGATGGACGAGCTGATGCGCCTGGGGCGTCGCGCCACGCGCTGGTTCCTGCGCAGCCGCCGCAACGAGCAGAACGCTGCCCGTGACGTCGCGCACTTCGGTCCGCACCTGGCCGCGTTGGGCCTCAAGCTCGACGAACTGCTGGAAGGTCCGACCCGCGAAGGCTGGCAGACCCGCTACCAGGCCTACGTGGCCGCCGGTGTGCCGGAGCTGCTGGCGCGCATGGTCGCCGGCACCACGCACCTGTACACCTTGTTGCCGATCATCGAGGCGTCCGACGTCACCGGTCAGAACGCTGCCGATGTGGCCAAGGCTTACTTCGCCGTGGGCAGCGCCCTGGACATCACCTGGTACCTGCAACAGATCAGCGCACTGCCGGTGGAAAACAACTGGCAGGCACTGGCCCGTGAAGCGTTCCGCGATGACATCGACTGGCAGCAACGGGCGATCACCATCTCGGTCCTGCAGGACGGCGATGCGACCCAGGACGTGGAAACCCGCCTGGCGCTGTGGCTGGAACAGCACCGTGAAATGGTCGAGCGCTGGCGCGCCATGCTGGTGGACATCCGTGCCGCCAGCGGCACCGACTACGCCATGTACGCGGTCGCCAACCGCGAACTGCTGGACCTGGCGTTGAGCGGTCAGGCGGTCGTCACGGCCAACTGATCCGGCGTTGAATGAAAAAGCCCCGCATTGAGAGATGCGGGGCTTTTTTTTGGGGAGTTGTACAAGATCCCCTGTGGACCCCAGGGAGACTGCGTCTTGGCTGTTAGTTTTTCAGCGGTATCAACACCGCCTCATCCTCACCCATCACCATGAACACCAGCAATTTCGCCGGTTGGCTCGTGCTGGCGTTTTTCGAGACCAAATGCTCGGAACCCGCCGCTTCATACCAGAACTCTCCAGCCTTGTAGGTCTTCGCCGGCTCACCCTTGACCTGGGACGTGATGGCGCCTTCGAGCACGTAGGCCATGGCCGTGCCCTCATGCTTATGGGCAATGGACGCTTGGCCGGGGGCATAGTTGACGGTCAGCATCATGGTTTTTTTACCTGGAACGTTTTTCAGCAATTGCTCCTGCAGCACCGTGACCTTCTCCGAAGGCGCGGCTTCGTGGGCGTAGGTCTGGGTCATGGGCAGCAGGCCGAGGGCGGCGATCAGACAGAGTGTTTTCATGAAGGTATGACCTGTGTGGTTTAGAGTGATTTCGCGCTGTCGCGGCGATGGATTCACCCTAAGCCCCACGGTGGAGTAAGCAAACGTCCAATCTTTCGGAAGGTGGGTAGACCAATACCGCGATCCACCCCATGTGAACGGTACCCCTGTAGGAGCTGCCGAAGGCTGCGATCTTTGGCTCTTGATCTTTGGCTTGAGATTCAATTGGGTTGGGCAAGATCGCAGCCTCGTTGCACTCGGCAGCTCCTACAGGCGTGGGGTGTCAGCTGTTGAAGTCGACGCTTCGGGCCAGGCGGTTGTCGATCAGGCTGATGAAGCCTTGCACTTCGGGGCAGTTGAAGTGGGCTTGCATGGCCGCTTCCGACTGCCAGCGGGCGCTGACGTTCCAGCGGTCGCCATCGTCCGGGCAACGGTCGACCAGGTAGGCGTCGCAGCCCGGCTGGGCACGCAGGGTCTCGACGATTTGCTGCAATTGCCGGCCCAGTTCTTCCGAGCGACCGGCGGCGGCTTGCACCTGTACGGTATTGATCACTTGGCGAGACATTGTTCAGGCTCCTGAATAAAGTCGCAGGGGGTTGCTCACTATCAATGACACCCGTGCAGGATAGGCCCGGCGGGGCAAGGCTCAAACAGCCAATGGGCGGATAAATGCCCAGTCCAATCCCTCAGGCCACTTGCTGCAGAATGTCGCGCAAGCGGTCCAGGGCGATGTCGATGTCCAGGGTTTCGATCGCGCCGAAACCAAAGAACAGGCCCGGCCGCACCGGGGTATCGTTGAAAAAGCCATCCAGGCTGTAGAGCCCGACTTCGGCTTTTTTCGCCAACTCGATCACCAGCGCCAGGTCCATCGGGACCTTGCACAGCACCGCCATATGAAAGCCCGCGGTGGTGGGCACGGCCTCGAACCAGGGTGACAAGTCCCCGCCCATGCGTGCCAGGATTCGCTCGCGGCGGCCGGCATACAGGGTGTGGCAGCGGCGGATGTGCTTGAGCAGGCACCCCTCGGCGATGAACTTCGCCAGTGCCCACTGGGGCAGGGTGGAGGTGTGCTGGTCGGTGAGGCGCTTGGCCAGGATCACCGCTTCAAGAATCGCTGGCGGCAGGATCGCATAGCCTAGCCGCAGTTCCGGCAACAAGGTCTTGGAGAAGGTGCCGACGTACGCCACGATCCCGCGTTCATCCAGGCTCTGCAACGAATCGGCGGGCCGGCCTTCGTAGCGGAATTCGCTGTCGTAGTCGTCTTCGATGATGATCGCCCCCAGCTCATAGGCCCGCGCCAGCAGGGCCTCGCGGCGGGCCTGGCTCATGGGCATGCCCAAGGGAAACTGGTGGGAGGGCGTCACATAAATCAACCGCGTGCCGTCGGGGATCAGGTCGACCCGCATGCCTTGCTCGTCCACCGGTACCCCGGCCACCGTGGCGCCCTGGGAGCCGAACAGCAGGCGCGCCGGCGGATAGCCCGGATCTTCCATGGCCACCAGGCTGCCAGGACGGGTCAACACTCGCGAGATCAGGTCCAGGGCCTGCTGCGCGCCGTTGCACACCACCACGTCTTCATCCTGGCAATTGACCCCGCGGGAAAACGCGATGTGCCGGGCAATGGCATTGCGCAACGACGGCAGCCCTTCGGGCTGGCTGTAGAAGCCCTTGGCACTGGCAATCTGGCGCAGCGCGTGGGCCGTGCAGCGCCGCCAGTCGTCCAGCGGAAACTGGCCCTTGCCGGTGGCACCGCCGATGAAGTCGTAGCGCAACGCACCTTCGAGTGTGGGGTGGCGCATCAGGTCCGGCATGGTGCGCCAGGCTTCGACGACGTCGGCACCGGCCAGCTCGCGGTGGCTCTGTTTGCGCACGATTCTGACCGGCCGTGCGTTGACGTAGGTGCCTTTGCCGATGATGCCGGTGAGCAGGTTTTCGTAGGTCAGTTGGGCGTAGGTGTCGGAGACGGTCTTGCGCGAGACGCCCAGTTGCTCGGCCAGCAGGCGGCTGGGCGGCAGTTGCGTGCCGGCCGCCAGGCGACCGCTTTCGATGGCGCTGCGCAATTGTTGATACAACTGGCCCGACAGGTCCTTGCGGCCGTTGATGACAACATGAAGTTCCATACCCGCAAGCTCCTGGGCGATTGTTTGGCCGCCAGCGTCAAAGGCGCAAGATTACCCGCATTGTGCGACTGCATAGAAGTTGCGTGGGGAAAATCGCGCCCATTGGACTTGCCTCCGGGTTTTTCGACGAATTGGACCTGTCATTGACCGACCCCCGGGCCTACCGTGAAGGTCTTGAATACCACGGAGCCCGCCATGAGCCCGCGTCTGGATTACTACACTGCATCCCCCGGGGCGATGCGAGCCATGATCGGCCTGGAAGCCCTGGCCAGCCGCCTGAGTATCGAACCGGCGCTGCTGCACCTGATCAAGATCCGCGCTTCACAACTCAACCGCTGCGCCTTCTGCACCGACATGCATTCGGTGGAGGCACGACGCCAGGGCGAGAGCGAGCGCCGGCTCTACGCGGTGGCGGTGTGGCGCGACAGCGGTTTTTTCACTGCCCGCGAACGCGCCGCCCTGGCCTGGACCGAGGCGGTGACGCTGTTGGCTGAGAGCCAGGTGCCGGACGACGTCTATGCCCAGGCCAGGGCCTGCTTCAGCGAGGAGGAGCTGGTGGACCTGACCCTGGCGATCAGCACCATCAACAGCTGGAACCGGCTGGCGGTGAGTTTCCGCCAGAGTCCCAGTGCCTGATCGCGAGAGCCAACTGTTGGAGCAAGGCTTGCCCGCGATGAACGATGATGAGGTGAATCTGGCGGACCGTGTTGCCTGGATCGCGAGCAAGCTTTGCTCCCACAGGGCAGGTCTGGCGCTTGTCTCTATTTATTTCCATTGGGCAGCGGCGAGTTGCCGGCCGGAACCGGCGGCCTCTGAGGCTTGACCGAAGTGCCAAACGTATTGCCCATGCGCACGCCAGTGGCCGCCGGGGTGGCCAGGCCGATGCTGTTCGGCGCGCGTTCGTTGACCGGCACATTGATGGCGTCCTGAGCCTGTTGCGCAGCGGCTGCAGCCTGCGGGTCGTTGCCCATCTGCCGGCTCAGGCAGTTGTAGTCGGGGGTCTTGTAGCCACCGACGGTCACTTCGATACACGCCGGGGCTTCTTCGCCCTGGGCCCAGGGCAGGGCCATGAGCAGCCCGAGGCCAGCCATCATTTTCGTCCACTGTTTCATCATCGACCTCCTGCCCGTTACACCGGACGGTTCGTTGTCTGGCACCAGTCTAGTGCGGCCCGGGGGATTTGTATCAGTTGTCATACGACATTCATAAACTCCCCTCAGGATGACGGTTTTCAACGGATACGTCAGTCGTGCAGCAGGGCAGAGCCGGGGGCGGACGCAGGCGTGGAATGACCAGGACGCCCTTGCGGTGGCTGATGATGTTGCTGTGTCTGCTGGCCGGGCCGATCCAGGCAGTCGGCCTGGTGGACCTGGACATCGCGCCCCAGGAACTGACCACGGCGCTGGAGCAGTTCAGCCGGGCGACGGGCATGGCGGTGCTGGTGGACCACCAGTTGTCGAGCCAGCGCCATACGCTGGGTGTGCAGGGGCTGTTCACTCCTTCCGAAGGGTTGAGGGTGTTGCTCAGCGGCACCGGGCTGGCGGCGCACTATGCCCGGGCGGATGCGTTCACGTTGCAGCCGGTGCGGGTCCGCGAGGTACCGCTGGCTCCCGGTGTAACCCCGGGCTTGAGTGACAGCAACTACGCGGCAGCCATCCAGACGGTCATCCAGCGCAACTTGTGTCGTTCACCGTTGACCCGCCCGGGCAGTTTCCGGGCGGTGCTGCAAGTGTGGATCGGCCGGGACGGCGTGGTCCAGCACAGCCGCCTGGTCAGTTCCACGGGCGACCTGATGCGGGACAAGGCCTTGGTCAACAGTTTGCAAAACCTCAGGATCGACCGCCCGGCGCCCAGTTCGTTGCGCCAGCCGGTGACCCTGCTTTTGTTACCCGACTCATCAGGAAGAAGCATGGAATGCATAGCAGGGGAAGGGGTGTCCGGGCGATGAAAGACTCCGGTCGCAGCCCGTTGGTGAAGTTGTTCCTCACCTCGTATGAGGATTTCAAGGTGCGCCTGCGCAGGCGCCTGGGCTCCGAGGAACTGGCAAACGATGTGTTGCATGAAACCTATCTGCGGGTCGATCGCATGGTCGATACGCCGGAGATCGCCCAACCCAACGCTTATTTGTATCGCATGGCCCTGAACATCGCCGCCGACCGTCGACAGGCCGATGCGCGCCTGCTCACCGGCGATGAAATCGAGGAGTTGCTGCAGGTCTCGGATGAAGCACTGGATCCGGCCCGGGTGGTGGGGGGACAGAAGGAACTGCAGACCCTGCTCAAGGCCTTGTACGAACTGCCGGCGCGCCGACGCAGGATCTTCATCGCCGCACGCCTGGAAGAAGCGCCGCACCTGGAAATCTCCCAGCGTTTCGGTATTTCCACGCGTATGGTGGAAAAGGAAATCAAGGCTGCGCTGGGGCACTGCGCCCAGCGCCTGGAAAGAAAAGTCATTCAGCGGTTCGGTCCCGGCGCGGGAAAACCGTCTTGAGAGTAGAGACCCGACCCTTTCGTGAGTGTGTGTGCGCTTGAACATCTTCAGCATCGCTTCCCCTGATGCCACGCCCCAGGCCCGATTGGCCAGCGAGGCCCGAGACTGGCTGATCCTGCTGACCTCGGGGCGCGCCACCGTGGCCGATGCCCGGGCCTTGCGCCTATGGTGCGAGCAAAGCCCCGAACATGCCCGGGCCTTCAAGCAGGCCAAGGCGCTGTGGCACGGGCTGCAACCCGCCGCCGCGGCGGTACAGGCGCCCCGGCATTTCGGCCGTCGGGCGTTGTTGGGTGGCGCCATTGCGGCGTCGGCGGCTTTCCTATTGATCCGCGCCACGGTGCCTGGTGGTGTTTCCGGGCTGGGGGCCGACTACATCACCGACGTCGGCGAGCAGCGTCGGGTGGAACTGGCCGAGGGCGTCAGCCTGGAGCTCAATACTCAGACCCGCCTCAGCCGCCGCCCGCTGGACGATGGCGGACAAGGGTTGGAATTGCTCAGCGGCGAGATTGAAGTGCAGGGGCGCAGTGCGCAGGTGGTCAGCGTCCAGGCCGGCGCCGGTTGGATCAGCGCCGCTCGGGCACGCTTCAACATCCGCTACACCGACCAGAGCGTCTGCGCCACCTGCCTGGAGGGCGTGGTGCAGGTCGAGGTGCAAGGCCAGCGGTTCCGCCTGGAGCCGGGCATGCAGTTGACTTACGACCCTGGCCGGGTGGGCGTTCCCAAGCGGGCCGATGTGTCGGCAGCGATTGCCTGGCGTGAGCAGGTCCTGGTGTTCAACGACGCGACCCTGGCCAGCGTCATCGATGAAATCAACCGCTACCGGCCCGGCATGTTGCTGTTGCTCAACCGCGAACTGGGCCAGCGCAAGGTCCAGGCGCGGTTTCGCCTTGACCAACTGGCGGGCGTGGCGCTGTTGATCCGCGATGCCTATGGCGCCAAATGCACCGAATTGCCGGGTGGGGTGGTGGTGCTGAGCTGAGGCCGGTGGCGCCTGGGCGGGCCCCTTCGCGAGCAAGCCCGCTCCCACAAGGGTGCGTATTCGCTGGGCTTACTCCAGCGGCCCCAACACCTGTCGATAATGCTCGACGCCTTGGGGTGTCTGGCGGGTCAGGCTGATTTCGATGCCCATCGGGTTTTCCTGGCGGTTGCCGCTGAGCTTGCGCCAGCCTTTTTCCTTATCCCAGAACCGCAGTGCGGCGTCGCTGACGTCACTGAGCACCGCCATGCCCGAGCCGGGTGCCGGCAGTGGGTAGCGGCTGCGGGCCTGGCCTTGGGCGCGGTAAAGCGTGTCGCCCTTGAGCCACCAGCGCACCCGTTGCAGCTCGCCTTCCTGGGCCGCTGCCACGCGGATGACATCCAGGCGAAAGCCCCGACCTTCGGTGCTGCGCACGGTGAGGGCGGGTGGGGCGGTCGAGGGAGGGTCGTCGACGTCGGGTTTGACCGGTTCGCTCAGTTCGATGCTGGCGCGCAGGGCGACGTCGCGCTCCAGTTGGTTCAACACCCGCAACAAGGCTTCGGTCTGTTCGGTACTGGCCTGCAAGTGGCTGTCGGCACGGGTCACGCTGTCCAGCCCGCGCCAGGCAATCAGGCTGACCACCGCCATCAGCAGGATCGCCACCATCACTTCCAACAAGGTGAAGCCTGTCTGCCGGGCGCTCATTGAAGTTGCACCCGCCCGGCGGCACTGCGTTGCACAGTGATGCTGTTCAGGCCGTCCGACAATCGGATCTGCAAGGGCGCGCCGAGCCATTCGGCATCCAACACGACCCGCTGCCTCGGTTCCACGCGCACCTCCATCGACGGACTCTGCCAACGACGTGGGTGCAGTTGCGGGTCGTCCTTGAAGCGATCCATCCCGACGCCTCGATCGGCGCGACGGCTGAAGCCAAACCCCTTGGCGTCCCAGCGCCAGGTAATCGGTCGCCCATCGGTGCGGGCTTCGGTCTGGGCCAGTTGCAACAGTTGCACCAGTTGCTCGCCATCCTGGCGCAGCAACTTCAACGGATCCGGCTTGATGCTCAGGCTTACGGCGGCGCTGGCAATGCCGATGATCACCAGCACCACCATCAGTTCGATCAAGGTGAAACCGTGTTGCTTGCCGAGGTTCATGGGCGCTCCTTTGCGTGTGAGCCATCCTGCACGGTGAAGATGATAAGGATGTGAAATAAAACGGAGAGAATTGACGCGTACGCTGGCCGCTGGAACCCAAAAAAGGAGATTCAGGCCATGGCGTTCATCGAGCGTGTGTCCCCGGCGCAAATCGTCCAGGCCGTGGGCTTGTTGGCGGCATTGGCCGGGGTGGCGACCTGGTCTTCGCTGCTGCTCACGCCGGCCGAGTCGCGCACGCCGGATGTTGCCCCGCAACGCATGGCCGAGCGTTCCGATAACCCAGCGCTGCAGTGGTTCTCCAACCAGCCGGCGCCGGTGGAGATCAAGGTCAGCGGCGTGATGGCCGGCACCCGCGCGCCCGTGGCGATCCTCAGCCTCAACGACGGGCCGCCGCGCAGTTTCCTGGTGGGTGAACGGGTGGCCCAGGGGGTACGGTTGGTGGCGATCGAGGCGCAGGCGGTGGTCATCGAACGCGGCAATGAACAGACCCGTCTGGCCCTGGCTCGGTTGCCGGATTCGGTGAGCTTGCCCTCGCTAATCCCCTGAAACCCTCGTGGCGAGGGAGCTTGCTCCCGCTGGGGCTGTAGGAGCTGTCGAGCGAAGCGAGGCTGCGATCTTTTGATCTTTCGCTCACGACTCAATTGTCAGGGGAAAGATCGCAGCCTCGTTGCACTCGACAGCTCCTACAGCAGCCCAGCAGGGATTCCGTTTAATCAGGGCTTCTCCCGGCTGACCAACGTCTCCAACCGAGCCAACGGCGGTGCTTCGCGACTGCGATCCGACACGCTCAGCTCAACCCGCAGCAACCGGCCATTTTCCGCCGGGCGCAGGTTCTGTTCGCAGCGCAACAGCAATCGCCCCTGATCGCAATCGAACACTTTCGAGCCCTGGGTAAAACGGCCTTCCAGACGCAACTGCGCCAACTGGCTGCGGGCGGCCAGCAGGGCGATGGATTTGTCCCGTAGCAGGCCGTTGCTTTGGGTCATCACCGCGGCCACGCGCACGGCGGCCGACATGGCCACGGCGATGATCGCGAGGGCCACCAGCACTTCGATCAGAGTGAAGCCGGCTTGCGGAGCAGGGCGTGGCATGGCACGGGCTCAAGGGTGAAGGCAGCCTTCAAGATTAGCCCGCGCTCGTGACCAATTGACGACGCAAGCTCCTGAGCAATTTCAATATCACTGACATATTTTCTTGCAACACTGCGCCTCGAATCGAATCCAGCGAAGGACCGTCGAGATGCAGATCGCCCGTTACAACGCCCGTTCCCAAGGCCCTCGCGGGCAGCGGGGTTTCACCCTGATCGAAATCATGGTCGTGGTGGTGATCCTCGGCATCCTGGCGGCGATGGTGGTGCCCAAGGTACTCGACCGCCCCGACCAGGCGCGGGCAACGGCGGCGAAACAGGACATTGGCGGCCTGATGCAAGCCTTGAAGCTGTATCGCCTGGACCACGGCAGTTACCCGAGCATGAACCAGGGCCTCAAGGTGCTGGTGGACAAGCCGGCCGATGCGAAAAACAGCACCTGGCGCTCTTATCTGGAGCGCCTGCCCAACGACCCGTGGGGCCGTCCTTATAACTACCTCAACCCGGGTGCCAACGGTGAAGTCGATATCTTTTCCCTGGGGGCCGACGGCCAGCCTGACGGCGACGGCGTGAATGCCGACATTGGCTCCTGGCAGTTGTAAGGGCCGTGATGCGAACGGATTCGCCCGCAGCGGCGAAGCAGCGCGGCATGGCGGTGATCAGTGCCTTGCTGATCGCTGCCGTGGTGGCGGTGATCGCCGGCGGCATGCTGACCCGCCAGACCCTGTTCACCCGCAGCCTGGAGGCCGAGCAGCTACGTGTCCAGGGCATGGCGCGGTTGCAGGGCGGCCTGCAACTGAGTCGCCAGTTGCTCTGGGATGCCCGCCAGCGCGATCCGTTGACGCGTTTTGGCCAACCCTGGGCCAAACCCATCGTGATGCCGGGCTCGGGCCAGGTCGATACGCCGTTCGAAGGCCAGTTGGAAGATGAGCAAGGCAAGTTCAACCTGCGCAACCTCGTCGCCAATGAGCGTGTGGATGAAGAACAAGTGCGCGCCTTCGAACGCTTGTGCCAGCAGCTTGGTGTGGCCGCGACGGTCCGCACGCGCATCGTCGAAAGGGTGGTCGAGGCGTATCCGCGCCTGTTGAATCCGCCGCGGGCGGACGAAGCGTCGAAGGCCAATACCTTCAACAGTGGCCGCGAAACCTCGCCACAGGCCGACAACACGCCGCTGGCCCCGACGCGCCCGATGCTGCGCACCTTGCAAGACCTGCGCAGCGTCAAGGGCGTCACCACGCGGTTGCTGGACACACTGGCACCGTACGTGACGATCCTGCCGACCAACACCTGGCTCAATGGCAACACCGCCAGCGCCCCGGTGCTGGCCGCCTACGTGCCGGGGCTGTCGCTGCAACGGGCCGAGGCACTGGTCAGGGAGCGCGACGGCGGCCACTGGTTTATCAACCGCGGGGATTTCGTCAATCGCCTGCGCATGCCGGAACTGGAGACTGCCAGCGTCAAGGTCGGCATCACCAGCGACTGGTTCCGCCTGCGGGGCCAGGCACGCAGCGGTCAGCGACGGGTTGAACTGGAGGCGTTGCTGCAACGCACCGAGGACCGCTTGCCCCAGGTGATCTGGTCCAGGGTGGGCGTATGACGCGCTTGCGCATCGCCCTGGCGCCGCTGGGCAGCCTGGACCTCGACAGCGAGGTGGCATTTGCCTGGCTGGATCGCCAGGGCCAGGTCCGCGAACAGGGCCGTAGCAGCCTGCGGGCACTGGGCCAGGGCGGTAAGAATATTTCGCTGGAATGCTTCCTTCATCCCCGCGACAGTTTGCTGACCCGCCTGGAATTGCCGCTGTTGCCTGCGGCCAAGATCACCGCAGCGGTGACGTGCGCGGCCCAGGCCCTGATGCTCGGCGCCAGCGAACACATGCAGGTGGCCCACAGCCCGCGTGACGTTGACGGGCAGGTGCAGATCGCCTGGCTGGATCGTGAATCGCTCGCCTCGCTGGGCCGGCTTGTGCATCAGGCCGGTATGAAGCTGCGCGGCCTCTACCCGGCGGCCTACGCCTTGCCGGTGCTGTCGGGGCCGGTGGCCTGCATCGAGGACGACCATCTGCTGGTGCGCCATGGCCTGCAGCACGCCGTGGTGCAACCGTTGCAGCAAGAGGCGCTGGACGAATGGCTGCTGGAAACGGGGCCCGGGTTGCACTGGATCGGCGACGCGCCGCCGCAACCCTCGATCAGTACCTTGGCCGAAACCCAACGCTGGATGGGCCCCGCGCCAGGCTGGGGGTTGCATGCCGGCCTTGCACGCCATGCGGCCGAGCGCGGCGGTTGGGGCCGGGCGGCGGCGATCTGCGCGACAGCGCTGGCGGTGTGGGTGATCGGGCTGAATTTCTACGCCGCCCGCGAAGCGGCGCAGGGCCAGCGACTCAAGGCGCGGATGAGCCAGCGAGTGAAGCAGGCGTTTCCCGAGTTGCCGGTGATTCTCAACCCGCTGCAACAGGCACGCCAGCAAATCGCGGCGCGCCAGAGCGGTGCGGCGACCGACCCGGCCCAACGCTTTGCCAACCTGGTGCAGCAGGCGGGCAGTGCCATGCCGTTCATGAGCGGCAATGTCCAGGCGCTGGTATTCGAGAACGGTGAGTTGCGCCTGAATGTCGTGGCCGAGGCGCAGAAACCCGCCACTGCAGAGGATTGGAAAATCCCCCTGGCCCAGGCCGGCATCGACATCGCGGCCATCGATCAGGGCTGGACCTTGCGGGTGGCACCGGCCGGCCAGGGCAACCAGGACAGCCCCGACGAAACCCCGGGCGCAGACGATGAATAAGCATTCCCTGGCACTGGCGTGGGGGCGCTGGGAAACCTTTCGCACGCGTTTGCGCACGTTCTGGCAGGGGCTTGCCGTGCGCGAACAGGCCGCCGTGGCCCTGGCTGCACTGGTGGTGGGCGGCTGCCTGGTCTGGCTCGCACTGATCCAGCCGCCGCTCAAGACCATCGCCTACTGGCAAGCCGAAACCCCGAAGCTGCGTTCACAGACCCAAGCCCTCGAAGTGCTGTTGCGTGACGTCGCCGGGCCTGCACCGGACCAGCCCCTTGAGGCTGCTTTGCGCCAGAGCCTGGAAGCCAGTGGCTTGAGCCAGCATTACCAACTGCAAGCTCCCGACGCCGAGCGCCCCAACGCCTGGCAGCTCACGTTCGACAAGGCTCCGGCAGAGGCGGTGATCAGCTGGCTATTGGGCAACCCACGGCAATTCTCCCTGGAAGTGATCGAGGCCCGTTTGCAGCGCACCGCCCTTGCCAGTCCCGACAACCACGACAACGACAACACCGCCGGCACACTGTCCGGCACCGTACGCATGGATCAGGCGCAAAGCGCTAAGGAAGCTTCATGAAAGGGGCCCGCTACCCACGTCATTGGCGCAAGGCTGCACCGCTGTTGTTGCTCGCGTTGAGTGCGTGCAACAGCACGCCGCCCGCGTCGCAGCCACCGTTGCTGGTGGACAGTGAGTTGGGCATTCCATTGGGGAGCACCCAGCGCAGCGGCGATGCATTGCTCGATCGCCAGCGGGCCCAGGACCTGCGTGAACGCAAGCCTGCGGTGCGGCATCAGGTCGATCTTACCGCCCGTGCCCGTGAGCCGCGCAGCACTGCGCCGGCGCGCACGCCCCTGGGCGATCAACCGGTGACGCTGAACTTCGTCGAGGCCGATATTCAGGCGGTGGTGCGGGCCTTGTCCCGTTCCACCGGCCAACAATTCCTGGTGGATCCGCGGGTCAAGGGCAACCTGACGCTGGTGTCCGAAGGCCAGGTCCCGGCTCACCAGGCCTACGACATGCTGCTGGCCGCGCTGCGCATGCAAGGCTTCAGCGTGGTCGATGTCGGCGGCGTCGCCCAGGTGGTGCCGGAGGCCGATGCCAAGCTGCTGGGTGGGCCGATCTACAGCGCCGACAAACCGGCTGGCAACGGCATGCTGACCCGCACCTTTCGCCTGCAATACGAAAACGCCGTGAACCTGATCCCGGTGCTGCGCCCGATCGTGTCACCGAACAACCCGATCAATGCCTACCCGGGCAACAACACCATTGTCATCACCGATTACGCCGAAAACCTGTCGCGGGTGGCGCAACTCATCGAAGGCATCGACACCCCCAGCGCCATCGACACCGACGTGGTGCCGGTCCACAACGGCATCGCCGTCGACATCGCGCAAATGGTCTCTGACCTGCTGGAAACCCAGGGCGGCGACCAGACCCAGAGGATCAACGTGATCGGCGACCCGCGCTCCAACTCCATCATCATTCGCGCCGGCAGCCCCGAACGCACGGAGCTGGCGCGCAACCTGATCTACAAGCTCGACAACGCCCAGAACAACCCGAGCAATCTGCACGTGGTGTACCTGCGCAATGCCCAGGCCGGCAAGCTGGCCCAATCCCTGCGTGGTTTGCTCACCGGGGAAAGTGAAGGCGAGGGCAACGACAACTCGCGCTCGGTGCTCAGTGGCATGGGTGGCAGCACCAATGGCCAAAGCGGGCAGAGCAGCAGTGGCGATGGCACCAGCAGCACCACCACCGGCGGCAGTGCTTCGACCAGTGGCAACGGCTACGCCCAAGGCAGCAACGGCACGACCTCCGCTTCGACGAACAACGAGCAGGGCACCGCCTTCAGCGCTGGCGGCGTGACCATCCAGGCTGACGCCACCACCAATACCTTGCTGATCTCCGCGCCGGACCCGCTGTACCGCAACCTGCGGGAGGTCATCGACTTGCTGGACCAGCGTCGCGCCCAGGTGGTGATCGAGAGCCTGATCGTCGAGGTCGGCGAGGACGACGCCAGCGAATTCGGCGTGCAATGGCAGACCGGCAACCTCGGTGGCAGCGGCGTGATCGGTGGGGTCAATCTTGGCGGCACGGGGCTCAATCTCAATGGCAAGACCAGCATCGATGTATTGCCTCAAGGCCTGAACCTTGGCTTGGTCAACGGCACGGTGGACATTCCCGGCATCGGCAAGATACTCGACCTCAAGGTCCTGGCCCGGGCCTTGAAGAGCAAGGGCGGCACCAATGTGCTGTCGACACCGAACCTGCTGACCCTGGACAACGAAGCGGCGAGCATTTTTGTCGGCCAGACCATTCCCTTTGTCAGCGGCAGCTACGTCACCGGCGGAGGCGGCACCAGCAACAACCCGTTCCAGACCGTGACCCGCGAGGAGGTGGGTTTGAAGCTCAATGTCCGACCGCAGATTTCCGAAGGCGGGACGGTCAAGCTCGACATCTATCAGGAGGTCAGCAGCGTCGATAATCGCGCCTCGAGCACCACCGGTATCGTCACCAACAAGCGCGCCATCGACACCAGCATCCTGCTCGACGATGGGCAGATCATGGTCCTTGGCGGGCTGCTGCAGGATGGCTACAGCCAGAGCAACGACGCGGTGCCGTGGCTGTCGACGATTCCCGGGATCGGCGCGCTGTTTCGCAACGAACGGCGGCAGATCACCAAGACCAACCTGATGGTGTTCCTGCGGCCCTACATCATCCGCGACACGGCGGCGGGCCGCGGCATCACCCTCAACCGCTACGACTTCATGCGCCGCGCCCAGGGCCTGCTGCAACCGGAACGCAGCTGGGCACTGCCGGACATGCAAGCTCCGCAATTGCCGGCCTCGGCCCGGGCGATCCCGGGGGCTGCGCCGGTGAGCTTGCAAACGCCCAGGGCGGTGATCAAGGCGGTGCCCCTCACGGAGCCGGTTGGACAATGAGCACCGTGGCGAGGAAGCAAGTTCGCGCTGGGTTCTGTAGGAGCTGGCGAAGCCTGCGATCTTTTGATCTTGACCTTTCGCTTGAGATTCAAGTGTCTGGGGAAAGATCGCAGCCTCGTTGCACTCGACAGCTCCTACACAGTGTCGACGCGCCAGTCACGGTGTGTCCGTCATTCGAGGAGGCGTTGAGGCCATGAACACCCTCCCATACGCCTGGGCCAAGGCCCAGCGCCTGGTGCTGCGCCAGTCCGAAGAGGGGGCGGTGCTGATGGTGTGTCCGTCCACGCCGGGCTGGTCCATCAGTGAAGTGCGCCGCCAGTTTGGCGAGGTGCGCCTGGAGCGGGTGCGCGACGAGGAGCTCGATGGGCTGCTCAACAGTGCCTATGCCGACACCGGCAGCGCCGCCGCGGTGGTGGGCGCTGCGGAAAATGAAGTGGATCTCGACCGGTTGATGCAGGACATCCCCGAGATCACCGACCTGCTGGACACCCAGGACGGCGCGCCGGTGATTCGCATGATCAATGCCTTGCTGACCCAGGCCGCACGGGACGAGGCCAGCGACATCCACATCGAACCCTACGAGAGCCATTCGGTGGTGCGCTACCGCGTCGACGGCACCCTGCGCGATGTGGTTTCGCCGCGCAAGGCTCTGCACGGCGCGCTGGTGTCGCGGATCAAGATCATGGCCCAGCTCGACATCGCCGAAAAACGCCTGCCCCAGGATGGGCGCATCGCCCTGCGCGTGGCCGGGCGACCGATCGATATCCGCGTCTCGACGGTGCCCACCGGCCACGGCGAACGGGTGGTGATGCGGTTGCTGGACAAGCAGGCCGGACGCCTGCAACTGGAAACCCTGGGCATGGACCCGGACGTGCTGGGCAAGCTCGATCACCTGATCCGCCAGCCCCACGGCATCGTCCTGGTGACTGGCCCCACCGGCAGCGGCAAGACCACCAGTCTCTACGCCGCCCTGGCTCGGCTGGACGCCAGCGTCCACAACATCCTCACCGTGGAAGACCCGGTGGAATACGACCTGCCGGGCATCAGCCAGATCCAGGTCAACGCCAAGATCGACATGACCTTCGCCCTGGCATTGCGGGCGATCCTGCGCCAGGACCCGGACATCATCATGATCGGCGAAATCCGCGACCTGGAAACCGCGCAAATCGCCGTGCAGGCCTCCCTCACCGGTCACCTGGTGTTGGCGACGCTGCACACCAACGACGCGGTGTCGGCCGTCAACCGCCTGATCGACATGGGCGTCGAGCCGTTCCTGCTGGCCTCATCGATGCTCGGCGTGCTCGCCCAGCGCTTGGTGCGCAGGCTCTGCCCGCAGTGCAAACAGCCCGATCCGGCCACGCCCGGCACCTGGCGGCCGGTGGGCTGCCCGATCTGTAACCAGACCGGCTACAGCGGCCGAACCGGTATCCATGAACTGTTCTGCATCGACGATGACATCCGCACGCTGATCCACCAGGGGGCAGGGGAGCAGGCACTGCGCGCCGCCGCTCGCCGGGCCGGGATGTTCAGCATGCGCGAGGATGGCGAGCGTTGGGTGCGTAGCGGCACCACGGCCCCTGAAGAAATCCTGCGCGTAACACGGGACGCCTGATGAATCGCTACCGTTTCGAGGCCGCCGACGCCCAGGGCAAGATCGAATCCGGACACTTGGAAGCCGACAGCCAGGGCGCGGCCTTCAACCTGTTGCGCAGTCGCGGGCTGACGGCATTGCAGGTGCAGGTCGAGCGCAACACGACACCGGCCAACGGCGGTGGCGTGTTCAGCGCCAAACTCTCGGACAACGACCTGGCCTGGGCCACCCGGCAACTGGCAAGCCTGCTGGGCGCAAGCCTGCCGCTGGAAGCCGCGTTGAGCGCCACGGTGGAACAGGCCGAGCGCAAGCACATCGCCCAGACCCTGAGCGCGGTGCGCGCCGATGTGCGCAGCGGCATGCGCCTGGCCGAAGCCCTGGCGGCACGGCCCCGGGACTTTCCGGAAATTTATCGGGCGTTGATTGCCGCTGGCGAAGAGTCCGGCGACCTGGCCCAGGTGATGGAGCGCTTGGCCGACTACATCGAAGAACGGAACAACCTGCGGGGCAAGATCCTCACGGCGTTCATCTACCCCGGGGTGGTGGGGTTGGTGTCGATCGCCATCGTGATTTTCCTCCTCAGCTATGTGGTGCCGCAGGTGGTCAGTGCGTTCTCCCAGGCTCGGCAAGACCTGCCCGCGCTGACCGTGGCGATGCTTACCGCCAGTGATTTCATTCGTGCCTGGGGCTGGTTGTGCTTTGGCGTGCTGGCCGGTGGCTTCTGGAGTTGGCGCATGTACTTGCGCAAACCGGCGGCGCGGTTGAGCTGGCACGCACGGGTGTTGCGCTTGCCGCTGATCGGGCGTTTTGTGCTGGGCCTCAACACCGCACGGTTTGCCTCGACCCTGGCGATTCTCGGCGGCGCCGGGGTGCCATTGCTGCGAGCGCTTGAGGCCGCGCGCCAGACGTTGTCCAACGACCGCCTGAGCCAGAGTGTCAGCGAGGCCACGGCCAAAGTTCGCGAAGGCGTCAACCTGGCGGCGGCGCTGCGGGTGGAAAAAGTCTTCCCACCGGTGCTGATCCACCTGATCGCCAGCGGCGAGAAAACCGGCTGCCTGCCACCGATGCTCGAACGCGCCGCGCAAACCCTGTCCCGCGACATCGAACGCCGGGCGATGGGCATGACTGCGCTGCTGGAGCCGCTGATGATCGTGGTCATGGGTGGCGTGGTGCTGGTGATCGTCATGGCGGTGTTGTTGCCGATTATCGAGATCAACCAGTTGGTTCAATAGCCTATCGCGCAAAAAAAACGTGGCGAGGGAGCTTGCTCCCGCTGGGCTCTGTAGGTACTGGCGAAGCCTGCGATCTTTTGATTTTGATCTTTCGCTTGGGATTCAAGTGGTTGGGGAAAGATCGCAGCCTCGTTGCACTCGACAGCTCCTACACAGCTCCTGCGCTCCAAAAGCAGCCGATGATTTTGCCGTGCCGCAGCACCTCCCGAGCCTCGATCGCGCCAAACTCGGGTTCCTCGTTCTGTCATTTTTCCGCGCCCGGCAACCACCCGCCGTCCTCTCCACCACGCCCCCACATGGCACGGCCGTGAAACCTGCTCGAAACCCCAACCCAGAGCCCTCGAACACCCGAGAAAAATGCCTTGAAAACAGCCCTCAGCTCCCGAGGTTTTTTCCTTTATCTGTCACCGGAAGCTGCGAATTTCTAACCCATGGCCTCACCCCATCGCCACCGGCACAGGACCGAGCGCCATGACGGCAAGCACGCGTCACCCAACCTACGTACGAACACGATGAAAGGAGATTCTTCATGTTTAAGCGCAACGTTCTCGCGGTATCCCTGACCCTCGCCGGCCTCTGCGCCGCTCAGGCCGCCATGGCTGATGTCAACGGTGGTGGCGCTACCTTGCCTCAGCCGCTGTACCAGACTTCCGGCGTACTGACTGCCGGTTTTGCCCCTTACATCGGTGTGGGCAGCGGCGCTGGCAAGGCTGCTTTCCTGAACAACGACTACACCAAGTTCGTATCTGGCAACACCAGCAAGAACGTGCACTGGGCGGGTAGCGATTCGAAGCTCACCCAGGCTGAGTTGGACACCTACGTCACCAACCACGGCACCGCCTGGGGTCCATTGATCCAGGCGCCTTCGGTCGCCACTTCGGTTGCCATTCCGTTCAACAAGACCGGCACTGCCAACGTCGATCTGAGCGTCAACCAGCTGTGCGGCGTGTTTTCTGGTCGTCTGACTGACTGGAGCCAGATCACCGGTTCTGGCCGTACTGGCGCGATCACTGTGGTTTACCGCAGCGACCTCAGTGGCACCACAGAATTGTTCACTCGCTTCTTGAACGCCAAGTGCGCTGAAACCGGTACCTTCGCCATCACCACCAACTTCGCTAACAGCTACAGCGGTGGCGTGCCGGCCGGCGCCGTTTTCGCCTCCGGCAGTGCCAACGTCATGACTGCGCTCAACGCAGCCCAAGGCCGTATCACCTACATGAGCCCGGATTACGCGGCAACTACTCTGGCAGGTCTGGACGACGCCACCAAGGTTGCCCGCGTTGCCGGTGTTTCCCCAGCGCCAGCCAATGTGTCGACAGCTATTGCTGCCGTGCCAGTTCCTACTGCTGCCAACCGTTCAAATCCTAACGCTTGGGTGCCGGTGTTCACTTCGCAAGAAATCATCAATGCAAACCCGAACGACCCTAGCTTGCGTCTCTACCCAACCAGCGGCTATCCGATCCTGGGCTTCACCAACGTGATCTTCAGCCAGTGCTACGCCAACGCTGCCCAGAGCACTCAGGTACGTGATTTCTTCACCCGTCACTACGGCGCAGTTGCTGCCAACAACAACGATGCTGCTATCACCGCCAACCGCTTCGTGCCGCTGCCAACGGCCTGGAAAAACGCCATTCGTGGCAGTTTCCTGACCACTACCAGCGCTCAAAGCATCGGCAACACCAACGTGTGCAATGGCATCGGTCGTCCGCTGTAACACCACGCTAAGCGACACGTAACACCGATCAGCAACGGCGAAAGCCGTTGCTGATTTTCTGCTTTGGCGTCGCGACCAACACAGCCACATGAAATTTTCATGACAACCGTTCGGTCCCGTCCCCCTGTAACCGCCTAACCCCTAGAACCAACGCTGGCAGCTTGATACCACCGCGTTGCGACCCTAAAGAAGCGAACCCGAAAGGATAAGTAGGATGCTGCGCAGCAAACCCCAGACGAACCTGAATGCTCCACGTCGCGATGGCGAATTGTCGATGTTGCGGCTCAAGCCGCTGGCCCAGGCCATTGCCCTGCTGATGGTGGCTGGCAATGCCCACGCGGCGACGGCATTCAGTTCGGCCTGGTTTGCTGCCAAGGGCGCGTCCCAGGCCGGTGGCACGGGGCGGCCTACGAC
This sequence comes from Pseudomonas sp. PF05, assembly GCF_056521845.1. Classification (NCBI taxonomy): domain Bacteria; kingdom Pseudomonadati; phylum Pseudomonadota; class Gammaproteobacteria; order Pseudomonadales; family Pseudomonadaceae; genus Pseudomonas; species Pseudomonas sp. PF05. The sequence goes on along the minus strand of NZ_JBWLPW010000003.1, from coordinate 133,962 downwards.
GGCTAAGCCAGGGATGCCGCCACCCCTGGCGCAACAGCAACGGGCCAATGCGCAGTTGCAGCGTTCGTTGACCAACCTGAATAACACCGTCGCCGCCATTGCGGCCCAGCAGGCGGCCCAGGCCGCGGGGCGCCAAGCCGCGCTCGGGCAGGTGCAGACCGTGCCCGACGGTTTGGGCGAGGGCGGGCTCAAGGTCGATAACAGCCTGACCCAGGGCTGGCTCAACGCCAAGGGACCGCAGCAGACCCAGGCTGGCGGCAAGACCACGGTGAAGATCGAGCAGACTGCCGACAAGGCGATTCTCAATTGGGAAACCTTCAACGTCGGGCGCAACACCACGGTGGACTTCCAGCAGCAATCAGACTGGGCCGTACTCAACCGGGTCAACGATCCCCAGGCGCGACCGAGCCAGATCCAGGGCCAGATCAAGGGCAATGGCACGGTGATGCTGGTCAACCGCAACGGCATCGTGTTCAGCGGCAGCAGCCAGGTCAACGTGCGCAACCTGGCGGCGGTGGCGGCGAATATCAGTGATGAGCAGTTCAGCAAGCGCGGCTTGTATATCGATGCCACTGGCAGCCAGCCGACCTTCACTGACGCGGCGGGCAAGGTCGAAGTGCAGCAGGGCGCACTGATAGAAACCCACCGCGCCGCCACCTCCACGGCCGGTGGCGGTTATGCCTTGCTGCTGGGTAGCGAAGTGGAGAACGCCGGCTCCATCATCACCGCCAAGGGCCAGACCACCCTGGCGGCGGGCGACAGCTTCTACATCCGACGCGGCCAGGGCACCAGCGGCAACCTGCGTTCCACCACCCGCGGCAACGAGGTTGCGACGTCCCTCAAGTCGGGCAGCAGCGCCGGCACGGTGATCAACAGCGGCCTGATCCAGGCCAGCACCGGCGACATCACCCTTACCGGGCACAATGTGCAGCAGAACGGCGTGGCGGTGGCGAGCAGTTCGGTGGACACCCGCGGCACCGTGCACTTGCTCAACGCCTTCAGCGACAGCACCGGCAGCGTGACCCTGGGGCAGGGCAGCGCCACGGCGGTGTTGCTCGACGCCGCGGGCGGCAGTGCCCTGGACAGCCAGCGCAATGCCGGACCGGCCGGCCTGGATGGCACGCCGAACAACCTGATCACCGGCCAGTTCAACAACCTCAGCAGCGTGGTCGACCGCACCGATCAGTCGCGGGTCGAGATCGTCAGTGGCGGCAGCGTCGACTTCCAGAATGGCTCCATCACCCTGGCCACCGGTGGCCAGGTTGCGGTCAGCGCCGCCGGTCGCAGCCTGGTGCGCGATGGTGCGGTGATCGATGTGTCCGGCGCCATCGGCGTCAAGGTGGCGATGGAATCCAACTCCATCAAGGTCAACGTGCAGGGCAACGAACAGCGCGACGCACCGGTGAACCGCGACGGTGGCAAGCTGACCAACAACGATGTCTGGGTAGACGTACGTGATTTGATCTACGTGCCGGCGGGCACCAACGGCTACGCCACCGACCGTTGGTACACCGCGGGTGGGCTGTTGGAAGTCGGCGGTTATTTGGGGACCCGAGGCCACAGCGCCGGTGAATGGGCTGCTCAAGGCGGCACCCTGACGTTCACCGGCAACGACGTGGTGACCCAGCAGGCGGCGCAACTGAACCTGTCCGGCGGTACCCTGGATGTGCAGAGCGGCTACCTGCGTCAGTCCTGGCTCAAGGGCCCCAATGGGCGTTTGTATGACTTGTCCAAGGCGCCGGGGGACATTCTCTATACCGGCATCTACAAAGGCTACGAAGACCACAGCCAGCGTTGGGGCCAGACTGATTACTACTACAACCCGTTGATCGCCCCGCGCGAGCGCTTTGAAGCCGGCTACACCGTCGGCCGTGATGCCGGCAAGCTGGTGGTGTCGACCCGCAACGCGGTGTTGGAAGGCCAGATTGTCGGTGAGGTCTATCAGGGCGAACGCCAGACCCAGGCACCCAATCTCAATCTCGACGGCTACCAGCAATCGCAAAACGCCGTGGCCCGACGGGCGCAATTGTGGGTGGGCAGCTACACGCCGATCTATGACAAGACCAGCGGTGTGATCAACAGCGCCTTGAACCCCACGCTCGATCAGATCACCGTCGGCAAAGTGGCCGACAAGATTGCTGCGGGCCTTGACCTGACCTCGGTGGTCGACACCGATCGGCAAGGCAAACTGGTTCTGGATAACGATCTGCTCAACGGCTTCCAGCTCGGTGCGGTCAAGGTGGCGGCGCTTGAGGGCATCAAGGTCGATGGCGCGCTCAAGGTAGCCGATGGCGGCGACATCACGTTTTATGCACCACAGGTCGAGGTGAATGCTGACCTGACGGCCCGCAGCGGTCGCATTGTGCTGGGTAACGTGCTTAAACAGGTCAGAACCGATAATTTCCAGATGGGCGATGTCGTGCTTTCGCCCGTCACCGGTCAGCGTGCTGTGGTCACGTTGGGCGAGGGCGTGACGTTGAACGCTGCTGGCCGCTGGAGCAATCTGTTGCTTGATGGCAACGACCGTCAGAACCTGCCGTTTATCAACGGCGGTGCCGTGGTCGTGCGCAGCGACAATATCGATGTGCGCCAGGGCAGCCTGATCGACGTCAGCTCCGGCGCCGCGGTCATGGCCGATGGCAAGACCCGCGGCGCTAAGGGCGGGGACCTGACCCTGACGGCGGTTATCAATACGTCGTCAGGCAGCGGCAACTTGAGCCTGGACGGTGAACTGCGCGGTACCGGAGTAAGCGGTGGCGGGACCTTGAAGCTGGCGGCCAATAAAGTGCTGATCGGCAACAGCGGCTCGCCGCTTGAACCGGGCACCTTGCAACTGAGTGGCGATTTTTTCGACAAGGGTTTCTCGGCTTATGACATCACTGGCAACGAAGGCCTGACCGTGGCCGACGGGACCCGGGTCGATGTGACGATGCCGGTGTACCGCTTTGGCAAGCAGGCGTTGAGCACCGGCAGCGGCGCAGAAGCGGCCGATGCGTTGCAGCGCTGGACGCCGGACCTGTACCAGGAAGACGCGATCAAAGGGGTTCTCACCCAGCGTCGCGGCGCGAGTTTGAGCCTCACTGCCGGCACCGAGAACGCCAGCGCCGCCGACATGGCCAGCACGGTGTTGAACCTGGGCAAGGGCAGTGTGATCAGCGTCGATCCGGGGCAGGGCATCGATGTGCGCAGCATCGGTCAACTGACCGCCAACGGTACCCTCAACGCCTGGGGCGGTCGGGTCAGTCTCACCGAGTTGAGCGTCGGCGATACGGTCCGCGATCAAGTCAATGCCCAAGGCCACGGTCATTCCATATGGCTGGGTGAACAATCACTGATCGATGTATCGAGCCGGGCCATAACAGCTCGGGACATGCGCGGTCAGACCTACGGCCTGGTGCGCGACGGCGGGCAGATTGTCATCGGCGGCCAGATCGATGCCGCGAAAGGATCGACTTCGGCGTCCGAATTGTTTGTGGTGGTGCGTGACGGTGCGCGTCTGCAAGCGGATGGCAGCCAGGCGACTCTGGATATTCCCGGCCAGGGACGCACGTCGGTGGCGAGCAATGGCGGCAGCATTTCCCTGGCGTCGGCCAATGGTCTGTACCTGGACGGTTCGTTCAGCGCCCGTTCGGGTGGAGCAGGGGCCGCAGGGGGTAGTTTGTCGGTAGCGCTGGAAACGCCCTATTACTTCAAGAGTGCTGTCAATGATCGGGTGTTGAAGGTGCGTGAACTGGTGCTGGCGCGCGCTGCCCAGGCCAGCCCACTGAGCGATACGGCTGAAACCTCGGCGGATTCGCTGGTCTATGGTCACGGGCGGCTAGGTGTCGATCAGGTCCAGGCCGGTGGTTTCGATAGCCTGTCCCTGTTAAGCAACGGCCTGATGAGCGTCGATGGCGACCTGTCGATGTCCCTCGGCCAAAGCCTGAGCCTGTACGCCCGCAGCTTTGGATTGAGTGCAACCGCGCCAGCCAATACCCGGGTCGAGCTCAATGCACCCCATGTGTTGCTGGCACTTGCGACAGGGCTGGCGACCACTCGACCGAGTTTTGACCCCTATACCCGGCCAGTGGTCGAGGGCGGCGGGGTGTCGCTATTGACGAACAAGGCGGTATTTTCCGTCAATGCGGACCTGCTGGATGTACAGGGCAGTGTGATATTTAGCGGCAAAGGCAAGCTGAGGCAGGCCGACGGCAATACCGTCGAGCTGGAACGCGCCGGTTTCGACCGGGTTCAGCTACGCAGTCGGGGGGATTTGCGATTCCTGGCAGGGCTCTCCAGTGGGGGAATGCCTACGGGCTTTACCGCCCAATTGCTGACCCCTTCGGACATGGTGTTGCAAGCGGCGCAGCTGTATCCGGCGACCGGGGTTGGAGCACGGGTGTTGGCGGGGTATACCGGTGCCAGTGCCCCTGTCTATGACCCGGAGCGCAGTCTGGTCATTGAGCGTACTACCCAGGTCACACCTGCAGTGCCTTATTCGGCATTTGGCCGCTTGCAACTGGGCAGTGCGAAGATTGAGCAGGGCGGGGTGGTACGGGCACCGTTGGGGTTGATTGAAGTCGGCATAAACGATGGCTTAGGTACCACTGATCGAGTGGAGCTGTTACCGGGCAGTCTGACTTCGGTCAGTGGCCTGGGCCTGGTCCTACCTTACGGCGGCACCGTCGACGGCCAGAGCTACGAGTACGCTGGCAAGAAGGTCGTGTTGCTGGGACAGGGGGCGACGCCCAACGACAACTCCGATTTGAACATCGGGGTGATTCTGGGCGGTCGATCTGTGGTGGCGCAAGAAGACGCGGTGCTCGATCTGTCCGGTGGCGGTGAGTTGCTCGGCGCAGGTTTCATCTCCGGCCGAGGCGGCTCCACCGATGCGCGCTTCAACCCGCTGGTACAAATCGGCGCCAATGGCGGTTTCACCTTGCCGGGGCTGTCCAGCAATCCGGTCTACGCCATCGTGCCGGGCAATCAGAGCCAATACGCGCCGGTCGCCCCCGAAGGTGGAGCAGTGGATCCCAGGGTAGGTCAGCAAATTACCATTGGCGCCGGTGTGCCAGGGCTCGCCGCCGGTACCTATACCCTGATGCCATCCACCTACGCCTTGCTGCCGGGAGCGTTCCGGGTCGAGGTCAACGGTTTGGCGGGACAAGGCTCCACTTCAAGCGCGCAACAGATGCGCAACGGTTCCTGGACCACCGCCGGCGTGCTGTCGGTGGCCAATACCGGGCAGCGCAACAGTTTGTCCAGCCAAGTCATCTTGACCTCGGGCGATGTGCTGCGTCGCTACTCGCAATACAACGAAACCAGCTACGCCCAGTTCGCCGTGGCCGACGCCGCGCGTTTGGGCGTTCCCAGGGCTTTGTTGCCAGTAGATGCCAAAATGTTGAAGTTGAACCTTGCAAAGGGCGCCGCAGATCAGGCTTTCTCCTTCAAGGGCATCGGTAAGTTCGCACCTCAGACTGGGGGGTACGGCGGAACCGTCGCGGTGGTCGCCAGCAATGGTACCGCGCTGGAGGTGGTCGCCGAAGGGCGGGGGGCTACGGCCGGCTTCGAGGGCGTAACCCTTAATGCCGAAAGCCTCAATGCGTTGAATGCCTCACGCCAAGTGATCGGCGGCCAGTTTTCGGTGCTCTATGGCCAGGGTGGTAACTACATCACGCCGCAACGGGTGTCCCGCAGTGTCGCGCTGCGTGAAGGTGCGACCCTGTCGGCGCCCGAGGTATTCCTGCTGGCCGACGGCGGCGAGCTGTTGGTGGAACAAGGCGCTGCCATCAACACCATCGGAAGGGGAAAGGCCGCGTACGATGCCCGTGATGGTTTTATCTATAACCTCAATGTGAAGTTCCAAAACTACAGCTTGCTGGCCGCCTCCAATGGCTTGCTCAATGTATTGGCCCCTCTGTCAGGCACCACCGGCACAGTCAACATCGGCGGATGCAGCCTGACGCCGTGCAGCGGCGTGACCCGCATTCACTCCGAAGGCAGCATCGTCGCTGCGTCCGGCAGCAGCCTGCAGCTTGACGACCAGGTGCGCTACGGCACCCGTCACCTGACCCTGGCCCTGAGCAACATCAACGTCGGCACCGCCCAGGCCCTGAGCAATGCGGCGACGCGGCAGGTCTTGCCCGCCGGCCTGACCCTGAGCCAGACCGTGCTCGATCGCCTGTTGCGTGGAGACACCGAATACGGCGCACCGGCCCTCGAGACCCTGGAACTGTCAGCCAGCCAGGCACTGAACTTCTATGGCACCGTCAGCCTCGACACCTATGACCCAACAACCGGCAAGTCACGCCTGAACAACCTGATGCTCAGCACTCCGGCCATTTATGGCGCCGGCAGCAACAATGACGTGGCGACCATCCGTACCGCCAACCTGATCTGGAACGGTGCCGTTGGCGCGCCGGGTTCGGTGATTGCCGGTGGGGCCGGCACCGGTGCCGGTCGCCTGGATATCCAGGCCCAACGCATCGAATTCGGCTATGGTGAGTTCGCCCAGCCGAGCTCTATCACTACCCTGGATCGTCTGGCGCTGGGCTTCGCCAACGTCAACCTCAGTGCCAGCGAGCGCCTGACCGCCAACCACAAAGGCAGCCTGGCGGTGTATCAAAGCCAGGGCGCCTATGACGCGAAAACGGGCTACGCCTACAGCGGCGGCAACCTGAATATCCTTACCCCGTTGCTGACCGGTGAAGCCGGCTCGGTTAACCGCATCACCGCAGGCGGCGCGGTCAACGTAGCGGGCACAAGCGCTAAGCCGGGCACTGTCTCCGGGCTTGGGGGCGAGTTGTCCATCAAAGGCGCGAGCCTGAACCTTGCCAGCGCGGTGATGCTGCCCAGCGGCAAGCTGACCCTGAGCGCAACGGATGACCTGACCCTGGCCGATGGGGCACTGATCGACGTGGCGGGCCGCACCGTCACCTTCAACGACGTGACACGCTACAGCGCCGGTGGCGAGGTGATCTTGCAAAGCCGCAACGGCAACATCCGCCAGGCGGAGGGTTCAAGCATCGACCTCTCGGCCCGTAACAACCAGGCTGGCCGGCTCAGTGCCGTGGCCCTGGACGAGGCCGCTGGGATCGTTGATTTGCAGGGTCGGATTCTCGGCAGCAGCACGGGCGAATATGACGCCGGGGGCACTGCCATGCCATATCTGGCCGGCGGCGTGGAGATCCAGGCCCAGCGCCTGGGCGGCAGCGGTAGCCTCAGCGAGCAGTTCGCGGCCTTGAACCAACGATTGAACGACGGGCAGGTGTTCGGTTCCCGTGGCTTCCAGCTCAAACAGGGCGACCTGGTGATCGGCAACGGACTCAAGGCCTCGACCATCAGCGTGTCGGTCGACAGCGGAAACCTGTTGGTCAATGGCAAGGTAGACGCCAGCGGCGAACGGGTCGGCAGCATCCGGCTCGCCGCCGGGCGCTCCCTGACGCTGGGCAGCAACGCGCTGCTCGATGCCCATGGCAATCGTCTGCGTGTAGATAGCTACGGCAAGATCATCGACTCACCGAACCGCGCCATGGTCGACCTGACCTCCCGCGCCGGTGTGCTGACCCTGGCCGACGGCGCACGCATCGATCTGCGCCATGGCACCGCAGCGCGGGCCGGACAATATGACGGTCGCGCCCGGGGCACGCTGGAACTCAACGCCCGCCGCAGCGGACCGGACGCCACCCACGGCGACGTTGCCATCGACGCCAGCGCAAACCTGGATATCCAGGGCGCTCGCTCGATTGCCGTCAACGGTATGTGGCAGTACAGCGATGCCGACTATGGCAGCGATCCGGCGGCCAGTGGCCGTCCTTATCAGGTCATCGACCAGGCCTACCTGGATGGCAAGCATCAGGACAGCCTCGCCTTCATCAACGCGGCCCTGGCCAACAGCGATTTGATGCAACGTAGACTCGCCGGTCTGAACAACGCCCGTTATGCCGATGCGTTCCACCTGCGGCCCGGTGTCGAGATCGTCAGCGCCACGGCCGACGGCGACCTGGTGGTGCAGGGTGACCTGGACCTGTCCCGTTATCGCTACGCCAGTGTGAACCCGCACACGCAGAAAACCGACCTATACGGTTCCGGCGAGGCCGGTGCGCTGACCCTGCGCGCCGGCGGCGACCTGAGCATCTACGGCAGTATCAACGACGGTTTCGCGCCACCTCCGCCCACGCAGGATGACAAAGGCTGGGTGCTGCTGCCCGGCATCGATTTCACCGGTGGCGACATCGTCGTTCCCGGTGCCGGCGTGACGCTGGCCGACGGTACGGCGTTCCCGGCGGGAACCACGCTCAACTACGACTTGCCGATCAAAGATGTGACCCTGGCTGCCGGCACCCGGTTGCCAGTGGCGGCGATCCTCGATCAACCCTTGGAACTGCCGGCCGGCACGGTGTTGGCGGCCGCAGTGCATGACGCTTCCGGCAACCTGCTGTTTGCCGCAGGCACGTTGCTGAGCCGCGCCCAAACACTTGAAGTCGGCACGCAGTTGGGTGCCGGCATTGTGCTGAACGATGCCACGGCGCTGCGCGGCTTCACTTGGCCGAAGGGGGTCGCGCTGCCCAACGTGGCAAACGCGGGCAATGCGCAGACCAATATCCTCAAGCTCGAAGGCAGCCTGGTCTTGAACCGCGGTTCACTGATTCCGTCAGGGACTGATGTGAAGTTGCCGGACGGTGTCGAATCAGTGCAGTTTCGTCCAGAGGTCGCGGGCAGCGACGGCCGGATGTGGGCAATCGCCCCGATGCTCGCTGAAGGCTCCCAGTCCTGGTCGCTGAGACTGGTCGCCGGGGCCGACACGACGGCTGCAGACAGCCGGATCGTCCGGCCTGAACCCGTCCATGGCGACTTGCGTCTCGCCGACAGCCACTACGGTATGTTCGGTGTGCTCGTGCCTGGAAAGGGCAGCCTGATATGGACCGAAGCGGGCGTAGAGGACATGTTGAACAACGGAATCACGGTAGAACTGGGCCAGCCTGTCGACGAAACCATCTTTCGCGATATTTTCGGTTACGAATCGGCCGAAGCTTTTTGTGCTGATTTTGGTGGCAATTGCACGCTCCAGGCTTCTTACAAATGGACCAAGTCAGCAGAGGATCAGCTGGCAAATTCAGGCTTCGAGGTCAAGGCCGGTGAGCTGATCAGCCAGGCCGCGGCGCAATTTTTCAAATTCGATTCAGTCCAGTCGTTTTGCGACGCAGTACCGGAAATTTGTACACCCGCTGACGGGGAATACAATCCGGTTGCCGGCAGTGTCCGTCCAAGTGTCCTCCGCACCGGCACCGGCGACCTGGAACTGCTGAGCGGTGGCAGCCTGCGCATGGATTCGTTGTTCGGGATCTATACCGCCGGCACCTCGTCGGCGCCGACGTTCCCGGGCGATCCCTACAACCAGCCCAAGGCCTTGGGCGGCAACGACACGGTGCTCAACGACGAGGATGGCAGCAATGAAAGGCTGGTCGATGGCGGCACTGAAAGTCTCTATCGCGCCTGGTATCCGGACGCGGGCGGTAACCTGTTGCTTAAGGTCGGCGGTGACCTCAGCGGTAATCTGACCGCGCCAGTCAACTCTAACGGGCGACCGAACCCTATCGACATGGGCCAGGATTCGGCCAATGTGGGCAATTGGCTCTGGCGCCAGGGCAATGGTGATTCAGCGAACAGCCAGCCGACCGCTTGGTGGATCAACTTCGGTAGCTATACCGCGTCGACGGTGTCGGGTGGCGCTGATCAAATGGCCGCTTTCACCGGATTCGGGACCTTGGGCGGCGGTGATCTGGATGTACAGGTGAAGGGTGACGCGGGGGTGTTGAACCAACTCGCCGGTAGCAACTTCAGTTCAAACATCAACGCTCGTAGCCAGGGGCTGCTGTTGGCGGTGGGCAGCACCGGGCGGGTAGGTGCCGATGGGAGTTTGCAATTGACCGGCGGTGGTGACCTCAACCTGCGCGTAGGCGGCGCCTTGAATCCCGATAGCGTGTTCGCCAACGGGCATCTCAACGGCGCGGTCATCAACCTGCGGGGGCTCGCGCAGATCGACAGCGGTGCCATCGGTCGAATTGACCTGCGCTATGGCAACGTTGCTTCGGCACAGTCTCCGGGGGAAACGCGTGCGTACGACTCCTTCAGAGCCACACGTAGCCGGCCAACAGGCGGGCTTACCCTGATGCCGGGCGATGCGACGTTTAATCTGACCACTTCGGGCGACCTGGTAGTGATGGACGTAGCAGACCCGGGCCGGGCGCCGATGATGAGTGTTTCGCCCTTCAAAAGTGGTGCGACCAACGGATCGGGGGTTAGTTGGTTTACGTTGTGGACCGCCAACACGGCAATTGATCTGTGGTCATCGGGGGGGAATCTGACGCCTGTGGTGCCAGAGGTCGAGACGGATCTGGCTGTGGTCTACCCATCGATCCTGAGGGCTGTGGCGGCCAACGGCAGTCTTTACTATGGCAAATCCTCGATATGGGATGGAACCGGCTACAACGGCAACAATCGCCCAGCCCTGCTGCTCGCTCCCGGCATCAACAGTGAGCTGCAATTCATGGCCGGCGATTCCATCTACGGCGGCGATATGTCGGTCAGTCGCTCCGGTGCCGCATCGACTGCCTTGGCGACGCCGTTGCGACCAGCCTTTGTCGGTATCGTCGATGGTTTCATCATAAAGGCCAGCAATCTCTCAGCCGATGGCAACCCCGCTCGCCCTGATGCGAAAATATTGCCTCTGTTTGCCTTCGACACCAGCAGCGCTTCCAGTGAATGGGCCCTCAATGTCGATCCTGCTCGCTTCTATGCGCTGGAAGGTGATTTGCTGGCAGTCGCCACTGGACGGTCAATGACATCGGCATCCGTTGGCAGGTGGCCGGGGCGAATCGCCTACGAAGGCGTCGGAGCTGTACGGATGATGGCTGGGCGAGACATCGTCAGTAGCGGGATTCCACTGGGCGGCTCGTTGAGCAATAACTCCGAAGCGGGAAATTACACCAGCGCCGGCAACCTCTTCATCCACAACAACCCCACCGACATCTCCATCGTCTCGGCCGGGCGCGACATCCTCTACAGCAGCTTCAACGTCGCCGGCCCCGGCCTGCTGGAGATCACCGCCGGGCGAAATATCCTGATGGACGACAAAGTCAGCATCACCAGCCTCGGCGCCGTGGTGCCAGGGGATTCGCGCCCTGGCGCGAGCCTGGTGCTGCAAGCCGGCGCGGGCCTCGACGGCGCGGATTACGATCGCTTCGTCAAGGCCTACCTGGACCCGGCGAACCAGGCCTTGGCCGGTGTGCCCCTGGCGAACCAGGACGGCAAGGTCGCCAAGACCTACGAGGCGGAACTGGTGGATTGGCTCAAGGAACGCTTCGGCTTCAGCGGTGACACCGAGCAGGCCCGCAGCTACTTCGCGGCGTTGCCGGCGGAGCAGCAGCGGGTGTTTGCCCGCGATGTGTACTTTGCTGAACTCAAGGCCGGTGGTCGTGAGTACAACGAAGTGGGCGGCGTGCGCCAGGGCAGCTACCTGCGCGGGCGGGAAGCTATCGATTTGTTGTTCCCAAGCAAGGATGTGGCGGGTAATGCGATCACCTACAAGGGCGACATCACCATGTTCGGCGGGGCCGGGGTGCACACCGATTTCGGCGGCAGTATCCAGATGCTCACCCCGGGCGGCGGGCAGACGTTCGGCATCGAGGGCAACGCGCCGCCGTCCACCGCCGGGGTCATCACCCAGGGCGAGGGCGATATCCAGTTGTATGCGCAGAACAGCATCCTGCTGGGGCAGAGCCGGATCATGACCACCTTCGGTGGCTCGATCCTCGGCTGGTCAGCCCAGGGCGATATCAACGCCGGTCGCGGTTCGAAGACCACCGTCGTCTACACGCCGCCCAAGCGTTTGTACGACACCTGGGGCAACGTGACCCTGTCGCCGTCGGTGCCGAGTACCGGTGCCGGTATCGCCACGCTCAACCCGATTGCCGAAGTGACGCCGGGCGACATCGATCTGATCGCGCCATTGGGCACCATCGATGCGGGCGAGGCGGGGATCCGGGTGTCGGGCAACGTCAATATCGCAGCATTGACCGTGGTGAACGCGGCCAACATCCAGACCCAGGGCAAATCCTCCGGTGTACCACTGGCGGCCACGGTGAACACCGGCGCCATCACTTCGGCCAGTTCGGCGGCGTCCTCGGCTACGCAAGCGGCTGAAGACGTGGCCCGTCAGCAACAGAACGCGGCACGGCAGAACCAGGCGTCGGTGTTTACCGTACAGGTGGTGAGTTTCGGCTCCGAGCAACTGGCCCCGTCCCGCGACGGCGCCAGCCGCGAAGCCCCCCGCGCCTACGACCCGGCCAGCCCGGTGCAGGTCCTGGGCGCGGGGCCTTTGGACGAACAGAACCGCCAGCGGCTGACCGAGGAGGAGCGGGGGCGGCTGAGTTTGTAAGAGACCGAGCTTGCAGTGAGGTTGGCTGTGCTGGCCTCATCGCGAGCAAGCTCCCTCGCCACAGGACCGTGTCGTACCCGGAACCATTATGGGAGCGAACTTGCTCGCGATGGCGGTTGTGAAGAGGTTACAGCCACCTTGGCGTGGTGAAGAACGAGGCCATTTCCGAGCGGGCCAGGGCGGCGCCGAAGTAGGGGCCTTGGACATGGTCGCAGGACACGTTGCGCAGTTGGCTGAATTGCCGCGCATTTTCGATGCCTTCGGCGGTGACCATCAGCCCTACGCTGCGGCTCAAGCGGATCATCGCCAGGACGCCTTCCTTGTCATCCTCCAGGCCTAGCTGCGTGAGGATGTTGCGGTCGAAGCGGATACCATCGAACGGCTGGTCCAGTACTTCACGCAGGGAGGCGATGCTGGTGCCGAACTTGTCGATGTTGATCCGCACGCCGAGGTCCTTGAGCGCATGGAGGGTGCTGGCGACGGTCTTGTGGTCGGCCAGCAGGACCCCTTCGGCCACTTCCAGGGTCAGCCGGTGGGGCGCCAGGCCGCTCGTTTCGAGGGCTTCTTGCACTTGGTTGATCAGGAAGCTGCTGTTGAACCAGCGGGGTGAAACCGCGATGGAGACACTGACGGCGCTCGGCCAGGTGGCGGCCTCTTCACAGACGTTGATCAACATCCAGGTGCCCAGTTCTTCAAGCTGGCCCGAGGTTTCGGCCACCGGCATGAAGTCGGCCCCGCCCAGTTCACCTTTCTCGGGGTGGTGCCAGAAGGTCTGGGCTTCGAAACCGTGCAGTTGTTCGGCGCTGACATCGAAGCGGGGCAGGTAACGCAGTTCCAACTGATCCCGTTGCATGGCATCGCGCAGTTGCTGCTCGTATTGCCGCCGGTCGCGGGCCAGGTTGCCCATGGCTTCCACATACACGCGCCAGGTGTTGCGGCCGGCTGCCTTGGCCGCATACAAGGCGATATCGGCGTGGCGCAACAGTTCATCGGCACGTTCGTCTCCGGGCTGCGACCAGGCAACGCCGATGCTCACCCCCAGGTACAGGGTATTGCCGTCCAGGTGCATGGGCCGTTGCATGCAGTCGATCAGTCGTGCACAGAGTTGATCGAGATCGTCGGCATCGCCGGGCTCGGGCATGACAATGACAAACTCATCACCGCCCAGACGCGCCACCAGATCGGTGCTGCGCACATTTTGCTGGAGGATATGCGCAACTTCCTTGAGCACCTTATCGCCCACGGCATGGCCCAGGGAGTCGTTGACCGGCTTGAATCGGTCCATGTCCAGGTTCAGCAGCGCCAGGGGCGGGCGATCGGCTCGGTCCAGGTGTTCGCGCAGGCAATCGAACAAGCGGTTGCGGTTGGCCAGCCCGGTCAGCGGATCATGCAGGGAAAGGTGCTTGATCTGGGCCAGTGCCCGCAATTCGTCGGTGATGTCGGTGGCGGTGCCGCGAAAACCCAGGGTGCCGGCTTCGATGGCCCGTACCGACAGTTTGCAAGTGCGGATGCGCTGGTTGCGCGCGGTGTACTCGCACAACAGCGGCGCCGAGCAGACGCTGTTGGCACCGCCGAGCAGCCATTGGGCAATCGAGATCGAGCCGCCATGGGGGTGAAGCAGCCGGTGCAGAGGTTTGCCCAGCCATTCCGTGGGGCTGAAGCCGGTCACTTGTTCGAAGCGCTCCGACAGGTAAGTCAGCGTCCCGGTCGCATCGACCTCCCACAACCAGTCGGAAGACACTTCGGCGATGTCGCGGAAACGCTCTTCACTGCGTTCCAATGCCTTGCGGTGGGCCAGCAGGCTGGCGTATTGGCTTTCCTGGGCACGCAGCATCATCAAGGCATGGCGCAGAACGGCCAGCGCCAGAATCCCCAGCACCAGTAACGCCACGGCCAGCAACGGCAGGAGGAATTTTCGCAGGTCCTGGCCCGGGGTTTGCGGCCGCCAGGCCAAGGCTTCCAGGGTCAGTTCGTCGAGCAGCAGTTGGGCGGTATCGGCTGGGCCCGGTGTCCTGGCAATATGCGCATCGGGCAGGGCGAAGTCCCGCGCCAGGTTTTCCAGGGCTCCGGGATCAAGGACCTTGACGAAGAGCATCAGGCTGGGCGGGCCGGGGATTTCGGGCACGCTGTTGTCCGTGCCAATGGTGATGGCGGACGCGGCGACAAACGCCGGGGCGTCCTCGTGATGGAGCATCTCGACGATGACTTCGTCGTGGTTTTGCGCGGCACTGGCTTTTTTGCGCAGCGCTCGCAGGTCACCGGCCAGCCAAGTGTCGGCATCGACCTCGCTCATCTGGCCATCGATCACCGAATAGACGGTCTGGCCGGTTGGCGAAATGACAAACACGGCCTGGTAGCCATAGAGCGAAAACACGCTGCTGCCGACGTTTTCCTGGTCATAGGCCCATTCCTTGTCCATGTCGACATGCAGGTGCCGGTAGGCGTCGCTCCACTTGGAGTAGTCGCTCAGGTCCCGTCCGATCCCCGTGCGGATCCCCTCGATGGCCCGTTGGGCGAAAAACAGGCTTTGTTCACGGGCGCGGCGGTCCTGGGCACCGGTGATGTTGAGCAGCACGGCAATCGCCAGTGCAGACATGACAAACAGCAGGAGCATGATGGCCGGGAACGTGCGGCGGGTGAAACTTCGGGTTGGCGAGCCCGGGGAAAGCACGGTCGAGTCGTTGCCAGCAATTTCAATCATAAAAATAAGTCATCAGCCAAAAAGCGATTTCACCCGCACCTGTCTTATATCGGCTGTCTGGCTGATTTACTTAGGCGTGTTAACGAAGGGGCCGACAGGCTGCATTGTCGTGCCTCACTCTTTATTCGTGCGCTGGCCCGGCAGCAGTGCGCCCAAGACCTGCTTGGCGGTCTGCACCACGATGCCTCGTTCGTTCGGGTCGCCCTGGAGCAGGGTCGAGGCAAATTTTTTCGCCTGTTCCAGCTTGATGTGCGGCGGCAGCGGTGGCACGTCGGGGTCGGTGCGAAATTCGATCAGCACCGGACGGTCCGCCGCCAGCGCGGTTTCCCAGGCGGTGGCCACGTCGTCCTCGTGCAGCACCAGGATGCCCTTCAAGCCAATGGATTCGGCGAACAGGTGGTAGGGCACGTCGGGAATGTCCTGGGAGGCTGCGAATTTTGGATCGCCCTCCATTACCCGTTGTTCCCACGTCACCTGGTTCAAATCCCGATTGTTGAACACCGCACAGATCCAGCTGCCGTTGGCCCAGGTGCGCCAGTATTTGGCGACGGTGATCAGCTCGGCCATGTTGTTCATCTGCATGGCGCCATCGCCCACCAGGGCGATCACCGGCCGTTCTGGGTGACAGAACTTCGCCGCGATGGCGTAGGGCACGGCGGCGCCCATCGACGCCAGGCCGCCGGACAGCGAACACATCATGCCGCGCCGGATCTTCAGGTCGCGGGCGAACCAATTGGCACAGGAGCCGGAATCGCAGGTGATGATGGCGCGCTCCGGCAGCCGGGGCGACAGTTCGAAGGTGACTCGCTGCGGATTGATCGGCTTGGCGGCTACCAAGGCGCGTTTTTCCAGGGTCCGCTCCCAGCGTTCGCGCCAATGTTCGATTTTCTTGCGCCAGGCGCGGTCGGTTTTTTCTTCGATCAGCGGCAGCAGGGCGCGCAAAGTATCGACGCTGTCGCCGTGCAGGCTGACTTCCATGGGATAACGCAGGCTGAGCATGTCCGCCTGAATGTCGATCTGCACGCCGCGGGCCTGGCCTTCAGGGGGCAGGAATTCTGCGTAGGGGAAGCCGGAGCCGATCATCAGCAGCGTGTCGCAGCCGGCCATGAGGTTGTCGCTGGGCTCGGTGCCAAGCAGGCCGATGGTGCCGGTGACCCAGGGCAGGTCATCCGGTACGGCGGCCTTGCCCAGCAGTGCCTTGGCCACCCCGGCGCCGAGCTTCTCGGCGATGGCGATCACTTCGTCGGTGGCATGCAGCGCACCGGCACCGACCAAAATGGCGACTTTCTTGCCGGCATTGAGGACCTCGGCGGCCTTGCGCAGGTCCTCTTCGTAGGGGACGACGCTGGGCTTGCGGTAACCGACGCCGGAGTGAACCGTACCGTGCTTGTGGCGTGGCGCGGTGTATTCCATGTCCTGGAGATCGTTTGGCAGGATCAACGCCGTGACCCGGCGCTCGCCTATCGCCGTGCGTACGGCGCGGTCCAGCAGGTGGCGCACCTGGGCAGGCACACTGGCCTGCTGCACGAATGCCCCGGCCACGTCCTTGAACAGGCTGACCAGGTCCAGTTCCTGCTGGTAATGCCCGCCCAGCGCGGCGCGCGCCTGCTGGCCGCTGATGGCGAGCACGGGCATGTGGTCCATCCGCGCGTCGTAGAGGCCGGTCACCAAGTGCGATGCGCCGGGCCCGGAGGTGGCGATGCAGACGCCCAGCTCGCCGGTGAACTTGGCGTGGGCGCAAGCCATGAATGCGGCCATTTCCTCGTGGCGGGCCTGGATAAAGCGGATTTTTCCCTGGGCGCGGTTCAAGGCGCCAAAGACGCCGTTGATGCCATCGCCCGGATAGCCATAGATACGGCGAACGCCCCATTCGTAAAGACGTTCCACCAGAAAATCACCGACGGTCATGCTCATGCCTGTCCCTCGTTTCAGGCCGCCGTCGCTTGGCGCGACGTGCAGCGGTTGACGTTCATACAGGACTTGACCGGTGCAGGCCGTCCAAGGTTTCGATTTTTTCAACGCCAAGGCCCTGTGCAGGCGCTATGTACGAGCTGTGCAGGAGCTGTGTAGGAGCTGTCGAGCGAAGCGAGGCTGCGATCTTTCCACTGCCAATTGAGTCCAGAGCGAAAGATCAAAAGATCGCAGCCTCGCTTCGCTCGACAGCTCCTACAGACCAGTCGCGTGTTTCAGTCGTTGACGGCGCTGGGTGGCCTGGGCCAGCTTGCCCAGCAGGCGGATGGCGGTGGCGGCGCAGATCAGGCCGAAGGGCAGCACATACCAGGCGCTCATGGGGATGCGTTTGAAATTGGAGTAGGCAAAGATCGCCGCCAGCACCCACATGCCGGTGACATGCAGGCGCTTCCAGGCCTTGAAACCGATCAGGCGCGTGGTGCTTTTGAAAGAGGTCAGTGCCAGCAGCAGGATGAACACGTAGCCTACGGTGCCAGGCACGTTGCCAAGGGTGGTGCGGCCCGGCCAGAACTCGGGATTGAGCTGGCCGTAGCTATAGATCAGCACAGCGTGGACCAGATGGGAAAACGCAAAGGCCAGCCCGATGAAGCGCCGTTCGCGCACCAGGGACCGGCTCAGGGGCGAGGGCACCAGCACCGCGAATGCCGAGGCGGTGAAGGCCAGAAGGAACAAGGCAAAAGATGAGCGAGCCGTGGCGCGAATGGCACTGCGCACGCCTTCGGTCAGGTCCGGATTGAGCACCAGGATCAACCCGGTCATCAACAGCACCAGGGCGGCGAGCAGGCTGAACAGTGACCAGCCCTGATAACGAACGGGGGATGCAGTTGCGGTAGGCATGTAAAGGCTCCTTGGGTGTCGAGGCCCGGTGCTGATAGTCGCCGGGATACGAGCAGTCTTTCAAGCCGGTGTAGGCGGGGTATGTCCGCAACGCAGCATTGTGCAAGTTTGTGTATGCCGATCATCCGCAGACGCACTGGCATACAAACCGAAGCCCGGCCTCATGCCAAACCCCTGTGGGAGCTAGTTCGCGATGGCATCAGGTCAGTTGAACAGGTGCTGGCAGATGCACCGCTATCGCGAGCAAGCTTTGCTCCCACAGAACTGATGGGTGTACGACCGGGAGAGCCAGGTCGGCTGTCAGGCGCGCCTCGCGAGCAAGCTTTGCTCCCACAGAACTGATGGGTGTACGACTGGAGAGCCAGGTCGGCTGCCAGGCCGCCTCGCGGTGGACGTTGATCTCGGCGCCCCGTTAACCACGCTGGCCGAACGCAGGCACCGAGTGGTGGGGCAGAAGCGTTTTGCTTGCTTTTGACTGGGCCGGCTTCCGGGCTCTTCAAAAGTGAGCCGCCGTCAGGGCGGAACCCTAAGTAGCCGTTACCGCAGCAATGGATATGTACCCAGTCAAAAAAAAAGGCCAGCTCTCAGGCCGCTATCGCGAGCAAGCTCCCCACAGAGGCTATGTCAGCTCGCGAATGCCAACCGCAACTCGGCGCACAGGCCGCCGCCGTCGCGGTTGCTCAGGGTCAATGAGCCGCCCATGGCGATCGCCAGTTGCTGGGCGATGGCCAAGCCCAGGCCGGTGCCGCCGGTTTCCCGGTTGCGTGAACTTTCCACGCGGTAGAACGGCTTGAGCACTTCGGCCAGTTCCTGCTCGCTGATCCCGGGGCCGCGGTCCAGTACCTGGATCGCCAATTGCCCGTTATCGGCGAGCTGCACATGGATTTGCGCCGCGCCGCCGAACTTCAAGGCGTTGTCCACCAGATTGACCAGCACCCGCCGCAAGGCATGGGGGCGGGTGTCGATGACGGCGGCGTTTTTTCCGGACAATTGCACGTCCTTGCCCGTGTCCTGGTAGTCGAACGCCAGGCTGTCGAGGAACGCATCCAGGCTGATCCGGCAGCTGGCCTCGGTGGCGCCGTGGATGCTGCGGGCATAGGCCACACCTTCACGCACCAGGTGCTCCATTTCGCTCAAGTCGCTCCACAGCTTGTCCTTCTCGATCCCCTCGTCCATGAACTCGGCGCGCAGCTTCATGCGCGTGATGGGCGTCTGCAAGTCATGGGAAATCGCCGCCAGCAACTGCATGCGCTCCTTGAGGTAGGCCGCGATGCGGTCCTGCATGGCGTTGAATGCTTTGGCTGCATGCACCACTTCGGTCGGGCCTTTCTCGTCCAGGCGCACGCTATGGGCGTTCGGGTCGAGGGTTTCCACCGCCTGGGCCAGCCGGGTCAGTGGGCCGACGGCGAGGCGCACGGCCAGCCAGGTGCAGCCGATCAACAGCGCCAACTGCCCCAGCAACACCATCGGCAGCCACGGCGAGAGGGGAGTCATCGCCGGACGTACATCGATGGTCAGTGGGCTGCCATCGCCCAGGCGCAGGTGCGCCTGATAGTGCATTTTCGGCCCGGGAATCTGCTTGAACGTCAGGCCATAGGCCTGGCCGATGGCTTCCTGGATCGAACTGACCGAAATCGGCGCGTCGGCAAGATCCATCGGTTGCCCAGGCTGGCCTTCGTCGAGCAGGTAGCCATAGTTGCGTCGGGCGAGTTTGGGCAGCCAGGCCTGGCGTTCGGCGGCAGGCAGGCGGTCGAGAATGGCGACCGAGGTCGAGACATCGGTTTCCAGGGTGCCGAGCATGGTCGACTTGGCGCTCTGGTAACGCTCGTAGTACTGGGCGCCGAAGGACAGGCCCTGGGCCAGGATCAGGCCGATCAGGAAGATCAGCGACAACCTCGAGGCCAATGTACGCGGCCAGCGCAGCGGCAGGCTCATACCGAGGCCTCGAGGATCTCCACCGGCAGCGAGAACACGTAGCCTTCGCTGCGCACGGTCTTGATGTACGCCGGCTCGCGGGCATCATCGAGCAGGCGCTGGCGCAGGCGGCTGACCAGCAGGTCGATGGAGCGATCGAACAGGTCGGCGTCCCGGCCTTGAGTCAGGTTAAGCAACTGGTCGCGGTTGAGCACCCGTTGTGGATGGTCGAGGAATACCCGTAACAAACGATACTCGGCACCACTCAAGGCAACCATGGTGCCGTCGGTGTCCAGCAGGTGGCGGGCGGTGGTGTCCAGGCGCCAGCGTCCGAACGCCAGCAGGCGACCGCTCTCGGTAACCACCAGGTTAGGCGGCAGCATGCGGGTGCGGCGCAGCACGGCGTTGATGCGCGCCAGCAGCTCACGGGCGGCGAAGGGCTTGACCAGGTAATCGTCGGCGCCCATTTCCAGGCCGATGATGCGGTCGGTTTCGTCGTTGCGCGCGGTGAGCATCAGTACCGGCGTGGCCTTGTGCTTGCCGGCACGCAATTCCCGGCACAGCACCAGGCCGTCGTCGCCGGGCATCATGATGTCCAGCACGATCAGGTCCACCGGGGTGGTTTCCAGGAAGGCGCGCATTTGCCGGCCATCGGCAACGACAGTGGTGCGCAGGCCATTCTTTTTCAGGTAGTTGCCAACCAGCTCTCTGATCTCGCGATCGTCATCCACTATCAACACGTGATCGACATGATCCATGGTGTCCAGCTCCTCGGCGTTTCGTTGTGAGCAGTCTACAGGCGCCGGCCGGCCCGGCTCGCGGCGGTTTGTATTGCAGTGTATCTGGCGCGCGACGGATACACAGCGATGCAAAAAGCCACCTGGCTCGATACAGGCGCGATACCTGCGCGGCATTCAATGGCGTCCATCGAGGCAACACGACAGGCCTCGGCAGATAAACCCATTGAATCGAGGAATCGCCATGAACAGCAAAGCCATCTACGCCGCCTGCCTTTTCGCTGCACTGAACATTTGCACGCTGTCGGCCCGGGCCGAAAGCACCGTGCAGGCACAGACCTACACCTACGGCACCCACCTGGACATCCAGAAGGTGCTGTCCCTTAGCGAAGACGCCAACCCTGTCTGCGGTGTGGTGAATGCCCAGATGACCTACCTGGATTCGGCAGGCCACAAGCAGGCGCTGGACTACCGCAAGCTTTCCGATAACTGCAATGACGGTAACTGAGTCGCCGTGGAAGCCAACTTGTGACAGTAAACCTGTGGGAGCAAAGCTTGCTCGCGATAAACGATGACGCGGTGATTGCCAGAAATCGAGGCGTCTGCATCGCGAGCAAGCTTTGCTCCCACAGAGGCGCTGCCCGATTGGGTGTGTTCTGTCTATCTACCTACCATTGAGGTGTTGCCATGCTTCTGATCGCTTTTCTCGGCGGGATTCTGACGATCCTCAGCCCCTGTATTCTTCCCGTGGTGCCGTTTCTGTTCGCCCGGGCCGATCGCTCCCGTGGCTCGGTGCTGCTGACCCTTGGCGGCATGGTGCTGACGTTTGCCCTGGTCTCCAGCCTGGCAGTGGTCAGCAGCGAGTGGGTGCTGCGTGCCAGCAGTGTTGGCCGGCAAGTCGCCTTGGTGGTGATGGTGGTGTTTGCCTTGTCACTGATTTTCAGTCGGGTCGGCATCTGGTTGGCGCGGCCACTGGTCAGCCTGGGCAATCGCCTGGACGCCGGCGCCGGGCGGATGGCCGGGCCTGTTGCGTCGGTGCTGATCGGGGTCGCCACCGGGCTGCTCTGGGCACCGTGCGCCGGACCGATACTTGGGGTGATCCTGACCGGGGCCATGCTGCAAGGCGCCAGTGCACAAACCAGCCTGCTGTTGCTCGCCTACGGCCTGGGCAGCGCCTTGTCCCTGGGGACGCTGATCCTGGCCGGGCGCGGACTGGTCGGGCGCCTGAAACTCTCGCTGCCGATCACCACCTGGCTGCGCCGGGGAACGGGAGCGGTGGTGTTGCTGGCGGCCGTGGCGATTGGCACCGGGGCGGATGACCGCTTGTTGGCGGCGACTTCCTCCCAACAATCGGCCACCCTGGAAAAAAGCCTGCTGGAGAACGTGCCCAAGGCCATCGACTATGTGGTGAGCAAAGCCGGCGCCAGTTCCATGCCGGCCCTCCAGTCCCAGGGCGCCATGCCTGCGCTGGACGGCGCGGTGCAGTGGTTGAACTCACCCCCGCTGAGCAGCGAGTCACTCAAGGGCAAGGTGGTGCTGGTGGACTTCTGGACCTACGACTGCATCAACTGCCAGCACACCTTGCCCTATGTGAACGGTTGGGCGAAGAAGTATGAAAAGGACGGGCTGGTGGTAATCGGTGTCCACACCCCGGAGTACGGCTACGAGAAGATCATCGACAACGTCCGCGAGCAGGTGCGCAAGCTGGACATCCACTACCCGGTGGCGATCGACAATCAGTATGCGATCTGGCGTGCTTTCAACAATCAGTACTGGCCGGCCCATTACTTCATCGATGCCAAGGGGCAGGTGCGCTACAGCCATTTTGGCGAAGGACGCTATGGCGAGCAGGAGCAGGTGATCCAGCAGTTGTTGCAGGAGGCGAAGGCGGGCCAATAACTCATGGCGAGGGGCTTGCTTGTGGTGGGCCCTGTAGGAGCTGGCGAAGCCTGCGATCTTTTGATCTTTGATCTTTTGATCTTTGATCTTTGATCTTTTGATCTTTCGCTTGGGATTCAAGTGTCTGGGGAA
Organism: Pseudomonas sp. PF05; assembly: GCF_056521845.1. Classification (NCBI taxonomy): domain Bacteria; kingdom Pseudomonadati; phylum Pseudomonadota; class Gammaproteobacteria; order Pseudomonadales; family Pseudomonadaceae; genus Pseudomonas; species Pseudomonas sp. PF05. Next base: position 111,353 of record NZ_JBWLPW010000003.1, on the reverse strand, counting down.
AGATCGCAGCCTCGTTGCACTCGACAGCTCCTACACGGCTCCTACACAGTTCCGGCATAGTTCCGGCATAGTTCCTACGCGGCTCCTACGCAACTTCAGCGGACTCGGAGGGAGTAGGGCTTGTGCAAAATGCTGGCCCCTTGCTCATTTACATAAGGTCAAACTTCTTTCTTTTCAGAAAGTTGGGCGACAAACCTATGCGTATTTCTATGTGGGTCGTGGCGACGTTTCTCTTGTTCGCCGTCTCGCTTGAGGCCCAGGCCAGGGCGCTGACGCAAAACCAGAAGTCGGTGTGCCGCTGGGGTTCGGACATCGCGGCAGGGGCGCAGGCGTCGAAGCTTTCCGGCGTAAGCCTGTATGGCGCGCGCAAGAGGCTGCAAGTGCGCAAGTTTCCTCGGCCCTGGATGCGCATGACCGCCCTGGGCATTACCGAGCAGACCTACAACAGCGCCTCGCGTCTCAAGCCGGTCGCGGTCAAGCAGACTTACTACGAACAATGTGTCCGTCATGAATTGGCGCGCCGATAGGCCTTCAGGCCGGGCTGCGGCCAGGCATTTCGATGCCATGCAGGTTTACCCGTCGATACAGGGTTGCCCGGGAAATGCCCAGGGCCCGGGCGGCGGCGGTGGGTTTCCAGCGGTGGCGCACCAAGGCATCGAGCAGTGCCTGGCGTTCCGGGCTGGCGCTTGGCTCCGGCCCGTGATCGGCGGCGTCCTTGCGGTGCATTGACTCGGGCAGGTGACTGAGCTGGACCACACTGGCTTCGCACACCGCGCACGCATAACGCAGCACATGGCGCAGTTGGCGGACATTGCCCGGCCAGTGATAACCGAGCAGGCATTCCAGGGCCGCGCTGCTCAATTGCACGGTTGTCCCGCACAGCGCCGACTCCTCGGCCAGAATTCGATTGATCAACGCCAGTCGGTCGCTGCGTTCGCGCAACGGTGGCAGTTGGAAGCGCGCGCCGCCCAGGCGGAAATACAAATCCTCGCGAAACTCGCCGGCGGCCACCAGTGTCTCCAGGTCGCGGTGGGTGGCGCAGATCACCTGGATGTCCACGGCCTTGCGCCGGGACGCGCCCAGCGGCGCCACTTCACCCTCGGCCAAGACGCGCAGCAGGCGGGTCTGCAAGGCCAGCGGCATGTCGCCGATTTCATCCAGGAACAAGGTGCCGCCATCGGCCTGTTGCAACAGGCCCTGCATGCCTTTGGCCGAGGCGCCGGTGAAGGCGCCGGCGACGTAGCCGAACAATTCGCTCTCGATCAGGCTTTCGGGAATCGCGGCGCAGTTCAATGCCACGAAAGGGCGATCACGGCGCTGGCTGGCCTGGTGCAACTGACGGGCGAACACTTCCTTGCCGGAGCCGGTTTCGCCCTGGATCAGCACCGGCAGGTTGCGATCCTTGACCCGCACCGCCAGGCGCAGGCTGTCGGCCAGGCGTGGATCGATTTCCAACGGGGTCATCGCCACCCGCGCACGTGAACCGGCCCGCTGGCGTGGCGCGCTCAAGCGCCCGTGCATGGCGTGATCGAGCGAGCAGAGGCTTTCGTCCCGGGCACGGTGCAGCAACTGCTGGTCGAACACCTGGCCGATGTGTTGCGGCAACTGCCCGTAATGTTGCAGCAGGTACTGGCGGGCGGCCGGGTTCAAGGCTTGCAGGCAACCGTCGTCGTCCCAGGCGAACAGGAAGTCCGGCTGGCTGTCGACGTAGCCGGCGTTGCGATGGGCCCGCAGTACCCAGTAGCCCTGGGCGCTGCTCATGAAAAACGCCTGTTCGATCTCCCGGGCGCTCTGCACCACCATTTGCCGGATCAGGTGCTGCGAGCGCCGATCATCCGGCGAGCGCACCGCCGAGACGTCCAGCACCCCGAGCAATTCACCCTGGGGGTCGAAGACCGGCGCGGCGGAGCAGGTCAGGCCAATGAACGCCGCCCGGAAATGGTCGCGCTTGTGCACCGTCACCGGGGCCTTGGCCGTGAGCACCGCCGCCACGCCGCAGGTGCCTTCTTCGCCCTCCGACCAACAGGTGCCCAGGTACAAACCGGCCTTGCGGCAGTCATTGCGAATCGTGGTTTCCACCCGGTAGTCGATGGTCTGGCCCTGGGCGTCGGTCAGTAGCACGCAGTAGTCGGCATCGCGGACCCGGCCATGCAGGCGCGCCACTTCTTCGCTGGCGATATTGAGGAACAGCTCGGAGCGCTCGCGGCATTGCTTGAGCACGTCCTGGGACAGGATGCGCGGGCCCTGCAGCGAACCGGGATCCAGGTGATGTTGCTCCATGGACCGGCGCCAGGAGTCGAGGATCAGGTCCGGGACGGGCAGTTGTGGCAATTGGTTCGCGTTTTTCACCACGCGACTGACGCAATCCACGTGCGCCCGGGAGTGAGCGGAAAGCATAGGGGCCTCCGATTCAGCTTCTTATCGTTGTGCGCACATTAAGCGCCGTTCGCCGGGTGCAGACAAGCTCGACGGGTTCTACGGGCGGTGTGAGACGCCACGTCTCAGGGTCTCGCCGCAACCTTGTGCAGGCTGACATGGGGCGTCTCACCGGGGCTCGCTTCGCTTCATCACAAATCCCATAGGGACCGCTCTGGCCCGGGCCTTGAGCAGGTTTTTTTCACAACTGGCACCGCCCTTGCTCTACCTCTGGGGCCCGCTCGACGGGTCATCCAATAATAACAACGAGGTGTCTATGGTTTCCTGCCCAGGCCGTGTGCCTGCCCCCTCCACGGTGGTGTCATGAGTCGCCGGCCATTGACCGTGGGCATCATCGCCAACCCCGCATCGGGCCGTGACGTGCGGCGCCTGACCGCCAATGCCGGGCTGTTTTCCAGCACCGACAAGGTCTCGGTGATCCAGCGCTTGCTGGCCGCTTTCGGCGCCACCGGCATCGAGCAGGTGTTGATGCCCACCGACATGATTGGCATGGCCGCCGCCGTGCTGAAGAACAGCCACAGCCGCCAGGCCCGCAGCAGCCACTGGCCGGCCCTGGAGTTTCTCGACCTGACCCTGCGCCAGACCGTCGAAGACACCCGCCGGGCCGCGCGTCTGATGGCCGAGCGCGAGGTGGCGCTGATCGCCGTGCTGGGTGGCGACGGCACCCACAAGGCGGTGGCCGCTGAAGTGGGGGACATTCCATTGCTGACCCTGTCCACCGGCACCAACAACGCCTTTCCCGAACTGCGCGAGGCCACCAGTGCCGGGCTGGCCGGTGGGTTGTACGCCAGTGGCCGGATCCCGGCGCAGATCGGCCTGCGTCGCAACAAGCGCTTGCTGGTCTGTGACGCCGGACGTGGCTTGCGCGAAGTCGCCCTGGTGGACGTCGCCGTGTCGCCGCTGCGGTTTGTCGGCGCCCGGGCCATCAGTCGCGCACAGGACCTGGCCGAAGTCTTCGTGACCTTCGCCGAACCGCAGTCCATCGGCTTGTCGGCGCTGTGCGGCTTGTGGTTCCCGGTGTCACGCCAGGCACCGGGTGGCGCCTGGATGCGCCTGGACCCGCGATCGCCCGAAGCGCTGCTGGTGCCGCTCGCGCCGGGCCTGCTGCAGGGCTGTGGCGTGCTTGCAGCAGGGCCCCTGGAACCTGGCATCGCCCACGGCCTGTCGCTGTCCAGCGGCACCCTGGCCCTGGATGGCGAACGGGAAATCGAATTCAACGCGCAGGACCGGCTCACGGTCACCCTCGATGCCGGCGGCCCGCTGAGCATCGACGTCAACGCGGTGCTGGCCTACGCCGCGCAACAGCGTTTGCTGGCCATCGGCCGCGAACACCCGCAGCACCCTCTGAATCTTCTAGAAGACACCCCAGGAGAATAAAAATGTCGACACCGCTCACCCACGATCAACTGCTGCACGCCTACCAGGTGATGCGCACCATCCGCGCCTTCGAAGAGCGCCTGCACGTGGAGTTCGCCACCGGCGAGATTCCCGGTTTCGTCCACCTGTATGCCGGCGAAGAAGCCTCGGCCGCCGGCGTCATGGCCCACCTGGGCGATGACGATTGCATCGCCTCCAACCACCGTGGTCACGGCCATTGCATCGCCAAGGGCGTGGACGTCTACGGGATGATGGCCGAGATCTACGGCAAGAAGACCGGCGTCTGCCAAGGCAAGGGCGGCTCGATGCACATTGCCGACTTCGAGAAGGGCATGCTCGGCGCCAATGGCATCGTCGGTGCCGGCGCGCCGCTGGTGGTCGGCGCTGCCCTGGCGGCACGGCTCAAGGGCACCGACAGCGTCGCCGTGGTGTTTTTCGGCGACGGCGGCTCCAACGAGGGTGCGGTGTTCGAAGCCATGAACATGGCCTCGGTGTGGAACCTGCCGTGCCTGTTCATCGCCGAAAACAACGGCTACGCCGAAGCCACCGCCTCCAATTGGTCGGTGGCCTGCGACCACATCGCCGACCGCGCGGCGGGGTTCGGCATGCCCGGGGTGACGGTGGACGGCTTTGATTTCTTTGCCGTGCATGAGGCCGCCGGGGCCGCCGTCGAACGCGCCCGTGCCGGGGAAGGGCCGTCGCTGATCGAGGTCAAGCTGACCCGCTACTACGGCCACTTCGAAGGCGACGCCCAGACCTATAGGGCGCCCGACGAGGTCAAGCATTTTCGCGAGAACCAGGACTGCCTGATGCAGTTCCGCGAGCGCACCACCCGGGCCGGCTTGCTCACCGTCGAGCAGTTGGACCAGATCGACAAGGAAGTGGACCTGCTGATCGAAAACGCCGTGTACAAGGCCAAGTCCGATCCCAAGCCTTGCGCGGCGGACCTGCTGACCGACGTCTACGTCAGCTATCCCTGAACGCCCTTCGAAAAAACAAGAATAGAGAATTTCATCATGGCGAGAAAAATCAGCTATCAGCAGGCAATCAACGAAGCCCTGGCCCAGGAAATGCGCCGCGACTCCAGCGTCTTCATCATGGGTGAGGACGTGGCCGGTGGTGCCGGCGCGCCCGGTGAAAACGACGCCTGGGGCGGCGTGCTCGGCGTTACCAAGGGGCTTTACGACCAGTTCCCCGGCCGCGTGCTGGACACGCCGTTGTCGGAAATCGGTTATGTCGGTGCGGCAGTCGGGGCCGCCACCTGCGGCGTGCGCCCGGTGTGCGAACTGATGTTCGTCGACTTTGCCGGCTGCTGCCTGGACCAGATCCTCAACCAGGCGGCGAAGTTTCGCTACATGTTCGGCGGCAAGGCCTCCACGCCGTTGGTGATCCGCACCATGGTCGGCGCCGGCCTGCGCGCCGCCGCCCAGCATTCGCAGATGCTCACGTCCTTGTGGACGCACATTCCGGGGCTGAAAGTGGTGTGCCCGTCATCGCCTTACGACGCCAAGGGCCTGTTGATCCAGGCGATCCGCGACAACGACCCGGTGATCTTCTGCGAGCACAAATTGCTCTACAGCATGCAGGGCGAGGTGCCGGAAGAGCTCTACACCATTCCCTTTGGCGAGGCCAATTTCCTGCGCGACGGTAAGGACGTGACGCTGGTGTCGTACGGGCGCATGGTCAACACCGCGATGGACGCGGCGCGCAGCCTGGCCGGGCGGGGCATCGACTGCGAAGTGATCGACCTGCGCACCACCAGCCCGCTGGACGAGGACAGCATCCTGGAAAGCGTCGAGAAAACCGGACGCTTGGTGGTGATCGACGAGGCCAACCCACGCTGTTCCATGGCCACCGATATTTCGGCGCTGGTGGCACAAAAAGCCTTTGCCGCGCTCAAGGCGCCGATCGAGATGGTCACCGCGCCGCACACCCCGGTGCCGTTCTCCGATGCGCTGGAAGACCTGTACATCCCTGATGCGGCGAAAATCGAACAAGCCGTGCTCAACGTGATCGAGTGGAGCAAGCGCTGATGAGCCAGATTCATACCCTGACCATGCCCAAGTGGGGCCTGTCGATGACCGAGGGCCGGGTCGATGCCTGGCTCAAGGAAGAGGGCCAGGCCATCACCAAGGGCGATGAAGTGATGGACGTCGAGACGGACAAGATTTCCAGCAGCGTCGAAGCGCCGTTTTCCGGAATCCTGCGTCGCCAGATCGCCCGGCAGGACGAAACCCTGGCGGTCGGCGCCTTGCTCGGCATCGTGGTCGACGGCGAAGCCAGCGATGCCGAGATCGATGCGGTCATCGAACAGTTCCAGTCGACCTTTGTGCCCGGCGATGCGGCCGACGAAGACAGTGGGCCGAAACCGCAGAAAGTCGAGTTGGACGGCCGGGTGATCCGCTATTTCGAGCGGGGCGAGGGCGGCACGCCGCTGGTGCTGGTGCATGGTTTCGGCGGCGACCTGAACAACTGGTTGTTCAACCATGAGGCGTTGGCGGCCGGGCGTCGGGTCATTGCCCTGGACCTGCCGGGCCATGGCGAATCTTCCAAAACCCTGCAACGCGGCGACCTGGACGAACTGAGCGGCGTGGTGCTGGCCTTGCTCGATCACCTGGACATCAACGCTGTGCATCTGGTGGGGCATTCCATGGGTGGGGCGGTGTCGCTGAACGCTGCACGCCTGATGCCCCAGCGAGTCCGGTCGCTGACCTTGATCGGCAGCGCCGGGCTAGGCGCGCAGATCAATGGCAGCTACCTGCAAGGTTTTGTCGAAGCGGCCAACCGCAATGCCCTCAAGCCGCAACTGGTGCAACTGTTCTCCAATGCCGAACTGGTGAACCGGCAGATGCTCGACGACATGCTCAAGTACAAGCGCCTGGAGGGTGTGGACGCGGCGCTGCTGCAACTGTCAGCGACGCTGTTCGCCGACGGCCGCCAACAGGTGGACTTGCGCGAAGTGGTGCAGGGCGGCGACGTACCGACCCTGGTGATCTGGGGCAGCGACGACGCGATCATCCCGGCGGCCCATAGCGAGGGGCTGAGTGCCCAGATCGAGGTGCTGTCCGGTCAGGGCCACATGGTGCAAATGGAAGCGGCCGAGCAGGTCAACCGGCTGATCCACGGGTTCATCGAGCAGCACTGATCAAGCGGGCGGCGACATGCGTCGTCGTCCCTATAAATTCTGGAGGCAACGTTATGAACGTTTCAATCAAGCCGACCCGCAGCATGCGCGCCGCTGTCTGGCATGGCCGCAACGACATTCGCGTCGAAGACGTGCCACTGCCGATTTCGCCGCCCGCCGGTTGGGTGCAGATCCGCGTGCAATGGTGCGGCATCTGCGGCTCCGACCTGCACGAGTACGTAGCCGGGCCAGTGTTCATTCCGGTGGACGCGCCGCACCCGCTGACCGGGATCAAGGGCCAGTGCATCCTCGGCCATGAGTTCTGCGGCGAGATCGTCGAACTGGGCGCCGGCGTCGAGGGCTTCAGTGTCGGTGAACCGGTGGCGGCGGACGCCTGCCAGCACTGCGGCACCTGCTATTACTGCACCCATGGGCTCTACAACATTTGCGAGAACCTGGCCTTCACCGGGCTGATGAACAACGGGGCGTTCGCGGAACTGGTCAACGTACCGGCCAACCTGCTCTACAAACTGCCCGCCGATTTCCCTGCCGAGGCCGGTGCGTTGATCGAGCCATTGGCGGTGGGCATGCATGCAGTGAAAAAGGCCGGGAGCCTGCTGGGCCAGAACGTCGTGGTGGTGGGTGCCGGCACCATCGGCCTGTGCACCATCATGTGCGCCAAGGCCGCCGGGGCGGCCCAGGTGATCGCCTTGGAAATGTCCGGTGCACGCAAGGCCAAGGCCCTGGAAGTCGGGGCCAGCCACGTGATCGACCCGAACGAATGCGACGCCCTGGCCGAAGTCCGCCGCCTGACCGCTGGCCTGGGGGCCGATGTCAGTTTCGAATGCATCGGCAACAAGCACACCGCCAAACTGGCCATCGACCTGATCCGCAAGGCCGGCAAGTGTGTGTTGGTGGGCATTTTCGAGGAACCGAGCGAGTTCAACTTCTTTGAACTGGTCTCCACCGAGAAGCAAGTGCTTGGCGCGCTGGCCTACAACGGCGAATTCGCCGATGTGATTGCCTTCATCGCCGATGGGCGCCTGGACATCTCGCCGCTGGTGACCGGACGCATCCAGCTGGAGCAGATTGTCGGCCAGGGCTTCGAGGAGTTGGTCAATAACAAGGAGCACAACGTGAAAATTATCGTGTCTCCCGCACGGATCTAAGAGCGCCTGACGTGGGCGATTTGGCGATGGCCGGCAGTGGCCATCGCATTTTTTTCCGGCCAGTGGAGACTGTCAGTCCGGCCGATAGTCTTGCCAGACGGTCCTTTCGTTGAGTTGCAGTGGCTGCTCTTCCTCTTGCCGAAACCTACGATCGCAGTCGAGGAAGAACTCATCGAGCTGCGGTGGCTTGATGCCGGTTCCGCTGAGCATCGAATGCACCTGGCCGCGGTGATGGATCTGATGTTCGAACAGGTGCAACAGCAGCCGGTCGATGCGCTCGCGCACCACATCGTCGACCCGCACCAGCTCCACGGAGCGGGCGAGGTCTTTCTCCCGCAGGGCTTCGCAGAACGCCACCAGCCGCTGGTCGGTCTGGGTTTGGCTTTGCTTCAGTGGGGCAAAGGCCAGGGTTTCGGAAAAGTCCTTTATCTGCCCATCGCGGTCGCCTTCCAGGGCGGTGAGGTAATAGCGGTCCACTTCCAGGATGTGGCAAAGCGTGGCTTGGATGGACGGGAAGAACCCCGTGCGCGACGCTTCGTATTCGGCCTCGCTCAACTGCGCGCAAGCGCCGAGTAGCCTGTGGTTGGCCCATCGGTTGTTCAGGGCCTGGGCCAGGAAATAATTCATGGGAAGCCTCATCAAAACGGTGTGGGAGCGAGCTTGCTCGCGAAGACGGCGGTACATCCAGCATAGTCATGTCAGACAGACCGCTTTCGCGAGCAAGTCGGATCGCCGCACCGCCGCTCCCACAGGGGGTTCTTCATCTGCCTTGCGGGTTAGGTCGGACCTTAAAGCCCCACATCCGGCAACATCGGCCGATTCGCCAGGGCCTTGGCCATGATCTGCTCCACATACGCCCGGTCCGCTTGCGGCAGGGCCAGGCGCGGTGGGCGGGTGAGGGCGCTGCCGCGGCCGGCGATGGCTTCGCACAGCTTGATGCATTGCACCAGGTCGGCGCGGGCGTCCAGGTGCAGGATCGGCATCAGCCATTCATAGATCGGCATCGCCTCGGCAAAGCGTCCGGCGCGGGCCAGGCGGAAAATGGTCTCGCCTTCCTTCGGGAACACGTTGGACATGCCCGAAACCCAACCTTCGGCCCCCACGGCGAGGCTTTCCAGCACCACGTCATCGAGGCCGGCGAACAACACAAAACGGTCGCCGACTTCGTTGCGCACGTCGATGAAGCGCCGGGTGTCACCGGAGGAATCCTTGAAACACACCACGTTGTCGCAATCGGCCAGGGAAATCAGGATGTCCGGTGTCACGTCATTCTTGTAGATCGGCGGGTTGTTGTAGACCATCAAGGGCACGTCGGCATGCCGGGCTACGTAGCGGAAATGCTCGGCGGTCTCGAATGGCTTGGAGCCGTAGACCAGCGCCGGCATCAGCATCACCCCGTCAACCCCGACCTTGCGCACCGCGTTGGCCACCTTGGCGGCTTGCACGCTGGTGAATTCGGCCACGCCGCAGATCACCGGCACGCGGCCACGGGAGGCGTCTACCGCCACTTCGGTCACGGCGATTTTTTCCTCGGCGCTCAGGGAAGTGTTTTCCCCCACCGACCCGCAGACCACCAGGCCGGAAACACCGTCACGAATGACGTTGGAAATCACTTCGTGGGTTTTTTCCAGGTTGATGGAAAAGTCATCGTTGAATTGGGTGGTGACGGCAGGGAAGACGCCGCTCCAGTTGATGCGTTTGCTCATGGGTTGTCTCCGGTTATGGTATGTGGCGAGGGGATTTATCCCCGTTGGGCCGCGAAGCGGTCCTGAAATCTGGCGACTCGGTTTGTCAGTTGGCTCCAGGGGGCTGCTTTGCAGTCCAGCGGGGATAAATCCCCTCGCCACAGGGGTTGTGTGTGAAAATCATGCACCCGGCCAGGTATCCGAAAGCCGATAGCCCTCGGGCCACGGATCGGCCGGGTCGAGCAACAGCTGATGGGTGCCGGTAATCCACGCCCGTCCGGCAATGCACGGATAAATCGCCGGGCGTCCGGCCACCTCGGTCAGTGAGTCGATGCGGCAGTGGAATTCGGAACCGATGATCGAGCGGCCGATAAACCGTTCGCCGACCTGCATCAAGCCCTTGGCGTGCAGCACCGCCATGCGCGCCGAACAGCCGGTGCCGGTGGGCGAGCGGTCGATCTTGCCAGGCTGGATCACCACGGCATTGGCACCGGTGGCGATGCCGTTTTCCTGGACGATGGGCGCGGCAATCTGGCAGAACGAGATGTGCGACCAGTCGGGGTTCAGCGGATGCATGAAGCCCAGTTGTTCGTTGGCGGCGCGGGTGATCTTCAAACCCACGGCCACCAGCTCGGCGGCTTCATCAGGGCGGATGGCAAAGCCCAGGCGCTGGGCGTCGACGATGACAAAACTGTCGCCGCCGTAGGCGGTGTCCACCTGCAACGAGCCCAGCCCCTCGACTTCGATCCAGGCATCGAGGCGATCGGCGAAGGAGGGCACGTTCTTGATTTCGACCCGTTGCACCTTGCCGTCGCGGCAGTCGGCCACCGCTTCGATCAGGCCGCCCGGCGCTTCGAGCATCAGGCGGGTCTGGGGCTCGGTCATTGGCAGGATGCCGCTGTCCAGCAGCACGGTGGCGACGCACAACGAGTTGGAGCCGGACATCGGCGGAGTGTCGGCCGGTTCCATGATGATCCAGGCCATTTGCGCCCGCGGGTCCTTGGCTGGCACCAGCAGGTTGACGTGGCGGAACACACCGCCACGGGGTTCGTTGAGGACGAAGTTGCGCAGGGTCTGGTCCTGGGCGATCCAGCGTGACTGTTCCCACACGGTGGCGCCAGGGGGTGGGGCGACGCCGCCGACGATCACGTCGCCGACTTCGCCTTCGGCGTGGCAGCTGATGACATGGATGACTTTTGATGAGCGCATGAATCAAATCCTTGTGTTGTCTGGTTGGGCCTCATCGCGGGCAAGCCTTGCTCCCACAGGGTTCTGGGGTGGACACATGGATTGAGCTGTGTACACAAAACCAGTGTGGGAGCGAGCTTGCTCGCGATGAGGCCATCCGCTATTTCACCGACTTGAGAAACGCCGCCGTCTCCGGCTGCACCGGATTGCCGATCACCTGGTCCGGCGGCCCGATTTCATGGACCCGGCCATTGCAAAAGAACGCCACGCGGTCGGACACGTCCCGTGCGAAGCGGATCTCGTGGGTCACCAGCACCATGGTCATGCCGTCTTCGGCGAGCATGCGCATGGTGTCCAGCACTTCGCCCACCAGTTGCGGGTCCAGGGCCGAGGTGGCTTCGTCGAAGAGCATGTAGTCCGGCGACATCGCCAGCGCCCGGGCGATGGCCATGCGCTGCTGCTGGCCGCCGGAAAGCTTGCCGGGGAAGGCCTTGAGCTTGTCCCCCAAGCCCACATGCTCAAGCTGTTGCACCGCCAGTGCTTCGGCGTCCTGCCGGCTTTTGCCCAGCACCTTGCGCGGCGCCAGCATCACGTTTTCCAGCACGGTCAGGTGGGGGAAGGCGTTCCATTGCTGGAACACGATGCCGATCTTCTGCCGCAGGCGATTGAGGTCGGTGGCGCGGTCATGGACCTCGATGCCGTCCACGCGGATGCTGCCTTTCTGGATCGGTTCCAGGCCGTTGATGCACATCAGCAGGGTCGACTTGCCAGAGCCGGAACCGCCGATGATCGACACCACTTCGCCCTTGTCCACCGTCAGGCTCACACCTTTGACCACTTCCAGGTCACCGAAGGATTTGTGTACGTTTTCGATCTCAATCATTTTCCTGCCACCTTCTTTCCAGGCGTGCGCCGAGGCGGGCGACCACCAGGCTCATGACGTAGTAAATGAGGCCCGCGATGCACAGCACCAGCAGGGGTTCCTGAATGCGCGTGACGATGGTTTGCGACGCCCGCAGCAATTCGACGATGCCGATCCACATCACCAGCGCGGTGTCTTTCATCACGCCCAGTACCAGGTTCAGCCAGCCGGGAAAGGCCACCCGCGTGGCAATCGGCAGGACGATGAAGCGCAGGTCCTGCACATAGCTCAGGCCCAGTGACCGGCTTGCCCGGCGGGTGCTCAACGGCACCGCCAGCACGCCACCGCGCACGATCTCGGTGAAGTAAGCCGCGGCATAGACCCCGAGGACGATGCAACCGACGGCAAAGGCGCTGAGGTTCAGGCCAACGATGCTCTTGAGCGAGTTGAACAGCACGAACTGGATCAGCAGCGGCACGCTGCGAAACGCATCCAATACCCAGGCCAGGGGCAGGCTGGCCCGCGGCAACAGCGCCCGCAGCAGGCCGAACAGCAGCCCGGCCAGGGTGCCCAGCAGGATCGACCACGCGGTCAATTGCAGCGTGACCCAGGCGCCCTCGAGCAAGTACAACAGGTCGTTAACAGTGAGGCTTGTAGAAAACATGACCAGCCCTCAATAGCGGAACAAGCGCCAGGACAACAGCCGGGCCAAACCGACGATCAGCTTGGCGATCAGGTAATACAGCACCGCCGCAAGGGCGAAGTATTCGAAGGTGCGGAAGGTCTTGACGTTGTATTCCTGGGTGACACCGGTGAGGTCGTCGTTCAGGCCGACGACCACGCCCAGGGACGTCATCAGCACCGCCCAGACCATCTGGTTGGTCAACGGGTAGAACACGATGCGCAACAGTTGCGGGACGATGATCATCCGGTACGCCTGGAAAGCGCTCATCCCCAGGGAGCGAGCGGCGCGCATTTGCGTACTGGGCACGGCCTTGAGGCCGCCGCGAAAGTTTTCCGCCAGGTAGCCGGCGTTGTTGAAGGTGATCCCGGCCAGCAAGGCCAGCCAGGAACTGACGTGCAGCCCGAGGGAGCCGAGGCCGAAGTAGAGGATGTAGATCTGGAACAGCGAGGGCGTGTTGCGGGCGATGGACACCCAGCCATTGCCCACGCCCCGCAGCACGCGATTCGGGGCCTGGCGCATGACCGTCAGCACCAGGGCGATCAGCACGCCGAAAATCATCGACAGCGCGGCGGTTTCGAACGTTACCCAGGCTCCGGCGAGCATGTCGGGCAGGGCGCGCAAGGCCGGGCGCCATTGGAAGCTGTAGTCAAACATGAGTCGGGCTCCCCGTGCGGGCGGTGGGTTGCAGCCACGCCGGCGGCTGGCCGCGGGTCGAGGCGGTGCAGGCGGCCTCGACACATTCGGCGAGGGCGGCAAAGTGCACCCCACGCCCGACCAGGCCCGGTGCGTAGTGGGCGTATTTACCGGAGTTGGTCATCAGCGTGGTGGCGTGGGGTGGGATCACCGGTTCGCCCAACATGCACCAGCAGGTGTCGGTCACCAGTACCGCGCCGAAGGCCTCGATGGCGGCCAGATACCCGGCTTTGCGGGCCTGCTCCAGCACCGTCCGGCCGCAGGTGATCGCCAGCACCACATACGGATGCTTGACCCGCCCCGCGCACAAGGTCGCGAGGGTGGCGAATTCGCTGAGGGAGAAATGCGGGTTACCCAGGGACACCACGTCCACCCAGTTGTCCCGAGCGCTGTTGAGCTCACGCCAACTGGCAAGCAGGCCGGCGGCATCGACGCTTTCCTGCGGCAAGGTGACGTCGCTCTCCAGGACATCGGCCGGGTCGAGGGCTTCCGGCGTTACCCCGGCGATGTGGAACAACGGCGCGGCGCTGGTGGTGGCGAACGCGGCGCCGAAGGCCTTGAGGTCGTCCAGGGTGGGCGCGGCGTGTTCCAGCCCGCGTATCAGCGGTATGCGCCGGCCCGCCAGGCTGCCGATGTGATAGCCCAGCAGCGGATAGAAACTGTCATCCACGTGACCCAGCGCCGGTACGTCGACGATCAGTTGGGCCTTGCGTGGATCGTCGAGATGGCAGCCGCTCAGCGGTGCCCGTCCGCACAGGGCGATGCAGATATCGAGGAAGTCCGGATACTTCTGCGTCCGCGCCCCCAGCACGCTGTTGGCGTAGACCACCGCGTTGGATTCGGCCCAGACGATTTGTTCGCCGGCCTTTGGCGCGCTGTCCAGCAAGTAGGGCGCGCAGGTGAAACTCAGTTGGGCACCCATCGCCATGTAGGCATCGCCCAGGGCACTGGCCGGCTCGCCCAGGGCCGGATCGACCCCCAGTTCCCGCCAGCGACGCTGGTCCACGGAAATGGAATTGAGGGTGGTGGGGACGCGAACCTTCGCCCCCCACTGCACCAGTTGTTCGGCAAAGCGCAGGCTGGCCGGGCCGGTGTAGATACAGCCGTCGATGTGGGCCTGGGTCACGTCCAACAGTTGCGTGGCGCCCTGGATCTGGGCCATGCGCAGCACGATTTGCATCGCCACTTGGGCGGCCTTGCCGTGGCTGCCGTCGAGCAACGCCCGGTCCTGTTCGCTCAGCGCCAGGGTTGAGGGCGTGGGCGGCTGCGACGCTGCGTCAGAACCTTGCCAACCGTCGTTTGGCGGCTGGCCAGACAGTGTCAGGACCTCGCCTTCCAGACGCACGAAACCCTGGCCACGCAGCCCATTGAAGGCCTCGTGCCCCACGCACACTACCGGCAGCGAGCGTTGGAAAATCACCTGCGCCACCAGCACGCCCAGGGTCAGGATTTCATCGGCTTCGGCGAGCACCAGGGCGGCGGGCGCGTGGCCGTTGCTGATCAGTTCCATCAAGACGCTGCTGCCGGTGCAGGAGCCGCGTCCGCTGGGAATCGCCAGCACGCGCCCGGCCAGGCGCTGGCCACTCAAGGGATGGTGACGGTCGATGACCTCGCCGCTGGCTGGATCGACCCCGCCCCAGAAGCTCAAGCCAACATCGGCGAACAGCAGGGCGCCCTGGGCGGCACCCTCCACCAGGCTGCGGCCGTTCACACGGACAGGCGTGCTTGGCATGCGCCGATCCTCAGTAGTAGACCTGGGGAACGGTCAGGTTGGCCGGCGCAATGTCGGTGCCCACCCATTTGACGAACAATTCCTTGTAGCGACCCGTGCGTACCTGCTGGTTGACGAACAGGTTGAGGTAGTTGAGCAGGCCGTATTCGCTACGCTTGGCGCCGAGGGACACGTAGTCGATGACGTAGGGCGCGTCACCGGCGATCTTCAGGCCCTTGTACTTACCCGACTTGAGGGTCGCGGCGGCCACGGTGTTGGTCACCACGGTGGCATCGATGTGCCCCTGGGCGACGGCCAACAAGGTGTCGTTCTGCGACTGGTAGGCGCGGAAGCTGCCGCTGCCCCAACTCTTCTGGTCCTTCTCCAGGGCGATGGCTTCATAGGTGCTGCTGGTGTTGCCCAGGGCCTTGCCCTTGAGGTCGGCGTAGCTGTTGATGCCGGTGTTGTCGCGGGTCAGCACGACCATTTGGAAGGCGAAGTAGGGCACGGTCAGGCCCACGGTCTTGGCCCGCTCCAGGGTGTCGGATGTGGAGGCGACGATGACATCGGCGCGGCCGGACAGCAGCGCGGGGATGCGGTCGGAGAACGGCGTTTCCACCACTTCGGCATCGACACCAAGGACCTTTGCCAGATCGTGGCAATAGTCCACGTCGAAGCCCGCCGGCTTGTTGCTTTCATCGCGAAAGCCCATGGGTGGGAAGTCCAGGGTCACGGCGCAACGCAGCTTGCCCGAGCCGATGATGTCATCGAGCTTGTCGGCGTGGGCAGTGGCGATGAAAAGCGGGGTGAGGACAATGCCGAGGGCTACGGCCAATGCAGGGTTTTTCATAAATGCCTCGCTGTCGAATAAATGCGGTGAGATATCGTATTGAGGATTTCGTATACGATATTAGATAAGCAATCGGCGTGCCTGTTTCTGGTAGAGGCGCAGCAATGCCAGCAGAGGGCTGGTCTAGAGGCTTGCATACCAGGTGGTATCAAACAGGGTAAGGGGGCTGTGCGGGGCCGGGGTGTTACAGATGGGAGCAACCACGGGGCCCGATGCCCCATCAGGGAACAAGTATCAGCGCTGATTCTCGCGGTATTGGCTGGGGGACAGGCTGGTCAGGGCGCGGAACTGGCGGCTGAAAGCGCTGTGGTCGGTGTAACCGCAGCGCAGGGCGATCTCAGTGATCGGCAGGTTTCTGTCGAGTAACAGCCGTGAGGCTTCTTCCAGTCGTGCCTTGTGAATCATCTGCCGCGGCGTGAGTTGGAAGATGCGTTTGCAGTGCCGCTCCAGTTGCGCCACCGACAACTCGGCAATGGCGGTCAGCTCGGCCAGGCTGATGGGGCGGGCGAAATGCTGCTTGATATGGGCATCGACCGCCGCCAGTTTGTGGAACGCCGGATGGCTCGATTGCGGCAGTTGCAGGTCGCGGGAAATGCCCGCCAAGCCGACGACCTGGCCGTTTGGATCGTGCAGGGCGAGCTTGTGGGTCAGGCACCACACGGGCTGGTTGCCGTAATACAAATGCAGTTCGAGCTGGTCGGCCAACTCCCGCCCACTGGCCAGCACCCGGCGATCCTGTTCGGTGTACAGCGGGCCGAAGCGCTCGGGGAACACCTGGTCGGCGGTAAGGCCGAGCAGGTCGCCGCTGTGTTTGAAACCGCAGCGCCGGGCCAGGGTCTGGTTGACGAAGGCGTAGCGGGCCTGCTGGTCCTTGATGAAAAACACCACGTCCGCGAGGGTGTCCAGCAGCGGGGCGATGGGCTGCAGGCTGCGCAGCAGGGTGTCGAGGTCGCAGGGGGCGAGGGAAGTCAGCGAGGGATACATGGCCAGCGTCGTCTTTTTGGGGAAGCGAGTTTGCTCGCGATAGCGCAGTGTCAATCGAACATGTGGTGCCTGTCACTATGGGTTCAATCAGCACAGGCATAAAAAGCCCCTCGTCGTTGGCCGGCGAGGGGCAGGTCTCAAAGCGATCAGTCGGCCTTGATCGGCACGACCTTTTCCGCTTTCAGTGCTTCCGGTTTTTTTGGCAGTGTCAGCGTCAGCACGCCTTTGCTGAACTGGGCTTCGATCTTGTCGCTGTCGACGCCTTCTGGCAGGTTGAACACGCGTTCGAAGGAACCGTAATGGCGCTCGGACAGGTGATAACCCTTTTTCTTTTCTTCCTTGGTTTCTTTTTTCTCCCCCTTGATGATCAGGTTGCCGTTGGCCAGGCGGATTTCGATGTCTTTCTGATCCATGCCGGGCAACTCGGCGGTGATTTCAAAGCTCTTTTCTTTCTCGCTGATGTCCACGGCCGGCAGGCTGCTCATGGAGAACTCGCGACGCCAGAAGGGTTCGACATCGAACAACCGACGACTGAAAGGAGAAAGCGCTGTGCCCCGATTGAAGTCGTCGAACAGGTGGTCCACCTGCTGGCGGAGTCTTTCAAACGGATGCCAGAGGTCCGCCTTGGCGGGGGGCTGGGCGTTGTCTTCGGTGGTGACTGGCATTTTTTTCACTGAATTGGACATTTGCTTTTCCTCTTTGGTGAAGTCCGGACGGGTCTCGGCCCAATCGCCAGGCACCGTTGCCGAACAGGTCAATGCACGCTTGCGAAACTACAAGGACAGTTGGCCGGACCAGAGCATCCAGCCGGCGAAGATCGCTGCCACCCAGATCACCAGCAGCAGGCCCCAGCCGAAACCATTGAGGGCACGGTTCGTCCTGGCCCGTTGGGCGCTCAGATAGATCAGCGAGCCGGGGGCATAGAGCAGGGCACTGAGCAGCATGTACCGCGGACCGGCGGCGTAGAGCAGCCAGATGCAATAGCTCGTCGCGACCAGGGCGATGGCCATGTCGCGCAGTTGCAGGCCACGATGGCCGGCGTAGGTCTGGCCTTGCCAGGTCATCTTCAACGCATACAGGCCGCTGAACAGGTAGGGCAGCAGGATCATCGAGGTGGCGAGTGAAATCAGCGCCAGGTAGCTGGCGCTCGAATACAGGGTCAGCAACAGGAACAATTGAATGCAACCGTTGGTGATCCACAGCGCGTTGGCCGGTGCGCCATGTTGGTTTTCCGTGGCCAGCAAACGCGGCATGACTTTTTCCTTGGCCGGCGTGAACACCGATTCGGCCGCCAGCAGCGTCCAGGCCAGCAACGCGCCGCCCACTGACACGATCAGGCCGATGCTGATCAGCACCGCGCCCCAGGGCCCGGCCACCGCTTCCAGTACACCCGCCATGGATGGGTTCTTCAGGGCGGCCAGTTCGGGTTGTCTGAGGATGCCCAACGACAACAGGGAAACGGCGATCAGCAGCAACAAGGTAAGGACGAAGCCAATCACGGTGGCGCGGCCCACGTCGGCCCGTTCGGCGGCCCGGGCGGAAAATACGTTGGCGCCTTCAATGCCGATGAACACCCAGACCGTTACCAGCATGGTGCTCTTGACCTGGTCCAGCGTACTGCCCAGTGCCGGCGCGCCCCAGAAATCCACCACGAAGGTGTCCTTGGAGAAAGCGGCAATCACCAGCCCGATGAACAACAGCAACGGCACCACCTTGGCGATCGTCGTCAGGGCGTTGGCCTTGGCGGCGGTGCGCATACCGCGCAGGATCATCCAATGCAATGCCCACAGCACCACGGATGCACCGGCGATCGCAGCTTTGTTATTGCCTTCGCCAAACAAGGGGAAAAAGTAACTGAGCGCAGCGAACAGAATCACCAGATAACTGACGTTGCCGATCCAGGCGCTGATCCAATAGCCCCACGCCGAATTGAAACCGAGGAATTCGCCGCCCAGGGCTCGGGCGTAGGCGAACACTCCATTGTCCAGTTCCGGTTGGCGGTTGGAGAGTGTCTGGTAGACCAGAGCCAGTGAGAGCATGCCCACGCCGGTGATGAGCCAGCCGATCAGGATCGCGCCGGCGCCGGCACTGGCCGCCATGTTCTGGGGCAGGCTGAAGATACCGCTGCCGATCATCGAACCGACCACCAGGGCGACCAACAGGCTCAGCGACAGGCGCCGGGGTTCGACCTTTCGCAAACTGCCGGCCAAAGGGTGAGGTTTGACGGTCGGGATGACCGGTTCTGTACCTTGCAGGTGCGTTGCCATGATCAAAGTCTCCATGAGACGGGAGGTCCGGTAACCTTCGTCGATACAAAGGTTCGAACGCCGAGTCTTAATGTCGACCTGTAGGCATTGGGGGGTATTGATGTAGATCAGATGTCATGCAGGGCAGGCATCACAGTTCCGCATGACGATGACAACCGGCGACCTTCTGCCTGAGGCCGGGCAAATCCAGGATCGTGACATTGCGCCCGTGCATGTCCACCAGTTCTTCCAGACGCAGGTGGGCGATGCCCCGGCAAATCGTTTCCAGGCGCAGGCCCAGGTAGGAACCGATGGCCTCGCGGCTCATGCGCAGGACGAACTCGCGCGAGGAATAGCCGCGCATACTGAGCCGTTGCGACAGGTTCAACAGGAACGCCGCCAGGCGTTCGTCGGCGTTCATGTTGCCGAGCATCAACAGCATGCCGTGGTCGCGCACGATTTCCTGGCTCAGGAGTTTGTTCAGGTTGTGTTGCAATGACGGTAGATCGTGGGCGAGTTTTTCCAGGAGGGTGAAAGGCAGCGGGCAGACTTCGCTGTCTTCCAAGGCAATGGCATTACAGGCGTAATGATCGGTGCTGATAGCGTCCAGGCCGAGCATTTCGCCTTGCATCTGGAAACCGGTGACCTGTTCGCGACCGTCTACCGAAAGGACGCTGGTCTTGAAGAAGCCCAATCTCACGGCATACAACGAGCGCAGTGGGTCGCCGGTGCGATACAGCGCGGCGCCTTTCTTGACCTTCACCCGCTGGGCGATCAGGGTGTCGAGGCGCTCGACTTCGCCGCCCGTCAAGCCAATGGGCAGGCACAGTTCAAGCACACTGCAGTTCGAGCAAGCGGTCTTGAGGGCGTGCACCTGCAGAAGTTGCGATTGAGGCTCGACCATGGGGAAAATTCCTTTAGTTGGAGCAAGCATAGAAGACCAGCTCAGCCGTGCCTGTTTTTTGTCGCCCAAAGCACTACCGACTGTCGATAAGCGCAACGTGGGTACAAATGATGGGGGGCAAACCTACACGAAGAAGTTTGCAAGACGACGCTGGTTGCATCGGGGGGCGGGCGCGCAGGGGGGGCGCTGGAGCCGCTCGAACCGTGACGGTCCGAGCGGCGGTCAAATGGCTGTCAAACCAGTCGCAAAGCCAGCGTAGCGTGTTTAAGCGGCAGCAGTGGGGCAAACTCTTCAGGTGTCAGGGTTTCTTTTTCCACCAGCAGGTGGGCCCCGGCGTTCAGGTCTTCCCGATGGCTTTCCAGCAGTGTCCTGGCGCGTTGATAGGCTTCATCGAGCAAGGCGCGAATACCCAGGTCGACTTCCCGGGCGGTTTGTTCCGAATAGTCCTTGTCACCGATGTCCATGCGTTCGCCCAGGTAGGTCGCATTTTTACGTTCCAGCACCGCCAGGCCAAGCTCCGCGCTCATGCCAAAGCGGGTGATCAACTGGCGGGCGATATCGGTGGCGTGGGCCAAGTCATCGGCGGCCCCGGTCGAGACCTGACCATAGGCCAGGAATTCGGCGGCACGTCCTGCCATCAGGACCACCATGCGGTCCTTGAGCATCTGGTAGCTGACCAGAAAATGATCTTCCGTGGGTCGCTGCAAGGTATAACCCAGCGAGCCAATGGCGCGCGGCACGATCGAGACCTTATGGACCGGGTCCATGTTCGGCAGGTTGCTGGCCGCCAACGCATGTCCCATTTCGTGATAGGCCACCACTTGGCGTTCATCGGGGTGCAGCAGGCTGCTCTTGCGTTCGATCCCGGCAACGATGCGTTCCACGGCTGCCGTGAAATCGTCGAGGCTGACCGTTTCTGCACCGCGTCGGGTGGCGATGATGGCGGCTTCGTTGACCAGGTTGGCCAGGTCTGCGCCAGTAAAACCAGTAGTGATGTCGGCGATACGCTCGCTATCGAGGTCCTGGCCGGTGACGATTTTTTGCAGGTGAACCTTGAGGATCGCCTGCCGGCCTTTACGGTCGGGGCGATCGATCAGGATCTGTCGATCGATCCGGCCGGCTCGCAACAGCGCCGGGTCCAATACCTCGGGGCGGTTGGTCGCCGCGAGCAGCACGACCCCTTCACGGGGGTCGAACCCATCCAGTTCTGCCAGCAGTTGGTTGAGGGTCTGCTCCTTTTCGTCATTGCCGCCCAGAACGCCGACGCCGCGCATCTTGCCCAGCGCATCGAGCTCATCGATAAAAATGATGCAGGGCGCGGCCTGTCGGGCCTGTTCGAACAAGTCATGCACGCGAGCGGCGCCGACACCGACGAACATCTCGACGAACTCCGACCCCGAGATGGAAAAGAAGGGCACGCCGGCCTCTCCAGCGATGGCTTTGGCAACCAGGGTCTTGCCGGTGCCCGGCGGACCGACCAGCAATGTACCTTTGGGGATGTGTGCCCCCAGACGTGAATATTTCGCCTTGTCCTTGAGGAAGGAGACGATCTCCACCAGCTCGACCTTGGCTTCGTCGATGCCGGCGACATCGGCAAAGGTCACGCCGGTATCGCGCTCGACGAATACCTTGGCGCGGGACTTGCCGATGTTCATCAAGCCACCCATGCCCTGTTTTTCCGCCAGCCCACGAAACAGGAAATACCAGATCACCATGATCAGCACGAAGGGCAGCAACCCGCCCAGCAGCCCCCCCAGGAAGGTGTTTTCGTTGGTGCCTGTGAACCCGACACCCGAGTGGGCAAGGTCCGCCGCCAGCGCCGGCTCCACCCTCACGGTCGAGAACTGGGTGTGGCCGTCGATGGGTTCCTGCAACTTGCCGCTGATCTGGTCTTTCTCGACCCGTAGATCGCTGACCTTCTGATTGTTCAACAGCTGCAGGAACTGGCTATAGGGGATGACTTGCACATTGGGGCGTTCGAAAAACAGAAACTGCACGAGGCTGAACACGGCCAACGCAATGAAGAAGTAGGACAGGTTCCACTGGTGAGTTTTTTTCATGGCCATGACTCATCAAAAGACGCCGATAGGGGCTGCGTTGATGTCAGGTTGCAATTCCAGCTCATCCAGGACGGTCTTGCGCAAGGTCCAGTCATTCATCACCGCATCCTCTGCGTCAGGAAAAGACGCGGGCACACGTACCCGGTTCGTTGTTTCTACACCAGAGGCAGGCCAGCACATTGAGCTACATCAACAACGCTTAAGTGGACCTGCGCCTGGCCGGCCTTGTAGTTGATCGAGATCAGAGTGGGTGGATGCGGGCACTGGATACTCGGGGCAGCTGTCGCACGCTTTTTTCAGTCGCGGTCAACCGAGGAAATGATCATGAACAGGTACTTGTCTTTCGCCTTGTTGAGCCTCTTTTTGGCAACCAGTGGCGGATGCACTCACAAGCTCGACCAGGAAGTCGAGGCCCGGTTGGATTCGGCGCAAAACAACGCCGCAACGGCAAGGCTCAGGGCGGATGAGGCCTACAGGAAGGCTGAACAGGCCGAGATAATGGCCGAGCAGGCGCAACGTACCGCCGCAGAGGCGAGCATACGTGCCACTCGGATGACCGATTAGGCCACGCGCAAGTAATCAGCGGGTGGACGGGAGATGGGCAAGGGGCCTGGCGCTGAGCGTGTTCGTCGACCTTCGGTTTCCTGACACTTCAGAAAACCGGGTCGTGCCGTTTCAGTGGCTTGGATTTCAGCCGATCTTCAACGTCCGAAGGCGCGCGGCGTCAGTTGTGCCAGGGTCAGAACGGTCCCAGCTTGAGTGGGTACTGGATGACGATATACAGCCGGTCGATGTCATCGCCGCCCTGGCTGCTGTTGGCGCGATGGGTGACGTGGGACAGTTGCAGCGACAGGTCCTTGGCCGGGCCTGACTGCACGATGTAGTGCAGGTCCAGGTCGCGCTCCCAATGGCGCCCACCGTCCCCTTGTTGTGGACGGTAGCCGCCGGTATCCATATCGAACGGGTTGTAGGCTCCGCCTTGGGGGGCGTGGCTGCCGTCGATCCCGCGTCCAGTCACATAGCGGGCCATGAAGCTCAGGCCGGGGATGCCCAAGGTGCCCATGTCGAGATCGTAACGCGCTTGCCATGAGCGCTCGCCCGGGCCGTTGAAGTCGGCATATTTGATCGAGTTGGCCAGGTAGATGGAGTCGCCGCCGACGAAATCGAAGGGCGTGTCGCCGTTGATTTTCTGATAGGCCAGGGTGAACGCCTGGGCATTGAGCCGGTATCTGCCACTCAGGCTATAGGCAGTGGTGTCGATGGCCCCGGCGTTGGCCTTGCCATAGTCGCGGGTGTGATACAGGTTGCCGTCAAGGAACAGTTCGCCAAGGGTGGTATGCAGGTTGGCATAGTACTGGCGCCAGGTATCGCTCAGTTCGGAGGCGTAGAGCGCACCACCCAGGGCTTGGTCGGTGAGCAGGTCGGCGCCGATGAAGTCGATGGCGCCGTTGCGCGTCGTCGCCCCATACCCGGAAAAATCACCCTGGCTGGTCGAGGCGTCCTGATTCTTGAACGCGCTGAAGTGACCCGCTTGCAGCTCGACCCCTTCAAGCTCGTGGCTGGAGAGCAGCAGGCCGCTGGCGTACTCCGGTTGCAGGCGCTTGTCTGCGGTGTCGAATACTGGGCTCTGAACGGTCATTTCGCCGACCGCCAGGGTGGTGCGTGAGGTGTTGAATTTCAGCGCGCCGCCTGCGCTGGAGTAATGGTCCTCGCTTCGCCCGTTCTCATCCAACGGCAATAATCCCGTTCCGGAATGCCCCTTGCCCCCGTCCAGTTTCAGCCCCAGGAATGCGTGGGCATCGATGCCTACGCCGATCGTGCCGGGGGTGAAGCCGGACTCGAACGAGGCGATGAAGCCCTGGGCCCATTCCTGTTTGTAGCTTTTGCCTGCCGGGGCCGCGGTGCGATAGTCATTGTTGAGGTAGAAGTTGCGGCTGAGAACTTCCAGCGTCGCCCCTTCGAGAAAGCCAGGCGTGCTTTGCGCGAGTTCCGCTGCCATCGCCGGTGCGGCGCTGCCGGTGAGCAGGGCAAGCAGCCAGAGCGGCTTCAGGGCGGCGGTTGAGTGGTGTGGTGCAGGCAACATGCTTCGTTTCCGTGTGAGATTGGGCGGGCGAAGGGGCGGTACTACTTGCAACCAGGTGTGTACGGCTGAGCGCGCAGTTCCCGGCACCGCCAGGCAAACGGATTGATGCCTTCGCTGTGGGTGAAGATGTGACAAAAGTGCGCCTGGTCGCAGAACCCGCATTCCAGGCTGATTTGCGTCAGGGTCAAGTCGGTCTCCCGGATCAGTTGTTTGGCCCGGTCGATGCGCTGGCTACGGATCCAGGCCTGAGGGGACTGGCCGGTGCTGCATTTGAACGCGCGGGAAAAATGACTGCGGGACAGGGCGCAGGCCTTGGCCAGTTCGGCAATTTCCAGCGTGTCGCTCAGGCCGTCGAGAATCACTTTCTTGACCAGGCTTTCGCGCCAGGGCGACAGGCCGCCGGTGCTGGTTTTTCGCGTTGGCTCGATGGGCGCCCTGACGGTGGTGTGTGATGCATGAGCCATGACAAAAACTCCGTGTCAGTGGGAAATGCCTGGCGCACCGCACGGTGGGCGGGCCGCTTCCCGCTTGAGAAAACAGGTCTGGGCAGAGGGCTTTATTCTTGGGCGTGGGGCGCGAGCGTGCGAGTTAAACGTTGTTAATTGCGTTCAGGTGCAGCATCGGACGCTGCACTCACTCAGCACATGGCTGCAAGTTCTGCGGTGCGAGACGAGTGCATGATGAGCTTCTCCGGCTGGTGTATGAGTGGCCGTTCTTCTGACTCGATCAAGGTGAAGGTATGAAGCAATCTTTGGTGTGCACACTGCGCGGGGCGGGCCTGGCATTGGCGCTGACATCGCTGGGTGCCCTGGCCCAGGCGCCGCTCCAGGTCACTCAAGTACCCGGTTACTACCGCTTGGCGGTGGGCAACTACGAAGTGACGGCGCTGTTCGATGGCTACAACGATCTGTCGCCCAAGCTGCTCGAAGGCTTGAGCCAAAGCCAGATCCGCGCCTTGCTCGCCCGTCGCTCGATTGAAACGCCAGGGGTGCAGACCGCGTTCAATGCTTTTCTGGTCAATACCGGCAAGCAGCTGATCCTGGTGGACACCGGTGCCGGCCAATGCATCGGCGCCACGGCTGGAATGCTCTCGGCGAACATGCAGGCCGCCGGTTATCGCCCGGAGCAGGTCGATGCCATCTTGCTCACCCATTTGCACCTGGATCACGTGTGCGGGCTGGTCGACGACAAGCAGCAACCGCTGTTTGCCAACGCTACAGTCTATGCCGCGAAAGCAGAAGCCGATTACTGGCTCGATCCCCAGGCGCTGGCGAAGGCGCCGGCCGGTGCCCGGGAATTTTTCAAGATCGCTCAGGATTCCACCGCCCCTTATGTGGCAGCCGGCCGCTTCAAGACCTTCGCCAGCGGCCAGTCGCCGGTGCCCGATGTCGATGCCGAACTGGAGCCTGGGCATACGCCTGGCAGCACCACGTACCGTTTTACCTCCCAAGGCCAGAGCATCCTGTTCATGGGGGACCTGGTGCATAACCTGGCGGTGCAGTTCGAGCATCCTGAAGTGTCGATTCGTTTTGATGTCGACAATCAACAGGCGATCAAGAGCCGGGCCAAGGTGTTCAATGCCGCGGCCACTACCAAGACCTGGGTGGCAGCGGCGCATCTGCCGTTTCCGGGGATAGGGCATATCAGTGCAGTGGGCGGGCACTTCCAGTGGGTACCGATCGAGTACGGGCCTTATCAACGGGCAGCCAAGGTGCCGATGATCGAGTGAAATCCAAGCGCTTGCGCCGTTAAAACAGGCGTAGCCTCGCTGCTGGAGGCCTCAACACCCGAGCGTCGGCGTCAGCGCGTTTGAACCTGGGCCTGCAACTGTCCGCCGACTATGGATATCTCCTTGAGCTGCAAACCGTCGCGCACGACGAACAATGCGTCCATCCTGCGTTCTTGGGCCAGGCGAGGACCTTCGGTTTCACCCAGCACCATCAGCGCCGTGGCCCAGGCGTCGGCGAGCATGCATGAGGATGACACCACGGTCACGGCGGCGAGTCGATTACGCAGCGGCGCGCCCGTTTTCGGGTCCATGGTGTGGCTGTAGGACTGGCCCTCGATGTCCAACCAATGC
The DNA here is from genome assembly GCF_056521845.1 of Pseudomonas sp. PF05. Classification (NCBI taxonomy): domain Bacteria; kingdom Pseudomonadati; phylum Pseudomonadota; class Gammaproteobacteria; order Pseudomonadales; family Pseudomonadaceae; genus Pseudomonas; species Pseudomonas sp. PF05. The sequence continues at coordinate 85,216 of NZ_JBWLPW010000003.1, read as the reverse complement.
CGGTAATCCCCGGAGGTGGCGATGGCCGCGTCACTGAGCTCCATCACACCCATGACTTCACGCGCGCCCCGACAGGGTTTTTCAATGGCCACGACCCAAGGTGTTGCATCAGGTTTAAGCCCACGGGCACGCATTTCGCCGTCTATGCCCACCAGGTAGCGCGTGATGCCAAAACTTTCCAGGCAGCGGGCCAGTTCATCGACACCAAACCCCTTGGCGATGCCGTTCAACGTGAGCTTGAACGGTGCGCGTTTGCGCACTTGCCGATGCCTTGGGTCAATGATAAGTGTCCCGCGGGTCGATAGCCGGACTTGCGACGCGAGCGCCGAGGGGGGGAAAGTGGTCATGGACCGTTCGCCGGGGCCAAACCCCCAGGCGTCTACCGGGTCGCCGACGGTGATGTCGAAAGCGCCATTGGACTGCTGATTGACGCGCAATGCGGCTGCCAGCACCGTGACCAGTTCATCAGGAACCGATATCCAGGTGTGCAAAGGCGCCGCATTGAGGCGATTGAGGTCCGAATCGGGTTTCCAGGTCGACATTTGCCGGTCCACCCGGGCCACGGCGCTGGCCAGGGCGTGGCTGATGGCGGGGACATCGGGTTCGCCCTGGGCATGGAACAGGGCGGTGTAGCGCGTGCCCATGGTTTCGCCGTTCAGGCTGTAGCGTCGCCAATCAGTAGACATCTTCACGGTAGCGTCCCTGTGCCTTGAGGGTCAGCACATTCAGGTTGAGGGGGGCGAGCACTTCGTCCAGCGCCAGCATCACGCCCTTGGCCATCTCGCGACCGCCGCACACCAATACCTGGGCGCCTTTTTCGATCAGCCGACGTAACACAGGGGCGTCGCTGATCAGCCGGTCTTGCACGTAGGAACGGTCCGTGACCTGGGAAAAGGCCGCGTGCAATGCCGTCAGGCGACGGTCTGCCAGGTAATGGTTGAGTTCGGCTTCGTAGAGGAAGTCCGAGGTCGGGTTGCGCCCGCCCCAATACAAGTGCATGGGATGGTGGGCCTTGTTGTTGCGGATGAAACCGGCCAGCGGTCCGATGCCGGTGCCGGCGCCGATCAGGATCACCGGATGAGCGCCCGATGCCGGGCGAAATTGTGGGTTCGGTTGGATAAAGGCTTCGATGGGGGCCGCGATGTCCAAGCTGTGAAGAAATGACGAGCACACGCCACCCTTGTGCTTGCGTACGCAGATCTCCAGCACGCCGTCCTGTGAGCTGCTGGCCAGGGAATAGAAACGCGGGATGGGGTTGCCGGGCGGCAGGATGCCGACCAAATCACCGGCTTCAAAGGTGGGTAATGTCCCTGAAGCTTTGAAACGCAATACGTGGGTGGGAGCGTCGGCCTGTTCACCGTAGACAATGCGCTCGGCCAGGATCAGTTGATGGGTGCGTGGCGGCTGCGCGGTGTGGACCAGCGTCAGCTCATGCCCCAGCACTTCACCCACGGCGTGGCCCCAGCGAGCAAACTCCTGGGCAGACTGGCGGTTGATGGTTTCCAGGCCGATCAACGGCGTGCCGCCGGCCTGCAACAAGGCGTCCTGCACCTGGTGGGCAAACTGACAGAACCGGGAAAACTGTCGATCACCAAAGCCCAGCACGGCAAACGCCTGGCCGGGTTTCAGGCCGTTGCTGGCCAGCCGGGCAAGGAACTGCGAAGCCGAAGCCGGGGCGTTGCCGTCACCGTGGGTTGCAGTGAGGATGAACACCCGTTGCGCGTTGATGCAGGCGTTGGCGTATTGATTCATTGGCGCGCTGTGAACGCGGTGACCGGCTTGATGCAAGGCTTCATGCAATGTGTTGGCAAAGCCCCAGGTGCTGTTGGTTTCGCTGCCTACCAGGATCACGGTGTCGGCCGATTGCGCGCTGCTGTCATGATGGATGTTCGGCGCGGCTTTGCGGCGACGCCACCACATCAGGATGCCGGTGATGCTCATCACGGGTACGCAGAGTGCACTAAGGCCGAGCAACAGGCCGAGCCACCACAGTCCTTCACCGGTGTGCAATCGATAGATCCATTCGTAGACGGTGTGCATCCCGTCATGGGCTTGATAGGACAGCAGGGTGCCGCTGGCCGGGTCCACATAACCGTCACCCTGGGCCGTGCGCAGGGAAAACACGTCTTGCGGGTTATTGGGGCTGGGGTAGACAAGCTCGCGCAGGTCATTCAGATCGATTGAGGCCAAAGCGTGCAGGTTCGCCACCGGCAAGGCCGGGGCGGAGCTGACGCTGTCGGGAAAGGCGGGCTCGACCTGGCTGCCGTCGGCGATGAAGTCGAACGTCACGGCGCACAGATAGAGACCGCTCAAGGCCGACAACAGCAGCCCCCATAACGCCAGGCGACCGAGCTCAGCATGCCAACGCTGGCTGAAGTTGCCCCGCAGTGGACGCAGCAGGTTGCGCCAGCCGCCGACACGCCGGACCAGCAACAGTGCCCCGGACACCAAGAGCATCAGCATGACCAGCGCGCCGGCACCCGCGACCCCATGGCCCGGTGTCCCGAGGAATAGCGAGCGGTGCAGGTCTTTCATCCAGCGCGAGAAGGCGCCGGGCTCGTACGGTGCCAAGCCTTGACCGGTCAACGGGTCGACCTCGTCGGCGCCGACCTGGCCGTCACGGTTGTAGTAGACGATGACCGTGCCGGACGCCGTACGCTGGATCTGCTCCACCGCTGGAAAGTGCTCGGCGACGCGTCCGGCCAACTGGGCGACATTGACCTGCCCGACCGCAGTGGACGTATTGTTCAGGCGTTCGAGGGCCGGATCGACAGACAATGTCGCGCCGCTGATGGCCAATAGCATGACCAATAGGGCGGCAATCAAACCGGGCAGGGCGTGGAGCTGGCGAAGCATGTTCGGCCTCCGCAGATGGCAGGTGCTACAGATCGTAGGTAAAGGATTGGACGAAGGTATTGCCCGCCACTGGCTTGCCTGCGCCTTGCGAAGTCAGGGCCACGCTGACGTCGGCCCGGGCATCACGCTTATCCTCGACGGCGCTATCGATACGGATCTGATACCCGGCATCGATCAGGGTGTCAGCCAGCTCGACGCTGACTTTGAGTGTGTCGCCGCTGCCAACGCTGGCGCCGCTGACGCCGTCGTACTCGCTCGGGCTCATCTTGCTTCCACGGGCCCAGTCGGCCAGGTGCTTGTAGTACTTGGCCTTTTTGCCGGCCACCCAGAGGGTTTTCTGATACTGGCCGCTGGCATCGGTGACGTAGATCGCCAGGTACGCATCGTTGCCGCTGTAGCGCTTGAGCTGGGTGGTGAGGGTTATTTCACGGGCTTGAGCCAGCCCCGGCAAGGCGATGGCGCCGACGAGGCAGGTTGCAGCGATGATTTTTTTCATGGGGTTGTCCTTTTGATCGTTGGGGCGAGAGCCTGGACCTGCTTGCTGACAGCAACCTGAACGGCAGGGCCAACGCGTCGAAATGTCACGGTGCGGGGGCTGGGGCTGGGGTGAGGTAGGCGGTGGCATCGTCATCGTCCCGGAAGTAGACCTCGAGTTTGCGCAGGTGCAGCGACGCCGGTGCGTAGCGGGCTTCGATGACATTGCCCTGGCGGTCCAAGCCCTTGAGCTTGTAGCAGCCGTCGTCGACCTTGATGCGCTGCACCGTCCAGCCGTATCGCTGTTGCACCTGCAGGCGCAGGGTTTCCCGTGGCTGCCAGTCGTTGACCGGTTCGCTGCAGTCGTCATCGGCCAAGGCGTGACCGTTGGCCAGCACACTTATCAGCGCAGTGCTGGCAATAAAACCTGATTTCATGATCTGTCTCCTGCCGGGGTTTCGTTGTGGGCATACCCTACGGTGTATTCCTGACAGCCAGCTGAATCTTCAGATTCACGTCAGGTAAGGCCGCTAAGGTGCGGCACAACCACGATCACAGGAGCTGCCCGATGCGGGTTTTATTGGTTGAGGACTCGCCAAGGTTGGGGGAGGCGGTGCGCGAGCAGATCGCCGATGACGGCCATGCCGTTGATTGGGTGCACAACCTTGCCCATGCACGCAGTAGCGTGAGCACGACCGCTTATGACCTGATCCTGCTTGACTTGATGTTGCCGGACGGCCGAGGGCTGGACTTCCTGCGCCAGCGGCGCAGCGCAGGTGACGTGACCGCGGTGATCATCCTGACGGCCCAGGACCAGATATCTGATCGAATCGCCGGCCTCAATGCCGGCGCCGACGATTACCTGGTCAAACCCTTCGATCTGTTTGAACTGTCGGCCCGTGTGGCAGCGGTGGCCCGCCGTTACAGCGGCAACCCCAATCCCCAGATCAGGCTCGGTGAGCTGCACATCGACATGAGTGCCCGTACCTTGCATCGGGCTGGCATGGCCGTGGACCTCACTGCCCGGGAATGGGCGCTGTTGGAGGCGTTCATCCAGCGTCCCGGCGCGCTGTTGTCCAAGGGGCAACTCGAGGAGCGGTTGTATGCCTTCGGCGCCGAAATCGAGAGCAATACGATCGAGGTCTATATCAGTCGATTGCGCAAGAAACTGGGGCGCGACCTGATCGAGACGGTGCGGGGCATGGGGTACCGGATGGTGTCGGCATGAAGACGACTTTCAGCCTGCAAAAGCGTCTCGGCCTGGGACTGACGCTGGGCATGACATTGCTCTGGCTGGTGGCGACGGTCGGCGCTTGGCGCGGGGTACGACATGAGTTGAACGAGGCCTTTGACAGCGCACTGGAGGAGACTGCCCAACGCATCCTGCCCCTGGCCGTGCTGGAAATCAGCAACCGGGAAAATCCTGCCGAGGCGCAACAGGTTGCCACCTTGAAGATGCACAAGGAGTACCTGACCTATCTGGTTCGCGATGCCGGGGGCAAGGTCCTGATGCAGTCCCACGATGCCAACCCGAGGATCTTCAGCAAACATCCGATTGAAGGTTTCTCCACGACTGGAAAGTACCGTCTGTATGGCGCCAGTGCGCTGCGCGAGACGGTATTCATCGAAGTCGCCGAGCCGCTGCGCAATCGCCGCGAGGCCGCACGGCAAGCCTTGTTTGCCCTGTTGTGGCCGTTGTTGGCGCTGGCCCCCATCAGCCTGTTGGGGACCTGGCTATTGGTGCGCATGAGTCTGAGAAGTGTGCTGGCCTATCGGTATGCCGTGGAGGCCCGTGGCGTGGGTGATCTGTCGCCGATCAAGGTGTCGCGCCTGCCGGCAGAAATCAACCCATTGGCCGATGCGGTCAACCGCCTGCTGGAACGCTTGCGCAAGGCCCTGGAGGCCGAACGCAGCTTCACCGCCAATAGCGCGCATGAGCTGCGTACACCCTTGGCCGCGACATTGGCGCAGGTCCAGCGGCTGTATCAGGAGGCTCCTGAAGGTCCGTTGCGGTTGCGTGCGAAAAAGATCGAAAGCGCTTTGCGCGAATTGGCCCGGTTATCGGAAAAACTCATGCAATTGGCCAAGGCCGAAGGGGGCGGGCTGCTCTCGCAAACGCCCCAGGACCTGGTTCCATTGTTGGCTCACGTGGTGGATGAGTGGCGACGCAACAGCCCCCGCCAGATCACGCTGCAACTTCCTGCCCAGGCCCATGTGTATTCGACCGTCGACCCGGACGCCTTCGGCATTCTGTTGCGCAATCTGATCGAAAATGCATTGAAGTACGGCGCAAAGGATCAACCCATCGAAGTCACCCTTACGGGCCAGGCGCTACTGCGGGTGATCAATGCCGGAGCGGTGGTGCCGGTGGCCGTCCTGCAGCGGCTGACCGAGCGTTTCGTGCGCGGCCAGAGCGAAACCAGTGGGTCGGGATTGGGGTTGGCGATCGTCAAGACGATCGTGCAGGGGATCGATGGGCGAATCGAACTGTTGTCCCCGGCAAAAGACCGGCAGGAGGGGTTCGAGGTGCGGGTCTGGCTACCGCTTGCCACCGTTGCCGCCGGCCATTCGTCAGCCAGCTAGCCCGGGCATTCTTGACAATCTGCCAACCTTGAGCAAATACTCGCGTCAATATTCATATATATGACTAGATAACAAGGTGAATAAGGTCGATGAAATCTCTCGCCAGTGATACCCGCCTACCGCTTTATCAACGTTTACGCGACCAATTGGCTGAACAGATCGCCAATAACCGCTGGCGTCCAGGGGAGGCGATTCCTACTGAGGCGGCACTGTCAGCCGAATACCAGTTGTCTACCGGCACGGTGCGCAAGGCCATCGATGCGTTGGTCAGCGAGGGCGTCCTGGAGCGTCAGCAGGGGCGCGGCACCTTTATTCGCCGACCGCAATTTCAATCGTCGCTGTTCCGTTTTTTCCGCTTTCAAAGCGCTTCGGGCGAACGCCGGGTTCCCGAGAGCCGGATCTTGTCCGTGGAACCGGTGGCCGCGCCTTCGGCGGTGGCCCAGGCGCTGGGGTTGCCGATGGATGCGCCGGTGATTCGCATCGTGCGGGTGCGTCTGCTGGAAGTGGAGCCGGTGCTCGCCGAAGAAATCTGGTTGCCCCGCAGCCGTTTCCAACCGTTGCTCGAAATCGACCTGAGTCAAAAAGGGCCGCTGCTTTATCCCATCTATGAAGAAACCTGCGCTCAGGTGGTCGCCTATGCCGAAGAAACCCTCACCGCCGAGTCGGTGAATGAAGTCCACGCGCGACTGCTGCAGGTGCCGGTCAACAGCCCGGTGGTGGTGATCGAGCGTCTGGCGCGCGACTACGCCGGCAATCCCCTGGAGTGGCGACGTTCGCGCGGGCATGCCGAGCATTTCCGCTACCGCGTGGAAATCCGCTGACCCTACCTGGCTAGCGGCGAGTCGGTCGCCGCAGCCCTTATCGTTTTGTTTGCCATGACTGGCCCTGTAGCGGCGCGGTTCGCTCTCGGCTGCCTTTCGTTCCACCTATAAGGATAAAAATCATGTTCAGTTGGTATCGCCAAGTCACTGCGCGGGAGCGTAAAACGTTTTGGGCCTGTTTCGGCGGATGGTCGCTCGACGCCCTGGAAGTACAGATGTTCGGCCTGGCGATACCGGCGCTGATCGCCGCGTTCGCCCTGACCAAGGGCGATGCCGGGCTGGTCAGCGGCGTGACCCTGGTCACTTCGGCCCTTGGCGGTTGGGTCGGCGGCACGCTGTCGGACCGCTACGGTCGGGTGCGTACGCTGCAGTGGATGATCCTGTGGTTTTCGTTCTTTACCTTCCTGTCGGCGTTCGTCACCGGTTTCCACTCGCTGTTGATCGTCAAGGCGCTGCAGGGCTTCGGGATTGGCGGCGAATGGGCCGCCGGTGCGGTGCTGATGGCCGAGACCATCAACCCCAAGTACCGCGGCAAGGTCATGGGCACGGTACAAAGCGCCTGGGCGGTGGGTTGGGGGCTGGCGGTCGGCGTCTTCACGCTGATCTACTCCTTTGTGCCGCAAGACATGGCCTGGCGGGTGATGTTCATCGTGGGCCTGCTGCCGTCGTTCCTGATCATTTGGGTGCGGCGCAACGTCGAAGAACCCGACAGTTTCCAGCGCCTGAAAAAGGAAAATGTCATCCCGCAGAGTTTCTTCAAATCCCTGGGCGGTATCTTTCGCCCTGAGCTGCTGCGCGTGACCTTGTTTGGCGGGCTGTTGGGGTTGGGGGCGCACGGCGGTTACCACGCGGTGATGACGTGGCTGCCGACCTTCCTCAAGACCGAGCGCAACCTGTCGGTGCTCAACTCCGGCGGCTACCTGGCGGTGATCATCTTTGCCTTCTGGTGCGGCTGCGTGGTCAGCGGCCTGTTGATCGATCGCATTGGCCGGCGCAAAAACATCCTGCTGTTCGCGCTGTGCTGCGTGGTGACCGTGCAGTGTTATGTGTTCCTGCCGTTGAGCAACACCCAGATGCTGTTCCTGGGGTTCCCGCTCGGCTTCTTCGCGGCCGGTATTCCGGCCAGCCTCGGGGCGTTTTTCAACGAGTTGTACCCGGCGGATGTGCGCGGCGCTGGCGTGGGGTTCTGCTACAACTTCGGCCGGGTGCTCTCGGCGGTGTTCCCGTTCCTGGTCGGGCACATGAGCGATTCCATGTCCTTGGGCTCGGCCATCGGCATCGACGCCGGGATTGCCTACGGCGTGGCGGTGATCGCGGCGCTGTGCCTGCCGGAGACCCGCGGCCGCAGCCTGCAAGCCACTGCTGCATCGGCGCCTGGGGTAGAGAGTGACAGCCAGGGCGCCCGGGCCTGATTTCCCTTATTTCGATAGATGAAACCCATGGTTGATACCTGTTCTACACCGATCACCGGCATTGACTGCCACGCCCACGTGTTCAGCCGTGCGCTGGAACTGGCTGCTGGCCGGCGCTACACACCTGGCTATGACGCCACGCTCGCCCAGTACCTGGGCCACCTGCGCGCCCACGGCTTGAGCCATGGCGTGCTGGTGCAGCCGAGTTTCCTCGGCACCGATAACCGCTACCTGCTGGCTGCATTGCGGCAGGCGCCGGAGCAATTGCGCGGGGTCGTGGTGGTGGAGCGAGACGTCAGCCGGGCCGAGCTGGACGACATGGCCCGGCTGGGCGTGGTCGGTGTTCGCCTTAATCTGCTGGGCAAGGCCATGCCCGACTTTCGCGAAGCCGCCTGGAAAGCCTTTCTGGGGCATCTTGCCGAGTTGGACTGGCACCTCGAACTGCACGCCCCGGTGGAGCAACTGCCAGGATTGATTCGTCAGCTGATGCCGTTTGAGGTCCGGTTGGTGATCGACCATTTTGGCCGCCCGGACGCCCGCCTGGGCGTCGACCAACCGGGTTTTTCCGAGCTGCTGGCGCTGGGGCTCAGTGGGCACGTATGGATGAAAATCTCCGGCATCTATCGCCTGGCGGGAACGGATCAACAGAACCTGGCATTCGCCCGGACCGCGCTGGCCTTGCTGGAACAGAGTTTTGGCCGCCATCGCCTGGTGTGGGGTAGTGACTGGCCGCATACACAACATGAGGCAAGCGTTGGTTTCGATAGGGTAATTCAACAGCGGCAGGCTTTGGAGGGGGCGGCGCCGCTGATGCGCGCGCTCATGGTCGAGACCCCACGCGCCTTATTCAGATTTTGAGATCGACGTACCGTGGCGGCGAATTTTCCTGAACTCGCCCGTTGAATAGGGATCTAGAATCCATTGCAGCTGCATGTACAGTCCGCGCCGGCATATTTAAGGAGTTATACGGGCCGGGATCGCGACTCAGGGTATGACCGGGTCGTTGTGTAGCTGGCGCATTCAGCCAGGCGGATCGAGGAAGAGCAATGTCCAATATTGAAGCGTTTCCCCAGGGGACGCGCACGCCGAGCGACTACGAAAGTCTTTTGGCGATGGGCGCGAACGCGCTCGATGCCTTTCCTGGTGCGGTTTACGTCTGTGACCACCAGGGCTGGCTGGTTCGCTACAACAGCGAGGCGGCCAAACTGTGGGGGCGTGCGCCAATACTGGGGGAGGGCGGCGACCGTTTTTGCGGCTCTTATGGCCTTTTGCGGCCCGACGGCAGCCCGCTTGCCTTTGAAGACTGTCCGATGGCCGCGGCGCTCGAGCAAGGAACGGCGGCGCGCAATCAGGAAGTGCTCATTGAGCGTCCCGACGGATCACGGGTCATGGCGTTGGTGAATATCCGGGCCCTGAAAGACCATCAAGGAATCATCCAAGGGGCCATCAACTGCTTCCAGGACGTCTCGGCGCACCACGCCATGGCCCAAGAGCTTCGGCGCAGGAGTGCCGACTTGGAAGACTTTTTCGAAAACAGCGCGGTGGGCCTTCATATCGTCAGTGGCGAGGGCATCATCCTGCGCGCCAACAAGGCAGAGCTGGCCCTGCTGGGGTATCCGGCAGAAGAATATATTGGCCGCAACATCACCGACTTTCATGTCGATGAGCCGGTGATCTGCGACATTCTGGGTAAGTTGAGCGGCGGTGAATGCCTCGAAGGTTATCCTGCGCGCTTGAGGGCCAGGGACGGTTCGATCAAGCATGTCACCATCACTTCCAACGGACGGTTTGAGGACGGCAAGCTGTTCAACACGCGGTGTTTCACGGTGGACATGTCCTGTGTCCACGCGGCCGAGACAGCGCGCCAGGAAAGCGATGACAGGCTGGCGGCGACGTACGAAGCGGCGACGATCGGCATCGCGGAGTCCGATGCGGCAGGTCGTCTGCTGCGCGTCAACGACGCCCTCTGCAACATGCTGGGCCGCACGCGCGAAGCGTTGCTGAACATGACTTTCCTGGACTATACGCACTGCGACAGCACCGACGAGGATGCGGCCCTTTATGCGCGCCAAGTGGCCGGTGAGCTGGACAATTACGTGCTACGCAAGCGTGCCTTCAAGCCTGGCGGCGAGACCGTTTACCTGGACATCCACAGCTCTTCCGTCAGGGCCGCCGACGGAACGTTTCGCTACGGCGTGCGGATCCTCCAGGACGTCACGCAGGCGCGACGCATGGAAAACCAGATCCGCGAAAGCGAGCGGCACATGCGCAACCTGCTCGAGGCATTGCCCGCCGCGGTCTATACCACCGATGCCGAGGGGCGTATCACCTTTTTCAACCGTGCTGCTGTCGAACTGTCCGGGTGCACACCTCGGCTGGGCGACCAGTGGTGCGTGACCTGGAAACTGTTCAACACCGATGGCAGTTTCCTGCCCCACGACCAATGCCCCATGGCAGTGGCCCTGAAGGAAAACCGGCCGATACGCGGCGCCGAGGCCGTTGCAGAGCGGCCGGATGGCAGCCGTGTTCCGTTCTCGCCTTATCCCACGCCTTTGCATGACGCCGATGGAAACCTGGTGGGCGCCATCAACATGCTGGTGGATATCTCCGAGCGAAAGCAGGCGGAAAATCGGCAGAAAACGTTGATCGATGAGCTCAATCACCGGGTCAAGAACACCCTGGCCACGGTGCAATCGCTGGCGGCCCAGACGGCACGCAACGCAGAGGATGCCAAAGACGGCTACAGGCGTTTCGAGGCAAGGCTCCTGGCGTTGTCACGAGCACACGATCTCTTGACGAAACGGCATTGGGGGCAGACGCCGCTCGATACCCTGGCCCACGAAGTGCTCAAGCCGGTGTTTGGGCCTGAGCCAGGCCGCTTCGTGATTGAAGGCCCTTCTGTAGACGTCGGCACCCGCGTGGCGCTCAACCTCACGATGACCCTCAATGAATTGGCGATCAATGCGCTGAAATATGGGGCGATGTCGGTCGAGACCGGGACGCTTGCCGTCACCTGGCACCTGCAAGCCCAGGCGGACGGAACGTTGCTGACCCTCGACTGGCGCGAACAAGGAGGACCGCCCGTGTCACCGCCGGAGCGCGAAGGGCTGGGTTCACGCCTGATGCAGCGTTGCATCGAGCGCGACCTGGCCGGCAGGTTCGAGTTCACCTACGCTGCGCAAGGTGTTTGCTGCCGCTTTTCGTTCCTGATTGGGGTGACCGGGGCATGACCCCATTTGATGGCGTCAGGGTGCTGCTCGTCGAGGACGAAGGCGCGGTTGCCCTGTTGATCGAGGACATGCTCGAGGCGTTCGGATGCGAAGTGGTGGCCTCAGTCGCCCGGCTCGCTGCAGCACGTGACATGGCCGGCTCGGTGCAGGTTGACCTGGCGATCCTCGACGTCAACCTGGCTGGCGAGCGCGTTTTTCCGGTGGCCGAAATCCTTCGCGGTCGCCACATTCCCTTCCTGTTCAGCACCGGATACGGCACCAGCGGGCTGCCAGCCGAATACGCCGGGTGCCCGGTCCTGCACAAGCCGTTTTCGCAAAGCGAGCTGCAGCAGAAAATTGCCGTTACGCTGATGGGGGCTCGTGAAAGCGGCTTGGCATCCAGCACCGATGTCGACTGACCCGCCGCCATCGCGAGCAAGCCCGCTCCCACAGGGGAGTTAGGCCAGACATGACTGTTATGAACAGCTCGAAAAACTTGTGGGAGCGGGCTTGGCTTCAAGTAGGCCTCTGACTGTGCTAAATCTCTTACCGGCAGTCCACCACCTCTCTAAGCCCATTCAAGGAGTGATCATGAGTCTCCACGGTCATTACGATCCGCAGAACATCTTTGCGCTGATCCTTCGCGGCGATGCGCCGTGCTACAAGATTTACGAAGACGCCGACGTGTTGGCCTTCCTGGATCTTTTCCCCCAATCGCGCGGGCATGTCCTGGTCATCCCCAAAGCCTCCCAGGCGCGAAATATCCTCGAGGTCGAGCCCGCGGTCCTGGGCGCGATGATGTCAGCCGTGCAGCGCCTGACGCGGATCATCGTGGACGAATTGCAGCCGGACGGGGTTCAGGTCGCGCAGTTCAATGGTGCTGTGGCCGGGCAAACGGTCTACCACATTCACATGCACATCATTCCTCGCTGGGACGGTGAAGCACCCGGTATACATGGCAGGGGCAAGGCCGATCCCGAGGAGCTGGAAGCACTCCAGGCGCGTCTGGTCGAGCGCATTCGCTCGGAAGTCTGACGCTGGGCAGGACGCCGTAAGGGGCACAGGGCGTGCCCCACTCATCAAAATGCTCGACAACCTTGCCACAACGTCCAAGGTTGTGAATCCCGCCACAGAACCCAACAACAGTTCGCCACCCAATCCCTTGGCAGCCGCTACCATTGCGCGCAGACCTCCCGACACCCCGGACTTCACTTTCATGAAATTGCGCCTGCTGACCGCTGCCTTGTTTTTCACCTGCACCCTGACTCACGCCGCTGAATCGAAACCCGTTCCGAAAGCCTTGGAAGAACAGATCGGGCACCTGGTCGCGCTCATCAAGGACAGCTACGCCACCGGCTATCCTGAAGCGACGCTGGTGCAGACGCTGGACACCGGTGAGGACAGCCAGGTCACCCTTGCGGTCTTCACCATCGAGGGTTTCGGTATGGGCAACAACTACAGCCAATACCTGGCGGCCTTTACGCCCGAAGAGAACGAAGAAGGTGTGCCGCACTACAGCCTGTTGGACGTGATGCGCATCGGTGGCGACAGCTGGCGGGCCATCGACAAACTCGATGCCAAGCTGGTCAGCGACCCGACCGGAGAGCAGACCCTGATCGACATCCCCGTGATGGAGAATACCGACGAGGACGCGCCGAATTTCCCAAGCAGGGCCGCCGTGATTCACCTGTCCCTGGACGGGTCACAGGCAGTGCGGTTGGTTGAGATCAAGTAAAGCGGTACGCCTGATCGGATTTATGCGATTGCGATAGGAGTTGTGATCTCTCTGGAAAGGGCGTTAGAGCTGGACAAACGTTGCAACCTGTTTCGGTGGTGGGACGGTTAAACGAGTTTGTAGGAATCGACGGAGCGAATATTCCCCATTGACTTGCAGGACATTTCCTAGAAAATTCCAACCTCTTGCGCCTGCTGATTTCGGTGCCTAGTCTTTGCTCACCGCTGCCAATTCAGCGGTCGGGTTTAGTCGCTCGGTATTTCGTTAGGCGCAAGGTCTCCTTGAAGTCAGGCTACGGTTTTCTCGCTGATTTTATGGTGGCTGTGCGCAGGGCACTTTCGGGTGCGCCGGTTTCCTAACGTCCCGGTCGACTAACCTGCGCACAGCCGCCACCCCACTTCGTTTAGTCGCGAACAGTGGCGGATCTGACTGACGTTAGGAGGTCCATATGGACAAACTCATCCCCGACCCACCCGTTCCACCGCTGCACCTGGACATCGCAGCCGACGCCAACGCCGAACGCGTTATCGATTCCTATCTGAACCCCAAGCCCGCCCAGCCTGACAAGAAGCCACCTCCGGAGCAGCTATTCACCGTCGTGGAGGATGTCGATGCTGAAAGCCTGTTGGCCAACCTCAGCGAAACCTTGGCCTCCGCCAATGCCATGGCCGGCGATTTGGCGTTCGACCTGGAGGATTCTCGACGGCATGTTGCACTAGGGTTGCAACAGTTGATCGAGTTGGGTCAGCTATTGGCAAACCGGGCGCTGGATGTCATCGACCCTAGATAGACGTTCGTAACTGGCGTGGGATAGACCCCATTTTTCCAAGATAAATCGGGTCGGAAGCAGGGCAGCTTCCGACCCAAAACACCCGCTTGCAGATCATCCCCAAGCGCTCAGCGCTCATACCTGATCCATGTCCTCCGTCACCCCCCGATCCTCACCCAGGAACCCACCACTCTGATGGTGCCACAGCCGCGCATAAATACCGTTCTTGGCGAGCAATTCAGCGTGAGTACCCTGTTCAATGATGCGTCCATCATCCATGACAATCAGTCGATCCATCGCCGCAATCGTGGACAGTCGATGAGCAATGGCGATGACAGTTTTACCCTGCATCATTTCATCGAGGCTTTCCTGGATGGCCACTTCGACTTCCGAATCCAGGGCGCTGGTCGCCTCGTCGAGGAGCAGGATCGGGGCGTTCTTGAGCATCACACGAGCAATCGCGATGCGCTGGCGCTGGCCGCCTGACAGCTTGATGCCGCGCTCGCCCACCAGGGTGTCGTAGCCACTGTGACCCTGGCGGTCGCTCAGTTGGCTGATGAACTCATCGGCCTGGGCGTTGGCCGCGGCACGGCGGATTTGTGCGTCGCTCGCGTCGGGTCGGCCATAGGCGATGTTGTCGCGAATGGAGCGGTGCAGTAGGGACGTATCCTGGGTGACCATGCCGATGGCGCTGCGCAGGCTGTCCTGCGTCACGTGGGCAATGTCCTGCCCGTCAATGCGAATCTGCCCGCTGTCGACATCATAGAAACGCAGCAGCAAGTTGATGAGCGTGGATTTGCCCGCGCCGGAGCGGCCTACCAGGCCGATTTTCTCGCCCGGGCGAATGTTCAGGCTCAAGCCATCGAGCACCTGGCGTTCACCGTTGTAGTTGAAGCTCACATTGTCGAAGGTGACCGCTCCGCCAGAGGTCGCCAGCACCCCGGCGTCCGGCGCATCCTGCACCTTGGGGCCGCGGGTCAGGGTGGCCATGCCGTCCTGCAAGGTGCCGATGCTCTCGAACAGCGAGGTCATTTGCCACATGATCCAGTGCGACATGCCGTTGATACGCAACGCCATGGCGGTAATCGCCGCCACGGCACCGGCGCCGACGTCGCCCTGGTGCCACAGCCACAGCGCATAACCGCCTGCAGCCATGATCAACCCCACCACCAGCGCTTGGTTGACGATTTCGAACTGGCTGACCAGGCGCATCTGGCGAAAGCCGGTCTGCTTGAAGTCCTCCATGGCCGCGCGCGCGAAGTGCGCTTCACGGTTGGAATGGGAGAACAGCTTCACGGTCGTGATGTTGGTGTAGGCGTCCGAGATACGTCCGGTCATCGAGGAGCGCGCATGGGCCTGTTCCTGTCCGACTTTGCCCAGGCGGGGCACGAAGTAGACCATGGCCAGCCCGAACAACAGGATCCAGGCAAGGAAAGGCAGCATCAGTTTCAGGGCGAAGCCGCCGGCCAATGCGATGATCGCAATGAAATACACGCCGATCCCGGGGGCGATCTCGATCAGGGTGAACAGCACGTCACGCACGGCCAGCGCAGTCTGCATCACCTTGGTGGTGACCCGGCCGGAGAACTCATCGGAAAAAAACGACAGGCTTTGCCGCAGCATCAGGCGGTGAAAATCCCAACGCAGCCGCAGCGGCAGATTGATCGCCAATACCTGGTGTTGAACCATGGTGCGCAACGCCACCAGCCCGATGCTGGCCACCATGACGATGCCCATGCCCCACAGCACGCGACTTTCCTGCGCCGCCGCCTCACCACCGGCTTGCCAGGTCGAGAGCAGATCCACGACCTGACCGAGGAAGGAAAACAGCCAGGCTTCGTAGATCGACACACCGGCGCTGAGCAGCGCAAACGCAAGGATGTAACCGCGGGCGCCCCGTGTGCAGGCCCACAGAAACCGTGCCAGGCCTTCGGGTGGCGGCGGTACCTCGTCGGGTGGGAAGGGGTCGAGTCTTTGTTCAAACACGCGAAGCATGGTGCTCTCCAAAACGATCAATTGGGAGATTCTGCCATTTAAAGGTGGCTTTGAGGGTTATATGACGTTGTGGCCCGAAGGCGTGGGCGCCTTTCCTTTGCCCTTCGCAGCACCCACGACGACTCACTCCGCACTCAACTCCCACAACACATCCAGCACATGTTGCGTAGGTCGTTCGATGTCCTGGCTGCGGTGTGCAATCCCCAGTTGACGCCACAATAAGGGCTTCAATGGCCGCATGATGATCCTGTTATCGAGCAATGGCGTGGCCGCCTCATGGGGCAACAACGTCGCACCATATCCTGCCGCCACCAAGCTTTTGATCGCGTCGTTGTAGTTCAGTTGGATACGCGGCGCAGGCTGCTGCCCATCGCTGGCGAACCACTCCGCAGTCAAGCGCGAAAGGCGCGTGGTGGCGTCATTCAAAATCAATGGTTGAGCGCACAGCCAGTCGGGGGTCACAACCTGCGGGGACTCCCAGCGAGCCGGCAGGAAGGCCATGACTGGGTCACGTCGCCACGGCTCGATCCGCAAGCCCTTCACCGGAGACTGCGGCAGCGCGACCAAACCAACCTCCAAAGAGCCCTCGGCGAGCTTCTTCAAGGTTTCCTGGGAGGTGAGCACCGCGACTTGTACATCGATCGCGGGGTGGCGTTGGCTCAATGTCTCCAACGCATGCGGCAGCAACTGTGCGATGGCCCCTGTGGAGGCGCCCAGGCGCACACGCCCGGCCAATCCCTGTACTTGACGTTCCACGTCTTCAAGCGCCTGCTCTGCGTCTGCCAATAGGCGCCGCGCGCGTTCCACCAGTGTGTTCCCGATTGCTGAAGGCTGAACGCGCCCACGTGTGCGCGACAACAGCTTGCCGCCCACACGTGACTCAAGGTCGGCGATATGCAGACTGACGGTGGGCGGCGCAAGGTGCAGCACGCGGGCCGCTTCGGCAAACGAACCCAGGTCGGCAATCGCTACCAAGGTGCGCAGACGGTCGAGGCTGATTTCGCGCATGAGAGATTCCTTGTTCAGAAAAACTGAATTTTATCGTTTATAAATTCAACTTTTCCTATCTTAGAGGTTCGCTGAAGATTGGGCTCCTGATTTCCAATGTCCGAGAGCATTCCATGGCAAGTCCCCTTGTATTCATCGATGGCGACCAAGGCACCACCGGGCTGCAAATCCATCAACGTCTGCGCGAGCGCAGCGATCTTCGGCTTTTCACACTCAATCCCGAACATCGCAAGGACCCGCAACGTCGCGCCGAAGCCATCAACCACTGCGACATCGCGATTCTCTGCTTGCCCGACCAAGCCGCACGCGACGCGGTAGCGACCATCGAAAACTCCGCCGTTCGGGTGATCGATGCGAGTTCGGCGCACCGTACCGATCCAGACTGGACCTATGGTTTCGCAGAGATGAACCCGCAACAGGCCCAACGCATCGCCGCGGCGCGGCGGGTCAGCAATCCCGGCTGCTATCCAACGGGGGCGATAGGGTTGCTGCGCCCATTGCTGGAGGCCGGATTGGTGCCCAGGGATTACCCGCTGAACATTCATGCCGTGTCGGGTTATTCCGGAAAAGGGCGCGTCGGCGTGCAAGAGCATGAGGGAGCAGGCGCAGCACAGGTGTCGGCGTTTCAGGTCTATGGGCTGGGGCTGGCACACAAGCATATTCCGGAGATTCAGCAGCAAAGTGGACTGACGGAGCGGCCGATGTTCGTACCGGCCTATGGCGCTTTTAGGCAGGGGATTGTGCTGACCATACCCTTGCACACCCGATTGCTGGCGCCCGGCGTGAGCGCGGTGCAGTTGCATGCGTGTTTGATGCAGCACTATGCCGATGCGCGCCATGTACAGGTGATGCCGATGCGGGAATCAAAAGAGCTGACGTCCCTTGATCCTCAAGCGCTTAACGGGACAGATGATTTGCGATTGTCGGTGTTCGAGAATGACGAGACCGGGCAGGTTTTGCTGGCTGCGGTGTTTGACAATCTTGGGAAGGGTGCTGCTGGCGCGGCCGTGCAGAATCTGAACTTGATGCTTGCAGGCGCATGACCGCACAAATCAGCCCGATGCCCTGGCCTTAATGGGTAGCGGGAACATGCTGTCTGGGCATGAAGAATCGAGCAAACAGCTCGGATTGTGACTTGATGTTTAATTTTGCGTAAATATTGCGGCGGTGAACTTTTATGGTCTCCGCCGAGAGGGACAGCTTTCCGGCTATCTCCTTATTGGAGAAGCCGCTGAGTAATAAGCGAAGTACGTCACTCTCGCGTGCTGTTATTTGTGTGCCAAGCTGATTGACCGTTTCCGGCCACAGAGGCGGCTCAGTCAGGGTTTTCTCTACGTCATTTTCAAAACCCATGCGCTGATGCATCAAGGCAGTTACCCAAGGCTTGATGATGTCAAGCAGGGTTATTTGTTCTTGGCTAAAGTGAACTTTGCTGCCGATGGAAATGCACAACGTTCTGTCGCGGTCGAGTTGGACATTGTACTGTGCCTCATCCATGGAGATGTATTGTGCAAAGTACTGATGGTAGTACTCGGTTTCAAGAAAGTACTCTGGTGCAATATCCAGTAGATGAAAGAAACCGCTCTGTGGATTCTCTCGGTTGGCTATATAAAATGGATCGAGTAGATAAAGCCCTTTTACATAGCGATGAGTGAATGCGTCAATCTCTTGCGCATCGGCTATCTCGGGAAGACTAACAACCTGTACCTGTTGATTGCTGAAAATCAATACAACCCAATTATCGATCTGTACATATTCATTTAAGGTACGAACAAGTGAACTCCAGAAATCTGGACGGTTCAGCTGCATGATCAGCTTCCCAATCGATCGATGCCAAGCCAGGCTATGGAGGTCAAACGGCATTTTCTACCCCTTTTGGGTTAGGGATTCTCAGGTCAAAGGTAAGTATTCGTGGGTATTTACTATTCGCGAGCACCCGGTATATTCGCTGGCAGGGTTTACGATGGCCATGAGGGCATATCGTCTTGACAAGGATGTTGCATGAGAAAGTCACATTTGCGAACCATTTTTTCCGCCTCGCTTCTCTGTGCAGGGATAAGCACATCAGTAGCGGCTGTAGAGCCCGGGATGTATCTGTATAACTGGTTCGGGTTGCTTGCGCCGGAGACGCCAAAGGAGTTTGAACAGGAAACTGGCACGAGCGTGCATATGGATGCGTTCGACAGCGCCGAAATCATGCAGAGCAAAGTCATGGCCGGGCGCACCGGGTATGACGTGGTTGTGGCGACCTCCAATGTGTTGCCCAGCCTGATCCAGGCGGGAGTCCTTCAGCCATTGGATCGTAATCAACTGAGTAACTTTTCACACATCGATCCTGATCTCTTGTCCCAGCTCGCGGTCAATGATCCTGGTAACCGCTATGCCGTGCCCTATTTGTGGGGCACTACCGGCATTGGCTATGACGTTGACAAAGTCAAAGCGGCATTGGGTGATGATGCTCCGGTGAATAGCTGGGATCTGATCTTCAAAGAAGAGAACATCAGTAAGCTCCAGTCGTGCGGCGTGGCAATGCTTGACTCTCCCAGTGAGATCGTTTCGATTGCCTTGAATTACCTTGGACTTCCCAGCAACAGCAAGAACCCGGATGATTATCAGAAAGCCCAAGCCTTGCTGTTAAAGATCCGTCCTTATGTCCTCTATTTCGACTCGTCCAGAATCGACGCCGACCTGGCTGACGGCAATATTTGTGCAGTTGTGGGGTGGGCCAATGGTGCCCTTGCTGCACAGGCCATCAATGAGAAGGCCAACACTGGACGCAAGATTGCCTACAGTCTACCTCGCGAAGGCGCGCTGGCCTGGTCGGAGAATCTGGTCCTGCTAAAAGATGCCCCTCATCCCACGGAGGGCATGGCGTTCATTAATTACATGTTGCGGCCAGAAATTATTGCCAAGACCTCAAACCACACGTTATATCCCAACGCCAATAAAGATGCCGCTGAGTTTGTCGAGCAGAAGCTGCGAGACAATCCTTGGGTTTATCCAGACAAAAAGACGATCGCAACACTTATTCCACTTGAGCCACTGCCATTGAAATTGGAGCGAATCCGCACGCGGATCTGGACCAAAGTGAAGAGTGGTGTGTGATCTGACTTGATTGTATGTCTGGAAAGCAAGACGTAAACGCCGATATACAGGGATGCTGGGCGGGTGGATGAGAACCTTATAATCCATCAGCCCAGTAGTGCTCGGGGTCTTCCGGTCATTGCGCCGCCTTATGTAAGAAGAGAACAGCGGATGTTCAGCCCAGCCAATCAAACGTACTTCAGTTTGACCATCGACGGTTTTGAGCAAGGTTTTCAAGTGCTCGCGTTCACAGGAGAGGAGGCGATCAGCAAGCCTTACCTCTTCAGCGTGGAGTTTGTTAGCGAGCAGTCTGACCTGGATCTTGAAAGCCTCTTCGATGTAGAGGCCTTTCTGACCTTCGACTCGAAGGGCAACGGCATTCATGGACGGGTCTATCACATCGCTCAAAGCAGCAACGGTCAGCGGTTGACGCGCTACAAACTGGCCCTCGTACCGCACCTGTCCTACTTGCGTCACCGCATCAACCAGAGGATCTATCAACAGTTCTCGGTGCCGGAAATCGTCGCGTTGATACTGCAAGAGCACGGCATTCTGGGCGACGCCTGTCGGTTTCATCTGGGGGCGACCTACCCCGAGCGTGACTACTGTACCCAGTACGACGAAACGGATTTGCACTTCATTCAGCGCTTGTGCGAAGAAGAGGGTATCCACTTTCACTTCCAGCATAGCGCTCATGGCCACGTGCTGGTCTTTGGCGATGATCAGGCGGTTTTTCCCAGTATTGGCCAACCCACTGCTTATGGGCATGAGAGCGATAGGGTGGCCAACGAGCCATTGATCAAGCGCATCAACCTGCGTCTGGGACAGCTCACCAGGCGCATCTCGCACCGCAACTATGATTTCGAGCAACAGCTGGACATTGAAAAAGATGACAGGCCGGAGCGTTTCACCGGTCATGAGCACGGCAAGCAGATACGCCTTCGGACTATGGAGCGCCGCCATGCGGCCTATCGACAAGCCGAGGGGCAAAGTGACCAGACTCGGTTAGTCAGCGGCCACGTGCTGGAAATCTCAGGCCATCCGCGCCAAGAGTGGAACACCCGATGGCTACTGACCCAGGTCATCCACGAAGGTCGGCAACCACAGGTGTTGGGTGAGGACGTCGCCAGTGACAACACTGGGAACGACGATGACTTTCATCAGGGTTACCGCAACCGCTTTGTCGTTCTTCCGTGGAATGTTTCCTATCGTCCGCCGTTGGCTCACAAGAAACCTCAGGTACCAAGCCTCCAGACCGCCGTAGTCGTCGCTTTGGAAGGCGAGGGGATCCAGAGCGATCGGCGCTTCGGGCGGATCAAGGTCAAGTTCCCCTGGGACCGCGAAGATAGATTTGACGACAAGAGTCATTGTTGGCTGAAGGAAGCCGCCGATTGGAGTTGTGAGATGGGTCCGCCCCGGACGGGCATGGAAGTCGTGGTTACATTTCTTGAGAACGAACCTGATCAGCCAGTGGTCAGCGGTTGTCTGTGTTGTCGCTAAGGGGGACAGACCATTACATTGATGTTGCTGAGCGCCAGTTTTTGGCCGATTGCTGCCAGTCACAAGTGACTGCAATCGACTTTGGTGACCTTACGAACTGCCTTCGCTACGGATCACTCTATAGGCGCACATCAAAGAGGTTGCCTATACCGCAGAGCGGTCTGCGCGGGTTAATCTGCGACCACAAACGATCATATCGCAGCGTCGGTCGGGTGCCTTTACTGTCTTCCCGAGCCGACATCACACAGACATTCGTCAGGATTTACCATGGGCGAAATACAAATGATCCGCCAAGCAGTTGCAGACGATGAAGTAGCAGTGCGTGCTTGTGCCGAGAAAGCGTATGCCCAGTATGTTTCGGTAATAGGACGAAAGCCTGCACCGATGTTAGCGGATTTCGGTGCTCAGATCGCAGCCGGTTTTGTGCACCTTTCAATCGGAGAACAAGACGAATTGCGAGGCTTCATCGTCTTCTTTCCTGTGGGTCAGCAGATGTTTCTCGAAAATGTAGCCGTGTCCAAAGAAGGTCGTGGGAAAGGGATCGGCAAAGCACTCATTCAATTTTGCGAGGCGCAGGCGACGCGCTTGGGCTTTGGTAGTGTTTGTCTCTATACGAATGTGAAGATGACCGACAATCTGTCAATTTATCCTCGACTTGGTTACGTCGAAGTCCAGCGGCGCTCGGAGGATGGATTTGATCGTGTCTACTTTGAAAAACGTTTGGGTTGACACTTTTTCAAGATCAAAGTCGTGGTAACCACTGACTGCACATGGCCGATTTCTGCCTGCCGCGATTGCCATGGATGCCCGCTTCAGCGCCCTCGCTGCCGGAGCCAAGGCAGACCTCATTGATGCAACGAACCGGGTTGTTCGATGAGTCGAGTCACGACGAGCATTGTGGTCGCTGTCATGCCTCAGACCGGCGGCAGCGCCGCAAGGTGTGGAGAGTCGCCGAAGTACTCGATCAGGAGTTCGGTGAGGACCCGTATCTTGCGTGCGGGATGCTGGCCTGAAGGGCGGATGACATAGGCACCTGCCGGGGGCGGTGGATGACGCGTCATGATCGGCACCAGTGCCCCCGAGGCCACATGTTCAAAGGTGAGGCAATCGGGCAGGTAAGCGATCCCAAGGCCTGCTGTTGCCGCAGCGACTAACGCGATGCCGTTGTCGGCCTTGAAGCGGCCCTGCGGACGAACCGTGATGATCTTGTCCCCATCCATGAATTGCCAGGCTTCGGTGCTCTGCATCAGGGCCTGATGGGCGACAATCTCCTCCGGCGTCTCAGGTGATCCGTGCGCCTTGATGTAGTCCGGACTGGCGAGGAGCTTCCCATAGATCGGGCCGATGCGCCTTGCGATCAAGTTGGAGTCCTGAAGGTAGCCAACCCGTATCGCACAATCGTAACCCTCCGTGATGAGGTCAACGAAACGATCGCTGTAGCAGGTCTGGATATGAAGCTGGGGGTGGCGTCGTGCCATTTCCGCGAGCACGGGCGCGAAATGCGTCGGGCCGAAAGAGAGTGGTACGGCGACTCGCAAACGGCCACGAAGGGCTCCGGCGGGCAGGATCGTTTCCTTGGCTATGTCGATCTCGGCGCAGACTCTGGCGGCGTAGTCGCGGAACGTAGCCCCGGCTTCTGTGAGAGCCGCCCCGCGTGTGGATCGTGCAAGCAGCTGGACGCCAAGTTCCGTTTCAAGCCGAACGAGCCTGCGACTGACGATCGATTTGGACACGCCAAGCCGAAGCGCGGCAGGTGAAATGCCCCCCGCATCAGCCACTTCGACGAAGGTCTGCAGCTCTTCAATGTCCATTCCAGCGTTCCCCATTTTGCGACACAGCTCGCCTCGCAATGCTACTACTGCACCGAATAGGGGAACAGCACAATGCTGCTTCCGGGCAACGTCGCCGCTGGTGCATGTCTCCCGGAAAATCATTTCTCCGACAAGCGTGGATTACCCATAAAAGGATTTGCCAATGGCAAGCGAGAATATCCGCAACCCGCAGACCGACCAACTCCTGTCCCCCGAGAACTCGGCATTGATCATCATCGACTACCAGCCGATCCAGGTCTCCTCGATTCGCTCGATGTCCCGTGACGAGCTCGTCTTCAACATAACGAGCGTCGCCAAGGCGGCGGTCAATTACAATCTTCCGATTATTCACTCGACCGTCAACGTCGCGACCGGCCGCAACAAACCACCGATCCAGGAGCTGCAGGACGTGCTCGGCCATCTGCCAACCTATGACCGCACCTCAATCAACAGCTGGGAAGACACAGAGTTCAAGCAGGCGGTCAAAGCGATCGGCCGCAGGAAGCTCATCATGACTGCGCTCTGGACCGAAGCATGCCTGACGTTCCCGGTACTCGACGCGATTCAGGAAGGTTATGAAGTCTATGTGCCGGTCGATGCGGTCGGCGGCACGTCACTGGCCGCGCACGAGGCGGCGTTGCGCCGAATGGAACAGGCGGGCGCGAAGCTCATCAGCCGCGTGCAGATGTACTGCGAACTCCAGCGCGACTGGGCGCGAGCGTTGACCGTTCCCGGCTTCATGGGTGTCTTCGATAACTTCGATGGTTTCAACGCCGAAAAGGCCCATGGAGGCACGCGCTAAGAACGCCTGACTGATACGTGATGAAAGTGGCGTTCGCGAATGCGGCCGCTATTTTCATTTCCATAATCGGCGTTGATGGTCTTGCATTGGTGCTCAAGTAAAACAACAAGGAACCCTCAAAAATGCCCACCGCCCACGTCTTCATCGCCACCAGCCTGGATGGCTTCATCGCTCGCCCCGACGGTGACATCGACTGGCTTCTACAACGTGACGACCCATCCGAAGACCACGGCTATTCAGCCTTCATCGCCGACAAGGACGTGATCGTGATGGGGCGCGGGAGCTATGAAAAGGTGCGGACCTTCGACACCTGGTTCTACGACCGGCCCGTGGTGGTGTTGTCCGAGCAGTTGGCCGGTTCGCCAGTGCCCGAGGCGTTGAAGGGCAAGCTGCGTTTCTCCGATCTGGCCCCCAAGGATTTGATGGCTGAGCTGGCGAGCCAAGGCGTGCAGCGCGTCTATGTGGATGGTGGGCGGGTGGTGCAGTCGTTCCTGCGCGAGGGGTTGGTCACCGATATGGTGATCACCACCGTTCCTGTATTGATCGGCTCGGGGCGGCCGTTGTTCGGTGGGCTTGAGCGGGATGTGGATTTGAAACTGGTATCCAGCCGCAGTTTTCCTTCGGGGCTGGTGCAGTCCACTTACCGACTGGTTCCATGACTGGTGACTCAATGCCACACAACCGGTAGGGCTTGACAGCCCTGGGATACTCAAAGCGTAGCCGCATCCATTGCGGCTTCATCCCATCACGACGCAAAGGAAGGTGCTCTCCATGCGCAATGAAGAACTCAAGGCCCTATTCGACCAGCAGGCCGCCGGCTACGACAAACAATGGGCGGGAATGGCGTCTATTCGTGACGCCCTGTACACCCTGCTCGACGCCGTGTTCGCTGACTTACCGGAAGATGCCCGGATACTCTGTGTCGGCGTAGGCACCGGTGCGGAGCTGGCCCACCTGGCCAAGCATAACCCCTGCTGGCATTTCACCGCCGTTGACCCCTCGGGCGCCATGCTCGATGTCTGCCGGCAGAAAGCGGTACAAGAAGGCTTCCTCTCGCGTTGCAGCTTTCACCAAGGTTACCTTGACGCGCTGCCTGCCGAGCCTGACCACGACGGCGCTACCTGTTTTCTGGTTTCTCAGTTTTTGCTCGAGCCACAAGCCCGTATAGCGTTCTTCCATGAGATCGCCCGCCGGCTTAAGCCGGGGGGAATATTGGCAAACACCGACCTCGCTGCTGACACCGAATCACCAGCCTATGAGGCACTACTGCGCAACTGGATGACGCTGATGTCCTCTGCCGGTGTACAGCCGCAAATGCTGGTCAGGGCTCGTGCCGCCTACGCCCGGGACGTGGCTATCCTGCCGACACAGCAGGTCGCCGGTCTCATCGAGACTGCTGGATTCGAGGCTCCGGTTCAGTTCTACCAGGCGGGCCTGATGCATGGATGGTTTTGCCCGCGCAAGGCAGACATCGTCTTGAGTTAGACGTGCCTTGACTTTCAACGCACGCGGTCGCGGCTTTGTGCGGCCAGGTCCAGGGCTTTTTGCATGTCCAGCCGCGCGGAGCGGCCGACGTCTTTGTCGTTGAGTTGGTAGCGGCGCTCCGATGGCAGGATGGGCGCAGTGAGGTCTTCGGCGTCCATCTGTTCGAAGTCGTGATTGTCACCGATGGTCATGGCGCTGCGGCGTAGCAGCATGCGCAGTTGCTCGGGTTGCAGTTGCGGGTTGATGGACAGCATTGCCGCCAGCAGGCCTGCGACCATGGGCGTGGCGTAGGACGTGCCGCAATGCACCGCGCTGTCCTGGCCGGCGTTGGTCGTCGAAGCGTGGGCGCAAGCGGCGGCGGTGATGTCGACGCGCATGTCGATGTTCGAAGAACTGCGCTTGACTGCATAGGCCGGGTCGTCGACGGCGACGCCGGTGCGCTCACTGCGCTGGTGCCCGCCGACCACCAGCAATTGTTCGGTGATGAAGGAGGAGGGCAGGCGGTATTCGTCGCTGCCCGAGAACGAAGATCCATTGCCGGCGGAGTTCACCACGATGACGTCGGGATGTTCCTTGCGCAGCCAGAGGAAGAACTCCTCCAGCAGTTCCTCGTACCCGCCCATGGCGATGCCCGAGCGCAGCAGCGAGTCGACGTCATCGCCCTTGATGTCTTTGGCGCCGACGCGGTGGATGCCCCAGCTCCAGTTGAGCACGCGCACACCGTCCTCCACGAGGTTGACCGAGGCGGCAATGTTGGCGGTGATCCCGGCATCGGAATTGCGCTCGACGATAACTTCGAAGCCGCCACTGGCCTTGTCCAGGCCTCGGAGAAAACCAGTGTTGCCGCTGTCGTCCCAGCGTGCGGCGAGGATGCCGGCGACGGTTGTGCCGTGGTTGTCCGGCTTGTCTGCATCGCGGGCGTAGACGCAGGTGCGGGGTGGTGAGCAGGCGCCGAGGTAGTCTGCGAAATCCGTCGTGTCGAAATCGACATCGCGCTCGATCAGGCCGATGCGCACCGGTTGCGGCTGGATGGGCGGCTGTCGTCCGGAGATGCGTCGTTGGTAATAATTCACCGCGTCGAGAAAGCGATTCGCGGCCCACTCATCGGAGTCCAGGGCTGGCTTCTTCGGTTCTTCAGTATGGGCGGCGGCCTGTTCGGTTTCTTCGGCCGAGGACTCTTCGATGACCACGGTGTCCACGCTGGTTTCGCTGCCCAGGCGCAGCACCAGGGCGTCACGCTGCACCAAGTCCTTGGCCGGCAGGCGAAGTTGATACAGGTTCAGCGGCGCGATGCTGCCGACCACCGTTGCCCCGTACTTGCGGGCCAGGCGCTCGGCTTCCTGGCGGCCATCACGGTCTTCCTCGATCAGCACACTGACCAGGTCGACGTAGGTGTTCAGGCCATCCATGTTCTTCGCTACTTCGTCCGCTCCGGCGGCCAGTACGTGACTGTTGCGCAAGGTCAGCCAGGCGGCATTGCTGGCGCGTGGGCCGTCTTGCAGCCAGAGCGGGCCGCTCTGGTACTCGGCGTTGTCCAGGCGCAAGCGCAGGTTGTTCCCTTCACGCTGGACCGTGTCTGCCGATATTGCTTTCGTGCCCAGCTTCAGTTGCGGCGTTGCGTTGCCCAGTCCGCGTACGGTCAGGCACCAGTCCTGCTGCTGGCTTTGCAGCAGGCCGCCGCAGCGTTTCAGGCTTTCCAGGCGCAGCGGTTCAGGCACAGCGGCCGCCGTGCTGGCAGCCAAAGTGAACAACGTAGCGAGGGCAGTGGATCGCAGGGGCATGGGCCAGGTTTCTTTGCCGAGGGTCTTGTTGCTCCGACTGTTGCGTTGCTCGCTTCGTTCAGCGCAATAACGCTACCCAGCGATGACGCCTCTTCGTTCAGAAGCTATCGAGGCGCACTTCAATACCTGCTTGCCGCGCGAGTTCGATCATGGCTTCAACCTGCTTGGCGTCGGCGATGAACCCCACATATTCGTCGCCACCGGAGTCCAGGTGCAGGTAGCGTTTGTCGAACGCCGTCAGCCACTGATCAAAACTGGCCAGCGTCTGCGACATCGATAGCGTGCCCTCGTGCCGATAGGCCTCTTTCACCCCGCTGGCGCTAACCAGGTAGGGCGCCAGGTATTCGAAACCATCAAAGCCTTTCCAGTCGACGCCGAGCAAAGCCAAGTGTTCGAGCTTCTGGCCCCGGTCTGTATCCAGCAGTCCTTCCACCAGCGCCGAGGCTGGCTCCTGGCCCGAGCCGTAAATGCGCAGCACGCGCCTGACCAGCCTGGCGCGCTCGTCTTCCGGCATGCGGGCCAATATGGCCTGAGCAAATGCCTTGAGCCCGGAGCGATAGGGATGCAGCTCCCGCATGATCGCCGCGTCGCTGACAGTCGTTTCCTCCGGTGGCGGTAGCGTAAAGCGGCCGCCGAACAAGCGATCAAGAATGCACATTTCCTTTCCTTAAGTCGTAGTTGTCCGGCGAACACACCTTCCAGATCCCAACGCTAACGCAGCCCTGAGCTCGCTCGCCGGCTATGACCTAAGAGGTGATCGTAGCTGGGGGCGCCAAAGGCGGTTACTGTCGCGTTCGCGGCAAGTGGTAGCGGGTTAGCCAGGCGACGGCAGACGCAATCTTAGATTTTGTAAGAAAAATCCAAGCGACTATGGACGAGGTTCGTATCTTAGCCCAACACACCTTGCGTGGTTAAACGGCCGACCACTTATGCGGGAGTAACTCCTCAATCTCCCTCGGTGTCACGATGGTTGGCCGGACGCATACCAATCACATAGCCAAATGTCATGCCAACCTATGGTCAAATCTTTTCTAGACGTCGTTTATCCACTGGAAGGTGAGCGCTCCCAGCGCAGTCATAACAAGCACGCTTATGACATGAAGCGAGATAGCCCCAATTGCGGGAATGAACCGTTCTTTTTGGCTTAACGAGGCCGATCCTGCCGAGGCGATCGAGAAGATAGCAAGCCCTATGCAAAAGCTTGTGATGATCGCAAGGTGCCAGCGAGGGAAGAGAAGCGGTGAATCCGCCCAGAAGCCGATGGCCAGGCCAATGAAGTACCCACCGGCTAAATTCGCTACGAGCGTTCCGGCGGGCATGCTTGGAAACAAGCTCTTGAGCTTCGCCCCCAAAATACTGCGTAACCACCCTCCGAGCGATGCGCTTATGGTGATGGCCACTAATGTTCTCACCAACGTTACCGAACTCCTTGCAGCTCTAGGGGCTGAGCGCTTACGAATGTACTGAGTGAAGAAGGGTCGTTATCCAAAGCGACCGGTAATGTAGTCTTCCGTCTGCTTCACTTTTGGCGTGGTGAATATCTTATCGGTCACATCATGCTCAATCAATTCGCCCATGAACATAAAGGCGGTGTAGTCCGACACCCGTGCGGCTTGCTGCATGTTGTGGGTCACGATGATAACGGTGTATTGCTCTTTCAACTCAGTGATCAACTGCTCAATACGACCGGTGGAAATCGGGTCAAGCGCGGAAGTCGGCTCATCCAGAAGCAATACTTGGGGTCGCAACGCGATGGTGCGCGCTATACACAGGCGTTGTTGCTGACCACCCGACAAGCTCTGTGCGCTTTGTTTGAGCTTGTCCTTGACCTCGTCCCAAAGCGCTGCACCTTTGAGGGCTTGTTCTACGCGTGCATCCATCTCACGACGGGAGAGTTGTTCATGGTGGCGCACCGCGTAGGCAACGTTGTCGTAAATGGACATCGGAAACGGCACCGGTTTCTGAAATACCATGCCTATATGGCTGCGCAGCCGGTTCATCGAGTAACCAGGCGCGAGAATATTCTCACCGTTGAGCAGCACCTCGCCGCGCGCTTCCTGCTTTGGGTACATGGCGTAGATGCGGTTGAATACCCGCAGTAACGTCGACTTCCCGCAACCCGATGGCCCAATGATCGCGGTGATGCGTTTCTCTGGAATGTCCATATCGATGGACTTCAGCGAGCGCTGGTTGTTGTAAAAAAACTCCAGGTCACGAACGCGAATTTTTGTTCTCTCGGGGACAAGGTCACGGTTATTCATCAGGTCAACCTATTGCGCAAAAGGATCAAACGGGACAGAAAACTGAGTACCAGTACAAACAAGGTCAGCACCAATGCGCCAGCCCAGGCCAGAGCGTGCCAGTCATCGAATGGGCTCATGGCGTACTGGAAAATCACCACGGGCACGCTGGCAATTGGTTTAAGCAGATTGCTGCTCCAGAACTGGTTGCCGAACGCTGTAAACAACAGGGGCGCTGTTTCACCGGTGATTCTGGCGAGTGCTAGAAGCACCCCGGTAACCACCCCCGCTTTTGCCGCTCGCAAGACGATTTGCAGGGTCAGTTTCCATTGTGGGACACCTAGTGCCAGCGCGGCTTCCCGCATCGTTGAGGGTTGCAACTGAAGCATTTCGTCAGTGGTCCGGACTACCACTGGAATCACCAATAGTGCCAATGCCAGTGCTCCGGCGATTGCAGAGAAACCCACCTGATGGTTAGTCAGCAGGTTCAACGGCAGGATAACGCCGGTGTAAATGAACAGACCCAGCACAATAGACGGTGCCGAAAGCAGAATGTCGTTAATAAAACGGACTGTGTTGCCCAGACGCGAATGTCGGGCGAACTCCGCTAGCCAGATCCCCGCCATCAAGCCGATGGGCGTTCCTATTAGCAGGGCGATAGCCGACATCAGGGCACTGCCATAGAACGCGTTTGCCAGACCTCCTTCCGTACCGGGCGGCGGTGTCATCTGTGTGAAGAGGCGAAGGTTGAGCGCCTGAAATCCGTTGATCACCGTGGTCAGCAGAATCCAGACCAGCCAGATGAGGCCGAAGGCTGTGGCGCCACAACTGAGCACCATTGCAAGTCGATTCTTGAACACTCGGATTTGGTAAAGACGTTCGTTGCCAGTCATAGACCCTCCTTGCGTGAAAGTCGCATAAGCAGGAGTCGTGCTAGCGCCAGGACGATAAAGGTGACGACAAACAGCAAGAAGCCCAGCGCAATCAGCGAGGAACGATGCAGGTCGGTATAGGCTTCGCTGAACTCGTTGGCGATGACTGACGCGATGGAGCTGCTTGGCATCAGCAATGAGGCGGAGAACTGTTGAGCATTACCCAGCACGAAAGTCACCGCCATGGTCTCGCCCAATGCGCGTCCGAGCCCCAGGAAAATTCCCCCGACAACCGCCGACCGCGTGTAAGGCAGAACGATGTCCCAGACCACTTCCCAGGTGGTGCTGCCTAGCGCGTAGGCAGACTCCTTGAGTGTTGTGGGAACGCTACGAAACACTTCATTCATGACGGAGGTGATGAAGGGCATGATCATGATTGCCAACACAATGCCTGCTGTCAGCATGCCGATTCCTAATGGTGGGCCTTGAAACAGCGAGCCCACTAAAGGAAGTTCACCCAGATAGTCATTGATCCAGGGTGATAGATGCTCTGCCATGAACGGGCCGAAAACGAACAGCCCCCACATGCCGTAGATAATCGATGGAATCCCCGCGAGCAGCTCAACCGCCGAGGCGACGGGCATCCGCAGCCAGGGCGGTGCTACTTCAGTGAGAAAAATCGCGATGCCAAAGCTGACAGGAACCGCAATCAGCAGCGCCAGAAAAGACGTCATGAGGGTGCCGTAAATCGGCACCAGTGCACCGAAGTGGTTGTTGACAGCATCCCACTCAGTGCTTGTAAGAAAGTCAAGGCCGAAGGTTTTGAATGCAAGACGACCGCCCCAGAGTGTCGAGGCGGCGATGCTCGCCAGTAGCAACAGCACCAGCATTGCGGCGCCAAGCATTGACCGCTTGAACCAGAGATCATGACGCTGATCGCGCGTTGCACGCCTATCACTCGCAATGTCGCTTGTGTGAGTGGTCATGGCCAGAAGATGGACTGTGTCGTTCATGTTTTGTCTGCTCACAAACAAACCCCTTCGCCAGGCAAAACGTGCTTGAGGAAGGGGTGTTTTAATGTTGCCGGATCAACGGGCGAAGTCAGACTTCCAATAACCTTCGATCCGCTTCACCAGGGAGTCAGGCAAGGCGACATAGTCCAGTGCCGATGCCTGCTGCTGGCCGTTCTCCAACGACCATTTGAAAAAGTTGAAGGCAGCTTGGCTTTGCTCGGCATTCTTTGGCTGTTTGTACATGATGATCCAAGTGGTCGCCGTGATTGGCCATGCGCTATCGCCAGGTGCGTTGGTCATGATCAGGTTGAAGTCCTTGGCGTTAGCCCAGTCTGCGGTATCGGCAGCTGCTTGGAACGCTTTGGCATTGGGTTGAATGAATTTCCCGGCGGCGTTCTTCAACTGTGCGTGCGTCATCTTGTTTTGCAAGGCATAGGCGTACTCAACGTAACCGATTGAGTTTTTGATCTGTTTTACGTAGGCAGATACACCTTCGTTGCCTTTGCCTCCCACACCAACGGGCCAAGGGACGGTGGTGCCGAAACCGATTTTCGATTTCCAGCCATCACTCACCTTGGAGAGATAGTTGGTGAAGTTGTAAGAGGTGCCAGAGCCGTCAGAACGGTGAACGACAGTGATTTTGCTGTCAGGCAGTTTCACGCCCGGGTTCAGTGCGACGATAGCCGGGTCGCTCCAGACAGTAATCTCACCAAGGAAGATTTTCGCCAGGATCTCACCGTCGAGCCTCAATTGGCCCGGCGCGATCCCCTCAATGTTCATCACCGGCACGATGCCTCCAATGACACTGGGGAACTGACCCAGACCACCGGCCTTGAGGTCATCGGCAGACAACGGGGCGTCGGACGCACCGAAATCTACTGTTGCAGCCTTGATCTGAGCGATACCGCCACCCGACCCAATCGACTGGTAATTGATACGGTTGCTGGAGCTTTTGCTGTAGTCCTGCGACCACTTGGACAAAACCGGGTAGACAAAGCTGGAGCCTGCACCGTTAACATCGGTTGCATGAGCAAAGCCACTCATGCAGAGGGACGCCAGCAAGACAGACAGGCTTTTTTTAGTCAGCAACATCACGACAACACCTCAATGAAAGGAGTTAAGTGGAGGAACCCACCTATCGGAGAAGTGACGATTTAATTCTTTAAATATTTCTGTCTGATGACAATTCCGGTGCATTCAGCAATATTTTGAAATAAATTCGAGTCGATCAAATTCGCGCGCTTACTCGTCGAAAAAAGGTCGACCGCACCAGTCGACAGCCCATGGGGTGCCGTTGACCCTCGTATGCCGAAGTGATTGCGGGAAGCCGAGTGAGGTCAGGCAGGCCAGCCTTGCTCACAGAATGGACAAATAGGCCATGAGCAAAACGCCCAGGATTGCAGTACCGACATTAATGCCAGGGCCAGCATTGACGCTGTAGCCAAGGGGGATCTCAACGGGCTTGAGGGTTTTGACCACCTTTTTGTATTGCCAGGACGACCAGCAGGCAACCCATGAGCCCAGCGTCAGAAAAGCCAGTCCGATCCAGAACGAAACATGTTTTCCAGGGGCGGCCACAAGGCCCGGCTTTAGCATCTGCAACAGTAGCCCGGATCGTTCAATCACAAAGCCGAATGCCATCAGTGAAAGGCTGGTTCGGTTCCATGCCAGCAACGTTCGTTCAGCG
Source organism: Pseudomonas sp. PF05 (assembly GCF_056521845.1). Lineage (NCBI taxonomy): Bacteria > Pseudomonadati > Pseudomonadota > Gammaproteobacteria > Pseudomonadales > Pseudomonadaceae > Pseudomonas > Pseudomonas sp. PF05. The sequence goes on along the minus strand of NZ_JBWLPW010000003.1, from coordinate 52,079 downwards.
GCAAAGAACACGCGTGGATCGTTCAGGTCGGACATTTAAATCTCCTTGTTCAAGCAGGGTTTGAAACTGCTCCGCTCAGAACGGTTTTAAACAATAGCAATCTACTTGTACGTTTATACATCCAGCTGTTGGGGTTGGCGCGCATGGCCTTTGGCAGGGTGTCGAACCACTACCTCAAGCGTCCAACTGCCCTTGTCAGGCTACGATGGCATTGATAGATGCTGGGGATGCAGCCCCGCATGATTGCCGCGTCGCTGACAGTCGTTTCCTCCAGTGGCGGCAGCGTAAAGCCGAGGAATCCTGTGCGCTCAAGACTCACCAGATCCTCAAGGGCCAGGCGTTCATCCATGGTGTTTCGATCCTGGTTGATGATTGATCGTTGGCGTCAGGCACTGCGATGAGCAACGCAGTTGTTCAGCTAATGGTAATCATCGACGACATGCCTCGTATCCTGTGTAGAATCCGTTTTTTCCGATTTTCAAAGGATTGAGCCCATGATTACTTGCCATGTCAGGTATGTCATTGACCCCTACCAGATCCCAGCTTTCGAGAGCTACTCCCGCCAATGGATTGAAGTGGTGATCCGAATGGGCGGAAAACATCATGGCTATTTCCTACCTGCCGAAGGCGCCAACAACATCGCATACTGCCTGTTCAGCTTTTCCAGCCTGGCCGAATATGAAAACTATCGAAGGAAAGCCGAACAGGATCCGGAGTGCGTTGAATTGGTGACCCAGGCGACGGAACAACGATTCATTCTGAGTTATGAGCGTAGTTTCCTGCGCCCTGTCCTTGATTGAGCAGGTGGATGCTGAATCAATGCCAGAGTTCACATCACCACAAACGGACATCACAACGACACGGAGTGTCACAGCATGAAAACCATTGATCGTGCTTTGCTAGGCGCTGGAATACTGATTCCGTTCTGGCTGTTTTTGGGGGTTACGCTGACTGCGCGGGCCTATCCAGGCTACAGCCATCTGGATCAAGCCATGAGCCAACTAGGCGCCGTTGGAGCGCCAACCCACAGCTTCTCTGCTTGGGTGAACAACTTTCCGCTGGGTGTAATGTTCGTGCTTTTCGCAATAGGTGTGGCGAGACGGTTCAAGGCATCGCGTATGGCCTTGCTTAGCGCGGCACTGATACTCATCCATGGCTTGGCAAGCGTTACGGCCGGCTATTTTTCCTGCGATCAAGGCTGTGCGCCGGTTCAACCGTCAGTCTCGCAACAGAGCCACAATTTTGCGGGGCTGGTGATGTTCATCTCGCTCACTCTGGCGGGAGCGCTGTGGACGTTCCTCGGCAAGGCGCTGCTCGCATCGTCCAGGTTCGCAATGATCTCGGCGATCTGCGTAGTCCTGGCCATCGCGACGGTTATGTTGATGGCGACGGCATTGGCCGACGGTCACTTGTTCGGCCTGTACCAGCGACTCAATTACGGGGTTTCGGTGGTCTGGATTGCGTCATTGGCCGTAGCTGCCCTTCAGTATGAGGCCGATGTTAATGCAGCGTACGTCCGTTAAAGTCCTACATCACACCGAAAAACTCGCCACTATCGCTACGCCTAGATAGACCTCTGGTTAACGCGTTTGGAGAGCGCTTCGGCGCTTTCCTTGCGCTCGGAGTAGCGGTCTACCAAATAGGTTTCTCTGCCGCGCACCAGCAAGGTGAACTTCATCAGTTCCTCCATGACATCGACGACCCGGTCGTAATAGGACGAGGGTTTCATGCGCCCGGCTTCGTCGAACTCAAGGAAGGCTTTGGGGACGGAGGATTGGTTGGGGATCGTGACCATGCGCATCCAGCGACCCAGTACGCGAAGTTGATTCACGGTGTTGAAGGATTGCGATCCGCCGCATACCTGCATCACCGCCAACGTCTTGCCTTGGGAAGGACGAACCGCGCCCAGCGCGAGCGGGATCCAGTCGATCTGTGCCTTGAACACTGCCGACATCGAGCCGTGGCGTTCTGGTGAGCACCAGACCTGGCCTTCCGACCACATCACCAAGTCGCGCAGTTCCTGGACCTTGGGATGATCGACGGGCGCATCGTCCGGCAGCGGCAGCCCGGACGGATCGAAGACCGCGGTTTCGGCGCCCATGAGCTCCAACAGGCGCGCCGCTTCGCGGGTTAGCAACTGACTGAAAGAGCGCTCGCGGGTTGATCCGTACAGTAAAAGTATGCGCGGTTTATGTTCTGGTTCTGCGCTCTTTGCGAGTTTTTCCGGTGTTGGTGCGTCGAAGAGTGACAGGTCAAGATTTGGGAAGTCATGCGGGGTTTCGCTGGAGAACTCAGTCATTACACAGCTCCAATCCGGTCCAGAACATATGGAAAAAAGTATATTCGTATTTCCATATGTTTATCGCAAGCCGCAATTGGCTGGCTGCGCAAAATTCTGCTGATGAAAACAGATATTCCTTGTGGGAATGCTACGCATAAAATTAATGAATTTTTATTATCCTTAAGCGAGGCGTAGCTTGGTTTCCGGACACGGAGAACTGCGCTTTGAAATCATCCTCGTTTAATTCAGCGGAAAAATTTGATACTTCACGGGCCAACGAGTACGGCCGGCAGAGCCGCATTGCGCTCGCCGGGTACGACGCCTGCCAGGATCTGACGGCGTGCATGCTGGCGGCGACCCTTGGAAACGCGGGCTCGGCGAAAGTACTGGTGGTGGGCGCCGGCGGTACGGCGCAGGAGATCATTGCCATGGCCAAGCTGGAGCCGGGTTGGCGTTTCACTGCCGTCGATCCGTCCGGGCCGATGCTGGAGGCCGCGGAGCAGCAGTTAGCTGCAAACAACTTGCTTGAAAGAACCGCCATGCACCTTGGGCATGTTGAAGACCTGGTAGCAAACGGGTCGTACGATGCCGCTACCTTGATCGGTGTACTCCATCATCTCGATGGGGATGAAGCCAAGTTGAAAATATTGCGGTCCATCCAGGCACATCTGAAGCCGGGAGCGCCGCTGATTGTCGCTGGAAACCAATATGCGTATGCCAGCCAGCCATTACTCCTCGCGGCCTGGGGGCAACGGTGGCGACAGCATGGCGCCAGCCCGGAAGAAGTGACGGTCAAGCTTGGGAAAATTCTTCAAGGCGCCGACCCTCCACATTCCGAGGCAGCGGTTCAAAAACTGTTGAATGATGCAGGGTTCGGCCGTGCTACCCGGTTCTTCAGCAGTCTTTTCTGGGGCGCCTGGCTAACGTGCAAAACGGTCTGAGGATGGAGCTCAAACGTCGTGGATCAGCTTTCCGGGGGCGTGATGGGCGCGTCACTGGCTTCAGCCGCCAGTTTCAGTCGGTCGGCTTTGCTGATGTATTGAGGCTTGTTTTTGGGGGCCAGCTTGGCACTGGCTTTTTTGGCGTTCGCCTTCAATAACTGGTTTATTTTCTTGCGGCGATTCATTTCGTTCTGCTCAGCATGTCAATTTCCGGATGGTATCAGCTTTCCGTTTTCTCAGGATTTTTCCTGACTTTGGCAATGGGCTTCACGCGGCGCTCGAGCATGCCTGGCAGCCTTTGCTCGACAGAGCGTTTCGCCGCTTAACGCCTCATCGCCTTTCTAATCCGGGAAAAGACGCTGGCTTGTCTGGGCGGGGACGCTTGCGCTCGGCTGATCTGACTTGCAGAGCCGCCCACAGCCCGTCGCGGCGTTGATGGGGGCGATTCAACATCTGCTTTAATGAAGGAATAAGGCTGGCTTGAGATCGTACTGTCCTTCTTTATGATGTTGTCTATGGTTTTTATGTGGCTCATTATCGTTGCTAATTTTGCTTCGTTTTGTTTGGACTTTGCGCCCCAGAGTATCGCTCTTTCAAGGGGAGCAATTTGGTCGTGAAGGTTGCTAAGGGTTTCTCCGACGCTGTCTTCAATTTCTATCCCGCTGTCTCGAAAAAGCTGGGTGACACGCAGGTTTCCTTGCGTGTGGGCGACGCGGCTAGCAGCGTCATAAAGGTGGTGTTCCTTCAGGAAGCTCATTACTCCCTTGGCTCTGTCCAATTTATCATTGTGCTGCCTAAATTCCGTCACCTTGTCCACGTAATTCTGAGGCGAAGAGAACATGGTCAGGCGGATAGGGGAGGCACTACTGCCTGCGTATTGTTCAACGTAGGTGTACCCATCCGGGATAAGGTGCCCCAGCCCAGCAGGGGGTATGTAATGCCCAGAAGCATTGGTGATCTGCCGTCCTGTTATTTCACCCACAAAGTGAGGGAAACCTTTCTCGTCATCTGGGCGAATTCCCATGTGTCGTTCGGCCGTGCCCACATATATTCGGTCATCCCATATTGCGATGGGGGCATGATCAGCCGACGCGCCTGGCGCCAGCAGGTAGCTACCCTTACGGGCATAGCCAGGATCATCAAAAATATCGCCTAGAAAAGCACTTAAGACTGGATAGATGGGTTGAAATCCGTCTTGGTCGATTAAGGTGATCGGATTGTTCCTGGCCATCCTGAACCGGTTCAAACCATCGATGCCGCCCGCCGGATCCGGATTGATCCATCGACTGAGCCACGGCGCGTAATAACGGAAGCCGTAGTAATACAAGCCGGTGGCATCACGCTCCTTACCTGAATAACGCAGGGTCTTGTACGTTGCCTCGATGGCGTCACGCCCTGCCCACCAAGCCGTGCCTCCATACGGGTAGTAGCCTTCCTGGCTGAGCAGTCGCGACTGATGGTCCAGTTCAATGTTGCTGCTACCCAGGTGGTCGCTCACGCTGTAGCGCAACTGATCATTGCTCAAACCATCCGGCAGCCCGGCGTCCCAATGCAGCATTCGAACTCCGCCGAGGCCGAAGGACATGCTGATCACCTGCAAGCTTTCGCCATTCTTCGTATCGGTACGTAACTCCAGGCCGGGCAAATAACGCACCTCGGCCCGATGCGCGACCGTCCGGGCTTGGCTGCGGTGAATCTTTCTGACCCGTTGGTGGTTACCGTCATAGATATACACCTCGTCATCATTGGCCGCGTCTAATCGTTCTACCGGAGTAACGCGCTGCAACTGGTTACGCAGGTCCCAGTTCAGCACTTGTCCGGGCTGCAAATGCTGCAGATTGCCGTTGGCATCAAACGCCGAGGCCAGGTCGATCTCTTTTGGCACGCTGCGGTTGCTCAGGCCGTCCACCTGCATTTCCCTGGTGTAGGAGTGGGCGCCGACATGCCGCAATGTCGTCAGGTTATTCCCTGCGTCATAGCAATACGTCTGAGTAAATTGACTTAGCTGATTGGGATCAAGAGGTGCGGGTTGTAGCTCCGGCAAGGCGGGCCCTTGTCGCCCGATGGCGATTTCTCTGCCGGTGGCCTCAATCAATTGATAGAGCGTGTCGTAGCGATAGGTGCTTAGCGGTTCGATGCGTTGGTTATTAAAATACCGAACGGGCAGCGCCTCATCGCGAATGCTGAGAATATTGCCCATCGGATCGTGGTCGTATCGCAGATCTAGCAACTGCGTGCCGTTATCCCTGCGCACAAACAGGCGCTTGAGTCGGCCGCTGAGGGGACAATAGTCGGCTGTGCTGACGACCCCGTTGCCGGCGACTTCCATCTCGACTTGAGCGAAGGCGTTGTACCCGATCATCGACAACACTACCTGTTCGGTTTGGCCAGCCAGTTGCAGCCAAACGCGACGCAAATGCCCAGCTACGCAATAGGTGAAGCGCTGGCGATGGCCCCTGGCATCGGTCTGGGTCAGGACATTACCCAGCGCATCGTAGTGGTACTGTGTAATCGCGCGCTCGGGCGCAGGTTCTAACATTGCATCGCGCAGGGATGGTTCTAGCGGCCAGTCCGGCAGCGTTTCCTGTAGCAAAAAACGTCGAGACTGCAGCAGGATACCGCCCTTCAAACCTGCCTCATGCACCTGCTGGCTGCCAGCCGGATCATCATGGCGTGTCAGCAGGCCACAGAGATTATGTGCATGGGCCTCGGGTTCCCCGTAAGTCAGGCGTTCCACGCAGCGCTCAAGCTCCCCCTGGCCTTGCTCGAAGACCGCCACCGGGCGTAATGAACGGTCGTATTCGATACGTCTTTCAGTGCCCCGGCTGTCCCAGCGGTGCAATATTTGGCCCGCGTCGCCCAACAAGCTCACGCGCAAGCCCGCGTCGACATTGGTGTCAGCCAATACTTGACCGCACAGGCTATGGATCGATGTCTGATTCGCTGGTGCCGCCGATCCTCCCTCCATCAACGCCCATAGGCGCGGGTCCCAATGCGCTATCAAACGACCCAGCGTGTCATAGGCCTGGCGATTGACGCGAGGGGCGACAGGATCGTTATCGAGACGACGGTGATACTGCACTGTGCGTACCGGCAGTCCCCTCGGTTCGATCACCGACAAGACGGGGGTCGCGGCATGCAATGTCGAGGAGTAGGTCATCTGGTCTCGGCGCGAAGAATATTCATGGTCAAGGGGCTCGATGCGGTCCGTGAAAGAAGTTGAAGGACGTCCTTCGCTGCCTGCCATGATGTTTATGCGCTTGTTGGTTGGACTTTTGACCTGTCAGAACTATCAGTTTGCGAGGGCAGTTAAGACGCTTGTGTTATCAATAACAGGGAAAAACAAATATTTGGTTCTTAGAGCTTCTTGAAATGTCGTCTTCAGACTGCCTTAAGACTTCACCTGCAAGTTGGCAGCATCGGTTCCCATCGACCGAATCGGGGCTGGCGAACGAGTCGGCAGTCCGTCAGACCTTCACGAGGCGCGTTATGACCCGCGATATTGCCGTAAACCGTTATGGAAAACTGTCGATGACCCTGCACTGGTTGATGCTGGCGCTGTTCGTCGGTGTGTATGCCTGCATTGAGATCAAGGGTTTGTTGCCCCGTGGCAGCACCGGGCGAAGCCTGTTACTGGGGTTGCACGGGCTCTTCGGGGTGAGCATTTTTGCACTGGTTTGGGTCCGCTTGTTCGGGCGCTTGACACCGCGCCCGCCGGTTACACCCGCGCCACCGGCCTGGCAGACGGGGGCTTCCCACCTGATGCATGCCGCCTTGTATGGCCTGATGATCGCGACACCGGTGCTGGCCTGGCTGATGCTGGCCGCCGGAGGCAAGCCGGTGCCGTACTTCGGGTTCTTCTTGCCGGCCCCCGTGGCGGTGGATCCCGATTTGGCCAAACAACTCAAGTACTGGCACGAGTTGCTCGGCAGCGGCGGCTACTGGCTGATCGGCCTGCATGCGGCGGCCGGTCTGTTCCATCATTACTGGGTGGGTGACAATACCCTGGCCCGGATGCTGCCGGGGCGAAATCGGTCTTGACTACTCGGTTGACGGCAATGAGTGCCGCGCTCCAAGCGTCTCTCTGACGCAGTCCAATTGCGCCGGTTTGTCAGATATGTTTGTTTGCACGAACCTATCGATCAAATCGGCTTTCCTGTTTTTGCGACTTATTTACCCCAAGTCGCTTTCAGAACACGTTTCGTCGCCCATGTGCAATCGCCAACCCCCGGGAGTGGCAAGCTGTGAGGATGCCCCGGACCAAGTGCATCTAAGACACTGGCCGGAGAGCGAGAATGGCGATCGGATGTGCCACGCGACCGTGACGTGGGCCGGCCGCCGCAGCCAAGACTCCGGACGGCTGCCGCTATGCGGCGGTGGCGTTCGAGATGCCGAGGTACGTTTATGCCCGATGAGACGCTTCACCTGCCTTTGATCCATAGCGTGCTTGCGCGCGAAAAGGACACCCCCGGTGCCTTGCTGCCTATTCTCCATGCCATCCAGGCAGGCTGCGGGTATGTCCCCGACAGCGCCGTCCCGGAGATCGCCCACGCCCTGAACCTCAGCCAGGCTGAAGTGCGCGGGGTCATCAGTTTCTATCACGATTTCCGCACCACGCCGCCGGCGCGCCATACCCTGCGCTTGTGCCGGGCCGAGTCCTGCAAGAGCATGGGCGCCGAAGCCCTGGCTGCGCAGCTGCGCGAGCAACTGGCGCTGGACGATCACGGCACCAGCGCCGATGGGAGCATCAGCCTGCGGCCGGTCTATTGCCTGGGTGCCTGCGTCTGCTCGCCGGCCTTGGAGCTGGACGGGGAGCTGCATGCGCGGATCACGCCCGAGCGTCTGCGTCAGTTGGTCAATGATTGCATGGAGGAGGGCGCATGCTGACGCTCTGTATCCCCCGCGATTCTGTGGCCCGTGCCGTGGGCGCGGACAAGGTGGCCGATGCGTTGGCCCTTGAGGCTGAGCGTCGACAACTGCCGTTGACGGTGTTGCGCACCAGTTCCCGTGGCCTCTATTGGTTGGAACCGCTGGTAGAGCTCGAAAGCGCCGGCGTCCGTCTGGGCTTTGGCCCTGTCACACCAGCCGATGTGCCGAGCCTGCTGGATGCGCTGGCAGGCGATCCGGGCAGCCATCCGCTGGCACTGGGGCCGGTGGAGGAGATTCCCTATCTCAAGAGCCAGCAGCGCCTGCTGTTCGCGCGCGCCGGCATCACGCAACCGCTGTCCCTGGACGACTACCGTGCCCGGGGCGGATTCCTGGGCCTGGCCCGGTCCATCCAGATGGATGGCGCAGATGTGGTCGCCAGCGTGCTCGATTCCGGCCTGCGCGGTCGGGGCGGTGCGGCATTCCCGGCGGGCATCAAGTGGCGCACGGTGCGCGATGCCGTGGGTGCACAGAAGTATGTGGTGTGTAACGCCGATGAAGGCGACTCCGGCACCTTCGCCGACCGTATGCTGATGGAGGGCGACCCCTTCCTGCTCATCGAAGGCATGATCATTGCTGGCATCGCCGTAGGCGCGACGATGGGCTACATCTACGTGCGTTCGGAATACCCGGCCGCCATCAGTACGCTGAACGAAGCGCTGCGCATCGCTCGCGACGCCGGCTATCTGGGGGCGAACGTGAGCGCTAGCGGCTGCGCCTTCGACATTGAGGTTCGTGTCGGCGCCGGCGCCTATATCTGTGGCGAAGAAACCGCACTGCTGGAATCGCTCGAGGGCAAGCGCGGCACGGTTCGCGCCAAACCGCCACTGCCGGCGATTCAAGGCCTGTTCGGGCTGCCGACGCTGGTGCACAACGTAGTGACCCTGGCCTCGGTGCCGATCATCCTGGAGAAGGGCGCGCAGTTCTATCGCGACTTCGGCATGGGCCGTTCCCTGGGCACGATGCCGTTCCAACTGGCCGGCAACGTCCGTCAGGGTGGCTTGGTGGAGCGCGCCTTCGGCCTGAGCCTGCGTGAACTGGTGGAAGGCTACGGCGGCGGTACCGCCAGCGGTCGTCCCCTGAAGGCCGCGCAAGTGGGCGGGCCGTTGGGGGCTTGGGTGCCGCCTTCGCAATTCGATACACCGCTGGACTACGAAGCGTTCGCCGCCATGGGCGCGATGCTTGGCCACGGTGGCGTGGTGGTTGCCGACGACAGCCTGGACATGGCCCAGATGGCCCGCTTCGCCTTGCAGTTCTGCGCCGAGGAATCCTGTGGCAAGTGCACGCCGTGCCGGATCGGCTCCACCCGTGGGGTGGAAGTGGTGGATCGCTTGATCGCCAGCACCGAAACCGCTGCTCGTCAGGAACAGGCCCTGCTGTTGCAGGATCTGTGCGATACCCTGCAATACGGTTCGCTCTGTGCCCTCGGTGGGATGACGTCCTACCCTGTCGCCAGCGCCCTCAAGCATTTCCCCGCCGACTTCGGTCTGGCGACCACGGAGGCCGACCAATGATCACTATCTTCGACCCCAGCAGTGATATCGACCTGGGCACCCCGGCGCGCGAAAGCGACGTGCAGGTCAGCCTGACCATCGACGGGCGCGAAATCAGCGTCGCCTCCGGCACCTCGGTCATGCGTGCCGCGGCCTTGCTCGGCACCACCATTCCCAAACTCTGCGCCACCGACAGCCTGGAGGCGTTCGGCTCCTGCCGCATGTGCCTGGTGGAGATCGACGGCATGCGCGGTTATCCGGCCTCCTGCACCACACCGGTGACCGAGGGCATGGTGGTGCGCACCCAGACCTCCAAGCTCGCCGATTTGCGACGCAACGTGATGGAGCTGTACATCTCCGACCACCCGCTGGACTGCCTGACGTGCGCAGCCAACGGCAACTGCGAATTGCAGACGGTGGCGGGGCAGGTGGGCCTGCGCGAAGTGCGCTACGGCTACGACGGCGCCAATCACCTGGATGAAGCCAAGGACGTTTCCAACCCCTATTTCGAGTACGACCCGAGCAAGTGCATCGTCTGCAACCGCTGCGTGCGTGCCTGCGAGGAAATCCAGGGCACCTTCGCCCTGACGATCACCGGACGTGGTTTTGACTCTCGAGTGGCGGCAGCCGGAGGTGACAACTTCCTCGACTCCGAATGCGTGTCCTGCGGCGCCTGCGTGCAGGCGTGCCCGACGGCGACCCTGATCGACAAGAGCGTCGTGGAGATCGGCCAGCCGGAGCGCAGCGTCATCACCACTTGCGCCTACTGCGGCGTGGGTTGCTCGTTCCGCGCCGAGATGAAAGGCGAACAACTGGTGCGCATGGTCCCGGACAAGAACGGCCAGGCCAACCACGGTCACTCCTGTGTCAAGGGGCGCTTCGCCTGGGGCTACGCCACGCACCCGGACCGCATCACCAAGCCGATGATCCGCAAGCACATCAACGACCCGTGGCAGGAAGTCAGTTGGGACGAGGCGGTCACCTATGCCGCCAGCGAATTGCGCCGGATCCAGCTCAAGTACGGGCGCGACTCCATCGGGGGCATCACCTCCAGCCGCTGCACCAACGAAGAAACCTACCTGGTGCAAAAACTGGTGCGCACCGCGTTCGGCAACAACAACGTCGACACCTGTGCCCGCGTCTGCCATTCGCCTACCGGTTACGGCCTCAAGCAGACCTTGGGCGAGTCCGCCGGCACCCAGAATTTCGACTCGGTGATGAAGGCCGACGTCATCCTGGTGATGGGCGCCAACCCGACTGACGCGCACCCGGTGTTCGGCTCACAGCTCAAGCGCCGCCTGCGTCAGGGCGCACGGCTGATTGTCATCGACCCACGGCGCATTGACCTGGTGGATTCGCCTCACGCCCGTGCCGAGCTGCACTTGCAACTGCGTCCGGGCACCAACGTGGCAATGCTCAATGCCTTGGGCCATGTGATTGCCACCGAAGGCTTGATTGACCAGCCTTTTGTCGAGGCACGCTGCGAGGCGGCGGACTTCGCTCGCTGGCGCGATTTCGTCAGCCAGCCGGAAAACTCCCCTGAGGTCCTGGGCCCGGTGTGTGGCGTGCCTGCCGAGCAGATCCGCGCCGCTGCACGGCTCTACGCCACCGGCGGCAACGCGGCCATCTACTACGGCCTCGGCGTCACCGAGCACAGCCAAGGCAGCACCTCGGTCATGGGCATCGCCAACCTGGCCATGGCCACCGGCAACATCGGTCGCGAAGGTGTCGGGGTGAACCCGCTGCGTGGACAGAACAACGTCCAGGGCTCCTGCGACATGGGCTCGTTCCCCCACGAGCTGCCGGGTTATCGGCACATTTCCAACGAAACCGTACGCGCCCAGTTCGAACAGGCCTGGAACGTCACTCTGCAACCCGACCCGGGCCTGCGGATTCCGAACATGTTCGAGGCGGCCCTGGACGGCACCTTCAAGGCGCTTTACTGCCAAGGCGAGGACATCGCCCAGAGCGACCCCAACACCCAGCATGTGACGGCCGCGTTGTCCGCGTTGGAATGTGTGATCGTCCAGGACATCTTCCTCAACGAGACGGCCAAGTTCGCCCACGTGTTCCTGCCGGGCAGCTCGTTCCTTGAGAAGGACGGCACCTTCACCAACGCCGAACGCCGTATCTCCCGCGTTCGAAAGGTGATGGACCCACTGGCCGGCAAGGCCGATTGGGAAGCCACCATCGCCCTGGCCGACGCCTTGGGCTACAAGATGCACTACAACCATCCTTCGCAAATCATGGATGAAATCGCCCGCCTGACGCCGACTTTCACCCGCGTCAGCTACGCCGAACTGGATCGTCACGGCAGCCTGCAATGGCCTTGCAACGATGCCGCACCGGACGGCACGCCGACCATGCACATCGATCAGTTCGTCCGCGGCAAAGGGCGCTTCATGCTCACCGGCTACGTGCCCACCGATGAGAAGGTCAACAGCCGCTATCCACTGTTGCTGACCACCGGACGTATCCTCAGCCAGTACAACGTCGGTGCCCAGACCCGGCGTACCGACAACGTGGCCTGGCACGAGGAGGACCGGTTGGAGATTCACCCAACCGACGCCGAGAACCGCGGGATCGTCGACGAAGACTGGGTGGGTATCGGCAGTCGTGCCGGGCAAACAGTGCTGCGTGCGAAGGTGACCGAGCGGGTGGCACCGGGCGTGGTCTACACCACGTTCCACTTCCCTGAATCGGGCGCCAACGTGATCACCACCGACAACTCCGACTGGGCCACCAACTGCCCGGAATACAAGGTGACGGCGGTCGAGATCGTGCGGGTCAGCCAGCCTTCGGAATGGCAGAAGCGCTACCAGGCGTTCAGTGATGAACAAAGCCGCTTGCTCAGGGAACGTCGCCATGCCGAGAAGGCCGAGGTGCGTCGATGAGCTCTGATAGCTTGATCAAGATGGCCAACCAGATCGCTCAGTATTTCGCCAGCGAGCCGGATCACACATTGGCGGTCAATGGCGTGCGCCAGCACATCAAGAGCTTCTGGACGCCGGGCATGCGCCAGCAATTGCAGGGGTGGCAACAGATGCATCCAGAGGCTGTCCTGCACCCCTTGGTGCTGGAGGCGCTGGCGGAGCCTAAAGAGAAGACCTAGCGTCCCGTTTCGCAAATACGTTCCTTTTTGACGGCAACCGACACCGTCAAAAAGGAACAGTATTTAATGGGTGATGAGTGTGGTGCCAACGCCATGCTAAGCGTCCATGCCCCCACCTTTCATGCAAACCATCTAGGCGTCATGCATCATAAGTCCTTGGCGTTGTAGTGCCTGAAGGGCATGATGGCACTTTGCTGATGGATAGTCCCCGATCTTCTCCATTCGTCTCCGTATGCCTTGGTTCGCCTGAAGAAGCAAAGTTATAAGATAATCGTGAACGATTCACATCAATCTAAAAAAACGCATTGACATTTAGCTATATGAGGATAGGATGAAGCCACACGATAAATACATAGAGCAATCCAAAGCGTTTGCGGGTGAACCTCGAATCTTAATCCTTCAATGGCTTAAGGAGCCTCGTGCGCACTTCTCTCATCAAGTTACCGGTGATCCAGCGTTGATCGGCGTGTGCGTAACGTTGATTACTGAAAAACTCGGCATGAGCCAGCCAACTGTGAGCAGGCACTTGGATCTATTGAAACAAGCAGGCTTTTTGCGTGTGAACAAAATTGGCAAATGGGCATTTTATTCAAGAGATGAAACTGCAATCGATGAATACAAGGCTTGGCTGACGCAGCAAGTCTAATGGAGATGGAGTTTTTCCGGTATGGATGGCGGAGTTTTTGGCGGACTGATGGTTATGTTGTGCTGGGGGATTTCAGACTTTATTCAAAGCCTGATGATTCGCCAGTTAGGTACCGCAAAAACAATGCTGGTTCGCAATATATTTACCTTTGCTGTGGCCTCCCTCTTGGGGGCATATTTGATCATGTCACACCAGCTCAGGTTCGACACCAGTGCCGTGTTGATCATAACCTGCAGCTCTGCCGCCTACGTATCAGGGTATTATTTCTACATGCGAGGGTGTGAAGTCGGAAACTTGTCCTTGGTTTCTCCGATTGCTTCTACCTATAGCTTGGTCACTATCCTTTTCTCCATCATTTTTCTACAAGAAAGGTTGGCCCCGGCTGCCTGGACTGCCGTATCTATTATTTTTATTGGTATTGTCATGACATCCGGCAATATCTTCCGCTCACTGCGTGGCGGCTCGCAAGGGTTCCTCCAAGCTATCTTGGCCATGGCCGGCTTTGGTGTGGCCTTTTTTATTCTTGGTTTTTCCGCAAAAACACTTGATGTCACGAATGCTTTCTTTTATTCGGCATTAACTCAGGCTGTTCTTTTTACTTCATTGGCGCTGATCAGGAACGGCAAGCTGGAAAAAGGCGACGTAACTCAGCGTCGCGGGTGGATTTTCTTTGCGCACTCTTTGTTAGTCAATGCAGGCTGGGTGTTTTATATATTCGCCTCCAAGGTGGGTGATCTATCGTTAGTGACGCCTATCAGTTCGGTATACTCCGGTGTAACTGTGTTGCTAGCTATCGTGATCTACAGAGAGATAACGACGGTGGTGCAGAAGGTTGGGATAGGTACTGTTCTTGTTGGCGTGTTTTTACTAAGTTACAAATAATCGGAATTTACCCATTTTCCGCTCCTCGCTTTAAGGAATGACTAATATTGTTGTGCTGAATGCATCAGGTAGTCATTTAGTACTGCATGCATAACCCATTTAGATTCTATGTACCGATCACGGTAGAAGGAGTTCTTGGAATGATGCAGCCGCCAATACCCCCCGTTAATTACTCACCCGTTTCACTGGACCTTGTTGCCAGAATCGATACATGGGCGAATCAGCACCCCGAGAAAACAGCAATAATGTCTCGAGGACAGCCGATTACCTACGCTGAACTTTCAAACCGAAGAAAGGCACTCGCCAAACACCTTGCCCGCGAAGGCTTTGGATTGGGGAGCAAGATTGGGATTTACTTGCCCCGGGAGCCTGATCTGATCGTCGCGCTGACTGCGGTACTGTCGATAGGGGCAATCTTTGTTCCGCTCCCCCCGGATTCGCCATTACAGCGTAATGAGCTTATAGCCTCGCTCGCCAACCTCGATGCCGTGATTAAACCTCAATCTGTTGATCTTTCACGATGGCCGGTGGACGCTTTTTTAAATATCGAGGACGTCGATTGGAGCGATTCGACGCTGCCCTTTGACCCCGTTATCGATGATGTTTCGCTTGCCTATATGCTGTTCACTTCAGGCTCAACGGGTCTCCCCAAGGGCGTGATGGTCCGTCGGCAAAATCTTGCCTATTTTTTATCTGCGATCAATGAGGTGATCAATTTTTCGGCATGGGGCGCGCTGGTTTCCACGACGACCTACGGCTTTGATATTTCCATCCTGGAATTTTTTCTGCCCTTGGCTCAAGGTGGAACGCTGTACTTGGCCAGTGAGCAACAGGCCAGGGACGGACAGGCGATCGCGAAATTACTTGATCAATGTGACCGTGCGCTGCTTCAAGCCACCCCAGCCACCTGGAGACTGCTGATAGCAGCAGGGTGGCCCCGCACCTGCGCCGTCGGAGCGCTGTGTGGCGGTGAAACATTACCCGTCGATCTGGGTAAGAAGATCTTTCAGTCGGCGCGGGCGGCATGGAACCTTTATGGACCGACAGAAACAACGATTTGGTCTTTCTGTCACAGATTGCAGGCCGACGACTTTACCGGTTCTGCCACAAGTGTCCCCATAGGCCAGCCGTTGCCTGGCACTCACTATCGATTGTGTCCGTCAAATGACCCTTTAGAGTCCGAACTGGTGATTGAAGGGCCTGGGGTCAGTGCCGGTTATTTCAATCGGGACGATCTGACGCTGGAGAAATTTCAAACAACTGAAGCAAAGAGCAGCACTTCAGTGGCTTACTACACCGGCGATCGGGTTCGACGCCAGCCCGATAACTCCCTGGTTTTCATCGGACGTAAAGACCGCCAACTGAAGTTGAACGGTTACCGTATCGAGCCGGGCGAGGTCGAGGCCGCCCTTTATAAGTCCGGCCTCGTCAGCCAATCGGTCGTCACGCTTGTGGAACACGCTCATGATGACCACAGGCTGGCAGCCTATGTCGTGCTGGATAATAAAGTGTTGGGGCAGCAGCGCGATGCGGATGCCGGGGTCTGGCTCGACGTGTGGGAAGCGGCTTATCTGTCGGCGCAGAAAAATGAGATCGCCAGTGCCGAAAGTGGTTACACCTCAAGTTTCTCCGGCGAGTTGATCCCGGACAGCGATCTGCGTGAATGGGTGCAGGCGACAGCTTCTCGTGTTCTGGCTTTCTCAGACCATTCAGTGCTGGATGTAGGCTGCGGTATCGGGATGACTGGAGCCGCGCTGCTGGAAAGAGGCGTTCGGCGTTATGTCGGCTGCGATGCTTCTGAAGCGGCGATTGAGTCCGCGCGACGACGGCTGGAGGCGGCCGGTAGCAATACAGCCTCATTTGCGCTGGTAAAAATGGCGGCTCATGAGCTTGATGCGCTGGGTGAGGCACCTTTCGACGTCGTACTTCTGAACTCCGTCATTCAGTACTTCCCAGGCATTGATTACCTTGTCGATGTGCTTCAAAAAGCATGCACGTTGTGCAAAGACGGCGGCGTGATTGTGATCGGAGATGTTCCCTACGAGTCTCTGAAACACGTCCTGTCCGCTGCCGCGAGTCGTACCCGAAAAAAGTTGCAGCGTGCACTCCCCATGATCGGAGAAGGGGAGTTGTGGCTCGATCCTTTGCAAATCAAGCAAGTGGCCTACACGCTTGAGCGAATCGTCAACGTAGAGACCGAGTTGCGAGCAGGGCAAGGTAGCGATGAAATGACTCGTTATCGTTACGACGTCATCATAAGGCTCGACACGGATGACCGAACAATCGTAGAACCGGTTACACGCTACTCGTATCAACATGAGCGTCTATACGAGCAAGACCTGAGTCAATGGTTGGCATCCGCCCCTTCGGCGTTTGTGCTTACAGGTGTTCCAAACGCTAGAATCAGCCTGGACCTGCAGCTTTCCCGAAACGCTCCCTCAATCATCCCAGACGAAGCTTACGACCCCGAATACTTTCGCCGCTGGGCCTCCAGCCGCCATCGTCAAGCCAGGGTGCGCTGGAACGATAGTCTCCCCGCAGGAACGATGGATGTATTCGTGGGGCCGCATAACAGCTTGGACCCCACTTTCGAACCTCGCCCTGCCGTGGGTAGCGCGCGGGTTGAGCAAGCCTTTGTCAGGGAAATCGACGACCTCGCTATCCGGCAAGATGTCATTGAGAAACTCAAAGACTCCCTCCGAACCCATGTTCCCTCGTACATGATTCCCGCCCATTTTGTTTTCCTGGAGCGTTTCCCGCTCACGTTCAACGGAAAGCTGGATGTCGCAGCGCTCGAGCGGCTAGCGCCTCACGTCCAACCCAGACCATCACAAGCAGACGATCAACCGTTGTCGGTAAAACAGCGCCTGACGCGAATATGGTCCGACATCCTGATGACCCCTTCGGTACATCCCATGCGAAGTTTTTTTGCCCAGGGAGGTTCCTCTCTGCTCATCGTAAACCTGACCAGGACGTTGAACGATGCCTTCGGTTTGAACCTTCAAGTCACTGAGCTTTTTGAAGAAAACAGCATCGACGCTCAAACGCGTTTGATTGGCAGAAAGCTGGGGTTGGATGACGCCTCGCCCTCGAAGTTGGGCCCTTCTTCCAGTATGAGCCGCAGGAACGCAGCCATTAAATCAGCGGCTCGTAAACGCCAGAAGCAGCTATAGGCGCCGCGCGGCTAAGTCACCATCAATTTGGGAGAGAACAGGATGAGCGAGATCAGATATCACGGAAATGAGATTGCCGTTATTTCCATGGCTTGCCGATTCCCGGGCGCCGACTCCATCGAGCAATTCTGGGAAAACTTAACAGCGGGTCACGAGTCCATTGAGCCTGTTTCTCTGGGCTCCTTGCTGGAAGCGGGTGTTCCGGCTGAACGGGCCAATCGGGAAGACTACGTTGCCATGGCGGCGCGTCTGAATAATGTCGATCGGTTCGATGCTGGTTTTTTCGAAATGTCAGCACGCGAGGCAGCGATTACCGACCCCCAGCACCGACTGTTACTTGAGTGTGCCTGGGAGGCGTTGGACGCTGCGGGATTTAGCAAGGACCGTGAGGCGTTGAACATTGGCGTGTTCGCTGGCGCAGGTAACAACGGTTACCTTCACACCAATGTTATGGGGGAGGAGGACGTCTGCGAAACCGGCTTTTTGGACAGCAGCGCCGGTTTCATGAATTTGTTGGGTAACGATAAGGATTACCTGTCGACACGGATTGCTTATAAATTGGGGTTGCGTGGTCCCGGTCTAAACATCCAGACGGCATGCTCGACTTCGTTGGTCTCGATTCATATGGCGTGCCAAAGCTTACTCCTGGGCGAGTGCGATGTTGCATTGGCCGGGGGCGTGACCGTTCTGGTGCCCCATGCCCAGGGTTATGTCTACCAAGAGGGGATGATCCAATCGCCAGATGGACATTGTCGGGCGTTCGATTGCGCGGCGCAGGGCACGGTCTTTGGAAGTGGCGCCGCACTGGTCACTCTCAAGAGGCTTAGTGATGCACTGGAAGCGGGTGATCCCATTCAGGCTGTAATTAAGGGATCGGCCATCAATAACGACGGTTCCAAGAAAGTCAGCTTTGCCGCCCCCAGCTCCCAAGGACAAGCTCAAGTCATTGAACGGGCACTTGAGAATGCGGAGGTAAGCGCTGCGACTCTCGACTTTGTAGAGACTCATGGTACAGGCACCCCATTAGGCGATCCGATAGAATTCAAAGCGCTGATGGACGTGTTTACACAGCACGGTGCCAAGGCAAACACCTGTGCATTGGGTTCGGTGAAAACCAACATCGGTCATCTCATCGCAGCAGCTGGCGTGGCGGGTTTTATCAAGACTGTGTTGGCGCTCAAGCACCGGACAATTCCCGCCACGCTGCACTTCAAGAGCGCCAATAAAGACATCCATCTTGACGGCAGTCCGTTCTTTATCAGCGCCAAAACCCTCCCATGGCCGACCACCGATTCACCCCGCCGCGCAGGCGTCAGCTCCTTTGGGGTGGGCGGTACGAATGCTCATGTCGTTCTTGAGGAGGCCCCCCTGACATCGGCGCATTCGCTGACTGAGTCCGGCAGCCCCTACCTTCTGGCTCTTTGCGCGAAGGATCGTGACGCCCTGGCGGACCTCATCAACCAGTACCGCGAATGGCTCGAACGCCCGGCTGTGTCGTCGCTGCGCGATATCTGTTACAGCGCCCGTGCCGGACGGGCAGAGTTCCCTTTTCGATACGCCGTGTCGGCCCGCCAGCCAGAAACCCTTCTGACAAAACTCCAACAGCAAGACAAAGATATTCACTGGGTCGACCCTGCCAAGGAGACCGGGCTGGTTTTCGTGTTCACGGGGCAAGGTGCTCAATTTCCAGACATGGGCAAAGATCTCTACCAGCATAACGAGGTGTTTCGAACCTCTATTGATCGTTGCGATGCTATCGCGCAAACCTGCATGGGAATATCCCTGCGCACGATCCTTTTTCCTGCACCAGGCGATGAAGCTGGGCTTATAGATCAGACACGCTATGCGCAACCTGCCTTGTTTGCGTTGGAGTATTCCCTTGCACAGGTTTGGCTGAACGTTGGCGTTGTCCCCGATATTTTGCTTGGGCACAGTCTCGGTGAATTTTCGGCGGCTTGTGTGGCGGGTGTGTTCAGTCTTGAGGACGGTATGACCCTGGTCGCCGAGCGTGGGCGCCTCATGCAGGCGCTCCCCTTGGATGGCGGAATGTCCGCCGTCTCGCTGAGCCACGACGAGGTGCGCAAGTTGCTGGCTCAGCATGCCATTGATCTGAGCATCGCAGCCGTCAACGCCCCTGGCAACGTAGTGGTTTCCGGCGCCCTGAGCGAGTTGAGCAGACTCTACTCAGTGCTCGACACCCTGGGTACCAAGTACACGCGCCTGAATGTCTCCCATGCGTTTCATTCCGAACTGATGGAACCGATACTCCAGCCCTTTGCCAGCGTTCTGGGGCGCACCAGAATGTCGGCACCCCGCTATCCACTGATCAGCAACGTCAGCGGGGAGATAACCAAAGAGCACCTAATGACGTCGGAGCATTGGCTTGACCATGTTCGCCAGCCGGTACGCTTCATGGACTGCATCCAGAGCGCATTCGAAATAGGTGGCCGGACTTTTCTGGAGATCGGGCCAAAGGCGGTGTTGTCGACGATTGGAGCGGCATGCCTGCAACCTGATGACGCCGACCAGACCACCTGGATAACGAGTCTGAACAGCAAGGTCGCTGATCGCGAACAAATGCTGGAAAGCGCGGGGCGCTTGTTCGAGGCCGGGATTGAACTTGACTGGGAGGTCCTTTTAGAGGGGGCGACGGCGACGCGCGTAGACACGCCAAGCTACCCATTTCAGCGGGTGCCCCATTGGATAGGCCCTCGCGTTTCGGCAAAGCCTCAGTGGATGACGGCCGTGGACTGGGTGCAGCACCCCATCAAAGCTCAAGTAACCCATGACGACCAGAACGTCACCGGGGTCTGGCTGTTCATTGGAGGGACGAGTGAACTCGTCCAGGGTATCCGCAATGGCCTGTCAATTCGTGACGAACACTTTGTTCGCGCTATATTCGCGACCGATTGCTGCCGGATCAGCGCCAATATCTGGCACATCAGGTCCGACTCCCCCTCGGATATAAACGAGGTGTTTCGAACACTGCCCATTTCAGCGCGCAACCCGCTCAGAGGCGTTGTTCACCTCGGTGGGACCGAGCAACGGTCCGCAGACAACCATCCCTTGGATAATGAAGACCTTGGTGCCCTGAATGCCGGTCTCTATAGCGTGTTGGCCACGTTGCAAGCGCTGACGACCAGCTCCAGACCAGAGGCTGCCAGGCTTTGGATCGTAACGCGTGCAGCGGTAAACGTGAGTTCCGCTGCTTCATCGATCAACGTTTCGCAGGCCACACTTTGGGGGCTGTCCAAAGTGATCGCGCAGGAAGAGCCGGCTGTTTGGGGCGGTTTCATAGACTTGCCACCGAGCATCGAGGATGTCGGTGCCGATCTGCTTCTGGCATCGCAATTGATTCTTGCAAACGGGCAGGAAGATCAATTCGCTATTCGTCATTCCAGCGTTCATGTGCCTCGACTCATAGAGGTGTCGCCAGCTAAATCGAGGCCTATGGCGCTAAGTCCGGATGCGACCTATTTGGTCGCCGGTGGGCTGGGTGGGCTAGGGCGCGAGGTCCTTGCATGGTTAGTGGAAAAGGGGGCCCGTCATTTGGCGGTGGTCGGACGCAAATCGCTGGAAGCGACTGGCTCGACCGTGCTGGAAACGTTTAGACGCCAGGGCGTGGAAATCGACTATCTCACTATGGATATCGCATCCCGTGAGGCTGTTGAGCCGCTGATGTCGTATATAGGTGCTCTGCAATGGCCGCTACGAGGTGTGCTGCAGTTGGCGGGGACTGTTGAAGATGCTGTCCTCTCGAAATTGAGCACATCCTCTCTCAGGCATGTCTTGTCGCCGAAGCTGCAGGGCACCCAGGTGCTGGACCATGTCACCCGCGCCCAGTCGCTGGACTTTTTCGTAGGCTTCTCGTCAATTAGCGCGTCGCTGGGGTTCAAGGGCCAGGCGAACTATGTTGCGGCCAACAGCGCGATGGACGCCATCATGGAAAACCGCGCAGGTTCGGGATTACCTGGTTTAAGCATCGCGTGGGGACCTTGGTCATCCGAGGGCATGGCCAGTCGGGTCGATAAGGTGTTCAAGACGCGTCTGTCGACGTTAGGCATCAATTACATTACTGCGAAAGTCGGCCTGCAAAAGTTGTGGGACAACCTGGGTGCACAAGGTGTCGTCGGTATAGCACCGATCGACTGGGCGCCCTATAAGGCGCATTTACAATCCAGCGATTGGCCGTACCTATCGCTTATTGATGCGCAACACTCAGCAGACAAAGCAATCGTGGAGCGCGACACCGTTCCCTTTCTCGAGGCTGTGTTGTTGCTGGATGACGAGCAACGACAGGCATTCATCCGGAGCAAGTTGATGTCTGTTGCGGCCCGGGTTGCAGGCAGTCTCGATGCCGACGCAAGTCCAGTGGACAAGTCGCTCACAATGATGGGCTTTGATTCGTTGATGACCGTTGAATTTCGCAACAGCCTAAAAAAGCTCGGTATTAACTTTCCCCTGGACAGGCTTATCGTCGGTGCCACCCTCAGCGACATCAACGACTTCGTACTTGAGCAGCTTGAGGCGGTCCGTCAATGCAACCCAACCGAGCGAGCAAGCAGTAGCCCTCCTGAGCCGCAAGCAGTGCAGACATCGGACTGTGTGGTTATCCCAATCCCTAGACCGGAAGCAACGCTTCGCTTGTTTTGCTTTCCCTATGCAGGCGGCGGGCCCGCGGTATTCAAGGATTGGGCGGGCCGGTTGCCCAATCATATCGAGCTTTGCTTACTGCAACTGCCCGGTCGTAATGCACGACTGAGGGAAAAATCTTACACCCGCATGGAAGAACTGGTGACAAAACTGACACCTGATCTGATCCCCTATCTAGACCGGCCGTTCGCATTCTTTGGTCTGTGCTTGGGCGGTGTACAGGCATTCGAGGTGGCTCAACGCCTGGTCAATGTACATAACCTGCATCCGACACATTTGATTTTCGCAGGGAGTCGGGCACCGCACTTTTACAACGAGCATCAATTCGCTTCCGATGTACTGCAGTTCAACTATGAGTCGGATCGTGAGCCCGCGGTGAGCGATGACGGCGAGCTCATTGCGATGCTCAAGGAAATGAATTTTGCCAACAATCAAGCACTGTTCGATGACGCTGAAATGCGTGATTTGATGCTTCCCATCATCAAGGCTGACTATGAAATAAATAATACCTATCTGTACGAAGCCAGCCCCCGTCTCGAGGTCCCCATTACCTCGATTGGAGGGCGTATCGACCCTTACGCCACGGGCGTTCACATCACCGGCTGGCGTGAGCATACGACTCATGCGTTCAAGTCGGTGTTCTGTGCGGGGGACCATTACTTCGTGGAAGGGCAGCGCGATCTGATAGCCAGTATCGTGGTGGAAACCCTCGCCACTTCCTCCAATTCAAAAAACAGCCACTCAGCAGAAACCGTCTATCAATAGGAGAGTTCAAATGCCTTCATTTTTCGTACGTACTGCACTGTGTTTCGTTCTAAGCCTGACCGCTCACTTGGCGTTCGCGTCATCTGACGCTCGCTCGATCCGGTTCTACGACGGTGGCTGGGAAAATATCCAGATCGACAACCATATCGCCATGTACATCCTCAAGCATGGATACGGCATGAACGTAGAGTCGGTAAGTCTTGATATCGCGCAAATGCAAAAAGCGATGGAAACGGGCGACATCGACATCAATATGGAGATGTTTACGTCGCTGATGCCTCAGTGGGTCGAGGATCAGAGGGCAAAAAAAGCCATCCTCGATTTCGGTCCCACTTATGAGCGTCTCACGCAGGCATTCTATGTGCCCACATACATGATCAAGGGCGATGCCAAGCGTGGAATCAAACCTACGACCCCTGATCTGAAACGTGTCGAAGACCTTCCCAAGTATGCTGAGGTATTCAAGCGCGCATCGGGATCAGGCAAGGCCACTTGGTTAAACTGCATCAGTAGTTGGGCGTGTCGGGAAATCAACCTGATCAAAATGGCCACTTACGGGGTGGATCGCTCTTTTACGCCAGTGGAACTCAAGTCTGAGTCAGCGCTCAACGCCGCGATTATTTCAGCTTACGAGAAGGGCCAGCCCTTCATGACCTATTACTGGGACCCTAGCCCTCTGATGGGTGAACTGGCCCTTACACGCCTTGAGGAGCCTACCTACAGCGAAGCCTGCTGGGACGCCATCAGCGATAGCCTTGCCCAGTTCAAGGAGGGCGTCGGGAGTCGACAAGCGTGCGCATACGCAGATATCGCCCTCAATAAATATACGTCAGCTAAATTCGCCAAAGAGCATCAGGCAGTCATCCCTTTCTTGAAGTCGATGTTCGTTGGTACCGATACCATCCGGACGCTGGCAACACGAATGGTCTCCAACAAAGAAACCCCCGAGCAAACGGCGCGTTATTACTTGCGCAACCATACTGCTGATTGGAAGGGGTGGGTGCCTGAAGAGGTGTTCAAGAAAGTTTCCGAGACGCTGTAAGCATCCAGGTACGGCCGAGCGCTTTGTCCCCGCGATAAGGCTGTAAAAGCAGTGCATGTGGTGTGTTTGGCGAAGCGGGGTGGCTGGTTTGAGGCCGCTTCGCAACTCCATGGGGGGACGATCAGGTGTCGGATTGCTGGGCCGTCCAGTGTTTCATTTCTTCGGCAATGAAGTGATGCACCAGGTCGCTGTACATTTTTTCGATGGCATCCGGGCTCAGGCCTTCGGCCTCGGCCCATGCGCGTCGTGTCGCCAACATGGCTTTGAAACGCTCCGGTGCCTGCACCGAAGTGGCTGATGTCTTGAACTTCGAGGCCGCGAGCACGTATTGAAAACGCTTGCCCAGCAGCGTGATGACGGCCTGGTCGAGGGCATCGATTTCGCGTCGGATGTCCTCCATGTTTGTGCATTGCGAGGGTTGCAACGGGTCCATGCTGTGAGCTCCGCTTGTTGAACAAGACCGGCCCAACGTGAGCCGATCTTCTGATGGAGTTTAGAAGCACCAGTCCTCAGCGCGAACGACACGACAGAAGGCGCCTGCCAGGGTTGCGTTGTGATGGGCGACGATCATTTCTGCCTTCAATTCAGGCGTGTCGGAACAGGTATGACCGTCGGCGATCAGGACCGCGTCGAACCCCAGGTCCCGGGCGGCTCGGCATGTGCTGTCGATACAATACTGGGTTTTCATACCGGCGATGACCAGGCCTTCAGCGTTACAAACCTTTAGCCGCTCTTCCAGGCCCGTCAGGGTGAAGGCGTTGGGGCGATTTTTTTCGAAGATGACTTCATCACCTTCCAACTGCAGTTCCTGCACCAGTTGCGTCAGCGGGCTTGCAGGCTCGATGGGCGAGCCAGGCGGGCCTACGTGGCGAGCCAGGAAAATCGGTGCGCCAGCCCTCCGGGCCTTGAACAGCAAGCCATTCAATGTGTCCAGCAACGCTTCGCCAGCCCAGGGTTTATCCGGGCCGTGAAACGACCCAACTTGCATATCGAGAATCAACAGCGCGTGCATGGTGCTTTCCTTGCGTTTGGGCCAGTGACGCAAAGGCAAAAGAAAAGGCCCTTACCATCGCTGGCGGGCCTTTGAGATGCGTGTGTTATTGGCTCACGACACCTCACGACCCGCC
This sequence comes from Pseudomonas sp. PF05, assembly GCF_056521845.1. Classification (NCBI taxonomy): domain Bacteria; kingdom Pseudomonadati; phylum Pseudomonadota; class Gammaproteobacteria; order Pseudomonadales; family Pseudomonadaceae; genus Pseudomonas; species Pseudomonas sp. PF05. The sequence continues at coordinate 27,038 of NZ_JBWLPW010000003.1, read as the reverse complement.
TTGGCGGTCGTGGTTGTGGTGGTCGAGGCGATCTGAGAAAGATTCATGGCCTGACAGTACCTGTAGGCAATCCAGCCTGGCAAGTCTTGCTTGCGCAGATGTATACGGCCCCTGTTTGGACCAAGGGACAGAGGCTGGCTAGTCTTCGAGGCCGCGCTGTTCGATCACGCCAAACACATCCGCCACATCCTGCACCAGGATCCGGGCGACGTTGGTGAGGGTGTCGATCAGCAGGACGGGGTGGGTGGTGGCGGTTTGGGTGAGAGGGGTGAAGCGGCTGGATGAGTGAGTTGTCATGAGGTTGAATTCCTTTTAAGAAAGAAGAAATGCCACCTTTTTGCTGCGAATCAAATGGGTGGCAGTTGCGCGAGGGTTCGCAGACCGAGGAAAGAATCCAAAAACTCGGCAGACCCGAAAGTCTCCCGCGCACAACCGCCATAAAATGAACGCGGGCAAGTTTGCCTGAATTTCATTTGACGGTATTAGATCTTTTTCATCGAGGGCTGCGAAACCCAGCCACCGGCCAAAGCCAGCGACGACCCAACTATAGAAGTCGATCCCGGCACCCACAACCGACCTGTAGGACGCCCCCGTCCCCTGTGGCGAGGGAGCTTGCTCCCGCTCGGCTGCGCAGCAGTCGTAAAACCGGTACCAGCGGAGTACCTGGCGAAAAGAGGTGCCTGGTTTGGGGCCGCTTCGCAGCCCAGCGGGGATAAATCCCCTCGCCACAGAGGTAAATTCCTACGAGATTTTCGGAGCGCTTCTTGCCGCTACCACTGGAGTGTACGGCTTGCTGTGGGAGCAAAGCTTGCTCGCGATGCAGGCACCTCGGTTCCCCGGAAGACCGCGTCGTCTTCATCGCGGGCAAGCCTTGCTCCCACAGGAACCGTGCTCCCCCAGGAGGCTTGCGGCGAGTATTTTCAGATTTTTCTAGCGACAGCCGCGAAAAAAAGCCCTGATATCCTCCGCCAACAACTCCGGCTGCTCCAACGCGGCAAAATGACCGCCCCGAGGCATCTCGGTCCAGCGCTTCACCTCGCAGCAGCGCTCCACCCAGCTCCTCGGCGGCAGGGGCAGTTCCTTGGGAAACAGCGCGACACCCACCGGGGGCTTCACCCGTTCGCCGTGGTTGAACAGCAACGGCCGCTTGCTACCTTCAACGTATTGGCGAAACGACGAGCCGATGCAGTTCGTCAGCCAGTACAGCGTGACGTTGGTCAGCAGCCAGTCACGATCGATGGCGGGTTGGGTATCGCACCAGGACAGGATTTTTTCCCCCATCCACGCCAAGAGTCCCGCCGGTGAATCATTCAAGCCCACGGCCAGGCTTTGCGGTTTGGTTCGCTGGATGTGCCCATAGGCGCCTTCGGCATCGGCAAAGGCCCCGGCGCGTTGCAGGAAGGCGGTTTCTGCCTCGGTCGGCGCGGGTTCGGTTTCGCCAAGGGGAGGGCGATAGGAACCCGGGATGTAATTGAGGTGAATGCCCGTTACCCGCTCGGCAAAGCGCACGCCCAGCCACGTCGACACGCCAGCACCAATGTCCCCACCCTGGGCGCCAAACCGGTCATAGCCTAACCCCGTCATCAACTCGGCCCATAAACCGGCGACCTCATAAGGCCCCATGCCGGATTGCTGGAACGGTGCGGAAAAGGTGTAGCCGGGCAGCGACGGCACCACCACATCGAAGGCGTCCGCAGGATCGCCGCCATGGCGGGCCGGGTCCGTCAGCAATGGGATGATGCGCTGCATCTCGATGAACGAGCCGGGCCAACCATGGGTGAGGATCAATGGCATCGGATTCGGCCCGACGCCACGTTGATGAATGAAGTGGACCCTTTGCCCGCCGATGTGGCTGACAAACTGCGGCAGGCGATTCAGCGCGGCTTCCTGGCCACGCCAATCGAACGTGTTCGACCAATAGGCCAGAAGCTCCCGAAGCACATCCATGTCCATGCCTTCGCTCCAGCCTTGGTCGGCCAAGGGCTCAGGCAGCCTCGTGTTCGACAGGCGGTGTCGAAGGTCTTCAAGAGCGCTGTCAGGGATGTTGATGGAGAAAGGTTCGATGAGCATGATTACGCCTTCGGTTGAGCGGTGGCTGGCGGCTGGATCTGAGAAAACAACCAATCAACAAAAACCTGCGTCTCAGCCACCGCATTCCCGGACACCCCGTAGTAATAGCGGGCTAACGGCAGGCGCAACGCCGGCAACGGACAGGTCAGGCGCCCGTTGGACAAATCCCTGCCCAGCAGCGAAGCCGGACACAACGCCACGCCCAGCCCATCGACGGCGGCCTGCAGCACAAGGTGCATGTGATCGAATTGCAGGGTCGGCGGGTGGTTCAATGGATCGATCCCTGCGTGCTCCACCCAGTCTTGCCAATCGCTGCTGCGCGTCCTGCCCGACAACAAGGTGTGCCGGGCCAGGTCGTGGATGTTTTGCAATGGCACGCTTTGCAGCAACGACGGTGCGGCGACCAGCAGCAGGTCGTCTTCCAGCAATACCATGGGCTGCACATGCGGCGACCAGCCGCTATGCCCGCGACGGATGACCACGTCGAACGTTTCCCGTGATGGATCGGGAGGCCGCGTGCTGGTGACGACGTCGGGCTTGATGTCTGGATGGAGCGCCATGAAGTCGGGCAGTCGCGGGATCAGCCAACGCACTGCGAAGGAGGGGCGCACGTTGATGGTCACTTTGCGCTGGGCAGCACTGCGGGTCAGTGCAGTGGCGGCGTTGGCGATCTGGGTCAGTGCCTCGCTGACCTCTTCGTAGAAAGCCCGGCCGGCGGGCGTGAGCACGGACTGCCGGACTCGACGTTCGAACAGCAGCACGCCCAAGCGCTCTTCGAGCAACTTTACGTGGCGGCTGACGGCGCTGTGGCTGACGTGCAGTTCTTCGGCGGCGCGGCTGAAACTCTGGTGGCGAGCGGCAGCGGCGAAGGCGCGGACGGCGTTCAACGGGGGGAGGTTGGCGATCATGTGTCTAATTTAGTCACATAGGCGGTGCAATTAAAGCGTTTGTCAGCGTCCCGGTGCCACGCCACCCTGAAGGCCACAGCAATTTGCCCTGAATGTGGAGTGATGCATGGCCGGTTACGGACTTTTTCTGATCCTGGCGACCCTGACGGTGCTCAGCCCGGGCCCCGGCGTAGTGCTGACGATTACCAACGCCTTGCGCCATGGCTGGCGCGGTGCGTTGCCGGGTATCTTCGGGATCGCGTCGGGCGCGTTTATCGTGGCGGGTATTTGCGCCAGCAGCTTGGGGTTGATCCTGGCCGCCTCGGCGACGGCCTTCACGGTGCTCAAATACATCGGCGCCCTGTACTTGCTGTACCTGGGCATCAAGATGTGGCGTACCCAGCGCTTTATTCCCGAACTCCAGGCCACGTCGCCGCGCCCGTGGCGGCGATTCGTCGAGGCGTTGTCGATCCAGTTGCTCAATCCCAAGGCCGGGTTTTTCTTCCTGGCTGTGTTTCCCCAGTTCATCAAGCCGGCGGGTGACTACTACAGCCAGTTCTTCTTGCTGGTGTCGTCCTATAGCGTGCTGGTCGTACTGGTGCATGGCGGCTATGCGCTCATGGCCAATGGCGCCAGGGGCTGGCTCTCCTCGACCCAGGGCGCCAGGATTGTCGGCAAACTGTCGGGCATCACCTTCCTGGGTTTCGGTGTGCTGATGGCGTCTGTCAGCAAGTGACGAGTACAGGTCAACGCCGCCCCGTGCGCGTACTCACATCCACCCATACCGCCAGCACCAGGATGCTGCCTTTGACGATCATCTGCCAATAACTGTCGACGTCGAGCATGGACATGCCGTTATCCAGGCTGGTGATGACCAGCGCGCCGAGAAGGGCGCCGTAAACGGTGCCGGAGCCGCCGCGCATGGAGGTGCCGCCGATGAAGCAGGCGGCGATGGCGTCGAGTTCGCCCATGTTGCCGGCAGAGGGGGACCCGGCGGCCAGGCGTGCGGTGTTGACCACGCCGGCGAGGGCGCACATCACGCCCATGATGCCGAAGATCCACAGCTTCACGGCCTGCACGTTGATGCCGGACAGGCGCGTGGCTTCCATGTTGCTGCCCACCGAATAGACGCGTCGGCCGAACACGGTCTGGCTGGTGACGTAGCTGAATACGCCCAGCAGGATCAGCAGGAGCAGCACCGGCACCGGGATGCCGTCGTAGCTGTTGAGGGTATAGACGAACCCGCCCAGCACCGCACCGATCACCACCACGCGCAATACGTCACGTCCCAGGGAGTGGGCCGCCAGGCCATGAAGGGCACGGTTACGTCGCTGTTTCCAGGTCAGGAACAGCGTCAGGGCAAACAGCAGGATGCCGAGCCCGGTCCCGACCGTGTGCGGCAAGTAACCCTGGCCAACGTAGACCAGTTCCGGTGACACCGGGGCAATGGTGGTACCGCCGGTCACCCCCAGCAGGACGCCGCGAAACGCGAGCATGCCACCCAGGCCGACAATGAACGACGGGATGCGCAGGTAGGCGGTCATGTAGCCATTGCCCAAGCCGATTACCAAGCCGCACAGGGCTACCAGGCTCAGGTTCGCCAGCAGCGGGATGTGATAGACCACATCGAGAATCGCCGCCAGGCCACCCAGCAGCCCAAGCAATGAGCCCACCGACAGATCGATCTCGCCGCTGATGATCACCAGCACCATGCCGCAGGCGAGAATGCCCGTGATGGACATCTGCCGCAGCAGGTTGGAGAGGTTGCGCGGGGTCAGGAACCCACCGTCGGTCTGCCAGCTGAAGAACAGCCAGATCATCGCCACGGCGATCACCAGGGCGAGCATTTTGTAGCGACTGAAGAGTTGTTTGACCTGATTCATCTACGCGGACTTCCGATCATTATTGTTATGGCCATCGGGATGGCTGAGCGCGGCGGCAAGCACTTGTTCCTGGGTCAGTTCGTGGTTGATGAAGTCGCCGCGCAACTGGCCTTCGCCGATCACCAGCACGCGGTCGGAAACCCCCAATACTTCGGCCAGCTCCGAGGACACCATGATGATCGACACGCCTTCGGCTGCCAGCGCGCCCATCAACTTGTAGATCTCGTACTTGGCGCCGACGTCTACGCCGCGGGTGGGTTCATCGAGAATCAGCACGCGGGGTTTGGTCAGGAGCATTTTCGCCAGCACGGCTTTTTGCTGGTTGCCACCGGAGAGGCTGGTGATCGGCAGGAGCGGGCTCGCGGTCTTGAGGTGCATGCGCGAGATCTCCTTGTCGATGCTGCTCAGTTCGGCTTCGGCATCGATGCGGGTCAGTTTCGCGTAGTTGTCCAGCACTGCGAGGGTGATGTTCTGTCCCACGCCCAGGTCTGGAATGATGCCTTGGCGCTTGCGGTCTTCGGGAACCATGCACAGGCCGGCACGGATCGACTTGAGCGGCGTGCGCGTGTCGATGGGCTGGCCGTCCAGCCAGACTTCACCTTCGTAGCGACCGGGGTAGGCGCCGAACACCGCCGAGACCAGTTCCGTGCGACCGGCGCCGACCAGTCCGGCGATGCCGAGGATTTCCCCGCGCTTGAGCACGAATGAAATGTCGTCGACCCGTTTGCGCCTGGGGTTGTCGACGTCGTAGCAGGTGACGTGGCGCGCCTCGAAAATCACCTCGCCGATGTCATGGGGTTCGGTGGGGTAGAGGTTGCTCATTTCCCGTCCGACCATCTGGGTGATGATCTTCGGGATGTCCATGTCGGTCATAGCGGTGGTGGCGATGTGTTTGCCGTCGCGGATCACCGAGATGGTGTCGCACACGGCGGCCACTTCATCGAGTTTATGGGAGATGTAGACGCAGGCGACGCCCTTGGCCTTGAGGTCGCGGATGATGTCCAGCAGCACCTCGATTTCCGAGCGAGTCAGGGCCGAGGAGGGCTCATCGAGGATCAACAGCCGCGCCTGCTTGTTCAGCGCCTTGGCGATTTCCACCAGTTGCTGGTAGCCACCGCCGTACTGCGATACCGGCAGCGAGACGTTCATGTCCGGTACTTTGAGTTCACGCATCAGGGCTTCGGCGCGGTGGATCATCGCCGGGTAGTTCATGCGTCCGCCGGGAAGCGTGATTTCGTGGCCCATGAAGATGTTTTCAGCCACCGACAGGTCGGGAACCAGGGTCAGCTCCTGGTGAATGATGACGATTCCGGCGGCTTCGGTTTCGCTGATCGATTGCGCCTTGAGCGGCTGGCCGTCCCAAAGAATCTCACCCTCCCAGGTGCCGTAGGGGTAGACCGCCGACAGGACCTTCATCAGCGTGGATTTACCGGCGCCGTTTTCACCGCACAGGCCGACACACTCACCCGGCCTGACCTGGATGTCGATGCCGTTCAGGGCTTTGACACCGCCAAAGGTTTTGACGATACCGTTCATTTGCAGCAGGTAGTCGGGCATGGCGAGGGCTCATATGAAAAGGGCTCACACATCAGCAGGTGGGGATGGGGGGCCAGCCTCACGCTAATGCCAGAGTCAGGCAAAGTTCCTGTGGGAGCGGGCAAGCCCGCTCCCACAGAAATCACTGCCCGGCGATCTGCGCCTTGGTGTAGAACCCGTCCTTTTCCAGCAGGTCGATGTTGTCCTTGGTCAACGCAGTAGGGGTGAGCAGGATGGTGTCGACTTTCTTGCTGCCATTGTCGTATTGCGAGCTGAAGGTGGGTTTCTCGTTGCGCGCCAGTTGTACCGAGAGCTTGGCGGCTTCGGAGGCGATCAGCTTCAGCGGCTTGTAGACGGTCATGGTCTGGGTGCCATCGATTACGCGCTTGACCGCTGCGAGGTCGGCGTCCTGGCCAGAGATCGGCACCTTGCCGGCCATTTTCTGTGCGGCCAGGGCCTGGATGGCGCCGCCGGCGGTGGCGTCGTTGGAGGCGACGATGCCATCGATTTTGTTGTCGTTGCGGGTCAGGGCGTTTTCCACGATGCTCAGGGCTTCGGTGGGGTTCCATTCCTTCACCCACTGCTGGCCGACGATCTTGATGTCACCCTTGTCGATGGCCGGTTGCAGCACCTTCATCTGGCCTTCACGCAGGACCTTGGCATTGTTGTCCGTGGGGGCGCCACCGAGCAGGAAGTAGTTGCCCTTGGGCGCGGCCTTCAGCACACCGCTGGCCTGCATCTCGCCGACCTTTTCGTTATCGAAGGAAATGTAGGCGTCGATATCGGCGTTGAGGATCAGTCGGTCGTAGGACACGACCTTGATCCCGGCCTTCTTGGCTTCGGCGATGGCGTTGGTCAGCACGGTGGCGTTGAATGGCACGATGACGATCACATCGACGCCGCGGGAGATCAGGTTTTCGATCTGCGAGATCTGCTTCTGCTCGTTGGCATCGGCGGACTGGACGAAGACCTTGGCGTCGAGTTTTTCCGCCGCCGCGACGAAGTAGTCTCGGTCCCGCGACCAGCGTTCCAGGCGCAGGTCATCGATGGAGAAACCGATTTTCGGATGGGCCGCATCGGCCATGACCGGAAGCGAGAGCAGGGCGAGGGCGCCGGCGAGCAGGGTACGTTTGAATGTATTCATGTGGTGCGTCCTTTTATTGTTGTTTGAAAGACACTGCCTGACGATGAGCGTGATACCGGGTAGAACTGTAGAGCGTTGCAGGGCGCCATGGGCACAGATTTGTCGCGCGAATGTAACAGCCCCTGTGCCCCGACCATTGCCCGTTGTCAGGGGTAGATGAACCGATTGACCACGTTCTCGAGCATCTCCTGGCGCCCGCTGACGGCCTGGGGGTTCAGCTCGTGTTCGAAGGCATGCTCGGCCAGTGTTTCAAGGCTGAAATTACCGGCCAGTACCTCTTTGCCAAACGGTTGCTGCCAGCCGGCATAGCGCTGGTCCTTGAACTGTTGCAACTGATCGTTCTGCACCATGGCCGCCGCGCGTTCCAGGGCAAGGGCCAGGACGTCCATGGCGGCGACATGGCCGTGGAACAGGTCGATATCGTCCACGCTCTGGCGCCGGACCTTGGAGTCGAAGTTGAACCCGCCATTGCCGAAGCCCCCGGCCTTGAGGATTTCATAGGTGGCCAGGGTCATTTCCTCGACGCTGTTGGGGAACTGGTCGGTGTCCCAGCCGTTCTGCGGGTCGCCACGGTTGGCGTCGATGCTGCCGAAAATACCCAGGGAGACGGCCGTGGCGATCTCGTGATGGAAGCTGTGCCCGGCCAGGGTGGCGTGGTTGGCTTCGATGTTGACCTTGATCTCGTTTTCCAGGCCGAACTGTTGCAGGAAACCGAACACCGTGGCGCTGTCGTAATCGTACTGGTGCTTGGTCGGCTCCTGGGGCTTGGGCTCGATCAGCAGGTCGCCCTTGAAGCCGAGCTTGTGCTTGTGCTCGACCACCATGCGCATGAAACGACCCAGCTGTTCGCGCTCGCGTTTCAAGTCGGTATTGAGCAGGGTTTCATAACCTTCACGGCCACCCCACAACACGTAGTTGGAGCCTTTGAGACGCTGGGTGGCGTTCATGGCGCTGAACACTTGGGCGGCGGCGCAGGCAAACACCTCCGGGTCCGGGTTGCTGGCGGCGCCGGCGGCAAAACGCGGGTTGCTGAAGCAATTGGCGGTGCCCCACAACAGCTTGATCCCGGTCTCTTCCTGATGGCGCTCCAGGTGATCGACCATCTGGGCGAAGTGGTTGCGGTAGTCCTTCAGCGAGTTACCTTCCGGGGCGACATCGGTGTCGTGGAAGCAGTAGTAGTCGATGCCCAGCTTGGAGAAGAACTCGAAGGCCGCTTCGGCCTTGCCGATGGCCACCTCCATGGGATCCCCAGCGTGCTGCCACGGGCGCTTGAACGTGGCGGCACCGAACACATCCGACCCCGGCCAGACAAAGGTATGCCAGTAGCAGACCGCCATGCGCAGGTGCTCGCGCATGGGTTTGCCGAGCACCACTTTGTTGGCGTCGTAGTGACGGAAGGCAAGCGGTGAATCGCTGTTGGAGCCCTCGTAGCGAATCTTGTCGACACCGGGGAAGTACGGCATGTGCAATTTCCTTTTTATTCTTGGCGGTGTCTCGATACTAACGCCGGCCCTGTGGCTGCTGATTATGAAAATCACCAATGGGCAGTTCGATTTTGAGTATTGAGATTCGTCGGCTGCACGCCTAGTCTGTGTCGACCGGCACAGGGTTAAACCAATGAAAACCGTCCCGCCCGTTCACCGCATTGCTCTGTTGTTCAACGGCAGCAAGATCTACGACCGCGGCATCATCAGCGGCATCGGCAATTACCTGAGCAGCACGCGTGCGTCCTGGGACTTGTTCCTCGAGGAGGATTTTCTCTGTCGCTTGAAAGGCATCGAGCGCTGGCAGGGCGACGGGATCATCGCCGACTTCGACGACCCACTGATCGGCGAGGCGCTGGCCGGGATCAAGCTGCCGGTGGTGGCGGTGGGCGGCTCTTACCAGGATGAACGCGCCTACCCCAAGGGCATTCCCTATGTTGCCACCGACAATGATGCGTTGATGACGTTGGCCTACGAGCACCTGATCGAGGCCGGCTTGACGCGTTTTGCCTGTTTCAGCCTGCCTGAAGCACAAGCCAATCGCTGGGCCCAGGAACGGGAAAAGGCCTTCCGCCGGCTGGTGCAGCGCGACGGCCTGCACGCCGAGGTCTATCGCGGCATGGGCACCAGCGCACCGCTGTGGGACAGCGCCGTCGAACAGCAGATCGCCTGGCTGCAAAGCCTGCCCAAACCCATCGGCATCATCGCCGTCAGCGACGCCCGCGCCCGGCAGCTGCTGCAAGCCTGCCTGACCGCCGGGATTGCCGTGCCCGAGCAAGTGGCGTTGATCGGCATCGACAACGATCCCCTGACCCGCAGCCTGACGCGGGTGCCGCTGAGCTCGGTGATCCAGGGCACCGAAACCATGGGCCGCACCGCCGCGCGCCTGCTCCATCAGATGCTGCACGGCATGCCTTCCACGGGCACGCAGATCCTGATACCGCCGGATGCGATCAACGTTCAGGTATCGAGCCTGCATCAACCGTTGGGCAACCCTTATGTCATGCAGGCGCTGCTCTTCATCCGCCAATACGCCTGCCAGGGCATCAAGACGGCCCAGGTGGCGGCCTATGTGGGAGTGTCGCGCTCATCGCTGGAAGCGCACTTTCGTAAGGAGCGCGGTTGCAGCGTCCACGACGAAATCCTGCGCTTCAAACTCGCCGCCGCCGCCAACGGACTGGAAAACACCGACGCGCCGATTGCCGACATCGCCCAGAATTGCGGCTTCAAATCGGCGCAATACCTGCACACCGTGTTTCGCCGCGAGTTCGGCTGCACCCCTCGGGAGTATCAGCAGGGGGCCAATGCGACGATGTAGGAGCTGTCGAAGGCGCTGTTGTAGGAGCAGCTGTTGTAGGAGCTGTTGTAGGAGCTGTCGAGTGCAACGAGGCTGCGATCTTGTCCCAAACAATTGAGTCAAAAGCGAAAGATCAAGATCAAGATCAAGATCAAAAGATCGCAGCCTTCGGCAGCTCCTACAAAGACCATCGTGAGCAAGCTCTCCCGCCACAATGGGTACACCACCGAGCCTTCCTTGTGGCAAGGTTGCGGGCTTCATCGAATATTTAGGGACGGAAGGAATGACGCTCAGAGTCATGGTGGTCGGCGGGTATGGAAACTTCGGCAGTATCGTCTCCAGGCACCTGGTGGTGATGCCAGGCGTACAGTTGGTGATTTCGGGGCGCGACGCCCAAAAACTGCAGCGCAAAGTCGATGAATTGAACGCTCAATCGGGCACTGTGTGTGAAAGCTGGTGCGGCGACGCCTTGGGCGCGGGCTTCAAATCTGTCCTGGGCTTGATGAACATCCAATGGGTCATCCATACCGGCGGCCCATTTCAAGGGCAATCCTATGCCGTTGCCGAGAGCTGCATCGACGCGGGCGTGAACTACTGCGACCTGTCCGATTCCAGAGCCTTCGTCACCGGCATTGGCGCACTCGACGCCCGGGCAAAACAGGCAGGCGTCGCGGTCCTCAGTGGTTGCAGCTCAGTGCCGACGCTCTCGGCGGCCCTCATCGATCAGCAGCGGCATCGCTTTAAACGCATCGACACGATCGAGCATGGTATTTCCTCTTCGGCCAAGATGCCGGGGTTGTCCACCGTCGAAGGTGTTCTGGCCTATGCAGGCAAGCCGATCAAGCAACTCAGGAGTGGCCGGGTACATGAGGTCCTGGGATGGCAGGATCTGACGCTTCGCAGAATGCGCTATATGGGAACCCGGGTACTGGCCAATGTCGACGTGCCGGACATGGATATCTTCGCCAGCCGCTATGGTGCGCAGACCCTGAGCTTCAAGGCCGGCTCAGGCCTGAAGCTTGGCGGCGTTGCCAACTATCTGCTGGCCCAGGCAATGAGGATGGGGATGGTGCGTGACCATGCCCCTTGGGCCGCCAGGCTTCATCGGTGGGGACTCTGGTTCGAACGATTTGGCGATGGCAAAAGCGCAATGTACATCGACGTCCAGGGCATCGGTGCCGATGGCGAACCGCTGTCGATGAACGTGCAGCTCACCGCCATGAACGACAAAGGGCCGGAAATTCCCAGCTGTGCAGCCGTTGCCTTGGCGGCAAAAATCGCCCAAGGGTATCTGCCCGCACCCGGTGCTCGGGCCTGCGTGGGTGAAATTACCGTCGATGAATACATGGCTGCCATCAACGACCCCGAAAACTTGAGCCTGTCTGTACACTTCTCTGACGAGCAGGGCTGACAGATGCTCTATCTTTGCCTGAAGTACCTCCACATCATTGCTGCCATTTTCCTGTTCGGCTTCGGCATGGGGTCCTACCTCTACCTGATCGCTGCCAGCCGCACCGCCAACCCTCAGGTTATTGCCCACGTGGCCAGGACCGTCGTCCAGTTCGACACCTGGATTACCACGCCGGCGGGCTTTATTCAGATAGGGACGGGCTACCTGCTGCTGAGGCTGGCCGGACTTCCCCTGACCACTGCATGGATCATGACGTCGTTGATCATCTTTCTTTGCGTGGGCGCGCTCTGGCTTCCGGTGCTGGTGCTCCAGAAGCGGCTATACGTGATGGCTTCGAACGCGGTTGGGGATGGGAGGGCGCTCGATGATCGATACTCATCCGTGTATCAAAAATGGTTCTGGATGGGCGTTTTTGGATTTTTGGGGATGTTTGTCATTGTGCTGATCATGGTGACGAAGATGACGCCACCTCAGTGGTTCGAGCTACTGACGGGCTGAGTACCGATCCGTTCCACCGGATTGCTAAGGATTGCCCGTTATTGCGCTGCCTTGAGCTTTCTGACTTGGACCAGCAGCATGGACCTTTCAGCGGTTTTTACGAACAGGTCATAGGCCTCCAGGTAGAGATAGGTGCTACTGGACTTCAGTCCATTGTCTGCGCTGCACGTCACATTGCGCGCCAGCCCCAGCAGCGAGGCGAAGTGTTGTGCCGCAGGAAAGGATTCACGCACCGAGCATTCAAACTTCTGCACGAAAGGTTTGCCCGTGCTGGCAGCCAACGTCTTGCTGTAGCCCAGAGCACTGCCAGGCTTGAGGTTTTGCCAGTCCCCAACCAAATCGATGCTCGTCAGGCGACTTTCTTGGGCGGGCAGGCCATCGACCCCGGCGTCGCTCGTCGCGGCCAGTTCGATCAACCCGCGCCAGCGGACGCTCACCTGTTTACTACTCAATGCGCCAGTTGCCTGCTCGCGCCATATGCCGCGAGCAGGACCTGGCTGCAGGTGCAAATCCATAGGCGTGTCTTTGATCACGGCACTTGGCGCCATCGGGGAGACCGCGTCATATGTGAGTTGCAAAGGGTTGAGGGTGTTGGTCGGTTGTCCTTGAGGCAGTGCGCTCACCTGGGCCAACAGCGCTGCCGGTACCAGCGGCGCAGGCAGGTTTGGCGGTGGTTTTTTCCGGCGCGGGCCGGGTGTGGCGAGTTTCGTCAAGTGGGTGGGCTCGGCACACACCGCGTCAATCAACTGAGCGCGTTGCGCTGCGTCGAATGCACTGTCGAGTGGCTGGCCGGGTGGCGGCAGCAGGCCTTGGTCGCTTAAACGATAAGTCAGGCGGGTGCTGGCTTGGCGGGTTGCGCAATTGATTTCTACACGCTCGAACCGGCGATCGTAGGGCTTGCTTTCATTTTCATCCAGGCGCGGGCGCGCATAGTCGATGCCTGCCCATATCGAGCGTTGGGCGTTGTTCTGGCTCAAGGTGCCCGAATCCAGCAATACGGTATCCTCGCCGTCGGCGGCTAGTTGCCGCCAACCGCTGTCTTGGACCGTTTGGCACATTTGCCGAGCCATGGCTCGTGCCAGAGGAATCCAGAGTCAGGGGATCAGCCTGTCAAAAGCCACGTATCCACCACCCGCCGATCCAGCTCCTCCCAATCCGCCATGCCCAGTACCCGAGTGGTGTTCAACCCGCGCAAATAACCGCGCAGTTGATTGGCCGTGGCCCGCTTGAGCTCCGGATCGAGTTCGGTCTTGCTTAGCAGCACGCTTTCGTACTGGATCAGGTAATCAGCCACCCGCTCACGGAAGTCGGGCAATACCGCGTCGCGAATCAGATCAAACGTTCTCATGGCTATACCCCCTCAATCTTTCTCGGCTTGCAACTATTGCTAGGAGTAATAGTGACCATTACGAAATGCAAGTTCTGCTTTGCCGACAATCATTGGAAAATCAACGCCATCGAATACGCAGCCCACTATTTTATTTTCAGGACCCCACCCATGCGCCCTTTATTTTTGCTTCCCCTGGCGTTTTTCCCGTTGTTGCTGGCCGGTTGTGTCTCGGCACCGAACAATCCGACCCTGACCTTGCAGACCAGCAAGACACCGGCCCAATACGCTGAATGCGTCGTGCCGAAATTGCAGGGCAACCCGATGGTCTCGCAGACCCAGCGCAGCTACCGCATCGTGGTGCCGAGCAAAGTCTCGGCAGACAACGTGCTGGAAGCCTACAAGGCCGGCAGCGGCGGCAAGGTGTTCATCTACGAGCGGCATTTGCTGGCCTCCAACCTCCTGCCTTCGAGTTTCGAACGCGCCGCACAGGAATGCATCTGAGCGGCCCGTAAACGTTTTTCACTGTGCTCCTTTGGTTGGCCGCAACCAACCAATTTTCTTGCCCCGCACCGTATTCGGTCGCGGGGCTTTTTTTGTGTGCTGGTTGAGGTGGCTTGGGTTTGACGCCTCGCTGCATAACCGGCACTATTTGCTCGTTTATGATCATTAGTGCTCGTTTATGCAGGTTGTAACGTCATGACTTCTCCTCACGAAGCGTTCCCCGGCGAACGCCAGCAATTGATCAGCGAGCGTCTTGCCCGGTATGGCCGGGTGATCGCGGCTGACTTGGCCAGCGAATTCAATGTGTCCGAGCACTCGATACGGCGTGATCTGGGGGCATTGGCAGCGGCGGGGGTGTGCAAGCGCGTTTATGGCGGCGCGATACTCGTGCCCGCTGTCGAAGGCTCATTGGACGTACGCGTGCGCAAAGACCCGGCGCGCAAGGGCAGTCTCGGTCAAGCGGCCGCCGCACTGTTGCGTGCGGGCCAACATGTGTTCATCGACGCCGGGTCGACCAACCTGGCCGTGGCCTGCGCCATCGATCCGCAACTGCAGCTGACCCTCACCACCAATTCGCCGCTGATTGCGGTTCAGTTGATGAAGCTGCCCCGCGCTGAGGTCATCCTGCTGGGTGGCCGCTTGAGTCCAAACGCGGGTGTCGTGATCGGGTTGACGGCTGTCCAGCAATTGCGCCAGTTCAGTTTTGACGTGTGTGTCCTCGGCGCCTGCGCCATCGATCCGGACAATGGCGTCACGGCGTTCGGCCTGGATGACGCGGAGTTCAAGCGCGCGGTGGTCGCGGCAAGCGGGCAGGTGATCGCGGCGGTGACCAATGAGAAACTCTCCAGCGTTGCCCACTATCAGGTGGCCGCCTGCGAAGAGGTCGCCACCCTGGTGGTCGAGCACGATGCGCCGCGTGAGCGGCTGGAGCCCTTCTTCGGCCGGGTGACCAACGTCGTGACTGCATCCAGTGAACCGCGGCAGGGCTGACCTCTTTGCTGCACTGCTGTTGCCCTGTTGTGCCGGACGATCGGATAGATACTGCACGGTTCCCATTGTCCGCCGGGCGATTTGCGTCTAGTTTGCTGGCCGATCACAAGTACAAAAATCAGGAGTCATCGATGCAACCGATTCGTCTCGGGCTGGTGGGGTACGGCAAGATTGCCCAGGATCAACACGTTCCAGCCATCCACGCCAACCCCGCGTTTCAACTGGTGGCTGTCGCCACGCAAGGGCTGCCTTGCGCCGGGGTGGATAACTTCCGGTCCCTGGGCGAACTGCTCGAAAACGGTCCGCAGGTCGATGCCATTGCGTTTTGCACACCGCCACAAGGTCGATTTGCCCTGGTGCAACAGGCGCTGGCGGCTGGCAAGCACGTGCTGGTGGAAAAACCGCCGTGCGCCACGCTGGGAGAAGCCATGGCGTTGGTGGAGCAGGTCCGCGAGCAAGGCGTCAGCGGCCTGTTCGCCTGGCATTCGCGTTACGCGCCGGGCATCGCAGCCGCCCGTGACTGGCTGGCGAGTCGCACCTTGCAGAGCGTGCAGATCGACTGGAAGGAAGACGTGCGCAAGTGGCACCCCGGCCAGGCGTGGATCTGGCAACCCGGTGGCCTGGGCGTCTTCGATCCGGGTATCAATGCCTTGTCGATTGTGACCCATCTGCTGGCGTTGCCGCTGTTCGTGGAGTCCGCCGAGTTGCGCGTGCCGGACAACTGCCAGTCGCCGATTGCCGCCAGCATCAAGATGGCCGACGCGCGCCACCTCGATGTTCGTGCGGAGTTCGATTTCGACCATGGCCATGACGAGCTCTGGAGCATCGAGATTCGCTGCGCCGAAGGCGTCCTGCGCCTGGACAACGGCGGTGCACTGTTGAGCATCGACGGCGTGCGCCAGGCTGTATCCGAGGAAGGCGAGTACGCGGCGGTGTATCGACATTTTCAGCAACTGATTGCCGACAACGCCAGCGACATGGACCTGCAGCCGCTGCGGTTGGTCGCGGACAGTTTTTTTGTCGGCAGCCGGACGGCGGTCGAGCCGTTCTACGATTAATCCAGGGAATTGCAGTTGAACGAACAGACCTTGTCCATGCGCCTGGAGCGCGTGGCGGCGCATATGCCAGCGGGTGCGCGCCTGGCCGATATCGGCTCGGATCACGCTTACCTGCCGGTAGCCTTGCTGCGCCGTGGCGCCATCGCGATGGCGGTGGCTGGCGAGGTGGCGCTGACGCCGTTTCGCGCCGCCGAACGCACCGTGGGCGAGAATGGCCTGGGACAGCAGATCAGCGTACGCCTGGCCAATGGCCTGGCGGCGATCGAGCCGGAAGACGGGATCACCGCGATCAGCCTCTGTGGCATGGGCGGCGAGACGATCCGCGACATCCTGGACAGCGGCAAAGCGCGGTTGAGTGGCCAGGAACGCCTGATCCTGCAGCCCAACGGCGGCGAGCAACCGCTGCGCCAATGGCTGATGGAGAACGACTACCGCATCCTCTGCGAGGAAGTGCTGCGGGAAAACCGTTTCTACTACGAGATCATCATCGCCGAGCGCGCCGGGCCGGTGACGTACACCGCCGAGGAGCTGTACTTCGGCCCGCTGCAGCTGCAAGCCCGTAACCCGATCTTCCTGGCCAAGTGGCAGCGCCTGCTGTGCCAGAAGCAAAAGACCCTCACCAGCTTCGCCAAGGCGCGGCAAGCCGTGCCGGAAGAGAAGCTGCAAGACATAGCCCGGCAGGCCCGTTGGATCACTGAGCTGTTGGCTTGAGTCGCTGAGGTTGGCTGTGCCGACGTCATCGCGAGCAAGCTAGCCACAGGGGGTTGCGCAAGTCCTTTCTGTGTGAGCGAGCTTGCTCGCGATGAGGTCATCAGCTAAATGCCACGTTCTCCAGCCGCCTGATTATCGGCCCACCACCGGGTAGTGCTTGATACGACACGCATACGAGTTGCCGTCGCCTTTACAGACGCCATCCAGGTAACGGTACTCGACCTGTAGCGACTGTCCTTTCCGGGGCCATTGCCGGCGGGGGAGCGTGGCTTGGTAGTCCGGGGTTTCCGGGGTGAAAGTGAGCAATGAGCCTTGCGCCGGACACTCCACCGAGGAGGACTTTGGCCTGGCTTTCACGATCTGCGCCTGCAGCTGCGGATAGGGTTGTTTCAGGACCTCGACGATACGCAGCTCCAGGTGACAGATCTGCCACGTCGAGGCCTGGACCGGCTCGCACAGGAAGGCGAGCGTCAAGGCAGACAGTCCGAGGCACGCTGCGTGAGTGTTCATGGTTGCCCTTGTTTGAGGTGCTGACGTTTGCGGGATCATAGCGTGGCATTGCGCCTTTGCCTGGATCAACCGTACTGACGGCTTGGGGCGATCGCCAGGCGCTGGCCTTTGATCTATTGCTTGCGACTCAAGTGTCTGGGACAAGATCGCAGCCTCGCTTCGCTCGACAGCTCCTACAGGAATAATGTCGATAAAAAGTTTTATTGACTAAAAAATTACATCGAGTAATTATTCTCCTGCATCTGCTTTCACGCAGAGTCATTTTGCAGGGGCAACCCGATGAATCAGAACACCGTGCCTTCACTGGCCAGTCTTTACGTCGAGACTCACGAATCGTCATTTGACGCACGCCTGGCGCCTTCACTCATGCAAGGCTTTCCCGCCGAACCCCAGCGCCGCGTTACCTGGCACAACTGGATGAGCCCACCGTTCAACCAATGGGGTTTCCGCAACCTGGCGCGCTTGCGTCCTTGCATCGACGTGCAGGCCGGCAGCGGGCCGGTCAGCGCGTTCAAGCAGGCGCTCCAGCCGCTGGATGAGCTGCACTTCGACAGCGAATGTGGCTTGAGCATCAGCGTGATCGATCACCTGGTCGCCAGCCAGACCGATGCTTTCCTGGTCTTGCAGGGCGACACCGTACTGTTTGAGCGCTACTTCAACGGCCAGTGTCCCCAGGACCGGCACATCATGTTTTCGGTGACCAAGTCGCTGATCGGTGCCTTGGGCGAGCAACTGGTCTGCGAAGACCTGCTGGACCCTACGTTGACGGCCGCCCATTACGTACCGGAACTGACAGGCAGCGCGTTCGGCGATGCGACCGTGCGCCAGTTGTTCGACATGGCCGTGGCGGTCGATTACAGCGAGGTCTATGAGGATCCGGATTCAGAGAGTTCCCAATACGGTTACGCCTGCGGTTTCCAGCCGGCGCCGGCGCAGTACGCGACGTTCGAATCCCTGTACCAGTACTTGCCCTCACTGCGCAAACGCGGCAGTCACGGTGGCTTTTTCCATTACGTGACGGCCACCACCGAGGCGTTGGCCTGGGTCATGGAGCGGGCATCAGGCAAGGCCTGCCATCAGTTGCTCCAAGAGATCTGGAGCCAGTTGGGCTGTGAACGTGACGGCTACTTCCTGGCGGACCCCTGGGGCCGCAGCGTCGCCGGTGCCGGTTTCAGTGCGACCTTGCGTGACATGGCGCGCTTCGGCCGTCTGCTGGCCAACGATGGCCGCCAGGGTGGGACACAACTGCTCTCGGCCGAGGCGCTGGCCGGTATCGCCGCCGGAGCCGACCCCGCGATCTACGCTGCATCCCCTGACTTTTCGAGCTGGACCCCAGGCGCGTCCTACCGCAGCCAATGGTATGTCTTCAACGACCACAGGCAGGCGCTCATGGCCGGTGGCATCCATGGTCAATACCTGTTTATCGACAAACCGTCCGGCGTGGTGATCGTCAAGCAGTCGTCCCTGGGCGATGCCGTCAGCCCATTCGACGGCGACAGCGTGCGCATGCTGCGTGCCATTGCGGCGCACCTGACGCCCTGACGTCATCCGATAAACACAAGAATTTTGCGTTCCGCTCACCTGGCCCCACCAGGTGTTGGCGCGGTTTTGCGCCGCCATTTACTGCCCTGTAACAACAATAATCACACAGGAGCTCCATATGGTTTCCATGATGCGTTTGTCCCGAACGTTCCTCGTGCTCGGGTTACCCTTGACCGCCCAGGTTGCCTGGGCGGGCTACACCTTCGAGGAGGGCAACCTCAAGGGCGAGGTCAACTTCAGTGCCGGTGGCGCAGTCCTTTCTACCCGCAACGTCAACTTTGGCGGCGGCGTGGTGGACATGCGCAGCGGCAAGAATCGCGGTACGAAAATCGACTGGCAGGAGTTATACGTCAAGCCGGGCGTCAAGTTGGAATACGCCGTGCAGCCGGATTTCAGCCTGTTGGCCGGTGGCTCCCTGGTGGGCGCGACCACGTTGGGTGATGGCGATGCCGGTGGCTTCTCCCGCAGCTCCGATGGCAAGGTGTCGACCGAAGAGTTCTATGGCGGTTTCCGGGCCGGGGAGTGGACGGTCACCGGCGGTCGCCAGAACTACATGATCGGCAACGGTTTCATTGTGATGGATGGCAACCTCGACCAATTGAATGACGGTGCCTATTGGCTCGCCCCACGTACCGCCTTCAAGGAATCGGCGGTGGTCGCCTGGGACCATGGCGCGTTGAAGGTCCAGGGCTTCAGCCTGGGCACCGACAGCGACCTGGGTGACTTTCGCATGAGCGGCGTGAACCTGGACTACAACCTCGACGACCAGGTGACGCTGGGCGCCACCGCGTTGAAGGTCAAGGCCATGGGGCCCAAGGGCAGCACGTTGCCGCGTCGCCGCGATGGCATGCTGGTGTACAACGTCAGGGCGTTGAACGCCAGGCTCCCGGGCATCCCGGACCTGACCCTCAATGCCGAATATGCCCTGGAGCGAGGCAGCGGCGAAGGCGTGGATTACGACGCCAAGGCCTGGTACGGCCAGGCGGATTACACCTTCAGCACGCTGCCGTTGACCCCGGTGATTGGCTACCGCTACGCGAGCTTTTCCGGCGACGACAACCTCACCGACAACCGACAGAAAGCCTGGGATCCGTTGAGCAAGGGCTTCGTCGACTGGAGCACCTGGCTGATCGGCGATGTCGTCGGCAACTACCTGCTGTTCAACAGCAACGAAAACGTCCAGCAGTTCTCACTCAAGACCCACCTCAACGAAACCCTTACGCTGGGGGCGATCCACTACCAGTTCTGGCTCGACGAAAAAAACTACATGGGCGCTGCCGTCAGTGACCGGCGGTTTGCCGATGAGAGTGTCGTCTTCCTGGATTGGGCGCCTTCGAAGTCGCTGTCCACCTCGCTGTCCTATAACTGGGTCAAGCCCATGGCAGCGGCCAAGCAAGTGTTCGGCGACGACCGGAAGTTCAGCGCGCTGGAACTCTACTTCACCTACCGCTATTAAGTGCCGCGAGCCTTCGCGGCCGCGCTGGAGTGTTTGATCATGAGCCTGTTTTTGCGCAACACCTTGCTGGGCGCTGTTGTTTCGATGCTGGTCAGTGGCGCGAGCCTGGCCGAAGAGCGGACGGTGCGAATCTACAACTGGATCGAGTACCTGCCGCCTGAAATCCTCAAGAGCTTCCAGGAGGAAACCGGCATCCGTCCCATCTACGACGTTTTCGACAGCGTCGAGACCTTGGAGTCCAAACTCCTGACCGGCAACTCCGGGTATGACGTGGTCTACCCGAGCAGTTCCAACGTCAGTCACCTGATTGCCGCTGGCGCCGTCCAACCCCTGGACCGCAGCCAGTTGCCGAACTGGCAGCATCTGGACCCCGAGTTCATGAAGTCCCTGGAAGCGGTGGGTGATCCGGGTAACCGCTATGCGGCGCCGTACCTGTGGGGCACGACCCTGATTGGCTACAACGTCGACAAGGTGCGCCAGGTGCTGGGCGCCGATGTGCAGATGAACACCTGGGACATCCTCTTCAAGGAAGAGAACATGGCCAAGCTGGCCAGTTGTGGCGTCGGTCTGCTGGACGCCGCCAACGAGATCGTACCCATCGCCTTGCACTACGTAGGGCTGGACCCCAACAGCCAGAAACGTGAGGACTATGCAAAGGCGCAGGCGGCCATGCTCAAGGTTCGCCCGTATATCACCTACTTCAATTCGTCACGCTACGGCATGGACCTGGCCAACGGCGAGATCTGCGTCGGCGTGGGTTGGTCCGGCGGGGTGGCGCTGGCTAAACGACTGGCCGAAGACGCTGGAAAAGGTGTCAAGGTGGAAATGGCGTTGCCCAGGGAGGGCGCGCCGATGTGGTCGGACGTCATGATGGTGCCCACCAACGCCCCTCATGCCCAAGAGGCCTACGCGTTCATCAACTACATCTTGCGTCCCGACGTCATTGCCCGGATCAGCAACAAGATCGGTTACCCCAACCCGAACAAGGAAGCCACGGCGCTGGTCAACGCCGATATTCGCAACAACCCAGCCATGTATGTGCCGGACGAGGCGCGCAAGACCCTGTTCGCGTTGGAGCCGGTGCCGGCGGCAGTGGAGCGGATCCGCACCCGCACCTGGACTGGCATCAAGACCCATCGCTGATCAGCGTGACCCGGCGTTGCGGCGCCGGGTCCGTATCGGTGGGGAACGCCCTCAGGTGCGCATGCCCCGGAAGAGCAATTCGGTGATCCGCCGGACCTGGGTGGAGTGTGCCTCGATGTCCGGTTGTTCCTGGTTGACCAACCTGAACAACTGCAAGTGCGAATAGTCGTTCAACAGGAACGCGGCCAGCTCGACGTCGAGGTCGGCGCGCAACTTGCCGGCCTGTTGCAGTTCCCTGATCAGCCCACTGATTTCGGCCCTGAGTGCATCGTTCATGGCGCGATACCCCTCGGGCAGCCCGTTGTCGCCACCAAACAGGATCAGCGGCAGCAACTCGCGCCACAGGCTCGGGTGCATGACCTCCAGCGCGTAGCCGGTCAACAGCCGCTCCAGATAACACAGCGCTTGGACCGGGTCGTCGATTTCAGGCATCTGGTTGCGGGTGTCGGTGAGTGCGCGCTGGTCGGCGTCGTGCAGGATCTCCAGGATGATCTCCTGCTTGTTGCCGAAATACTTGAACACCGTGGGAGCCGATACGCCGGCCTGGCTGGCGATCTGTTCGATGGTGGTGTTCTGGAAACCCTGGCGCTCGAACAGTTCGACCGCCGCCTTGCTGATGGCTTGGCGGCGTTCGGCTTTTTGACGTTCACGCAGTCCGCTCACGGGAGGTCCTTGTTGTGGGAAAGAAGAGGATAGAGGGCCGGAGCTCCCGCAGGTGCTTGGTTGCCGTCGGCGCTCAGGTACCACGCAAAATACTTAACTGGGTAAAAAATTTAAAGCGGTTATTTCGATGGTTCACCTTTGAAGTGCGGCAACCCGCTGGTCATTGAGGTGAAAACACTCACTTGGGGGCTGGCACTTACCTGAGGTTACGTTGTCAGTACTTGGCGTCCGTAGCGGCGACGATCGGCTCTGATAGCGACACGTCAGCAACATGACGCTCTTTTTTTTGACGCCTTCGGGCAAGTGACTCGCGATGGATTGCGCCGGGACCGACTATTCCTATTGCGGGTTGATTCTCTATGCGCTTTCTACTCGATCCGCGTCATGACATTGATGCTGCCTTATTGAGCTACCGCCGGGTGTTCTGGGCCCTGGCATTGTTCAGTGGCGTGATCAATCTGTTGGTGCTGGTGCCGTCGCTCTACATGATGCAGGTCTACGACCGGGTCCTGACCAGCCGCAACGAAACCACCTTGTTCATGCTCACCTTGATGGCCTTGGGGCTGTTCATGTTCAGCGCCCTGATCGAGTGGGTCCGTGGCGAGGTGATGATTCGCATGAGCGCGGGGCTGGACGATGCCTTGGGGGAGCGGATTTTCGACGCCGCCTTCTCCCGCAGCCTGCGCGAGCACAACGCCAACCCGGCGCAGGTGCTCACCGATCTGGCGACCCTGCGCCAGTTGATTACCGGGCAGGGCCTGATCGCCTTGCTCGATGCACCCTGGCTGCCGATCTTCCTGCTGGTGGCGTTCATCTTTCACCCCTGGTTCGGCGTGCTGACACTGGTGCTGGCCTTGGTGCTGATCGGCCTGGCGCTGTGGGGAGAACTGGCGACGCGAGCACGCCTGGGGGAGGCCAATCGACTGGGGGTGCAGTCGTCTATCTATGTGAACAGCACGCTGCACAATGCTGAAGTCATCCAGGCCCTGGGCATGCTCGGGCCGCTGCGTCAGCGCTGGAGCCTGTTGCAGCAACGGATCATTGCCGCTCAGGCCCATGCCAGCGATCGCAGCGCGCGTATCACCTCGACGACCCGTTTCGTGCGCATCTCCGGGCAGTCCCTGGCGTTGGGGCTGGGCGCCTTGCTGGTGCTTGAAGGCCAACTGTCGGCAGGCATGATGATCGCTATGTCGCTGTTGCTGGGACGGGCCCTGGCGCCCGTGGAAATCGCCATCGGCTCGTGGAAGCAATTCAACGCCGGACGCCAGAGCTACCAGCGCCTGAGCCAATTGCTGGCCCAGCATCCGCGCGAGCGCCTGCGCATGCCGTTGCCACCGCCGACCGGCGCGGTGCGCCTGGAGCAGTTGTATGTCGGTCCGCCGGGCGCTTCGCAGCCGATCCTGCGCGGGATCAATTTCAGCCTCGCCAAGGGCGATGTGCTGGCCGTGGTCGGCCCCAGTGCCAGCGGTAAATCGACCCTGGCCAGGGCGCTGGTCGGGGTATGGCCGGCCATGGGCGGGTCGGTGCGCCTGGACGACGCCGAGATCAGCCAGTGGTCCCACGACGCCCTGGGCCCACACCTTGGCTACCTGCCGCAGGACATCGAGTTGTTCGACGGCACTGTCGCCGACAACATCGCCCGCTTCGGTGAGCAGGACGCCGACAAGATCATCGTCGCCGGGCGTCATGCCGGCATTCACGAAATGATCCTGCGCTTTCCCAAGGGCTACGACACGCCGTTGGGCCCCGGTGGGCTTGGCTTGTCCGGTGGGCAGAAACAACGCCTGGGCCTGGCTCGCGCGCTGTATGGACGGCCATCGCTGATCGTGCTCGATGAGCCCAACTCCAATCTCGATGACGCTGGCGAGCTGGCGCTGGTGCAGGCCATCAGTGCGCTCAAGGCGGCTGGCAGCACCGTGGTGTTGATTACTCACCGACCCAGTGTGCTGGCGGTGGTCGATCACATCCTGGTGCTCAAGGACGGTACTCAACAAGCGTTCGGCCCACGGGACCGGGTGCTCAAGGCATTGATGCCGGGGCCGAGACCGGCCGCGGTCAGGGAGGCGGGCGGCGATGCGTGATCTGACTCCAGGAACACAAGCGTACAGCGAGCAGGGGCTGAGCGTGCGCAGCACCACGACACTGCCCAGCGCCAGCACCGACGCCGGGAGCGCGGCTCGCTATGGCGTGGGATTCCTGGTCCTGACGCTGGGTGGTTTCCTGCTCTGGGCCTGCCTGGCGCCGCTCGACCAAGGGGTGGTAGGCAGCGGCACCGTGGTGGTGGCGGGGGAGCGCAAGGCGGTGCAGTCGCTGGTCGGTGGGGTGGTGGAAAAACTGCTGGTCAGCGATGGCGACCGCGTCACCCAGGGGCAATTGCTCGTGCAACTCAATACGGTGCAGGCGCAGTCGCAACTGGACGTGACCTTGGGCAAGCTGCTCAATGATCGCAGCATCGAGGCGCGCTTGATTGCCGAGCGCCTGGGCAGTGCCCAGATCCAATGGCCCGCGGAACTGCTGGCGCACGCCGACGAACCGCGAGTCAAGGCGGCCATGGCCTTGCAGAGCCAGTTGTTCATCACCCGCCGCGCGGAGCTGGGCAGCCGCTTGCAGATCATCGAGCACGAAGCCGCGGCCTTGCAGCAGCAATTGCTTGGCTACGAAGGCGTCAAGCGCAACTACGACGCGCAGATGCGCTTCCAGCAGCAGGAACTCGAAGGCCTGCGTGATTTGGCTCGGGAGGGTTATGTTCCGCGCAACAAACTCTTCGAGGCCGAGCGCAACGCGGCCCAGTTGGCGGGGCAGATCGCTTCTGGTGTGGGTGATGTCGGCAGGACTCGCCAGGCGATCAATGAAAGCCGGCTCAAGGCCTTGCAGGCGCAGCAGGAATTCCGCCGCGATGCCGAAACCCAGCTCAGCGAAGTCTCGGCCGAGGCGGCCGGTTATGCCGATCAGATTCGCGCCTTGCAGTTTGAAGTCGACAACGGTGCGATCCGTGCGCCGGTGGCCGGGCAGGTCATGGACGTAAGCATTCATACCGTCGGCGGCGTGGCGCAGGCCGGCCAGACCCTGATGCAAGTGGTGCCGCTGGATGCACCGATGGCGATCACCGCGCGTTTCGAGCCGCTGATGGCCAACAAACTGCGTCCGGGCCTGCCGGTGCATGTGCATTTCACGGCGCTGCAGCGGGTGGATACGCCAACGGTTACCGGCACGGTGACGACGGTGTCGGCGGATCAACTGATCGATGAACAGACCCACCAACCGTACTTCTCCGCCAAGGTCGAGATTCCCGCCGACACCGTGGTTGCGTTGCAGGGCGCAGGCTTGCTGGTGCGCCCGGGCATGCTCGCCGACGTCACGGTGGTGACGGGCGAGCGCACCTTGATGAACTACCTGATGAAGCCTTTGCGTGAACGCTTGCTTGCAGCCTTCAAGGAGGAATGAGCGTGGTCGATCGTTGCCGCTACCGTTTGCGTGTATTGCTGAGCCTGTGTGCGGGTTGGGCGGCGCTCAATCCGGTGTGGGCCGCTGAGGGCGGTCTGAGCCTGACCGCCGCTTATGATGCCTCGCGCCTCAACGATCCGACCGTGCAGTCGGCTGCCCACGCCTATGAAGCTTCGCGGCATGAAGAAGACATCGGGCGTGGCGGCCTTTACCCGCAAGTGTCGCTGACCTCGCGCTACGGCTACGGCGGGCGGACCGACGGCGGTGATGACAGCACCTATGTCAACAGCAACGATTACCAGGCGAACAACGTCACCCTGGCGGCGCAACAGCCGCTCTACGACAAGGCGCGCTGGGCGGCGTACCAGGAGGGCAAGGCGCGCGGTCAACTGGGCGTCCAGGTGTTCGACGTGGCCGGTCAGACCCTGTATGACCGGGTGGCGAAGGGGTATTTCGATGTTGCCCGGGCGGAGAACGAAATCAAGTTGATCGCCCAGCAAAAGTCCGCCATCCGAGGCTTGGTCATTCAAAGTAGAAAGCTTTATGAGGGCGGCCAGGGCGCGATCACCGATATCGATGAGGCCCAGGCGCGGCTCGATCTGGTGCAAGCCCAGGAAGCTGAAGCCCAGGCGCGCCGGGTGGCGGCTTTGCGGGCCTTGTCCGGGCGTGCCAGCGTGCCCATCGATGACATCTTGCCGATGCGCGAAGAGCTTGCCGCCGGTAGCCCGATTCCGCCGGAACAGGACTTATCGTACTGGACGGCGATTGCCCGCCAAGCCAGCCCCGAGCTGGCCGCCCGGCTGGCGGCGGTGAAAGTGGCCGAAGCCCAGGCTGACAGCCAGCGCGCCGGGCATTATCCCACCTTGTCGCTGACCACCCAGTTGACCCGCCGGGAAACCCGTCAATACCAGGAACTCGACCCGCGCCAGGACACCTACTACGTGGGGGTGCAGTTGGACATTCCGTTGTATCGTGGCGGGGCGGTACGGGCCTCGGTGGCCAAGGCCGAAGCGCAACTGGCCGGCGCCCAGTCCGACTACGACGTGCAACGCCAGCAACTGGCCGAGGATATCGAGGCCGATTACCTGGGCGTCGTGGCCGGGTTTGCTAAGAGCAAGGCGATGCAACGGGCGGTGGAGTCCAACCAGCGAGCGCTGACCTCGACGGAAAAAGGCTTCCAGGGCGGCGTGCGTTCCACTGTGGATATTCTTGATGCGCAACAGCGGGTGTTCCAGGCTCGTCGAGATCTGCTCGATACCAAGCTCGACATGCTGCAAAGCTATGTAAGCCTGCACACCCACACCGGGCAGATGAACCGTGCGGTGTTGGAACAGGTGCAAAGCTTGTTCTAGACAATCCAGGGCTCAAGTTTGCAACTTATCCCTGTGTGAGGGCTTGTTCGCGCAGGCGGTGGGTCAGTCTGCCTTGATGTTGGATGTGCCGCGGTCATCGCGAGCAAGCTTTGCTCCCACCGTTTGGA